>CAOYQO010000001.1 GCA_948566455.1 uncultured Phocaeicola sp.
TTTGCCGTTACTATGCAAGTAATTCCAATAAACGCATTAATTATACTGTTTATGAAGAATATAGAACTTTCCATCAAAAGAGGAGACCGTGTGTGGGTGAAGGTTTATAATGAACGAAATGGCTCATTCACTTCGCGTATGGCGGAGGTCATATCTATATTGCAAATGTATGTTTCCGGGGCAGACGTACCGTATGTAGCATTGCGTTATCTGGACGACCGCAGCTATGGATGTATTCCTTATGAACAAGTCACCGAAGTATGCGACGAGTCTTTTTCTGAATAATGACACTGTAGTTTTGTTGATACTAATAGCCCGGCTTTCTTCATCCGCCAGTATCGTCTGACAAAGAAGAAAAGCAGGGCATTCTTTTATAACCAACCCGAAAACTTTCTGATATACCAGTTCTTTACCAGTTGAGTCAGTACACAATAGGAGAGCAGAATGCCTACCAGCCACGGAAAGTAACTCAATGGAAGCGTTTGTGAACCTTAGGGCAAGCGTGTCTTTCAGGATTTCCCGTTTGGCATATCCATAACCGTCATAAGCAGCAGCGGTAACCCGGAGTTTCTCTTTTCTTACTCTTTTAATAAAGGCAACTGGTTCAGCATATTTCTGATTTTAATAGCGATACGTGGCATTGGTTCGGCTATGGTCAATCCTACCAAGTCATATTCGGAAGCAATGTCGTTAATCACGCGGACTACTTCCTCGGTCTTCATACCGTCCGGTTCTACGCCGACACCTGCTATCATGTCGGCAGGATCTATCACGTCCAGGTCAAAGTGGATGACAACCTTGGAAGCTTCGGTATTTTTCAGCCATTCCATAATGGCGGAACTGTTGTCCGCTGTTTCTTTCGGTGCCAGACCTTTTATGCTCAGTTCCTTTTGTCGTTCCTGCATGCCTTTGTCCCATGAACGCAGTCCTACGATTAATGCTTTGGAAGCGTCAAACTTACCGGGCAGTAAGTTCATAATCTCTTCGTCACCCATTCCCAAGCAGATACCGGAACTTCCACGGTTTTCTGATTGCTGTCCGGAGCCAGCAGGTTCAGTAACTGGGCACCTAAATAATAACCTCTGGAAGAGTCTTCTGCCGGAATATCCGGCATCCAGTGATCTACAATTCCGCCTTGCCATTGCGGATAAATCAGGCGGAGAGGAGTGGTTTCTTTCTTCATATCTTTACTTTTTACGGGTTGTCGTTTTAGTCGAATAGCACCTTCCAGTTTTCATCCTGATAGGCGGCGAAACACATGGCTATCTGTTCTTTGCTGTTCTTTTCTTCGGCTAACTCCGGTATCTCATCCATAGAAAAATATCTGCTTTCAGTTGTTTCTATGTTGCTTTGAAAACTCCCGCCTGTAACTTCGCAAAGAACAAAGGCTTTGCAGACATTGTATGCATAAGGAGGCACGTTGTGCAGGTTTCTATCCTGCAAAGCAATCAGGCGTACGGCCTTTACATCCAGTCCGGCTTCTTCTTTAACTTCTTTCTCTGTATTGGTTTTGATGCTTTGGTTGACGTCTACCCAGCCACCGGGCATAGACCATACACCGGCTTTTTCCTTTACCAGGAGTATTTTCCCGTCTTTAAAGATGGCGGCACGGGTATCCAGTTTAGGTGTTTGGAAACCGGTTTCATTGCAGAATAATTCTTTTACCTTCTCTACCGGCAGATCGCTTTGATGGCTCATGATCTCTGCCGATATTTCCCGGATACGTTCAAAACGCTCGATGTCGAAGGGATCGCGGGAGTAGGTCAGTCCTGCCTGAGCTATGAATTGTAATTCCTTGGCCCATTCGAGCCAGTGGGGATCAGTGTTCTTGTTCATTGGATATCTGAGTTTAAAGTATCATATACAATTTGGGATATACTGGCGATGATAGCTGCATTATCTGCATCGGTTTCCTGCGACTCCATGACGAAGACAGCTATATAATATTTCTGTCCGTTGGGCAGGATAACAAAGCCTGCATCATTATCAGCGATCTTTATCCCTTCCGGAGTCCGGTCGGAAGAACCTGTCTTATGACCTACGATTACGTCAGCGGGTAACTGGCCTTTCAGCTTATCTTTGCCGGTAGAAGTTTCCTGCATGATTGCTTGAAGGAAGTCTTTGTATTGAGTTCCAAATAAGGGTTGCTTGTCGGCTATATTCAATAATCTGACTACTTCTTCCGGAGTACTCCAGTTCAGATAAGCATCTCCGGAGGTATGCATGAGGGTTTCTGTTGCCGCAAGATTACAATCTTTTATTCCTAATGATTTCACATACTCATTTACTTGCTCTATACCGCCGACATATTCTATAAGGATATCACATGTATTGTTATCGCTTTTCGAAAT
The DNA here is from genome assembly GCA_948566455.1 of uncultured Phocaeicola sp. GTDB lineage: Bacteria > Bacteroidota > Bacteroidia > Bacteroidales > Bacteroidaceae > Phocaeicola. The sequence continues at coordinate 2,352 of CAOYQO010000001.1, forward strand.
GGTGTATTTTAGCAACTCTCCGAGAGAAATTGTAATATTCTGATCGGGAAATTTATCTCTTAACGGACTGTATGTGTTGGGCGTCAGTTGAGAAGACTTCACTTCAATAAGACTATCTAAAGCAATATGCCCTTTATCCATCTTATCCAGAACAGCTAGTCCCACATGAAACTTGAAGATGCTTAACAGGGGGAAATGGATTTGGTTATTATAAACGGCTACAGTCTCATCATTGGCGAGTACGGCAACGCCTACCGTAGCTTTCTTATCTTTCAGAAGGGAATCTATTTGTTGTTCTATCTTCTGTTTCGGGGTGCGGTTGGTGGTATTGCATGCACTGAACAAGATTGCCAGCGCTATACAGCTTAAAAAGAATTTTGCTTTCATAAATGTACTTTAGTGAGTTAATATTAATCCCGGTTTTACTTCTCTTATCATAACAAGTGCAATTCTTTAGCAATCCGGCAAGCTTCAATAGAATTGTTTACCTGAAGTTTCTCCAGGATATTTTGCCGGTGCCGGTTTACGGTGTTTATACTAATGGATAATGTCTGGGCAATGTCCTTACTCATTTTTCCCTTATTTATCAATTGCAGGATTTCTTTTTCCCGCTCTGACAACAGGTCGTTGCAATTCTGCTTTTCCAGTTCGAGGGTTTGCCCGTCTGCCGAGTTAAGAATGGTGCAACTTAACGATGTATCCATTGAAAAGTTGTAAAGGCATAAGGATAACCATACACTTCCGTTTGAGTGGCTCGCTATATAAAACATCCTGTGCAAGATGTGTACATACCTGCCTGAATGATCGCGCATGCGCATATTGTGTATAAGGTAGTAGTCCGGACGTTTCTTTTCCGGAACACTTTTCAGAAAGTGGAAGAAGCGGAGTTCTTGCAAATGCTTTTCTTGTAAGTCATCCGGATGGATGTGACTGAATATTTCTTCTTCCCATATCGACTGAATGGTCTTGGCGGTATTTCGTTCTGCCAGTCCCAGTTTCTCGGCTACTCCGCCGTAATAAATATAACTAATATTGGCTTTCATATCGCTCAACACCGCTATGGCATTTTCGGTTTGTGCATATATGGAAGCTATATGTTTGCACTCATTCAGGCGTTCCGTCTGTTTCTGTTCTTCGGTGAACGCTTGTTTCAGTAGCTCTTTTTTCAGTTTATTTACGATGTCCATACGGTATGGAGATGGAAAAATGGTTATTAATCAGTATTGCCGACTTATCTGTAAGCCTTTACCTTTGCAAAGGTAATGAAAACTAATGGTTATTTATTTAGGTGCAATAAATTATGGAGAGTGAAAAAGCAAAAGCGAAAGCCGGGAAATTGTATGATGCCAATAATGATATAGAGCTTGTGTCGGAGAGGGAAGCTTGCAAAGAAGTATGTTATGAACTGAATAGCTTGCGCCCTTCACAGAAGAAGGAGCGGGAGAGCATTATCCGCCGACTGTTTGGTAAGACCGGAAAATCTTTCCTGATAGAACAGCCGTTTTATTGTGATTACGGATATAATATCGAAATAGGGGAGAACTTCTATTCGAATGTGAATTGCGTCATTCTGGATGGAGCTAAAGTTACATTTGGCGATAATGTTTTTGTGGCTCCGAATTGTGGTTTCTATACTGCCGGACATGCCTTGGATGCGGAACAGAGAATCCAAGGGCTTGAATATGCTTATCCTATCACTATCGGAAATAATGTGTGGATTGGTGCCCAGGTCTGTGTGTTGCCGGGAGTGACGATTGGTGATAATACGATTATTGGTGCCGGAAGTGTGGTTACAAAGAGTATTCCTGCCAATGTGCTGGCTGTCGGTAATCCTTGCCGGGTGGTTCGTCAGATATAAGAATAACGATTAATTAAAATAACACGAAAAATGAAGAAATTACTTTTTGGCCTGTTGATGGCTGTTGTGGCGCAAACTTCTTTTGCGCAGACGTTAGAGAAAATGCAATGGTTTAATGAACCCGAACAGTGGGAGATAAAAGATAAAACCCTTTCGATGTTTGTCACTCCGCAAAGCGATTACTGGCGCATCTCCCATTATGGTTTTACGGTAGATGACGCTCCTTTCTATTATTCGGTTTATGGTGGCGAGTTCGAGGCGAAGGTGAAGATAACAGGTGGTTATAAAGAGCGTTTCGACCAGGCGGGACTAATGCTCCGCATCGACCATGAGAACTATATCAAAGCAGGTATAGAGTTTGTGGACGGAAAGTTTAATCTGAGTACAGTAGTCACCCATAAGACAAGTGATTGGAGTGTGATTACTCTGGATAAGCCGGTTCCATATATCTGGATTAAGGCAGTCCGTCGTCTGGATGCGGTTGAAATCTTCTATTCCTTTGATGATAAGACGTATATAATGATGCGCAATGCATGGTTACAAGACAATATTCCCGTTAAGGTGGGGTTGATGGCAGCCTGCCCGGACGGAGATGGATTTAAGGTTAAGTTTGAGAATTTTAAGGTGAAGCATCTGCCTGATATGCGCAGGGTGGATTGGTTGAAGAAGAATACGGAATAACACGTTGTGTTTATGTCACTTCAGGTAATAGAGCATAGAGTGGCTGTCCGGTCAGGAACAGCTACTCTTTGTGTTTTCTGATGGTATACTCCTTTCAACACCTTCATTTGGCCAAATCCTCCCACATTTTATCAGACTCTTTCTCTATATCCATATCTGCGGGAAGCTCTCCTATCACCATATCCTGCACTTCTTTGGAAATAGGGCGTGTATGTCTGGGCTTGCTTTTAACCGCAGGACCGTTTATGGTCAATAGATCGCCAAGCTTTTTCTTTACCTCTGCTAACAATGAGGCGTTATCAATACTCAGTATGGCGTGTGCCAGGCGAGCTTTATCGGCTTCAAGTTCTAATGTTGTCATAATTCTACCTCCTTATTGTTTAGTATGATGCTACTTCTGCAAAGGTAACAATGTTTTTGGAAAAAGGTTACGCTGTGCGATTGAAATCGTACTTCATTAGCTATAATAAACATATTACACGAAGTTCATATAACTTATGAAATTTGAGTTATATGAGTATGTATTTGATTGAATTCATCTATACCCGGATGAAGAGACACGACCTATGAATTCCTGTATCACCTTTGCAACCCGGTTGCACTCCCCATCCCTTACCTTTGTACCGGACAAAATAATAAGATTAAGATTATGGAAACAAAATGTCAGTGTTGTTGTGCACATACACATACTTCTCCGCAGAGCAAAGAGAAAGAGCAATCTATAATCCGTAAGATAGGAGCTCCGGTGCTATCAGGTATATTCCTTATCACGGGTATCATCTTCCAGCATCAGGAATGGGTAGGATTCAGCCATCCGGTGGTTGAATTTTGCTGGTTCCTGTTGGGCTTCCTGCCCGTGGGACTTCCTGTGATGCGCGAAGCATGGGAGGGCATCTTGCGGAAAGACTGGTTCAATGAATTCTCCCTGATGGCTTTAGCCTCCCTCGGAGCATTCTATATCGGAGAATATCCGGAAGCGCTTGCCGTGATGCTACTCTATACTCTGGGAGAGATGTTGCAGGATAAAGCCGTGAACCAGGCTACCCGCAATATCCGTGGCCTGCTCGATGTGCGCCCCGAACGGGTGGATGTATATCGTGAAAACACGCTCCGCACAGTCTCTCCCCGTGACGTCAATGTGGGAGAAACCATTGAAGTAAAACCCGGCGAGCGTGTTCCTCTGGACGGAACTCTGCAAAACCCGCAGGCCGTTTTCGATACTTCGGCGCTGACCGGAGAGAGCATGCCCCGCAATGTTTCCGCAGGCGGTGATGTCCTTGCCGGTATGATTGTCAGCGGACAGGCAGTGCGCATACTGGTGACGAAACCTTACGACCACAGCACGCTGGCACGCATCCTTAACCTTGTGCAGGACGCAGCAGAGCGCAAAGCGCCCGCCGAACTGTTTATCCGGCGGTTTGCCCGCATCTATACACCGATAGTCGTGCTTCTGGCTGTCCTGATAGTAGCCCTTCCCGCACTTGTTGCGGCGGTGCACCCGGGCTTCGACTATGTGTTCAACGATTGGCTCTATCGTGGCTTGGTGTTTCTCGTAATATCCTGCCCGTGCGCACTGATTATCAGTATCCCGTTGGGCTATTTCGGAGGAATAGGGGCGGCCTCCCGCATGGGTATCCTGTTTAAGGGAAGCAATTATCTGGATGCCATCACCCGCGTGAATGCCATCGTCTTCGACAAAACAGGTACGCTGACCACCGGCAGTTTCCGCGTGACGTCCATACAGGCGGCCGGTCTGCCGGAAGATGAATTGCTGCGACTGGTGCTGTCCGTAGAAAAGAAGAGCACCCATCCTGTGGCACAAGCCGTTGCCCGCTTCGCAGCCGAACGGGGTGTAGAACCTCTGGAAGTAACTACATTGAATGAACTGGCAGGCTATGGCCTGGAGGCCGAAGTAGGGAGCCGCAAAGTCCTTGTCGGCAACATCCGCCTGTTGAAGGACCGCAAGATATCCGTACCCGAAGAACTGACAGACTGTGTAGCCACTGTCGTAGTCTGTGCCGTCGATGGGCGGTATGCCGGTTGCCTGCTGCTTTCGGACACTCTGAAGGAGGATGCCACGGATGCTATAAAAAAATTAAAGGCTTTAAAAATAGATAATATTCAAATGTTATCTGGTGATAAACAGGAGATTGTTGATATCTTTGCCGCAGAATTAGGCATTGACAAGGCTTACGGTGACCTGCTTCCCGAAGATAAAGCCGTCCATCTGGAACAGCTCAATTCTGCCCCGGACGTGTCCGTAGCCTTTGTGGGCGATGGTATGAATGACGCTCCCGTACTGGCTCTCTGTGATGTGGGGATTGCGATGGGAGGGCTGGGTTCGGATGCCGCCATCGAAAGTGCAGATGTAGTTATCCAGACCGACCAACCGTCGCGGGTGGCGACAGCCATTTCCATCGGACGAGCCACAAGACGGATTGTGATGCAAAATATTATCGGTGCCATCACCGTGAAAATATTGGTTCTGATTGCGGGCGCCTTTGGCTTTGCCACGCTATGGGCGGCGGTGTTTGCCGATGTCGGAGTGGCTTTGCTGGTTGTTCTCAATTCGGTCCGCATATTAGGTAAGAAGTTCTGAGTAGTATGAAAGACGTATATCTACATAAATTGTCCCTTCGGGATATCAAACCTACAGCGATGAGGCTGTTGATTCTCCGCACCATGATGGAGATGAGGCGGGCTGTGTCCATGGCAGATTTGGAAGAGAAACTCGATACGGTTGATAAATCCACTATTTTCCGGACACTGACCCTGTTCCTTTCCCACCACCTGATACATGGTGTGGACGATGGAAGCGGTTCGTTGAAGTATGCCGTTTGCGAAGACTGCTGCATGTGTACGGTGGAAGACCAGCACATGCACTTCTATTGCGAACATTGCCACAAGACCTATTGCATCCGGAGTGTGCACGCCCCGTCAGTCACGCTTCCGGAGGGATTCATGCAGACGGGAATTAATTATGTAATCAAAGGGATTTGCGCCGATTGCGCAGTCCATAAGAAAATAGACACAGACGATTGAGCGTATGAGACATTTCTATATATGTCTCCTCTTGTTAGGCTTTCTGTCGGCATCTGCCCTGGCAAGCGGAGATAAAGGAACAAAGGATATATATACGGAACAGTATATCACGGACATCTATATGGATGAGCCGAAACGCGCGTTGCAACTGCTGGACGAAGCTGAAACAAAGCAAGCGTTGCCCATATACATGGTGGATGATTTGCGTAGCATGGTCTACTCATACCTGTATCAGGACAAATCGGCATTCCACTATGCCCGCCGGGCCTATGTACATGATTCTATCTCCGGGAACCACCCTGACCACTTGTTGAAGATGACCATAACCCTGGCCGACCTCTCCCATACCCTGAGCGAATATAAGGAAAGCAACCGTTACGCGGTTGAAGGGCTGGAACTGGCACGCAGGCTCGACGACCGGCAATCGGAATGTAAGTTACTCTTCTGTATGGGCGAGAACAAATGGATGCTGTCATTGAAAGAGGAAGGATATGAGCTTTTCGATAAGGCAATCGCCCTGCTGGATGGCAGGAAAGATAAACTGAGTAAGTCGATGCTTTCCTATTTCTATGGGGTGAAGATGGGATACCTGATTAACGACAACCGGCTGGAAGACGCCTTGCAGGTAGGTTTGCAGCGTGAGAAGCTGTTGGACGGAATGAAAGGCAATCCGGAAGTGCGTGAGGCTTTCCTCGACCAGCAATACGGATATGTCTATTCCAAATTGTCCCGCATCTGCCATTTGCTGGGAGATGTGGAGCGTGGGAAGGAGTATCATAAAAAATACCAGTCCACCCATGCCTATAACACTCCTGCCGGCAAGCGCGATGCCACCCCGTACCTGCTCGTAACCAAGCAGTATCAGGCCGTACTCGACCATTGCCGCGACTTCAAGGAACTGATGCGCCGGCAAGATACCTTGAATATTCAGTACGTCGGCGTTCTGCAACGGGAGATAGACGCCTATCTTGCCCTGAAAGACTATGAGAAAGTCGCCGCACTGCGTGCTTCCATCCTGTCCATAACGGACAGCATCTACCGGCGTGATAAAACCAATGTCGCGCTGGAACTGGACAACCTTTACGAAGTGAACGAGAAGGAAGCCCGCATTGCGGAACAGGCTTTCCAGCTTACCATACGTACCATTACGTTAGTCTTCATCCTCTGCATTTCGTTGTTATCACTGTTCTTCCTGTGGCGTATGTGGGTGCAGAACCGCAAAATCAAGCGTAAGAACCAGGTGCTGGTGGAGCGCATCAATGAGCAGATGTCCATGCAGACGGAGATGAACCGCTTGCGGGCTGATGCCGAGAGAGTGTCGGAAGACCAACCTTTCCCGGAGACGGAGCAGACAGAACCGGAAGCATCCGACGGCAACGAAGAGGAAGCCCAGATGAACAAGATAATCTTTGGTAAACTGGATTATATTATCAAACGGGACGAACTGTATCTGTCCGCCGACATATCGAGAGAAGAACTTGCCCGGATGGTCAAGATGAACAATACCCGTTTTGCCCGGATGATAAAAGAGAATACGGACACCAATCTGAACGGGTATCTCAATAATCTCCGCTTGAATCATGCCATGCATTTATTGAAGGAACATCCTGAATATACATTGCGTGCCATTGCCGAAGCGTCAGGCATCAATAGTATGCCTACTTTCCACCAATTGTTCAAGGCAAGGACGGGAATGACTCCTTCCGAATTTAAGAATGCAGAGAAGGAATTGAAAAAATAATATTCTGTATATCAGTGATATATTACTTTTTTTAATATACTTGAGGACAATTCTTTATATGTATGACAAACTGTATATCAGTTATTTTTGCGATATTTTATTCCTTTGCAAAATAATAACGGCAAAAATCTGTATATACAATGTTTATATTGTGTCTAACCATTCAAATTGCTTTTGTTATTTCAATTGTAGCGGTAGTCTATTATTTCCGATTGTATAAATTTCATGGCATATCAGTAAAAGAGTGGGAAGAAATGAAGGAAGACAATTTCCTGATGCGGGAGTTGCTGAATAATCTTCCTATTCCGACTACGGTGAAGGACATTAAGGATAACTGTAACTATCTCTTTTGGAACAAGAAATCTGAAGATTTATATAGTGTCTCTCAGGACGACCTGATCGGGAAGAACGCAAGTGTTCTGCCTCCCGAAATTTGTTCTGCCTTTCAACAGACAGACCGGGAAACGATACGTTCCGGCCAATCGAACACCTTTCAGCATCTGATATTGGCTGATGGGTGCGAACATGTATTGAATATGCATAAGCAGTTGTTGTACTACAAGGGCGAGCCCCGCTGGCTGATTAGTTCGGCGGTGGACGTCACGGAAGCAACAGAAAAGCGGTGCCAGTTGGAACAACTGGATCTTCAGCATCGCTTGCTGCTGAAAGCTACCGGTATGAAGCTGTGGACATGGGATTTGCGGCGTAAAGAGATTATCTGGAAAAGAGACGGTGAAGGTGGAACGGACAGAATAGTAGATGCCGATGAACATCTGCTGCTTATCCTGCCGGAATACAGGGAGAACATCCACCGGGCATTGGACAGACTGAAACGAAAGGAAACGGACTTCTTTGACGAGGAATTCTTGCTTCGGGATGAAGACGGCACTCTTTCGTGGAGAGAAATCTACGGAGCCATATATCAGTATGATGAAGATGGCAAACCGGTCGTCTTGGTGGGGGGAACTCTGATGATTGACAAGAGAAAGGCACTGGAGCAGGACTTGCGGGAAGCAAAAGAGAAAGCGGAAGAAGCCAACAGGCTGAAGTCTGCCTTTATTGCCAATATGAGCCACGAGATACGTACTCCGTTGAATTCTATCGTCGGTTTCTCAAGCGTACTGACTATGACGGACGACATGGAAGAGAAAAAGGAATATAACCAGTTGATACAGCATAACAACGCACTCTTATTGAAGGTGGTGGACGATGTCCTGGAACTTTCGAAGTTGGAGGCGGGAGACTTTAAACTGTATCCTGCATGGTTCTGTCTGTCGGACCTCATTGTGGAAAGTGCCGCCGAGTGCAGGATGAAGGCTGGCGGCAAGCTGGATGTCCGGGTGGATAAACCGGAACAGGATTATATGGTGGAACTTGACGCTCAGTATGTCAAACGGATATTGAGCAACTTCCTGTCGAACGCTCTGAAAAACACTCAAAGCGGCTATATCGATATAGCGTACAGCATGGCAGATGGGGGTGTCAAGATTAGTGTGAAAGATACAGGCTGCGGTATTCCGCAGGATAAACTTCCGTTGGTTTTCGACCGTTTCGAGAAAGTAGACTCTTTTGTGCAAGGGGGCGGGTTAGGGTTGCCCATTTGTAAGTCTATAGCAGAGAACATGGGCGGAACCATCGGGGTGGTTTCGGAAGTGGGTGCAGGAACTACGTTTTGGGTTACATTGCCTTGTGCTACAGCACCCACTCCTCAATTACACAATGAAATGTTAATCAACAACCTCTATTCCTAATCCCGTCAGCAGTCCTTCCAGTCCGTAGCGGGAGAACCGGGCTTTCTTCAGGCGGTTGGCGGCAGGGTTCAGGGCGTAGTTGCGGGCGGTGCTGAAATCGGCTTTTTCCAGGTTGGTGTGGTGGAAGGAGGCGTAGCAGAGGTCGCACTCGGTGAACTTGGCTTCGGGGAGTTGCGTCTCCATGAAGTCGGCATTTTGCAGGTCGCAGCGTGTGAAGCGGGTGCCTTTCAGCTTCATTTCGGTGAAAAGGGCATAGGAGAGGAGGCAGTTGCGGAACTCCACGGACAGGCCGAAGCGATTGCTGAGGGTGAAGTTGATACCTGTCATCTTGCAGTCGGTGAAGAGGACGTCCAGCCAGGAGGTGTTGCTGGCTTTCACCAGTGACAGGTTGCATTCTTTGAAGGTGCATCTCTCAAAGATAACTCTGCCGATGCTCTGGCCGGAGAAGTTGCATTTGTCGAAGGTACATTCGTAGTAGTTGGGTTCCAGTTCGTCGATGGTGAAATCGACTTTTTCGATGATTTGGTTTTCCATATGGTGGGGTTGAAATTGGTCTTGTTCAGCCTCTTGAAGAGGGGTTATTTGTTGCTGTTGTTGCCTATTTCGTCAAAGTCTACCCATTCCAGATAAGGGTCGATGAGGGTGCGGTCGGTCACCCGGTTGTTTTGCTCACGACTGTATTCGGGGATGAAGCGCACTTTTGTATCAGTGATTTGCTGGGGACTGACTTCTTCAGGCGTGTCTACTCCCTGATTCTCCGATTGACAAGTGAGATAAAATGTTCCTACACCTTTCAACCGTACCGACCGACCTGCACTCATCAGTTCGCCCAACACTTCACCCAGATTTACGAGTACTGCATAGGTATCTCCCGGACTTACCGTTGACATAAGCGACAGTCGTTTTGCCACATCATCTGTTGTAGCAGGGCGACCTTTGGTTATTGCTCTCGGATACCACTTTCCATGTATTTTTTGTTTTTTGTAGAAAGCCATGTTGATTTCTCCTTTCTTTATGGTTTAATAGCCTTGATGCTACGACTGAGCGAGGCTTATCTATATCTTTAATATATCATCAATACGGATAATGACTACCATCAATGCGGATGATGCCTACCATCAATACGGATGATGCCTATCATCAATGCGGATGATGATATGCCGAGTCGCAAAGATAGCATAACTAATCCGTAACCTGTGCACGGCAAAGGTAGTATTTCAGCCTCGTACGATAAATTACTGAAATAACATAAGTCATTCATATTATTAGTAAACATAAGTATCTTAATTCTCCTCCTCCAGTCGGAGGAGGAGGGGAATTGAGATAGTTTCAATGATATATAGATAATGTGCGAAACTTGAATGAATTAATTCTTTGCCTTGAACACCGGCTCTATTTTCTGTATCTCCGACTCAAAGCCGAACCAATATCCCCGGTTTTCTTCCTCACCGACCGGCAGGAAACAAAGCCGGAGGTTCTCCCTGTATTCCCCATACAGCACTTCCCAATGTCCGGGAGGAACTTGCCGTTTGGTCTTTACCCGTTCTGCCGGGAGCTTCTTCAGCGACATGCCCGCCTCTATCCAGGCGATGCTTGCTTCCGACTGATATTCGGGATAATGCCGCTTGCAGAACTCATACAGGATGAGGCCCCGTTTTTCCAGACTCATCGGCTGGTCTATCAATCCTATCCGTATCAGATGTTCCAGAAAATCGTGCAGGAACGTTTCGTTATCCAAAATCAGTCTTCGGGTTATACCTTGCCAGGCAGGAGCATTATAAAATCCATCCAGCAGGCGCGAAAGTTGTCGCGCGGTTTGCAGTTCGTCCACATTGATTTCGCGGGTTTGCAGCACCTCGTAGGGTGGGAACGGGGAATATTGTATGCCCAGTTCTTCCGCCCTGCGGCGCATTTCCGTGCCGGGAAGCAGTTTCAGGGACTCCAGTTGTATTTCTCCGGCGCCATATTCCGCCAATACGCGGATGTCCTCGAATATCTCCGAAAGGTGATAGAGCGGGAGCCCGGCAATCAGGTCGGCATGCGTTTCCATGTTGGGGAGGGCACACAGGAATTTCAGTCCTTCCAGCGCATCCGACAGTCGGCCCATCCGTCGGCTTTGCACAAGCACCGGCTCGCGCAGGCTTTGTATGCCGGCTTCCAGATGCAGCAACCCTTCGGGCAGACGCTTTAACTCCTCTTTCAGCTCTTCGGAAAGTAGGGCAGGGTGCATTTCCAGGTGGAAACGTATATCGGGGGCGAATTCAAGGAACAGTTCCAGCAGCTCCTTTGCCCGGCGGGTATTATAATTGAAAGTACGGTCGAGCACACGCACGTTCTTTATTCCGTGTCGGTGGATGATTTGCAGCCGTTCGCGGATTGCTTCGATGGACAGGGTGCGCACGGGTTTTTCTCCACCACTGACGCAGAAGGCGCAGGTGTTGAAGCAGCCCCGTGTGGTTTCCAGTTGAACGAAAGGCTTGCTCCAGTTGAAGAAACGGCTTTTCTCGGGGGGAACGAGGTGATGGAAGTCCCGCACGCGGGCGATGCCGTTATCGATGTAATTTCCGTGGGAGTCGAGGTAGCAGAGTCCGGGGATATTCTTCCATTCCGACGGATTGTTGCGGTGGGTTATCCATTGCGGAAACACTTCTTCGCCTTCTCCCCTGAACACGCAACTGACAAACGGATTACCGTGCAGGAAGAATTCGTTGTCTCCCAGGAATTCCGGTCCGCCCAATACGATGCAGCATTGGGGCAGGAGGGCTTTTACTCTTGAAATGATGTGCAACAGTTGCTCGTGGTTGAACAACCAGACGGTGGCGGCAAGCAGGTCGGGACGGCGGCGGTAGATTTCGCCCGCTACCATGCCCACGTTCTCGTTGATGGTGGCGGATACGATGTCCCATTCGATGGCGTTGTCGTCGGCTATCTGTGCATGCAGTGCGGGGAGTGCCAGTGAGGAGTGGGCGTATGAACTGTTCAGGTCGAGCCAGAGTAACTTCATTTTATATAGGGTTGGGTTTACAAAAACAATTGCAAAGATAGTGAATGTATTTCTATTTGCTCTCTTTCTGTGCCCCCAATCCTTCGTCCCACCTGTATCCGGTGTACTTCTTTTTATTCTTCTTTACCTTCCGCAATCTTTATCCTGACACATTCGCTGGGAACCAGTGTCAGCAATTCATCCAGAAATTCACGGCTGCATTCCAGCAAAGTCTCCTGCGTCATTTCTTCTTTTGAAGCAGCAAAGAAGCGGAACAGGTTATCAGAGTCGGGAAGTTTCACCACTGTATAAACTATATCCGTTGACTTTCCATTGTATTGCTGTGCCAGATCGTCGGCTCTTGCCCAGAATTGAACTGCTTTGTCACCACCAATTTCTACGACTGCGATTAGTTTTTTGTTTGTTTCCATAATCATCTATTTTAGTTATACATGTTGTCATGCTATCTTTTAAGTAACAATTGAAACGTTTTTATGGTTTCCTGCATTTACCTTTTTTTACATAAGTAGATGTTCTTGATTAGCTTGCATTATGAATGATAATTTAGCCCTCTGTTATTATGTGAACTAACATTTCCCTGTAAAAAGGGAAAATGTGAACATAAACAGTCGATATATAGACAGCATCCTTTTGCACTAACCCGCTAACTTTGCTTCCAAATATCAAATAATTGTTATGAGAAGGTTACTGTTCATTTTTTCCTTTTTCTGCCTGCCCGTTGCGAGTGCAGGCGCACAAGATACCCTGGCATTGGAAGACTGTCTGAAGATAGGCATCGAGAACAACCTGTCCCTGCAAAGTAAACGGAAAGAGATACAGAAGGGAAGGTATGGCATCTCCGAGAACCGGGCACGATTGTTGCCCCAAATCAATGGTTTTGCCAATTATAATGATAACATCGACCCGCCTGTCTCCGTTACCGACGGCTCAGCTTACGGCAATCCCTACAATGTGACTCATACCCTGCAATACAGTGCCAACGCAGGATTGCAGCTCCAAATGCCACTCTATAACCAAACCCTCTACACCAGCATCTCCATTGCGCGGACGATGGACGAGATGAACCGCCTCACCTACGAAAAGGCTAGGGAAGACCTCATCCTGCAAGTCTGCAAAATGTATTACCTGGGACAGGTCACCGCCGAGCAAATCGCACTGATAAAAGCCAATATCACCCGTCTTGAAGAATTGCAGAACATCACGCAGGCCTTCTATGACAACGGAATGGCAATGGAAGTCGATGTGAAACGGGTGAACATCAATCTCGAAAACCTGAAAGTACAGTATGACAATGCACAGGCCATGCTGGAACAGCAACTGAACCTGCTGAAATACATCATCGATTATCCCGCAGAAAAACAAATAGCCTTAGTGCCGGTGAATACCGAAACCATCACCCCCGTAGCATTGACTGGACTTTCGGAGAGCCTGTACGAACTCCAACTGCTGCAATCGCAACGCCAACTGGCCGAGCAGCAAAAGAAGATGATTGGTTACGGATACATCCCCTCCCTGAATCTGACGGGCAACTGGATGTTTTCCGCTTACACCGATAAGGCTTACCATTGGTTTCATTCCGGTCCTTCCGGGCATTGGTACCGTTCCTATGGCCTGGGCCTCTCGTTGCGTGTCCCCATTTTCGATGGTCTGGACAAACGCTATAAAACCCGTAAGGCTGTCATTGATATCGAAAACATCAAACTGGCACAGGAGAACACCCGCAAGAATTTGCAGACTCAATACCTGAATGCCACCAACGACCTGATGAACAACCAGCGGAATTTCAAAAAGCAGAAAGATAATTATTTGCTCGCCGAAGATGTGTATACCGTCACTATGGACCGATACCGCGAAGGCATCACCTCAATGACCGAAGTGCTGCAAGACGAAATGCGGATGAGCGAAGCCCAGAACAACTACATCAGCGCCCACTACAATTATCGGGTGACCAACCTTATGTTGCTGAAACTGACCGGGCAAATAGAATCATTAGTCAAATAACAAGTTAATCAATAACATCCGAATATGGAAACAGTAGAAAACAATAGCGCATCCAGTACGCATCAGGAGAAAGCAAAGAAGTTGAGAAAATTACGCCGTTGGCAAGTCGTAATCAGCCTGTTGGGAATAGGTGTCATGATTTGGGGAGTCATACAGGTGGTCTGTCTCTTCCTGGATTACAAGCAGACCGAAACCAGCAACGATGCCCAAATAGAACAGTATATATCTCCTGTCAACCTGCGTGCCTCGGGTTATATCAGGAAGATTTATTTCACCGAACACCAGGAAGTTCGCAAGGGAGACACCTTGCTTGTATTGGACGACCGTGAATATAAAATCCGCGTTATGGAAGCCGAAGCCGCCCTGAAGGATGCACAGGCAGGCGCCACCGTCATTGGAGCCACCTTGCAGACTACGCAAACCACCGCATCCGTCTACGATGCTTCCATTTCTGAAATAGAAATCCGCTTGGCCAAACTGGAGAAGGACCGCCAGCGTTATGAAAATCTGGTGAAACGGAATGCTGCAACTCCCATTCAGTTAGAGCAGATAGAAACGGAATATGAAGCCACACACAAGAAACTGGAAGCCGTGAGGCGTCAACGGAAGGCGGCTCTCTCGGGAGTGAACGAAGTGTCTCATCGCCGTGAGAGTACCGAGGCTGCTATCCAACGGGCAACGGCTGCCTTGGAAATGGCTAAGCTGAACCTGTCTTATACAGTGGTCGTAGCCCCTTGCGACGGAAAGTTGGGACGCCGTGCCTTGGAGGAAGGTCAATTCATCTCGGCAGGGCAGACCATCACTTACATCTTGCCCGATACGCAGAAGTGGATTGTTGCCAATTATAAAGAAACCCAGATTGAGAATCTGCATCTTGGGCAGGAGGTGACTATCACGGTGGATGCCATCAGCGATAGAGAATTCACAGGAACTGTTACAGCTATTTCGGGGGCTACGGGTTCTAAATATTCGTTGGTTCCCACTGATAATTCTGCCGGAAACTTTGTGAAGATACAGCAGCGCATACCGGTTCGTATCGATTTCACCAATCTCTCCAAAGAAGATAATGGGAAACTGGCGGCAGGTATGATGGTAGTTGTGAAAGCTAAACTCTGACGCCATGCCCTCGTACCCTAAAAACTATCCCTTCTACAACTGGGTGCCTAAACCGGTAGGCATCATCATCATGTTGTTGCTCTTTATCCCCATCCTTACGGTGGGTGGCGTTTACTCTGTCAACAGCACCGAGATGATGAGTGGACTGGGCATCATCTCCGAGCATATTCAGTTCACTAATTTCGTCACTTCCATCGGAATGGCGGCTTTCGCTCCTTTCCTGTATCGCTTGATGTGTATCCGCCGGGAGAAGATGATGTGTCTGGCGGGGTTCTCGCTCATGTATGTCTTTAGCTATATCTGTGCGGAGACGGACAGTATATTTATTCTGGCGCTTTGCAGTCTGCTCATGGGCTTCCTGCGGATGGTGTTGATGATGGTCAATCTGTTTACGCTTATCAAGTACGCTGCCGGAATGGAAGCTACCCGTAACATCACTCCGGGACTGGAACCTGATGATGATAAGGGTTGGAATAAACTGGATATTGACCGATGCGTCAGCCAACCGGGTATTTACTTGTTCTTTATGATTTTAGGGCAATTGGGCACATCGCTTACGGCGTGGCTGGCTTTTGAATATGAATGGCAGTATGTGTATTATTTTATGATGGGTACGGTGTTGCTTTCCATCTTGGTTATCTTTATCACAATGCCTTATCATAAGTTTACTACGCGCCGCTTTCCTATCAACTTCAGGCAGTTCGGCAATGTGGCGGTGTTCTGCATTACATTGGTGTGCATCACTTATGTGCTGGTTTATGGCAAGGTCTTGGATTGGTACGATGATGCGTCCATCCGCACTGCCACTCTGGTTGCGGTTGTATCTGCCTGTGTCTTTTTCTATATGGAGAAGAACCGCCATTCGCATTACTTCCTGTTGGATGTCTTTAAGTTACGTACTATTCGTATGGGCATTTTGCTTTATCTGTTGCTGATGATATTCAATTCGAGTGCCATGTTTGTCAGTGTGTTTACGGGTGTCGGTATGAAATTGGATAATTACCAGAATGCGACATTGGGTAACTGGTGTATGGCAGGTTATGCGATTGGTGCTATCTCTTCTATGATATTGGGTTCCAAGGGAGTGCATTTCAAGTATCTGTTTGCAGCCGGTTTCCTGTTTCTCGGATTGTCGGCAGTATTCATGTACTTCGAAGTGCAGAGTGCCGGATTATACGAGCGGATGAAGTATCCGGTCATTATTCGTGCCACGGGTATGATGTTCCTTTATGCCTTGACGGCTGCTTATGCCACGCAACGCATGCCCTATAAGTACCTTTCTACCTGGATTTGCGTCATGCTTACCGTGCGTATGGTGTTGGGACCCGGCATCGGAGGCGCTCTTTACTCGAATATATTGCAGGAACGTCAGCAACATTATGTCACCCGTTATGCGCAAAATGTGGATATGCTTCATCCCGAGGCTTCCGCTTCGTTTATCCAGACTGTTCAAGGCATGCAATATCAGGGAAAGAGCAAGGAGGACGCGATCAATATGGCGGCAATGTCTACCAAAGGGCGGATTCAGGTGCAGGCTACCCTATCTGCCGTAAAGGAAATGGCGGGCTGGACTATATACGGCTGCCTTATTTGTATGATATTTGTATTGATTATTCCTTATCCTAAGCGGAAATTAGTAACTTAGCACTGTTTTTCTATAGTTTGTGATATTATGGATACTCAGCAGGAACGTTTGTATCGTCTTAACCATGCATTATTAAGTGGAAAAGATGTTTGTAGTTCGGAAGGTATGCTTCATGATTTTCCGGAGTCATTGAAGAAACCGTTTCAAGTGAATGGAGTGGGGGTGGTGGTTTGCCGTCAGGGAAGTTTTATGTTTACTCTAAATCAGAAGGATTTTTCGGCCAAAGCGAATGAAACTCTTTTTATCCCCGGTGGTTCTGTCTTTCAGGTATGTCGTCAGTCGGAAGATGCGGAAGTATTTATTCTTGTCTACCAGACAGAGCCGATACGTGACATTATAGGCAATTGTGTGACTTCCATGCATCTCTATTCGCAACTTGCTACGGAGCCATGTTATGTATGGAGTACAGGTGAAGAGAATGAAGTCCTGAAATATATATATCTTCTGGACAACACGTTGCAGATAGGGGAAAATACATTCAATAATTATGAGCAGAAGTTACTTTTGCTGGGGCTGACGTACCGGCTCTGTTCCATCTATAACCGTAAACTTATCACGCAAAGAGCATCGGTAGGGCATAAGCATGATATTTTCATACGGTTGATTCAGTTGATTGAAAAGTATTATATGGAGCAACGCGGTGTGGAGTTTTATGCAGATAAACTTTGTTTGTCACCTAAGTACCTCTCCGTATTGTCCAAGTCGATTTGCGGATATACGGTGCAGGAACTGGTGTTCAAAGCTATTATCCGCAAGAGCATCTCATTGCTTAAGAACACGCAGAAGAGCATACAGGAAATATCTGATTACTTCAACTTTCCTAATGCTTCCTACTTCGGTACGTTTTTCAGGAAACAGACAGGGGAGTCTCCGCAGCAGTATCGGAGAAAGTAATGTGGTTCTTTACGACATCTTTTTGGATTAATCCTCCCAAAAGCTTGATATATAGCAAAAAAAAGGAAAATCATTACTGAAATTCCTCTTTCTTTTGGGTGACTGAAGGGACTCGAACCCTCGACATTCAGAACCACAATCTGACGCTCTAACCAACTGAACTACAGTCACCATGTTTGCGTCATTTCTCAAACGCGGTGCAAAGATAGGTATTATCTTTGATACTGCAAATATTTGGCGGAATATTTTATTGAAATCTGCATTATTTTTTATTCTCCTTAATTCCTACATTGTGCTGTTGGAGGAGCTTTCGGGAGTTTTTGACGAAGATATTCAGATGGTTACGTGCAGCTTCCGGGAGCTTCGAAACTGATGTGGAATCAGTTGGATAGATGATATAATTCTTTTCTTTGGTGAGAGTAGGACGTGCCGTCCATACTAAATTATATCCGCAATGGCGAGTGCGAATATTGGGAATAGATGGAGTAACTGTGTCTTTTTCCAACTCTAATGTAAATATGAGACCACCGTCAGTATTTACCTTACTCATATTAGATATGAAATTCCCTAAAGAATAGACTATGGCATGTTGCGTTCCGGTAAGAGTATCGGTACGTAACTCCATTGGCTGTATGACATGGGGGTGTGAGCCGATGATATGCGTTACTCCTTGTTCCAATAACCAATCTGCCAACTGCCGCTGTTCCCGGCTGGGGAGTGACTGGTATTCGTTTCCCCAATGCATGCAGGCAATGATAGCATCGGGCTGCCATGTCCGCGCGGTATCAATGTCCTGTTGCATGATTTTCTTATCTATATAGTTCACTATATTGGGAGAGGTGGGCTTGACCCCGTTTGTGTCATAAGTATAATTGAGAAAGACGATACGAAATCCGTTTTTATGAATAAGCAGGGGATAGTGTTGGCGACGTTCCTCTTTATTCCGATAAGTGCCTATATATGGAATATGTAAAGAATCCAACATCAGGATAGTACGTTCCAGCCCCTTCTTTCCGCGATCCAGACAATGATTGTTTGCAGTTAATAGTATGTCGAATCCAGCATCTCGAATAGCATATAAAAACTCATCTGGTGCCGAAAAAGCAGGATAGCCTGCATATGGCTTTCCGCCGAGGGTGACTTCAAGATTTCCAATAGCGATATCTGCTCTACTTATCTGCTCTTTCACAAGAGAGAAACAAAGAGAGTAATCATGAGTCCCCTGACTTGTACGCGCAGCTTCAAGTTGTGCATTGTGTTGCATCAAGTCACCGACAAATAATAATGTGACTTTAGCAGAAGGAATGGTGTCAGATGCTCCTGATACTACTTGTTCTTGTGCCGCACTGTTGCATGACACAAGAAAGAAAAGTAGTGTGAGGGGAGATATTCTTCTCATAAATGTTTAAGGAGTTAAAAGTTCCTTTTGAAGAATACTTTCTATTTCTTCAACTGTGGGATTTATAGCAAGAATGATTCCCTCAGCATTCACAAGAAAAGTACCTCCGGCAGCATTCGGTATCCGGTATTTCGTCCATATCTGATTGGTGTCATTGAGCTCAATAAGATTTAACCAGGGATAGCCATCTTTTTTGATAGCTTCTTTCATGCGGGCATCACTTCCTTGTTCACGTGCCACACCGATGACAGTGAATCCCTTATTCTTATATTTTTCATATATGGGAATAACTTGCTTGGAGTTTATACGACATGGACCGCACCAAGATGCCCATAAATCAATTAATGCTACCTTTCCCTGAATATATTTTGATATTTGTACTTTGTTTCCATCTAGGTCAGGAGCTGAGAAATCGACATATGGTTTTCCAATTTCCGGTTGTCCGTTTTTAATGAGCATTTGCATTTGCTGACT
This sequence comes from uncultured Phocaeicola sp., assembly GCA_948566455.1. Lineage (GTDB taxonomy): Bacteria > Bacteroidota > Bacteroidia > Bacteroidales > Bacteroidaceae > Phocaeicola. Next base: position 21,958 of record CAOYQO010000001.1, read on the forward strand.
ATAAGGGTGCTCCGGATAGAGAGAGGCAAAAGTTTCCTGATAGGCATTCAGAAATGGAGTAACGTCTTCGCCTTTGCGTGCCATTTCTGTCTTACTTGTCAGAACATATAGTCCGGGTAAGGAAGAATTCTGTTTAATATGCTTTATAGTCCATTGATTCATTTCTTCGTTTAATTGCTTAATTTTTACCAAAAGAGCTTTTCCTTCTTCCGTGTATGCTTCTCCGCTCTCCTCAAGACGGTCTCTTTCTCTGTAGATATTATTTCGTTCTTCATTGTTGTCCTTAACTTGCTCGATTCTTTTCCAAAGAGTTTGCAGTGCTTCACTTTCGAAACGGTTTTCTTCGTATAATTTATTCATTTGAGCGTATAAAGAGTCAAAATTGAATTTGGCTTTTCTTTCACTCTCCAATTGTTGTAACTCACAGGTTAATGGGTTACTTGTGCTCACTAGTCCCGGTTTTCTGGTACTGGCCGGGTATAGGGTGAAAGAAACAGGACCATTTTCTGCAAAGAAGAGAGAAGGGAGCCAGCTACCGGTAAGCATATCATTCCAGATAAAGACTTCGTATACTTCTTCATGATCAGCGTAGAAATCATATTGAAATTCTCCATTGCGTATAGGTATCGATAGCCATGGGCTGCTACTGGGATTCTTATGAGCTTTCATCAATACGAGTCGGCTGGATTGCGGACTATCAATTATTTTGCCTGAAATGTGGCAATGAATCTTTCCTTTCTTTTCTTGCTTGTTGAGGCTTATGTCTTTAATTTGAAAATCTCCTTTATTAGTTCCCTCAATGAAATCAATCGTCTCTTCCTGGGGGGCAAGAGGAGCAAATTGCAAGATGAAAGTTATATTTCCCGAGGCAGGCATATAGACTTCTTTGTTCAACTCGAAACCTTGCGAACGGATGATAGGATAGTTCTTTCCGGTTTGATTTCCATGGAGTGATAGTCCCGAAGCCAGACGTAGCCAATAGTTAGGGCGCGAATAGGCATCCATATATAAAATAGTGGCTGTATCATTACGGACGATCCGGCTGATTTCAAGTGCATCGCTATTCCTGTTTTGATAGGATGGATAGTCGATTGAAAAGTTCTGCGCAGTTCCCCGTAGGGTACAGACAAGAAAAAGGAAAACAAAAATAGTTTTTAGCTGTGTGTTCATGAGTATTATAGATTAAACAAAATACCGGAAGAAGCCTAATGGAGATAATTGTCTTCTTCCGGTATTCGAGGTTATTGGTAAATTGCTTTCTTACCAGCCAGTAATGTATTCTTCATTAAAGAAACGATAGTCATCGGTCCTACGCCACCCGGTACGGGAGTGATGAATGAACACTTAAGAGCAACTTCGTCAAACTTTACGTCACCGGTCAGTTTAAATCCTGATTTCTTTGTGGCATCCGGTACGCGAGTAGTACCTACATCAATAACTACGGCACCTTCTTTCACCATCTCGGCTTTTACAAAATTGGGTTGCCCCAATGCAGCAATGATGATATCTGCTTCCTGACACTCTTTCACCAAGTCTTTACTGCGGCTGTGGCATACGGTTACGGTTGCGTCTCCCGGATAAGCCTTTTGCATCATGAGCGCTGCCATCGGTTTGCCGACGATATTGCTACGTCCCAATACTACACACTTCTTTCCGGAAGTCTCTATCTGATAGCGTTTCAATAATTCTAGGATTCCGTTGGGAGTTGCCGATACATAGCAAGGCAATCCTATGGACATGCGTCCTACATTGATGGGATGGAAACCATCTACATCTTTGCGATAATCAATGGTCTCGATCACTTTCTGTTCGGAGATGTGCTTGGGTAATGGAAGCTGTACTATGAACCCGTCTATGTCTGCATCTTCGTTTAGTTCACGTACTTTAGCAAGAAGTTCTTCTTCCGTCACATCTGCCTCGTAACGGATGAGGCTGGATTTGAATCCGCAAACTTCGCATGCTTTTACTTTTGCAGCAACATACGTTTCACTACCACCATCGTGGCCTACGAGAATTGCTGCAAGATGAGGACGTTTACCACCTTTCGCCACCATTTCTGCTACTTCTGCAGCAATCTCCTGTTTTACTTGTTCCGAAATTGCTTTTCCGTCAATTAGTGTCATATCAGTATTTTTTTTATTTCATCTTAGGCATCATTTTACCCATCTTGCTACCTGTTACCATCTTCATCATCTTACGAGTTTGATCGAATTGTTTTAACAAGCGGTTTACTTCCTGAATATTCGTACCACTACCTTTAGCAATACGTTGTCTGCGTGAACCGTTCAGAATGGCCGGATTACTACGTTCTGCAGGGGTCATAGAATAAATAATAGCTTCAATACTCTTGAAAGCATTGTCGTCAATATCGATGTCCTTTATAGCCTTACCTACACCCGGAATCATAGAAGCCAGATCTTTCAGGTTACCCATCTTTTTGATTTGCGCTATCTGACTCAAGAAGTCATTGAAGTCGAACTGGTTCTTGGCAATCTTCTTTTGCAGGCGTTTGGCCTCTTCTTCGTCATATTGCTCTTGGGCACGTTCCACCAATGAAACAATATCACCCATACCGAGGATACGGTCTGACATACGTGAAGGATGGAATTGGTCGATGGCATCCAGTTTTTCACCTGTACCCACAAATTTGATCGGCTTGTTTACTACTGAACGGATGGAAAGAGCGGCACCACCCCGGGTATCACCATCCAACTTAGTCAGTACAACACCGTTAAAGTCAAGGCGTTCGTTAAACTCTTTTGCTGTGTTTACAGCATCCTGGCCGGTCATAGAGTCTACAACGAAAAGAATTTCGTTCGGATTGATTGCTTTTTTAATAGCAGCAATCTCGTTCATCATCTCTTCGTCCACAGCCAGACGTCCGGCGGTATCGACGATTACGACATCATATCCTTTGGCTTTGGCTTCCTGAATTGCATTTTCTGCAATTTTCACCGGATTCTTACTATCCGGTTCAGAGTACATTGGAACTCCTATTTGCTCTGCTAATACGCGCAACTGTTCGATAGCGGCAGGGCGGTATACGTCACAAGCCACCAATAACGGATTCTTGTTCTTTTTCGTTTTTAGCATTCGTGCCAACTTACCGGAAAAAGTAGTCTTACCGGAACCTTGCAGACCAGACATTAAGATGACAGCAGGTCTTCCTTCCAAATCAATTTCTGCAGTTTCGCCACCCATTAACTGAGTCAACTCGTCGTGCACGATTTTCACCATTAATTGGCTGGGCTTTACGGCTGTCAATACGTTTTGTCCCAATGCCTTTTCCTTAACCGTATCTGTGAAAGTTTTGGCTACTTTGTAGTTAACGTCGGCGTCTAACAGTGCTTTGCGCACATCTTTCAGGGTTTCCGCAACATTGATCTCGGTGATTTTTCCTTCACCTTTCAGAATTTTAAACGACCTTTCCAGTCTTTCGCTTAAATTATCGAACATGATGATATAATTACTATTTATAAATTACAAATTACTCTTATTGAGGTGCAAAAGTACAAAAAATCCCTGTATCTACCTTCTTTTGAGGCAAGAATATTATTCAGTTGAGGTAGCAGGATAAGTGAAAAGAATAGTCGGTCCTTCCTTACTGTCATGAATTACCTGATAAGTACCGCCGAAGTGTTTTAGTAATAAAAGGTTGACATCGTTACGCAAAGCAGAGTCCTGATTGGCATAATTGAGGTCTGCCAATGGAGAGTTCGTAACTTTGAAGCATAATATTTCTCCATTTTTATCTAAAGTGAATTGGAGATCACGTTCTTCTTTGAAAGATGGAGAGGGGCAAGTAAGAATACTGACGATGAGTTGCATCATCCGGTTTGTATCAGTATAAACAATATACTCGTCAATGTCACTGTAGAAATGAATATGCAAAGTTGGATTTTGCATTTGTGCCATTCCTACGGAATCCTTGCAAAGTTGTACAATGTCATAGTCACTTAATTGGAACTTCATCATACCAGCCTCCAGACGGGATAGATCAAGAACATTGTTTACCAGACGCATTAATTGTTCAGTGTTTTGTTGAATGATGTCCGCATACTCTTTACGAGTAGGTTCGTCAATTTCCACTTCGTTTGCAATGATTTGTGAGAAACCTAATACTCCGTTCAGAGGAACCCGGATGGCATGACTCATGTTGGACAAGAAACGGTTTTTCATTTCATTGGCCCGCTCTGTTTGACGTGTGGCTTTCTGGGTCTCTTTTTTTGAAATTTTCAATGCTTTTCGTATCCGGTTGATACGGAGCATATAAGTGATACATAGCACAAGTATGATTCCAAGGCTCAAGAGAATACTGGTTTGTACACGATTCCTGAGTTTCCCGCGTTCCCATACTAGCTGGTTAAGATGGTATATTTCTTTGATTTCTTCCAATTGCTTGGCTGATATGGCAGCAGTCAATGAATCTTGAATGTGATTAGATTTTTCGTATAGTGGTAATGCTTCTGCATATTGACCCATTTCCAGCAGGATGTCAGCTTTGCGGGATAATTGTTTGGCGTACTCCGTTAATGCCGATTTAGATTGTTGCATATATATCAGAGCAGAATCCATGTGTACTAATGCATTTTGATATTTTTTAGTGTGGTGATAGTATTTGGCATAGGCATCATGATACATGGTTATGTAAGGGAGATAACTTTGCGGAGTTATGAAATCTTGTGCCTTCTCTATATAATATTGTGCAGAATCGGTTTTTCCTATACCTGTATAGTAGTAGGACTGGAATACTGTTGAAAATAGGTAGAGGTTGAAGTAAGACTCATACATGTCAGGGTCCCAAGCTAACATTTCCTCCATTAGTTGCTTGTTTTCATCTAAATATACTTTCAGGCTTTTATAATCATTTTGATCATTGCTGAACATAATCAGTTGTCCCAAAACATTGACTTGCGTACTGCTTGTCTTTTGCTCGGAAGTATATTCATGGGCCTTACGTAGCGCTTCTCCTTCTTCTTTCTTGCGATTGGTTTCATGATAGGCACTTGCCAGACATGAATATGCAGCTATGCATCCATCTATATTATCCAACTCTTCTGCTATCTTGAGCATTTCCAATGCTTCATTGATGGCATATTCATATTTTTCGCTATAAATATAGGTATATATAAGCAGTTTTTGTGCGTTGAAGTACAAACGATAGTATTTCATGCGTTCAGCAATGGGTTTTACATAATCAACCAATTTACTGACGCTGTCTATTTTTTCTTTATTATAGTAATATAGAATTTTAAAATAGGTACTGCTGCAGATGTATTTAGCATTTTTTTGAAGCTGTGCTTCGTTGAACATTTCTTCTGCATATTCTATATAATGCGGAGAATTCTGCTCCGTAAGCACAAGCTTTTCGAGTAGTTTTAGTCTGGTAGTATCATGTGGAAGTGTTTGCAACTCTGTTATAAGACTATCGGTAACAGGTGACCGTTTGATTGGTCTGTTTGCAAATATGAAAAAGAATTGAAGTAAAAGAACTACTATAAATAAGAGACGTTTCATTCTGATACCTCCTTTCTGCTAGTTGAGACAATAGGATGGGTAAACAGGAAACGGGAACCATTCTTGTATTCGGGGTCAATCCATATTTTTCCACCGAAACGTTCCACAATTAGTTGGCAAATGGAAAGTCCCAATCCACTACCTTGCGCATTTTCATTCAGCTTTTCGAAACGATTGAATATTGCACCCTGCTTTTCCGGGGCTATGCCACAACCTGTATCTGATACAGCAAACAGAGCAACTTCTTCTGACTGTTTTTCTAATGAAAGAGTAATACTTCCTTCTGTGGTAAATTTAGTGGCATTAATCAGTAAGTTGATTAGCAATTGTTGAAGACGTGCTTCATCTGTATAGATTTCCAAGTTCTCTAAAGAAGTTTGGAACAGTACAGAAGCGGATGTTTGCTTTATCTTTTCTACCGTATCCACTACATTCCGGCATATAGCTACAGCATTATTGTTTGCGAAAAGAAATTGCATTTTGCCAATTTCCAGACTAGAAAGATCTACGACATCATCTATGAGTTTCAACAGTAAATCTGAATTCTGCTGAATGATTTCATTGCATTGTTGCCGGGTACTGATATCAATATTTGCATCCGTCAGAATAGCAGAGAAACCGGACAAAGCATTTAGAGGCGTGCGTATTTCATGACTCATATTCGACAGAAAAACGCTCTTGGTACGGATGGAATTTTCTGCAATTTGCCGTGCTTTTTCCAGTTTTAGCCTGGATGCTATCAGTCGTTTATTGATCTTACGGATGTAGAGTACCGATGCAATGGATATACTTAAAATAAGGATACACCCCATGATAGAATAAAACAATAATCGGTTACGTTCATTTTGATTATCCATTTCAAGACGGTCTACCTGATATATGGTTCGCAGCAGATTAATTTGCGAGGAGTAGTTGCGCGCGTTGATAGAATTTCGTGCAGCATTGATATCTTGAAATATTTCGCATGCCTCTTTGGCTCTTCCACGTTTGGTATACAGTCGTGCCAGTGAATTCTTCATTTTCAGATATCTGTTGTAGACATTGGCGCTACTGGTACTAACGGTCAGTTCATTATATAATTTTATGGCTTGCTCGTCATCTTCGACTTGCTTGGCATATTCGGCTTGGATATATTTCAAAATAGAACTGTGAAAAAAGAAAGGATAATACTCATACCATTCTTCTGCTTCCTGAATATATTTCCGAGCTTGTTCCAAGTTATTAGTATGAAGATAATAGTAGGCTTGAAAGATATTTTCTATGAAGCGGCTATGTCGATAGTCTTTTACTTGTTCTATCTGTTCCAAATAGTCTTTAGCTTCATTTAATCGTCCCAGTCTGATAAGTGTGGGGATTAATTGGATAAGTACTTTTTCCTGTAATTTTTCGGAGTCTGCAATTTTATATAGCTTCTGCATGGCTATTTCATATTCCTCGATAGCTTCATTAGTCATGTTGGCATTGAGGTAAGTATCGCCGATGGCATAATGTGATATGGCTATTCCTATATCATATTTCATTAAGGTGGCTTGTTGTAGCATGGCATTTGCTTTTTCCAATGCTTCATTGATATGTCCATCAGATACAAGTGCATAAGCAGCCATTTGCTGCATGAGGAACATGTGTTTATAATCCTTCTTGTTACGAAATGCGTCAACAAGCTCATCTTCCCACTGGGCAATATCATGCAATCTGACTTCTTGAGAATAGGCCAGATTATTATCCATCAGATACTCCATTAGGTGTATACGCTCATCTACCAAATCCAGATTTGCCGATTGGATGTAGGAAGTACTGTAAAATAGCATCAACAAAAATAGTATGATCGTTTTACTGAGCCTCACCTGATTAATTAAATGTTTATATAATGAAATCTGATTACTTGCGACAAAAATAAATAAAAGGGGCGAGATATCCGAAAATGTCTCGCCCTTTTTGTATATATAATCCTATTTATTGTTGATTTTGTCTTTTTAGCTGTGATTTTAGCTATTCATGCTCATTAAGAACTCGTCATTATCTTTAGTTTTTTCCATGCGGTCTTTCACAAAGTCCATAGCTTCAATCGGATTCATATCAGCCAGATATTTGCGGAGTATCCACATACGATCCAAAGTTTGCTTGTCTTGCAGCAAGTCGTCACGACGGGTGCTGGAAGCAACAATATTGACAGCTGGGAAGATGCGTTTGTTAGACAGGTTGCGGTCGAGCTGCAATTCCATGTTACCTGTACCCTTGAATTCTTCGAAGATAACTTCATCCATCTTGGAACCTGTATCAATCAAGGCAGTAGCAAGAATAGTGAGCGAACCACCGTTTTCAATATTACGGGCAGCTCCGAAGAAACGTTTGGGCTTATGAAGTGCATTGGCGTCCACACCACCGGAAAGTACTTTACCGGAAGCCGGAGATACTGTATTGTAAGCACGTGCCAAACGTGTAATTGAATCCAGGAAGATCACTACGTCATGACCGCATTCTACCAGTCTTTTGGCTTTTTCCAGCACAATACCGGCGATTTTCACGTGGCGTTCGGCAGGTTCGTCAAAAGTGGAAGCAATGACTTCGGCATTTACGGTGCGTGCCATGTCGGTTACTTCTTCCGGGCGTTCGTCGATAAGTAACATAATCATGTAGACTTCCGGATGATTTGCTGCGATAGCATTGGCTATATCTTTCATCAAGATAGTCTTACCGGTTTTAGGTTGTGCCACGATCAATGCACGCTGGCCTTTACCGATAGGAGCAAAGAGATCTACTACACGAGCAGACATAGAGTCTGAATAGCCACCTTTGCACAATCTGAATTTTTCGTCGGGGAATAATGGCGTGAGATGTTCAAATGGTACGCGGTCACGTACGAAAGCCGGGTCACGTCCATTGATTTTTCCCACTTTTACTAATGGGAAATATTTCTCACCTTCTTTAGGAGGACGGATTACACCCTCTACAACATCACCGGTTTTCAGACCAAACAGTTTGATTTGAGATTGAGATACATAAATATCATCCGGTGAAGAAAGGTAATTATAGTCGGAAGAACGAAGGAATCCGTAACCATCCTGCATGATTTCCAGTACGCCTGTACCGGTTAGGATATCGTCGAATTCGTATACTTTTTCACGTTCAACTACAGGTCTGCGTTCGGGGATAGGAGAATAATTTTCGTTGTTGGCATTCGGTTGTGCCGGACGCTGCTGTTGTACGGGACGTGGGTTGTTGTTCCGGTTGTTATTATTGTTGTTGTTATTATTGTAAGGGGTATTATTATTGTTGTCTCGGAGACGAAGGCGTGGACGTTGATTGGCAGGAACAGATTCAACTACAGGAACTGCGGGTGTTTCAGCTTTAGTTGCTTCAAACTTACCGAGAAGTTCAGAAGGCAGTTCTACTTTTTCGGTCGGAAGGTCTTCGATAGGAATGAAGTCATCTTCGGGTTCTGCCAGGATAGGGCTGTCTTCCACTACGACTTTCTTGATAACTTTAGGCGCTTCTGTTTCAAAATTCAATTCGGGCTCAGCTTTCTTAGGCTCTTCCTTCTTTGCAACAGGTACAGGTGCGGGTATGGGAGCTTTTTCTTCTACCTTAGCTTTACGCGGACGTCCCGGTTTACGCTTCGTTGAGTTAGGCGTTTCAGCTTTTTCAGGAGCTTCTGTAGCTGTTACAGCTACTTCTTTTTCCGTTACCGGCGCTTTAGGTGCCTCTGCTACCGGTGCTTTTACTGCTTCTGGTTGTACTTTAGCGGCTGCTACTGAAGCGTCAGCTTTTGCCTTAGTGAGATCGCCATTTTTGTTGGCGGTAAAGACTTTGTCAGTACTCTCTTTTTTTACGGTTACGCGGGTACGTTTCTGTTGTCTGTCCACTTTACGCTCTTCTTTCAGCTTTTCAGCAGCAACCTTTTTGGTAGCACCTGCGATGGCTTGTTCATCAAGTATCTTGTAAACAAGTTCTTCTTTTTTTAGTGAGTCTGTCTTTTTAATACCCAGTTCTTGGGCAATAGATTGAAGTTCCGACAAATTTTTGTCGTTCAATTGAATGATATTATACATACAGTATATATGTGAATGGTTTAAAATTTCTTTTGTTATTGGACAGATATGTTCACACGGCTGCGGTTGTCGTCACAAGCAACGTGGCAAATATACCTTTATTTAATATAATGATTATGGGATATTTATTATTGAACCGGAAAACTGTTAGCTACCCGCACTTAGGAGTTTACAGAATGTTTCAACGGCGCAAAGGTAATAAATATTTTTGGTTTCATAAACAATTCGTCTTTTTTTTAATTTTAAAACTTTATCTTTGCTTGATAAACCAAGAAAAAGCGCATATATTTATGGATATAAACGAAGTTCATTTCATCTATTTTTCGCCTACTCGTACTTCTAAACAAGTTGGTGAGGCAATTGTTCGCGGAACAGGACTAACAAATGTTGTTACTACGAATTTAACACTGCATGCTGCTGAGGTAGATATTCCGGAGAATACACTGACTCTTATTGCTGTGCCGGTGTATGGCGGCAAGGTAGCTCCTTTGGCTATGGAGCGGTTGCAGGGCATTCGTGCATCGGGATCTCCGGTTGTGCTGGTAGTAGTTTATGGTAACCGTGCGTATGAAAAGGCTTTGATAGAATTGGATGCATTTGCTTCTGCCCAAGGTTTCAAAGTTATTGCCGGGGCTACTTTTGTGGGAGAACATTCGTATAGTACGGAACAAAATCCAATAGCCCCAGGGCGTCCGGATGCAAATGATTTGCAATATGCGGAGGAATTTGGTGCGAAGATACGGACGAAAATAAATGCCGCCGTTGATATGGAACACTTGTATCCGGTGGATGTGAACCGTATTCAGCGCCCGCGCCAGCCTTTTCTGCCTTTGTTCAAGTTTCTGCGCCGGGTGATAAAGTTGCGTAAAAGTGGTGTTCTTTTGCCGCGTGTACCGGAAGTGAATGCGGAACTTTGCACGCATTGTGGCGTTTGCGCTGTACATTGTCCTTCGGGAGCTATTCTGAAAGGTGACGAATGTAATACGATTGCCGAAAAGTGTATCAAGTGTTGCGCATGCGTCAAAGGATGTTCGTTCAAGGCGCGGACGTATGATACTCCGTTTGCTTCATTGCTTTCAGACTGCTTTGTGCGGCAGAAAGAGGACCGGATTATTTTATAGCTTTAATCCTACATGCAATAAACTCCTTATCATTCAGAATTTCTATAGAATTCTCCGATACATTTGTGTCTGTATTTATATTATTAAGGCGGTACCTCAAAACTCGTCAGTAACGCTTAAAAGACAATACATACGGTATAAATGGGCGTTTTATTTTCCCAACTGGAGAAAAATAGCTTAGTAATAGCTGATTGTAGCGCAACCCTTTATTCGCGTAATTTGTGTTCTATTATAATGTTTTGTTCATAACCCTGAGAAAGATTATGTACCAAGTTGTTTTTTAATGATTACATAACTAAAAGTGCCGTCAGAAGCCTTTCTGAACGGGGTGACTGTTTTTTACTAAAACCTTATCGGATTTTTACTAATTTTCCGGTAGATTTTTACTAATTTTCAGTCGTGAATTTAGTAAAAATCCGAAGCCCTTTTAGCAAAGGGTGGGACGGATGTATTATGTGTAACTATTTTTCTCTTATTTATTTTCCCAACCGGAGAAAAATAACTTAGTAATAGCTGATTGCAGTGCAGACCTTTATTTGTGTAATTCGCGTAATTTGTGTTTTGTTCATAACCGTGCAGAAATGGATGAAAGAGTGATAAGGCGGTAAGATGATAGAGTGATAAAGTAGCTGCGCTATATATCACAGAGCGTTATCCCGCTATCACTTTATCACCCTACCACATTATCGCACTTTGTTCATATCTGATTCAATAAGGAATAAACTTCAGAATAACAACTTTCCGTGTTTGGGTGTCTATTTTGAAACGATTATCAGTACGTTCGCCTATCAACCAAATGATATGGGAACCACTGCAAAGCACCCATTGTTGTTCTTTGCGGGAAAGGGAGAATTTCCGATCAGTAAGGTAATCGCTGATCTTTTTTCGTCCGGTCATACCAAAGGGAACGAATGTGTCGCCTTGTCGGCAGTGTCTGACTGTGAGAGGTTGTTTTAGTTTGTCTGCATCGAAGCAAGCAGTGCTTCGGTCGCAGGGAATGATGAAATCATCCGTGACTTCTAATTCTTCCATTGTCAGACGGAAGGGTAGGGTAGGGTCATCTGGAGAGAAGACAGTTGAAGCATCTTCTGAACAGACTGGTTCTATCAGCAGAAGCTCCCGATCTTTAATTACACGCCATTCTCCGCTAAGGAATATCTTCCCCGGTTGTCCGTTCAGGGAGGTGAAAATATCTTTGATCTGTGCACTGTTAAATCCTAATGGAGATAAGATCTCAAATAATAAAGTTTCCGGTGCAGGTTCTTGGAGCAAAGCACTGATTAGGATACCTTGTTCGGTTTGCACTTTCTGCTTACCTTCTTCTATACCTTTCTTATATAAGAGAGCTGCATCATTCAGATGTTCTGAGGTGCGGAGAAGGCTTTCTTTTACGGAGGGATTGATTTCCTGCATAAGAGGCAATAGGTTGAGGCGTATCTTGTTGCGTGTATATTCGTCTTGCAGGTTGGTGCTGTCCGTTACGTAAGATTGCCCGATTTCTTGTAGGTATTCGGTTATTTCTTTCCGGTCGAGGCATAACAAAGGACGGACAATGTTTCCGTTTTTGGGGCGGATACCCAATAGACCGTTGATGCCTGTTCCGCGGATAAGGTTGAGCAGGAGAGTTTCTACACTATCATCTTTATGATGGGCCACGGCGATAACGTCGGCCCCTTGTTGTAGGCGGAGCTGTTCAAACCAGGCATAACGTAATTCCCGCGCTGCCATTTCAATGGATATGTGGCGCTTTTCCGCTTCTTCCATAGTTTGGAAATGTTGGACATGTAACGGAACTACCAGTTGCAAGCATAGTTCGCGGACAAACATTTCATCTCGAACCGACTCATCTCCCCGCAGATGGAAATTGCAATGTGCCGCCTCGCAGGTGTACCCCATATCAAGAAGTAGACGCAACAAAGCTACTGAGTCCGCTCCGCCACTCAGCGTTACCAGTATTTTGTCTTCTCGTGTGAAAAGCTTTTCCTGATCAATGTATTGCTCTATTTTCTTTTTATTCATAGTGGTGCAAAGATAATATTAACGAATTGAATTCTTTCTAATTCTTCGGAACAAAGTGGAGAATGGAGAATATTCCTCCTTATTTAAAAACAATCTAAATAATTTGTGGGCTAAATACAAATCATTTATCTTTGCATCCAAATTAAAGAAAGAGAGAAGACTATGCGTTTATCCGAATTAAAAACTGGAGAAAAAGGTGTAATCGTTAAAGTACTGGGACATGGCGGTTTCCGCAAACGAATTGTAGAAATGGGATTTATTAAAGGCAAGACTGTAGAAGTTTTGCTGAATGCCCCGCTGAAAGATCCAATAAAATACAAAGTAATGGGGTATGAAATTTCCTTGCGCCGCCAGGAGGCAGGGATGATTGAAATACTCAGCGAACATGAGGCGAAAGAGCAGGTGACAAAACCGAATTATCATCCGGGAATGAGTGAAGATATTTATCCGGGGGAAGAAGAACTGAAACGTATCGCTCTTGGTAAACGTCGTACCATTAATGTTGCATTAGTGGGTAATCCAAACTGTGGGAAAACTTCTCTGTTTAATATTGCTTCCGGTTCACACGAACACGTTGGTAACTACAGCGGGGTTACAGTGGATGCCAAGGAAGGCTACTTTAATTTTCAAGGTTATCATTTCCGCATAGTCGATTTGCCCGGTACATATTCGCTATCAGCATATAGTCCTGAAGAAATGTATGTCCGTCATCATATTATTGATGAAACACCGGACATTGTTATCAATGTGGTAGATTCGTCCAATCTGGAACGTAATCTGTACCTCACTACCCAGTTGATTGACATGAATGTGCGTATGGTGATGGCTCTCAATATGTACGATGAACTGGAAGCCAGTGGTAACACGCTGGATTACATGAAACTGAGTGAACTCTTTGGTGTTCCTATGGTTCCTACTGTTTCACGTACGGGTAAAGGCATCGAAGATCTTTTTCACGTTGTTATCAGTATTTATGAAGGTGCCGACTTCCTCGATCAGAAAGGCAAAGTACGTACCGAAGTGTTGAATGACCTGCGCGAATGGCATCGCGAATATGTGCCCGGCTATACCGGTGGGGCTCATAAAGAGGAAGAAGTGCGTCATCATGGATTCTATCGTCATATTCACATTAATCATGGTCCCGAACTGGAACGTAGCATTGAAGAGGTGAAACGGGTGATTAGTGAGAATGAGGATATCCGTCATAAGTATTCTACCCGCTTTCTTGCCATCAAACTTCTGGAGAATGATCCGGATTTGGAAACGCTGATTAAAACTTTACCCAACGGCAAAGAAATCATAGATGTCCGTGATCAGGAAAGCCGCCGTATCCGAGACGTGCTGAATGAGGATTGCGATCAGGCAATTACCGATGCAAAATACGGTTTTATATCCGGTGCACTGAAAGAAACCTTTGTGGATAATCACTTGGATAAAGAACATACTACCCGTGTGATAGACTCCATTGTAACGCATCGTGTGTGGGGATTCCCCATTTTCTTCCTGTTCATGTATCTCATGTTCGAAGGTACATTCGTGCTCGGTGAATACCCGATGATGGGTATCGAATGGCTGGTAGAAACCCTCGGCAACTTTATACATGCCAATATGGCTGACGGACCGTTGAAAGATCTATTGGTAGATGGTATTGTAGGCGGTGTTGGTGGTGTGATTGTTTTCCTGCCGAACATCCTTATTCTTTATTTCTGCATATCGCTGATGGAAGATTCCGGTTACATGGCACGTGCTGCGTTTATCATGGATAAGATTATGCATAAGATGGGGTTGCATGGTAAATCCTTCATTCCTCTGATTATGGGCTTCGGATGTAATGTACCTGCTATTATGGCTTCGCGCACTATTGAGAATCGTAAAAGCCGACTTATTACCATGCTCGTCAATCCGTTGATGTCATGTAGTGCCCGCCTGCCTATTTATTTGTTGCTGGTAGGTGCATTTTTTCCGAACAATGGTAGCTTGATACTGTTATTAATATATTCAATAGGTATCCTATTGGCGGTGTTGATGGCGCGTTTGTTCAGCCGTTTTTTGGTGAAGGGAGATGATACTCCGTTCGTTATGGAACTTCCACCTTACCGTTTACCGACGGCAAAAGTCATTTTCCGACATACGTGGGAGAAAGGTGCACAATATCTGCGTAAAATGGGAGGTATTATCATGATAGCTTCCATCGTGATATGGGCATTGGGATATTATCCTGACCATGATGCATATGAAACGGTTGCCGAACAGCAGGAGAATTCCTACATCGGGCAGATAGGAAAGGCTATGGAGCCGGTGATTGAACCTTTGGGGTTTGACTGGAAACTTGGTATCGGTATACTTTCAGGTGTGGGTGCTAAGGAATTAGTGGTAAGTACACTAGGCGTGCTTTATACAAATGATGCTGAAGCAGATGCCGTAAGTCTTGCCGAACGTATTCCGATTACACCGTTGGTAGCTTTCTGTTATATGGTGTTTGTATTGATTTATTTCCCATGTATAGCTACGATTGTAGCAATCAAGCAAGAATCCGGTAGCTGGAAATGGGCGTTATTTACGGCAGTGTATACCACGCTGCTCGCTTGGATAATGGCATTTGCTATTTATAGAATAGGAGGATTATTTGTATGATGAATTGGCAACAATGGGCGGTTGCAATCCTGTTACTGTTGTGTATTGTCCGGATCGGATGGGGAATTTATGCTTTTTTTCGCCGGACAAAAGAAAATAGTAATCCATGCGCAAATTGCGTAACCGGTTGTGACTTAAAGCGATTGATGGATGAGAAGCGTGCAGAATGTAGTGCGACGAAAAAAGAAAAGAAGAAAAATTGTTGCGGATAGTTGGAATTTTCAAAAAATGTACTACCTTTGCAACCGCAAATGAGAAAAGACTGGTTCCTTGGATGAGTGGCTTAGTCAGCGGTCTGCAAAACCGTGTACGGCGGTTCGAATCCGCCAGGAACCTCTAAATAAACAAAATGCCCTGAGTAGAAATACTCGGAGCATTTGTTGTTTATTGACCTTCAGTAATTTAGCTCCCCTGCCATTTGGATGGAAAATCGTGCAAGTGTAGACTGCATGTAGCCCGAGCTTTCTAAAACGATACGATTGTAGCACATGAAAAATATTAATTTTAGTTTTTTTCCTATCAATAATTATAGAATTCACCAGTTGTTATTATTTTCCCATATTACTTTTGTTACAAACCAAAAAAATACGCCATGAAAAAGGTTCTATTTATCCTATTTGCAGTTCAGTTTGTTTTAGCTCCCCATATAACGAAGAGCTATAGTGTTAATTTTATCGAGGATAGTTACGAATATTCGATAGTCAATCAAGAAAAGAAGACAGTCAAAAAAGACATTTTAGGCAATACGATTATTGAAGATGATAATGGTAATAAGATTACAATCAAAAAAGATATATTCGGAAATTCTACTATCGAAGACTATTAGGTAGATATTATTTTTCATTCTGTTTTTCCTTTCGGAAGAAAGTATCCATGAACCCTAATTATTCATGGATACCATTCCGTTCGCATGGCTGAATATTCCTTTATTAATCAGCAATTGTATGGTCTGTTCCGTTACCATATCTAGATTGTTTCCTTTCCTGCTAAAACCAAGAAGTTGGGAAGTCAACCGTTTCAGGTCTTCTATTGGCATGGATATCTGTTGCTCTATGGCATAACGGGCGGCACTCATAACTTCTAGGATTGGAATATCCAGAATATCGCGTTTAGAATTGATGCGGTAAAAGTCGCACTCTTTAGCCTTCTCTTTATTCTCCCAGTAAATTATGGTATCTCCCGATAGGGGGTCTTTATATGCATCTTCAAGAAGGCTGTCTATAAATACCTGTAAACGGGTGGTAACCCTTGTTAGATTCCAAATTCGTAATATTCTTTTATATAGCAGAGTATTTGTTATGGGTTGTTCAATCTTGACTATTTGTTGAAGTTGTTTTTTAACCTGATAGGAGGAAGCCATTACGGTATCGATATCTGTACTGTAGCCTATATCGGGCAAGTCAGCAAATATATATTCTCTTTCTCGATTGTTCACTAACTCTACAACAGGTTCATTCTCTATACTGAATGTTTTCAGAACATTATTCTCTGTCGGAAGAAGAGGCTGTTTTTCTACTTTTGTGTTTTTTAAATCTTCCAGCTTTTTGATGATGCGCTCCACGACGTTCTCCTTATGTTCAAACCAGTCGACGGACCATACACGCATTACATTCCAGTGGAGCATCTGCAAAACATTCGGTTGTACTATTTCACGGTCCCTTGTAGTCTTGGTTTCATAATAGTTTCTGCCGTCACACAATATCCCTAGAATATATGTATCCGGTTGCAATGGATTGACAATCGCTAAATCCACCTTAAAGTTTGACCGCCCTACCAGAGTATCCACTTTATAACCGCGCTGAGTAAGTTCCTGTGCAATTAAAGTAATAAGATTACTTTGTTGCAGGTTTTGTAGCTGGATGGCCGGAACAGGTGAGGTGCCGCGTTCTGCAAATTCAAGAAACCTCTTTAAGCCTTCCACACCTTTGGACTTTGTACGTTTCAAATCTATTTGTTCGGAGCGTAAGGTTGAGAAGATAATCATTTCATAACGTGCACGCGATACGGCTACATTCAGACGACGCTCGCCACCTTGATTATTCAATGGTCCGAAATTCATAGATACATAACCATTCCTGTCCGGGCCGTATCCTATAGAGAAAAGAATAATATCCCGTTCATCACCTTGCACATTTTCCAGATTCTTGATGAAAATAGGTTCATTACTTTGGAAAGCTTTTTCTTCCAATTCAGGATATTTGTTCAGCTCCTCAATGAGCATATCTTCTATCAGATTTTGCTGTACCTGGCTGAAAGATACAACGCCTATGCTTTTTTCAGGAACTTCAGGTGTACGTAGCCGGTTTAGTATTTCTTTCACAATGGCTTCAGCTTCGGCATGATTGCTGCGTGTACGTCCTTTATCATATGTACCATCTACCTGAACTAAACGTACTTTTGAAACTCTGTCATCCACAGAAGGAAAAGTATATAGCTTGCCATTGTAATACTGAGAATTACTGAAAGCAATCAGACTTTCGTGTTTGCTCCGATAGTGCCAAGTCAGATAACGGGATGGAATGGATAATGAGATGCAATCATCCAGAATGCTCTCCATATCGTCAAATTCAGCTTCTTCCTCGTCTACTTGTGAAGAGGAGAAGAAACTTGTCGGAGGCATTTGCTTGGGATCACCTACTACGACTAATGCGTTGCCGCGGGCTATTGCACCGACTGCCTCGCTGGTAGGCATCTGTGATGCTTCGTCGAAAATAACAAGATCGAACTTCTCTGCATCCAGATCGATATACTGAGCCACTGATATCGGACTCATCAACATGCATGGACATAGCTTGGGCAACAGAGTTGGTATCTGGTCTATAATTCTCCGGATAGATGTGCCGCGTCCTCCATTTGAAATGTTCCTTTTGAGAATTCCTATTTCGGAACTGGAGGCGGCTTCCATTGTCAGTGATGGTATTTTGGCTGCTAATCTACAGTATAGTTCTTTTTTACTCAACTCCTGAAAATCGATAGTCAGTTGTTTGTATTTGCTGATCATTTCCTCAAATAGCAACCCGTTGAAAAGGCGTAAAGTTTCGTCCGCATCAACGGTTTTTAGAGCTAATTGGTGATAAACGCCTTTCATATACGCATTAGAAGCTTCCGATCCGCTTTTATGCTTATCTGTTATATAGTTGATAACTACGGTTAAATGCAGAGATTCCAATTCTCTCTTACGGATGCACCATTGTCCCCAATCTTTAATCTTATTGAAGTGAGTTAACCAGGTATTCAGTAGAACCGGTAGTTTCACTTCAAGATTATTATCCGGCAGTTGTATGTAGCATAAACTTTTTATTTCATTGAGAACCGTATTCAATTCATTGGATGTATCGATTAATTGCCTGAATGTATTTTCATTAGACTGCTGGAATGTGTTCCAGTCAGTACTGATTTTATTTGCAAATTGATTCAGAACTTCTGCAAATGGCTGTTGAACGATTGCTGCATATTTCGATAAAGTGTTGTAAATCATCGGAAGATTCTTAAGTATAGAATCAATATCATCCCATTTCTCTTTATTCTTTCTTCCTAAGAAGCCGAAAGAAGATGATAATTCGGAAGATTGTTCTTGAATGATCTTATTATTCTTTTGATAAGCATTGAGCTTTTCTAACAGGCTTGGTATTTGTGCTACCTGCAAACTCATATTGTAAAGTCTGAGCTTTTTCAGATAAGAACGTTTGGCAAAGAATTTAGGTAAGAACCATTTCAATTCGATAGCTTTCCATTCTTGTTGGAGGGCAAATGCATTTTCTTCTAGAATTTGAGGTGCGTAGTCTTTGCCTAGTTCGGTTTGTAACTGATTTCGTTTACGACCGGACAGGACAACATCTTTCCATTCCTCTATCAAGTTGGTATTACCACCCATTTCCAATAACGTTTTATTCAGATATGGGATGGATAGAAGCTGGGTACATATCTTGCCTATCCAGTTGATCCCATCCCAATTATCAGGTATCGAGATTCCCAGACTATTTGAAAGCAACTTTCTGTTAGCGGTAATCGAGGTGAATAAATTAATAAAGCGCCTGATGCCGGCTTGTAATTTTTGAGAGCTTTCTATGGAAGTGTCGTATGGTTCCAGCCCTTTTAATGGATGGTCTTGTGGATGCCCTGTTATCTGAAAAACTGTATCCAGTTCCTGGATATTTTCGCAAAAGTCTGTCAGTTGATTTTTGGTGATAGAGGGAAACAGAGAAAAGTCGATAGACAATTCATCTCCCTGTATCGATAAGTAGTTTGTAATGCAATCATAAAGAGAAAAGCCGGAAGCATGGGGATGATGCAACGCTTCCATATAATCGATTAATTTCTTTCTACGTTCGAATAATTGCTTTGAAGTACTTTCAAAATCGGCTGGAGACTGAATGTGAATGACTTCTATAGCCTTCTGAAGCTGAGCCAGAAAATGAGATTTAGTGACCTTATTAGAATGTAGTTCCAGACAGAACGGATCTAATCCTATCTTAGTCAGACGGTTTTGTACAACAGAAAGTGCCGCCATTTTTTCTGCTACAAACAGCACACGTTTTCCTTTGTACAGGGCATTGGCTATCATATTGGTAATGGTCTGTGATTTACCAGTTCCCGGAGGTCCATGCAATATGAAGCTCTTTCCTTCTCCTGATTCAATAACGGCTTCCAGCTGTGAAGAATCGACATCGACAGGAATGGCAAAATGGAGAGGTTCAAGATTTTTGTCTATTTCTCTGGCGTCAATTTCCGGAGTCGTATCCTGCCATTGAATACGATTTTCCATTAGACTGGCTATAATGGCGTTCTTTTTCAATTTGTCTGCATTGGTATGAATATCATTCCACATGACAAACTTGTTGAATGAGAATAACCCCAACATGGATTCTTCCACTACATCCCAACCTTTCATATTACGAATGCAGGTACGAATCGTTGCGAATATCTTTTTCACGTCTACGCCACTATCATCTTTTGGCAACGGATTCAACCCAGAAAGATTAACACTGAACTGTTGTTTCAATAGTTCGACGAGCGTTATGTTCAATATAATTTCTTCGTCTCTGGTGCGGATGATATATCCGCTTGAGCCTCCACGGCGCACAATGTCTACCGGTAACAGTAAAATAGGAGCAAAGCGTGGTTTTACACTCTTAGGAGACTCGTACCATTTCAGGATTCCTAAAACGAGGAACAGTGAATTGGCACCATTTTCTTCGATGGCAGTTCGCGATGTACGGTATACAAATTTGAGTGAGTTCTGAAGTTCGCTTTCGGTCAGATAAGAACGAAGTTTTTTGTTTCTCAGCTCGCTGATTACTAATTCTTCCAAATTTTCTTTCCATAAAGAAGAGTCATAGAGCCCTGTCTCACCCGGTTCTATTTTACTTTTAGTAGGGCTGGATAATATCTGGTAGTTTTCTCCGGCTTGCAGATGATCTTCCAGATGATCAATCTCGAAAGATATGAATGGTATAACTCTTCTGCCAAGCCGGATGTTGATCAGATTATTGCGTAAAGAAAAGTCCAGTAGTTTTCTTTCCCAAATAATCTGCTTGGTTATTTCATCCTTGCTGTCCTCCAGTTTTATTTCATACCGGTTCAGCTGGTGTATTCTTCGGGTTACATTCTCATGCTCTATTCCGCTGTTTTCTATTTGCCATTCACCGTTATGGTTTATGCGTTGTGGCAATGGACGGATTTTATCCAGTCTGCACCTATATACATCGATAAACAGCTCGAATCTGTTTTCTTCTTTAAGTTCTCTCTGAGCCATTGTAGCGGCTTCTTCAAATGAAATATTTTGTGAAGATGCCAGTGCGGTTGTCTCTACTAATACAATGTCGCTGATACCATTTGCACTTCCTTTGAGTAGAAAGGAGGCATCATCGCCTACGGTTTGATGATAAATATCTTCTGTAAGCCATGCACCTACCAATATATGTCCTTTCAATAAGACTAAAAGAGGATGAATGCCATTTGCTTCCAGACAGGAAGCATAGAGTAAAGTCAGGTCTATGCATGTACCCAGCTTACTGGTGAGTACATTATCTACTAGGCGGACACGCTGCCCCGAAGCTTCAAAGCTGGCCGGAACCGTAGAATATATTAAAGACTCAGACCGTAGAGCTTCATAAATAGCAGCTACCTGCGCACGCACCCGGTTGGGGTCTTGTGTCTGATACTCGTCTAAGGCAGAGTTTCCGGTCCACTTTTCGAGGAATTGTGAGGCTTTTACACTAATTCTTGAAAGTATAGGGTGATTGGGAGTCACAAATGTCGCTAAGAGTTCGGGCATGATCCTGGAACCAGTCCACTGATCGTATGTCATCAGTTTGATGGGAAATGTTTGCTGATGGGCTATCTCACCGGAAATCGTAATAGTCAGATGAAAATTAGTTTCGATACCTTCTGTGAGTTCGATTAGTTTTTCACTTTCAGGTGATATCTCCAGGTTGTTGATTTGTATGTTTTGTCCAGGTGGGATTATCTCAAGAATGCTTTCTGAGTATTTAAAAAGTTCTCCCTCTATGGATACTTTGATGTTATTCCAGTCGACTTCATCACTATTCATGAGTTCGCAGAAATTGCATGAAGGCACATGATTGTGTATCATTGCATAATTAATACATGGTAGGTATTCCAGATGGACTGTTCCATTGAAGGTGCCTGTAATTGTGTTGTCGTTTCCCATTGCTGTTATAGAATTTAACTGATAAAAGGGGGGATCCCATACTATCATTCCCGGATTCAAAGTTATAAATATAATGCTAATAATCTATACTTTATTTATAATTTAGTGAGATATTTGTCGCTTATTTAGTTCAAAAAGGATTTACCCTATTGTCCATCGTGCTGATTTTTGTGATATTTGTAACGCCTTAGAACAAAAATCACTGTTGAATTGTTTAATAACTGATAAATTTTATATCTTTATGTATATTACTCTCATTATTTTATTCCTATCTGCGATATTCTTTATGAGTGGCAAAGTGCGTTCGGATTTAGTTGCGCTTTGTGCTCTGGTGTTACTAATTATATTCGGTATTCTGACCCCGGAAGAAGCATTGACAGGCTTCTCTAACTCCGTTGTCATAATGATGATAGGATTGTTCGTTGTGGGCGGTGCTATCTTTCAGACGGGATTGGCAAAGATGATAAGTAGTCGTATCCTGAAGTTAGCAGGTGACAGTGAGTTGAAACTTTTCGTTCTTATTGTATTGGTGACTGCCTTTATCGGTGCTTTTGTCAGCAATACCGGAACAGTAGCTTTGATGCTTCCCATTGTAGTCAGTATGGCTATGGGGACACAGATTAATGTTAGTCGCCTGTTGATGCCGCTTGCGTTTGCCAGTAGTATGGGAGGTATGATGACGCTTATCGGTACACCGCCGAACCTTGTAATTCAAGAAGCATTGACCTCTGCAGGATATACACCTCTTACATTTTTTTCGTTTACTCCTGTAGGATTGGTTTGTGTGGCTGTCGGATTGATAATCTTAATTCCATTGAGTAAAATTTTCCTGACTAAGAAAGGTGACAAGGACCGTAAGGGTAAAAAGAACAAATCGCTGAAAGAACTGGCGGGAGAGTACCAACTATTTCAGAATTTGTGTCGGGTGCAGGTCGAAAGTAAATCGCCTTTAACTGGAAAGACCATACAGGAATTAAGTATTCCACAACGCTATAATGTAGGTATAATGGAAGTTCGGCGTCAGTCATCCTCTTCTCGTCGTCACTTTTTTAAGACGATGAGCCAGGAAATGGCTGCTGCTGATACAGTTATTCAAGAGAATGATATTCTGTATGTATTGGGTGATTTTACGAATGTAGAACATTTTGCCGAAGAAAATACATTAAAGTTGTTGGATACTCATGCAACGGAAGGTACGGTAGAAGCAAAAAGCGAAGAACTGGAATTTACAGAAATCGGTATTGCCGAGATTGTATTGATGCCTGCCTCCAATCTGGTAAATAAGCCGGTAAAAGATTCAGGTTTCAGGGAAAAATATGGTGTGAATATCTTGGGTATCCAACGCAAGCGTCAGTATATCCTGAAGAATCTAAAAGATGAAAAGATGCATTCGGGAGATGTGCTGTTGGTGCAGGGAACATGGGAGAATATAGCGCGTTTGAGTGAAGATCCCTCCGATTGGGTAGTACTTGGACAACCGCTTGCTGAAGCTGCTAAAGTAACATTGAACCATAAAGCACCTGTTGCTGCTATAATCATGTTGGGAATGGTGGTAATGATGATGTTCGACTTCATCCCTATTGCTCCGGTAACGGCAGTAATGATTGCAGGTCTGCTGATGGTACTCACCGGCTGCTTCCGGAATGTAGAAGCAGCATATAAAACCATTAATTGGGAAAGTATCGTATTGATTGCCGCAATGATGCCCATGTCACTGGCATTGGAAAAGACCGGAGCCTCCAATTTGGTATCTCAATCATTAGTCAACGGATTAGGTAGTTACGGACCTTATATATTGTTGGCGGGTATCTATTTCACCACTTCGCTGATGACTATGTTTATTAGTAATACGGCTACGGCGGTACTTTTGGCTCCGATTGCCCTCCAGGCCGCCATACAGTTGGATTTGAGTCCATATCCATTCTTGTTTGCCGTAACCGTGGCAGCCAGCATGTGTTTTGCTTCTCCGTTTTCTACTCCGCCCAACGCGTTGGTGATGCCTGCGGGACGTTATACATTCATGGATTATGTTAAAGTTGGTTTGCCTTTACAGATAATTATGGGAATTGTGATGATCTTTGTGCTTCCGTTATTGTTCCCGTTTTAAGAATAACTTAAAAGTATAAGATTGATGAAAGTAGTAAAGAGTTTGATGTTTATCCTGTTTGTCCTTTGTGGTTTATCGGGCAAAGCGCAGGAAGTAGCTGCCGATAGCACCGGTTACATTGTAAGAGTAGGGGAGATGGCTCCCAACTTTACCATTACCCTGACAGATGGTAAGGAAGTTACCCTTTCCGAACTCCGTGGAAAAGTAGTGATGTTACAATTCACTGCCAGTTGGTGTGGCGTATGCCGCAAAGAAATGCCTTTTATAGAAAAGGATATCTGGTTGAAACACAAAGATAATTCTGCATTTGTCCTTATCGGCATAGACCGTGATGAACCATTGGACAAAGTGATTGCATTCGGTAAGTCGACTGGTGTTACTTATCCTTTGGGATTGGATCCCGGTGCAGATATTTTTGCCAAATATGCGCTTCGCAATGCCGGAATTACCCGCAATGTACTGATTGATAAAGACGGACGCATCGTAATGCTGACCCGCCTGTACAATGAGAAGGAATTTGCTGCATTAACGAAGAAGATTGATGAAATGTTGGCAAAGAAATAACAAACAGAAAGTCCGGGTTGACCTTATTTTAAGGTCAACTTGGCTAAATAATCGTAGTGTTTTCCTTCTTTTACCAACTCCGCTTGAAAACCATTTTCGGCTGCATAAAGACTGAGTGTCTGGAAATCAATGTAAAGCCAGTCGAATGCCTCTCCCAAGATATCCTTATATTGCATCTGGAAGTCTACTTCTCCATAATAGTCACCTGCCAGGTCAATTACAAAACTTCCGTCTTCTTCCTCAAACAGATAGCGCAGATCACTGGAATCCATAAAGATACATCCACCGGGTTGTAGCAATTGCTTCATCCTTTTGAAGAAGGCAGGCAGATTTTCCAGTTTGCCGATGATTCCCGAACCGTTCATCAACATTAATATCGTTTCGTATGTCTCACAGAAATGCTCATCGAACAGATTGAGCAATGTGGCATGCCGTACACCGCGTTGTTGCATAACTTCTACTGAAAGCGGCGAAATATCAATGGCATGTACCTCTTTGCCTGCTTCCTGTAGGGCAAGACTATGACAACCGCTTCCGGCTCCCACATCCAGAATCTTTCCCGCAGCCAGTTGCAGGGCAGTACGTTCTAGAAGAGGCATCTGCTTTTCCGTGCGAAAGAGTTCCTTTACCGGAATTTCATCCTCATCGAATTGTGAGGAGAAAACCCGTAGCTGTTCGGCCTTGTGTCGTTTGTTATAGTCGTAAATAGCAGCCCCCATCGGGTCTTTATCAGCAGTAAGCAGCGTAGTGTTCATTCTATTCAATCTTTAAAAGTTGTCCGCAAAGATAATAAAAATGCAGGCTATTGGTAGAAAAAAACTATCTTTGTGTCGGCTTATAAATATATATAGTAATAGAAACCGAATATGAGTATAGAAGATGCAATAATGGGCGGTATTGTCTTTAAAGGAAAAAAAGACAAGCCCAAGGAAGATGGAAAGGTAAAGACTAAAGCCAAGAAGAAATCGTATATTACCGGGAAACATGGTTCCGGTGCTGCCAAGATGAAGGCGGATATACGGAAGAAAAGGGCGAATCGTCATAAATAGAAAGTGATAAGGTGATAGGGTGATAAAGTGATAAGATGATAGGGGAATGTATGCTCATCACTTTATCACCCTATCACCTTATCATCCTATCATTTTATACTCTATTTTGCTGGAAGCACCTCTATCCAATAATCATCCGGGTCATGGATGAAGTACAATCCCATAGCTGTATTTTCAAAGCATACCCAGCCCATCTCTTTGTGATATTGGTGAATAGCTTCATAATCACCGGCAACGCGGAAGCATAGATGGCTTTCATTCTCTCCAAGTTCATAAGCTTGCGGATGATCTTTCAGACAAGTTAGTTCCAGAAGGAAACCTGTGCTGTTGTCTGTCAGGTAAACCAGCGTGAAAGAGCCGTTCAAGGCTTCTTTACGGTGATGTTCTTTCAATCCCAATGCTTTTTCATAGAAAGCAATACTACGTTCCAGATCGGTGACGTTGATATTAAAATGATCGAATTTAGCTTTTATTTCCACGTTATTAGTGATTAGTTATTAATGATTAGCAATCGATTATCAGTGCTTCATGATTAGTGATTAATAGGAATATGCTTTTATGCTGCATAGCAATTAATCACTAATCACTCACCACTTATCATTATTTGACGAATGCCTTTAGAATTTCGCCTACATACATGCGTGGCTGACCTTCCATAGGAGCCTGTGAAGGCATCTTCTTACATTCCAGAACAACTGAAGGATCTGTTTGGTTTGCCGGATAAAAGCGAACGGTGTAAGTTTCAGCAGCTTCCATCTGTTCGTAAGGTTGATCAGGTGAAAGGAAACTGAAGATAACAGGCTTACCTGAAGATTTTCCCAATGAACCACCTGCATTAGCTGTCATCATGGTTATATTGAAAGCATCTGTACCAATTACAAGTACTAATTTGCCAGCACCCATTTGGATAGCATTCGTCGGCAGTTGATCCGGAGCTACTTCTTTATAGCCGGGCACTGTACCAGAAGCAACAGGAGTGGCCGGAGTAAGCGGGGTAGCAGGTACAACGGTTACTTTGGTTGTTTCAGCCGGAGTTTTTACTTCTACTTCAGTCTTAGGAGTAATCACTATCGGACCTGAGCTAACAGCACTCTTTTCCTCTTTCTTAGCTTCCGGTTGTTCTGTTTCGGCTGCTTTCTTGGCAGTACTTGAACTAAGGGCTTCTGCTGCTCCAAGAGCGAGGTCATCTACAAAGTTGACTGTTTTTCTGCGCCATTTAGCAAGTCCGCGCACCAATTTGGTTTGAGCCTTATTCAGTGCATATTTGTCTACGATCCATTCCTCTGCTGTATACTTCTCTTTTCCTTCACGGTAATTGAAACGAATCTTTTCAACTTCCATTGTACACTTCTCGGGTGCACAAACCACGGAAAGCTGGTAGAGTATCTTTGTACGGTCCAGTGAGAGTGCACTTGAGCTGAATACAATCCATTCTTCTCCCGTACCTACTATTTGCCCTTCTTTCGGGTTCGTATAGACTACGCGGCTGTTATTCCCATTCTTTTTCAGCCGTGCTTCCATCCATTTCTGCATGCGGTTGAAGATCTCTTCCTGAGACATGCCGGGAATACTGAATTCTTTGGTAAATACAACTTTTCCATCTACTTCGGGTACTGCGCCCGCTAGGTACTTGCTGTCGTCATCGTCTTTGTCCTTGTCTTTTTGAGCATGTACTGCAACAGGCAGGCAAATACATAAGAGTACAAAAAGGAGGTGTGTCAAATTTTTCATAATGCGTATGTTTTATTGATTAATATCAAAACTTTCACCCCGGTGGGTTATGGACAAGAAACGGCAACCTTTGCTTTCGGCAAACTCCCGGAAAGCATTTCCGCCTTTGTATTCCTCGCTGAAGTGCATAGGTACAAAGATAGTAGTTTTTATCCGTTCCACGAATTGTTCCGCACCTCTCATATAATCTTTTCCGATGCGGTTGTCCACTGGAAACATGGCTACATCTACCGATGGGGCGGTTTGCTGAAGGCATTTCACTTCGGCAAGGAAGTCACCTTCCGCTTTCCGGATTTCCTGCGGAGTGGATTCTTCGCTCCAATGCCAGTTATTCAAGTCTCCGGCATGGAAGAGCCGGACACCTTGCAGGTCAATGAGAAAAGAGATACCTACATCCGTGGAACCGAATGCTTCGATACGGATATTCGGGTCTTCGTACACATCCCCTTTATTTATATAGGTGGCATCCTCGCGCGTGGCACGACGATGTTTCAGGATGTCCTTGGAGAAGATATAGTGAATATCCGGGCGCTCGGCTTTCCATAAAAGAACTTCGCGATTAAAGTGGTCAGGGTGAAAATGAGAAGAGATCACATATAGTTCTCCGGGTCTTCCCAACAGATAGTCATGAACGATACCTTTATTATATTCCGTTTCAGAGGAATCTTTGTAGTAATCGATAATGACCGTCACTCTGTCCGCTTCAATCGCGAAGCCGCTATGGTAAATGTAATCAAGTTTCATGCACGGGTTAATTTATAGTGCAATATTACGAAAAACGCTACACAAACCTTTGGTTTTTGCTGTTATTTTTATCTAAAAGACTTACATTGGCACTTCCATCAGCAGAATGTGCGAGTCTTTCAGGGTTTCCAGCTCAAAGCTGTGGGTATCGTATACGCCCATGCCGTCACGGCGTGAAAGTACGGTATCATCCACCTTCACCTCACCTTCAATCACGAAGATATACACACCTGCGTGAGATTGGTGCATGTGATAGCCGATCTTCTTTCCTGCCTCTATCTCTCCGATGGAGAACCATGTTTGTTGCAACATCTTGGCAGGGGCATCGCCATCCGGCGAAACGATCAGTGCCAGTTCATTCTTCCGCAAGAACGGACGGATGTTGTAATCCTGATAGGCGGGCGGTGTATTCAACTTCTCCGGCATTACCCAGATTTGCAGGAATTCTACCGGTTCGGTATCGCTGCCGTTCATTTCACTGTGATAAATACCGGTACCGGCACTCATGGTTTGTATGTCTCCTATGGTGATGGTGCGGCTGTTTTTATTACTGTCACCATGTTTCAGCTTTCCTTTCAGGGGGATGGAGATAATTTCCATGTTTTTATGCGGGTGGGTACCGAAGCCTTTACCAGCTTCCACACGGTCGTCGTTCAATACGCGCAATGCACCGAAATTCATGCGGCGGGGATTGTAATATGTATCGAAACTGAATGTATGGTGGCTGTCGAGCCAATCATATAGAGCACGTCCACGGCTTTCCGCTTTGTCTATTACTTTTTTCATAATTTATTCCTTTCTTTAAATGTTTGATATACATAAATAACAAACTGACTATGAAAATGTTTGTAGTCGAATGTTAGCATTTATTTATTGAATATCTTTATTGTTAATTCTGAATTTTTACTTCATTCTCCGATACCTTTCCACTTTTGAAGTCTTTGATGTTCTGCAGGGTGGTGGTGGCAATGTTCTCCAGTGCTTCGCGGGTGAAGAAGGCTTGGTGCGAAGTTACAATCACGTTGTTGAAAGAGAGCAGGCGTGCCAGTACATCATCATCAATGATGCGGTCGGACTGATCTTCATAGAAATATTCGCTTTCTTCTTCGTATACATCCAGTCCGGCGGAACCGATTTTCTTGTTCTTCAGTCCTTCTATCAATGCATTGGTATGTATCAGTTGTCCGCGTCCGGTATTGATAATCATTACGCCGTCTTTCATCTTGCTGATGGAGTAGTCGTTAATGAGGTATTTGGTTTGTTCCGTAAGCGGACAGTGCAGAGAAATGATGTCCGAACTATGATAGAGTTCATCGAGTGTGGTATATACCACCTGGTGTTCGCGGGCAAAGTTATAGTCAGGATATAGGTCATATGCCAGTATGTTCATGCCGAAACCTCGCAAAATCATAATCAGTTTCTTGGCAATCTTTCCGGTACCGATAATGCCGGCTGTCTTTCCATACATGTCAAAGCCGAGCAATCCGTGGAGAGAGAAATTACCGTCACGGGTACGCCAGGTAGCACGGGGTATTTTCCGGTTCAGCGATAGCATAAGGGCAACGGTATATTCTGCTACGGCATACGGAGAGTAGGCAGGTACGCGTACTACTGTTATGCCACATTCTGCGGCAGCTTTCAGGTCTACATTATTATATCCGGCACAACGCAGTGCCAGTAGTTTAACACCATTATCAGCCATCATGCGGAGCACTTCCGCGTCTGCGGTGTCGTTTACAAATATGCAGACAGCGTCTACACCTTGTGTCAGTATCACGTTGTGTTTGTTCAGATGACCTTTATAATAACGAAGTTCAAAACCATACTCTTTGTTCTTGTCATTGAATGAAGCTTCGTCATAGGGCTTACTGCCGAAAAAAGCAATTGTATATGCCATAGTTTATGGAGTTTTTAGAATGTTCTTGATTACTTAAAAATAACATGTGTACGGCTGATAAAGTTCAAAAAGAAAGATGCTTTACGGATCTTATCCGTTGAATAGCCTTTTCTAACGTCGGAATATGACTTATACCTGTTGGCGGAATTAATTCATTCCGCTAACGGGTAACTTATATTCCCTTTGAGTATAACTCATCTATAGTGTCTTTGGGAGGCAGTATATCATCAATGCCAATGATTCCTATCATCAATGCCATTGATTCCTATCATCATTGGCATTGATGGTATACCCGGTTACTGACTCATCTCTATTATCTTCCGGACTGAAGGTAGATGCATCCTAAAGAAAGGAGAATTATCCCTGAATATACCCGTGAGTAGAGCAGACAAGTGGTTAAGCGTACGCTCAGTCCATCCGATTTGTCAATGGGTGAATACAGATGAAACGGCAGAATGATTATTATTTTTTAGGTTCGTTTCATTAGAAACAGTTTTTGTTTTCAATTAATTGTAGAAGTAATCTGACATTTTTTGCACAAAATACTTTCTGATGTGCAATATTGTTGTAACTTTGCGCCCGATAACAATTAAAAAAGATTTAGATGAGAAAATTTTCGTTGATTAGCTTTATGATGCTAATCGTTTCAACTTCAACTTTTGCAGGAGGTCTTCTTACGAATACAAATCAGCATGCAGCTTTTCTTCGTATGCTATCTCGCGGTGCTACCACTGAAATAGACGGTGCGTTGTCCAACCCCGCAGGTTTAGCCTTTTTGCCGAATGACGGTTTTCATATGTCTTTGAGTATTCAGAGTGCTTTCCAAACAAGGAATATCGATGCTTCGTGCGAAGGTCTGGGGCTGAATAAGTATTATGAGGGTAAGGCATCTGCGCCTGTCATCCCCAGTTTGTTTGCTGCTTATAAGATGGGTGACTGGACGATCTCCGGCTTTTTCGGTATTACCGGTGGCGGAGGAAAGGCTTCGTTTGACGACGGTCTTCCTATGTTCGATGCTATGGTGATAGGCGGATTGGGAGCCCAAAAAATTCCAAGCAATGCCTATTCGCTGAAAAGCTACATGGATGGCAAGCAGTACATCTATTCTGTGCAGTTGGGTTTGACTTATAAGATAACGGAATGGCTTTCTGCTTTTGCGGGTGGTCGGATGAACTACTTTACCGGTGGTTACCAAGGTGCATTGAAAGCCAGTGCTGCCGTAGATTTGCCTTCTCCTGCCGGAGGAACGATACCTGTTGGTACGGAGCTTATCGGCATAGACTTGGATTGTGACCAGACCGGATGGGGATTTACTCCGGTTATCGGCTTGGATGCCAAGTGGGGCAAGCTGAACATTGGTGCAAAGTATGAGTTCATGACTAACCTGAACATTGAAAATTCCACTAAAGCGAACTCGCTTCGCATGATTGGTGCCGCTGAAACTGAATTGGCGGATTACAAGCATGGTGTGAATACTCCGAATGATATCCCTTCCATGCTTTCTATAGCTGCTTCATATGAGTTTCTTCCGGTATTGCGTGCATCTGTAGAATACCACTTCTTTGATGATAAAAGTGCAGGAATGGCTGGTGGCAAGCAGGAGTTTCTGACAAAGGGAACAAACGAATATCTGGCCGGTATTGAGTGGGATGTAACCAAACATCTGACTTTGAGTTGTGGAGGTCAGATCACAGACTATGGATTGTCTGACAATTACCAGAGCGACACCAGTTTCTCTTGTGATTCTTATACTCTGGGTTTTGGTGCCAAGTTGAATTTAACTGAAAGAGCTGCCCTGAACGTTGGGTACATGTGGACTACTTATGATGATTATACTAAAAAATCTCAGAACTATAATAATACCGGATTGAGTGGTACAAATATCTACAGCCGTACAAACAAGGTGTTTGGCGCTAGTATCAACTACAGATTCTGATTTCATAATTACTTTATATATAGCAGAAGCCGTCTCGAAACATTGTTTTGAGGCGGCTTCCTTGATTTATGTATCTGATTTAGAAAGAATATTGTACCAACAAATTCATCCGGTTGGCATGGTGCGTTGAATTATTGAAATCTGTACGCCAGCCGCGAAGGTATTCAGCACCTACTTGCATATTCGGAGTAACATTCCAGAATACATTGGTTACGAGATATTGTCCGTAACGGTAACTACTGGGTTGATCGTTGGGATAACCGTTCTCCGAATACAATCTGGACATACTGTAAGTAGTGGATACAAACACTTTCGGGCAGATGTTATACTGTGCCCCGGCAAACCAGCCCAGCATAGGCAATGCCTGCATCTTTCCTTCTTTTTCGGGATTGGGAACGATGTCTACATTCAGATTGCTTATGTCATTCAGATACTGTCCGATACCTTTTCCATAAGTAGCCTGCCCGAAGATTTCCCATTTCTTACTGAGATTGAATGAGGTAGATGCCTGTATACCCCATCCGGTAACGTCGGATGCATGATCGCTGAGCGTACTGGTGTATGTCATGCTGCGAACGAGGCCACCTACACGAAGATGACTGTTGGCTCCCCAACCATATTGGGCGTAAGCGGTGAAGTCCGGCATACGTTGTTGGGCTACGCTGAGTTGATCGTTTGTAGTACCATCTACACTGGGCACCTCTATGGATGCATGGAAACGCCAGTTCTTCAGGCCTTTGTAAGTGTAAGCCAGTTGAGTGGCGCGATAGAAAGTAGCACCGTTAGGGCCTTGGAAGTCAATAGTGGAAGGTAATGCAGCCAAATCCATGAAACCACCGTAGGTATAACCTACTGTCACATTGCGGAACGACATATATGCGTTTCGCAGCTGGAATACTTTGTCCCCACCACGGAAGTTACCGGCAGTGTACACTACGAAATCACCCAGCAGCTTAGTATGTCCTACCAGTTTCAGGAAGATGGTGGAAGTGCTTGCATCCATCTGGAACTGGTTCTTTACTTTACTGGCATTCGGAATGTAGGCCGGGATGAAATCCATATTATCTACAATGCCGCCAAAGTCATACTCGGCAGTGGCACGCACATATCCTCCGATACCAAGGGCGAATTTTCCTTTTTTATCCATCAACAGGAAGCGGGGTGCCTGTGGATCGTGGATGTACCTGAACTGTGATTCGTTCATGATACGGACGATCTCGTCGCCTGCTTTGTCGATGGTAACCATGACGATGCCATTAGATGCTTCGTTGTCAATAATCACTTTTTCTTGTGCTTTAGCCACAGACGGAACAAGGCCGATGGTGCACAACAGAAACATTACTTTAAAGATTGTCTTCATTATTAAGTTAGGTTTTGGTGAATGCCCATTGAACAACCTAAATGAAAAAAGGTTGAGTAGAAGAATGACGGATATGTTATTTTTTGATTGATTTGTAGCGGAGGTTCTCCGTTTCTTTACCGAAATAGGCTTTTTGCAATTCATGGGCATCATACTTCTCGGCTGTATTGTAAAGTTCTGGTATATTATAAGACTTGAACGTATTCAGATAAACTTCCGGATTTTCTTGTGGAAGAAGAAACGCTTTACTTACGCTTCCATCTTGGGATACATGGGCAAAGTAAGGACGCCCATATACCCGGTCGTCTCGTTTGGAGGCGAAAGCTATCCATTGGGAATTACTGCTCCAGGAATGATAGGAATCAGAGTACCGTCCGTTTGTTTCTTCCATTTTATCAATCTTTCCGGTAGAAAGCTCCAGCATCCAAAGGTCTGTTTCCGGATGCCAGATGGGGAAAGTACCATAATCGGATACGGAGAACAGCAGGTATTTGCCGTCCGGTGAGCATTTGGGAAAACTTACGGATTTCCCTTCGGATGAAGCTCGGAAGACTTCGTGAATACTATCACCCAATTGTCCGGTTTGAGGATTAAAGGAGATGGAGTAGAGGTCATAGCGCATATGACGGGTACTGTCCGGCTGAGGGATATAGGGTGCCCGGCAGAAATAGATAATATGGTTATCAGCAGAGAAACAAGGGAAGGTTTCCTGATATTCCGTTCCGCTGATACCGGGGTTATCGGTAACCGTTCCCTGTTCAAAATCTATCAGGATAAGATCACTACATTTATCGAAAACTTCCAGACGTTCGGTGCGATAGCTGTGCAGAATAGGGATAATTTCGGCTGTGGTGAATATGCCGAAACGCCCGTCCTGGGAAATCTCTCCATAGACAGCACCGGCTGTATGATCTGTTTTGGTGTTGATTTTCCGTAATTGCCCGTCACGACTATAAATTGTACCTCCCTTACTGCCACGCATATGCATAAATGTAGTGGGATTGGCTGCACGGTTGGATGTATGGCAATTGATACAGCTATGATCTGTAATATTGTTATCGGCCAGAAGGCGGGTATCGAAATTCTCAAGGTTACGTTCGCAAACTTGCAGCATGTTCCATATCTCATAAGCCGGCTCTATCAGGCGATAGCTGAGATATCGGTCTATGCTGTCGGGTGAGATGTACCAATAGAAATCTTTGTAATGTATTTTTTGTTGCGAGATATGGGCGTAGACAGACACAGACAGTGTATCCCCTTTTTCATCCGCAAGCATCTTTTTCCATTTCTTTATGGGGAACTGGAGCCTGTAGGACTGGCTGTCGAATTGATACTCTTTCTTTCCCTGGATAATAACGGAGAGGTTTGCCGCACCTTCCAGTTGGAAGTTCAGCGGAGCGATGTTGCAGGGTACGGTGATATCTGTATAGTCAGGAAACAGGAGCGGCTGTTCGGGACAGTCGGTGTAAGCCTGAAGTAAACGTTTTCCACAGGAGAAAAGCGTCAGGGTTGCAATGAACAGGATGATAGCTCTTTTCATGGTTTCAGTTGTGCATAATAGTAATAGAACCAATATGTTTTTCCGAATAACTTTTCCAAAGCCCGCCCGTCTCCTTTGGCATCTTCGTATATGGAGAGGTATTGCAGACAGTCTTTGTAAACTTTAGCAGAGATGCGATAATGCTTCAGTTGCTCCTGCGGGTTTTCTTTCTCATTCATACATGCTATCAATGCTTCCTGATAGAGACGGGATGGAAGCGAACCGAATGTCGGATAATAGTAACGGTCATAATCCTTCTTGAAAAGCTGCAGATCTTTATTCAATAGGTGGAAGCATAAGAGGTAGTCGGCAGCCATCTTGTTTTGAGGATTACTTTCGATTAAATTAACCAGTGAAGTACGCCATTGGTTGGCGGAGAACAACGTATCTTGTTGTGGAAGCATCCGACGTTTATGGGTCCAGTAAGGGATGGAATCACATTGACCGGATTTAATAAGTTCCAATCGCTCTTTTGCCCAGCTCCGGTGCAAGGAAGTATGGGACAACATGCGTAGATACTTTTGGGCAACTGAATAATCTTCGTTGATAATGGCAATTTCCGCCAGTTTCCGTACCATGCGCGAAGAACGCTGATGCGGGGTAAATGTCATAGCAAGCATGGCAGAGTGCTGGGCTTGTGCCATGTCACCGCATTCCATGAGGGCATCGGGACTTGCCATGGCGTATATATAGCCTGTTGATTCGTTGATTTGTAGTAGAAGCCCATGGAAAGCTGGCTGATAATGTAGCATTAATTCATCGCAGAGCTTGTCTTGGCGGGCATAAGCGAGATTTGTATAGTAGGTACTGAGATAGGTTGGGTAGGAGTTATCCTTGTTGAGCCGGATTACCTTATCCCAGTGTCCGAAGTAGGCTTCGGATGAAAAGGCGAGTGTTTTTTCTTCGGAGGCGTTGTGTGCCTTGGTTATGGTAATTGTACCCAGGGTAAGGATTGTAAATAGTGCAATCCATTGCTTACACTGCCGGGAAATAAAAACCGGCAGGAGGGAGAGTAGCAGAAAAACTTCTGTCAGGAGGAATACAAAAGGCTGACGCAGCATGTATCCGCTTATCAATGGATAGAAGTATGATTGGCGGGGAGTTAAAAAATAGAAATAACTACCTCCGATAGGTATGAGGAGGGAGATGAGTAGCAGAAAGAAGGATAACTTGTAATTGTTGAAGTGCTTGCACTCATAAATTGTGGCTAAAATGACATATGCAAAGAAGTGTGCCCCTACGGCGCAATAGAGGATGGTAAGCATAACTACGTGGAGTATTCCCCTCGTATGTGTTGATGTGCTCAATGTTGACAGTGAGAATGCCCAGACGCTGCACATTAGTCCAAGTGACATGGAAAGGGGATATTCTAAATGGCAGGATAACGCCCATTCGGCAACTATGGGCAGTAATGCCCAGAGGGATACATGGCTGGTGATGCCGGTCTTACGTAATGCTATCCGGAGTCCCAGCCAGGTGAACACAAAAGTGAGGGTTAATATACTGCTTCCACCACCTGTCCACAGGAAAAACTGAGTAAGATAATCGCCACAGATTTCGGTCAGGAATGCCGGTTTCTGTAAGTACGTTTGTAGAAAGTCCGGTTGGAGTACGCATAGTGTTATCTGTTCTTTATAATGCAGATGATATGGATAGAAGTAAAAGAAGAATATCCAGCAGGCTATAAAGAATAGGTAGACAAAGATACTGTTTATTTGTTTTCTCATGGTTCGGGTTTCCATTTTTCTATTCCAAGTCTTTTTAAATCATTGGCTTGCTGTTCATTGAACATGTGCTCAAGCGTCATGAATAAGTATCCTCCTAACGGATTCAGATTCTGTTTAATGAAACAGAACGTAGAGTCACCAAAACTTTCGTAGATGCTATCCCTTTGTTTCTTCAGGATTGCTGTAATGGTACTGTCTTTCTTATTTTTATTGATTTTCTGCGATAGTAAGGCTGCTTTTTCACCGGCAGATTCCATTTGTTCTTTCCAGTGTTGCAGTTGGTTATTGAGTGGAGTGCCGATACCGGAACTATTCATACCCATGTTGGCATGCAGCGTTCCTTCTTCTGCCACAACGAGCAGACGTTGTATAGGTGCATTTGCCCGCCTGCTGATAACAATATCGTAAATAGCGGAATCTGCCGGAATGGAAAAGGAGAAAGTTCCGTTTACAATATAGGCAGAATCTACTGTTTCCGGAGTGGGATGGGGGCGTGGAACCAAATATATGATTTGCCCGTTGTATTCCGAAGATACCACTCCTTCGATATTCATCAGTTTCTTTGCTATCGGCTGACAACTGCTGATGCAAAATAGTAAGATAAGATAAAAGAAATGTTTATTCATATCGGCTTGTCTTTTCTGTTATCTTTAGAAAAAGGAGGCTGCTCCATTTATATATTTTTTCACTCATGAATGAAGATCGCAAAATCATCCGGTGGGTGGAACAACCTCCTGTATCCGTGTTAAGTTAGAGTATTATAAGTTTGCTTTGGCCCATGCTGTAATCAGTTTGTTTTCATTGGAGTTCCAAGCTTCCTTATAAAGGTCGCGTACCACATCGAGCCACTTAATGCTGCGGGTCTCTTTAGAATCACTTGTTCCTACATCAACGGCGCCGCCGTATGCTTTATAATCTTCACGCAGGGTACCACAAATACGAGCATAGGTCCCGGTATATGTGTTCAGGTCATTGTTGGTTACCTTAACATCGTAGTTGAGTTGATCGTCCGTGCAACTGTAATTTCCCGGATGGGCAGGATTTTCGGTAGCCCACTTGGAACGGTCTGCTGCATACACGGTGACTCCGTCCTTGAAGAGATAAGGATAATATCCTGAGTTGTCCATGTCTTCATATACAATGCCGCATACTGGGAACTGAGCTCCCGATTGCAATTGTATATGCTTCAATACAGCTGCCATCGCATCCGTATCGGTGTCACCTTTTGCTTTCCATACGGCAGTTGCAATCCAGGTTGCAAGTTTTTCGGCTGTAGGATTGAGCATGTATACCTTGCCTTTTTTCTGAACGCCGGTTTGCACGTCCTTGCCGGTTGAATATTCGTAAAGCCTAACCGGGTATCCTTCATAATTAGGATAGGTGGTCGTTTCCTCTATCAGTGTTCCCGCCATGTATTGACCGGTGCTGATTATCTTGTCGCAACTGGTGACGAGTGTTTTGTAACCATCCGAATTGTTTATGAAGTCATGTAATTGGGCGTCTTTGTCTTCCTGCATTACGGCATTCCAGAGTGCATTGCGTAGTGTTCCCTGGTTATCATCACCATCGTAATCCCAGAACATCATACCTTTCATGCCTAATCCTAAAAGCCATGTACCTTTTGCGGCAATGCTTCGGGGATTGTCATAACCACAATAGAATACTCCGTTCTTGGTAACGTACGGAACGCTGCCCTCTTCATCCCAATTATCAATGACATAGCCTTCGCCTGCGCTTAAGTCGACAATGTCTCTGTAATTGATAGAACCACCGGAGTTGAAATGTGCTCTTCCATAGAATGGAATACCCAGGACTAATTTATTGGCAGGTACACCGGCACTCAGATATTCGTTGACTGAACGCTGGCAATCCCAAGTAGCACTTGGTTTGTTCAATGGTGATTGATGGCCGGGGGCACCTACTAAGTCGTACGTCATAATGTTGACGAAGTCCACATAGGGGTCTACAGCTTTCACATCGATATACTTCCATCCTGCTCCTTGCGGTTGCTTGTTCTTGCAATACCCGGCGTAGGTCAGTAAAGTGGAACTTGATAGTGTTTCGCGCAGATCTTTCATTAACAGAGTGAAATTCTCTACGTCAACCAACGGGTCGTAGGCGTTACTGCCGAAAGTCATGCCGGGAAATTCCCAGTCGATATCAATGCCGTCTATGCCTTCCTGCTGAACGAACTTTTTGCAATCTTGTGCGAATTGTTTACGCATCTCGGGACTTTTTGCCAGGGCGGAGAAACCACCGTCTTGGGAATTACCGGTATTAGAGACACTATTTGTAAAAGAGAGTAATATCTTTAAATTGCTATTTCTTTCTTTTAACTTCTTCACTTGATTGAAACGTTCCTTGTCACCTTGCAAGTCAAACTTTTGATAGACATTGTTCTTAACATAAAGTTCGGCGAAAGCATAATTGATATGCGTCATGTAAGTGGGGTCGGGAAGCATTTTGCCATAGTAGGTCACATAACCTAATGCGACGCGTCCGTTAACTCTCTCTGCCATGTTGTTCACTTCCGGAGGCCCGAAACTGGGTACACCGGTGATGTAGTCGTCATCGTGACAGGAACTCAGTCCTAATATAATAGCTATTACAATAAATATAATCTTTTTCATAAGGCATTATTCTTTGGATTCATAATATACATACCAACCATAGTCGTCCCAGTCGCCCCCACCTGTGTATTTTTGTGGGTGATACAGAGTGATATATTCATCAGTCAATGTAAGTATCCAGAAAACATTGTCTTTTCCTTTGCTCTGGCCGAGGTCATCATAATTGCTGCCGATAACAGGAATATTGGTAGTCAGTCTGCCCTGAACCAAGTCTTCCGGTTGGTCACGGTCGAATCCGAAAGTTCCTTCATTCATCAGATTGCCGCTCTTGTCATAAGTCTTCACTTTGGTTCCCTGAATTTCGAATACTATCTTCTGATCTCCTGCCTGTGCAAGGTTTACTGATCCCCACCATGCAAAATTAGATTCCGGAGTATATCCTGAACTGGTATATTTCCATCCACCATGTGCTCCCATGTTGCAGACCGATCCCCATTTTACTTCGCGGAATCCCCATGCTTTGGTTGCATCGGCATCAGCTTTGTCTTTGGCTCCGGTAAATAGCCCCATCCATTCATCAAACACATTGGTGACTGTCACGGTAAAGATATCACTGGTTACAATTTTACCATTAGAAATAGCTTCATAATATATCTCATAAGTTCCGTTGGCACCATATATGATCGTATCATTATCGCTGCCGGTAATCTTTGTGCCGACTCCATAGTGCCAGATACCTCCCAATTCAGGACGGTTGTTTTTGAGTACTACATATTGATCTCCTTCTACAGCGTCATCTTGGTTGGGAATAGGCTGGGTGACGGATAATATGTTGTTCAGTTCTTCCTTGCTGATAGGGTCTCCGGCATTAGTAATGTATTTATCGCGTAAGGATTCATCTTCCATAGGGTCGCAGGCTGTGACTATAGCCATTGCTGCGAATAATAATAGTATTGCTTTTAATGTTTTCATATCATTGAGATTTTAAATGGCATTACATTTTTGTCCAATCACTGAATTGCGCATCAGGTCCCCAACCCGGATTTTGCTCGAGCACACCATTGGAACGGTCTATTTCTATTTGAGGTATAGGCCAGTAACCCTGGGTTTGCTGTAGACGTTTCTTATAATCATACTTGACCATAGGCGTAAGAGCGGCGGCATTGATAACCTCAAAGCCTGTCTGGCGGTTTAGCGCATTTCCTGCTTCTTCCAGACTTGGACCGGACCAGCGGAGCAGATCCCACCAACGGATGGATTCGAAAGCAAACTCCCAACGGCGTTCCTGTTTAAGTGCATCCAATGTGTATGAGATAGGGGCTAAGTGGGAACGTTGGCGTACTCTGTTCAAACCGGTTGCATCTCCTTTTAGTTCGGAATGCATCAGCAGTACATCGGCAAAGCGGATGTGGATAAGATCGGTAATATTCAGTAACTGCGGGGAAGTCTGGCTGGATATGCCCGGATGTAATGTTTTACCGAAAGCTTCAAGTACTCCGTTGCTATTATATGCATTGATATTGATGTATTTCTTGTTGAAATATCCGGTCTGCTCGTAATAGCGGTAAGAAACGGTATATGCGGGTTCCGAATCATCTAAACGGAAGTCTGCCAAAACATTTCCTTCATTGTTGGGGTCCATAGCCTTGTACGACCAAATAGAACCGGATATACGCGGGTCTTCAGTGTATCCATCCAAGAATGTTTGTTGTTTAGACCACTCTTTCCAGTCCTGAACCATACTGGGAGATACCGGGCCTGCACCCCAACCAAAGTTGAATGGATAACTTTCCTCTTTCCAGTCGGCATCGTCACCGGAAGGGGAGTAGAACATTGCACATGTATTGGCAAACCATGTGTAGGTCCATGTGGAGGTCAGGTTGTGCTTGTTGGCAAAGAGTGTTTCGATAGAAGAATTGCCATCCCAAGCGAGTTTATGCTTCACTGCGTATGCGTATTGCTTCTTGGAACTGGTACTGTTAGTGGCAGAGTTTGTATAACCCCATAGATTGCGTTGATCGGAAATTAGGTTGTGTCCGGAATGATCTATGCAGTCTTCCAACCAACTGATAACTTGCTCTTTTGTGATTTCGCCTTCGGGAGTCAGAGGTAAAGTCTTCTTGTCATAACGTCCGGTATAGAATAGAAATACTCGCGCTGCAAGTGCTTCGGCTGCATACTTGGTAGCATGACCTGCCATGGCATTCCCGGCCGGATATATCTGGTTAGGCATCATTTCAATTGCATTCTTTATATCAGAAGCAATCAAGGCATATACTTCATCAACGGACGCCCGCGGGAGGTTTACAGCTTCAATCGTGGTACGAAGGGGAACGCCGCCGAATATCTTTACTAATTCATAGTAGGTCCATGCCCGGAGGAAATAAGCTTCGCCGAAGTGACGTAAACGTTCAGATTCACTTGACCAGCTTTTTACGTTATCGAGCGTGTTAATCGTATTGTTGGCACGATTTATGAGTTGATAACAACGGTCCCAGATACCAAGTCTACTGTTCAGGCTTCCTTGATAAAGCAAGAAGTTTGTGGCGCAATTGCCGGAATAAGAGAGGTTGCCGCCTAAGCAATCATCACTGGCCAATTGGGCTGTATAGTATTCTGAAGATGTTTCAGGATCTTCAAACAATAACTTGGCATAGATAGACGTCAACATTTGGTTGGCATCTTTCTCCGTTTCCGGAAAGTTCTCTGTTGTTTTATCTGTAAGTAACTCAGTGTCAAGGAAGCTTTCACATGACGTGAGTATGAAAAGTGCAGATAGTATATATATTAGTTTTTTCATATTTTCATATTATTAGAATTTGACATTTAAACCAAGCATACATGTGCGGGCTTCCGGATAGTATCCTAAATCTATGCCCTGTACCCAACCAAAATCACTACCATAACCGATTTCGGGGTCCATACCTGAATATCCGGTAAAGGTGTATAAGTTCTGGACTGTAGCATAAAGTCTGAGCTGTTGCAGAGGGATTTTCTTGAAAATCTTCTTGATATCAACTCCGATCGTAATATTCTTGATTTTGAGATAATCTCCATTCTCTACATAAATATCGGAAACTTTAGACCAATTGCTTCCACCAGTGCTTGCTAGGCGTGGTAACTTGTTGGAAGTTCCTTCTCCGTGCCAACGTTCCAGGATGTCTGTGGTAAAGTTCTGCAATGGAGAACTGGCATAATCCCGGTAGCATTTAAGTATTTGCTGGCCGAAGGCTCCATAAGTAGTAACCGATAGGTCAATCATTTTCCAGCTGACATTGAAAGAGAATCCAAGTGTCATGTCCGGGTGAGGATTACCAATTTCTGTACGGTCATTCGAGTCAATGATTCCATTCTTATCAATATCTGCCCAGATCACATCTCCCGGTTGTGTTTGAGCACCATTTTCTTTAGCACCTTTATATTCGTCTATTTGTTTTTGGTTCTGGAAAATACCGAGACTCTTGTAGCCATAAAAATATCCTAAAGGTTTTCCAATTTCTCCGCGTGCACACTCGTCGGATGCATTCCATAAATTGCCCGACGGTCCATGGAGGATACCATCTTCATTGGGAAGTTCGGTAATTCTGTTTTTATTGAATGCAGGAGCTAGATTGATACCATAATTCCAGTCCTTACCTATGTTATCGTTCCAGTGGAGACCGATTTCAAATCCGGTATTCCGAATAACTCCACCATTGATGGCAGCCGGACTTGAACCGAATGAATAGAGTACGGGTGGGGTAATAAGCCAGTCTTTGGTTAACCTTCTATACCAATCGAATTCGAGTGCCAGGCGACCATTGAAGAATCGTGCATCGAGACCTATGTTGAGCTGTTCCTGGGTTTCCCATGAAAGATCCGGATTAGTCAGCTTATATGCGTAGGAACCAATAGAAACCTGATCCATGGAGTCGCCGAATGAATAACCTCCATTACCGTTGTTGGCAGTGATACGTGAAATGTATTCAAAGGTGTTTACGGCGTTATTACCATTCTGTCCCCAAGATGCACGCAGTTTTAAGAAATCCAGCCAATTGAGTTCCGGCATGAAACTTTCGTTTGTAACGACCCAACCTGCCGAGAAAGACGGGAAATATCCCCATCGATGACCACGGGCAAAAATAGAAGAACCATCCGCACGCATAATGGCGGTTGCCATGTACTTTTCTTTATAGTTGTAGTTTATACGACCAAAGAAGGAAGCCATTTGCCCTGCTGCGCCGGGAGCTCCTGTTAAAGTTTTAATTTTATTTTTATCATCGT
This sequence comes from uncultured Phocaeicola sp., assembly GCA_948566455.1. Classification (GTDB taxonomy): domain Bacteria; phylum Bacteroidota; class Bacteroidia; order Bacteroidales; family Bacteroidaceae; genus Phocaeicola. The sequence continues at coordinate 65,459 of CAOYQO010000001.1, forward strand.
ACTTTATGTTGCTCAGATATGCATGTTTAAAGTCTGAGAATTCAGAACCTTCTGCATTGGCACTCATGGAATCACCCATTCCGTATTTTTCAAGACTCTGCCCGATTACCGCGTCAAAATGATGGTCTTTAAGAGTGAAATTATAACTGGCTGTATTTTCCCAGGACCAGCGGTGGTTGAGTGACATGGACTGAGTTACCCTGTCTTCTTGTGTCGTCAGGCTTTGACTTAGCTGGCGATAACTGGGGATATATGAACGATAACTTGAAGCTGACAAGATGTATCCGAATTGTGACTTGATTCGTAAATTCTTGATTGGTTGCAGCTCTGCATAAAAACTGGATTGTAAGTAATGGCTTTTGCTTAAGGCATGACTTGTGTAGTAATCCATATAAGCTATTGGATTTGTGGTGTTTTCCCCATATCCTTCTTCTTGTGCATCATCATATAAGTAGTACTCTCCTTTGCTATTATAGGCATGCATCAATGGGGGAGTAGTTAACATATCACGTGTACCATTCCAGTAAATGCCAGTGGTGGCGAAAGAACCTGCAGTCTGCTGGTACTTGTAATTAAGAGTCTGCCCAATTTTGAGTACATCAAGGTTCCCTATCTTTTTGACAATATGATTAGAGTTGATACGTGCATTGTATCTGTCCATACTGGCAATGCGACCAGGAGCTCCCATGGTAGCTTCTTGATTGAAGTAGGTAAAACCGACGGAGAAGTTGGAACGTTCTGTACCTCCAGTGAAGTTCAATGAATGGCTTTGGATGGGCGCATCATTATTTAAGATCTCTTTTATCCAGTTGGTACCATTCCAGGTTCCTTCCTGAATAGCTTTATAATCAGCTGCCGGTAACCATTTTTCCCAGTTCAGAAGCGAAGTACCATCCATCATGTGCATTTCATCTTCTATCATCATATATTCCTTAGCATTCAGCAGGGTGGCGATTTTAGGAAGGTTCTGAATGCCATAGTAACCATCGTAAGTAACCTCAAAGTTACCTGTTTTGCCTTGCTTGGTAGTGATGAGAATAACGCCATTGGCGGCACGTGAACCATAGATCGCAGCAGATGCGGCATCTTTTAATACATCGATAGATTCAACGTCGGCAGGGCTTAGACCATCTATACTGCCGTTGACCACTCCATCTACTACATATAAAGGAGAAAAATTACCATTGGTTCCGAGACCACGGATATTGACTTTAAATCCCTGTCCGAGGAAGCCGCCGTTTGATGTGATATTTATACCAGGTGCCTGGCTTTGCAGACCGCCCAGAACATCTGTTGTATTTAGCTTTGCGATATCAGTACCTTTCACTTGTACGGTAGCTCCGGTTACCAGTTTCTTTTTCTGAACTCCATAGCCAACTACTACTACCTCTTCCAGTAATTCGGAATCTTCTGTCAGCGTGATTTCCATCTTGGGGGTTGCTTTTACTTCCAGTGTCTTATATCCGACGAAAGAGATAACCAAAGTAGCACCTCTTTTCACGGTAAGAGAGAATTTACCATCTATATTGGTAATAATACCATTGTTTGTTCCTTTTTCCAGAACACTTGCTCCGATAACAGGTTCGCCTGTCTGATCTGTTACCGTGCCATTGACGACTTGCGATTGTAGCTGTTCTGCAATTTCAGATAAACCTTCTGAATTAGTACCGATTGCCAGGGCGGTATTGCTTCCTATTAGTAAAGCTACAATGGCAATAGTGGTGAGGAATTTGTAATGTAGTGTTCCTCGTTCGCGACTTTCATTCATGATTTGATGATTTTTGTTTAAAGCTAAATTGGAATATTAAATAAACTAGATAGAAAATGAGATGGACAATAGAATGTCTGGGTGCATTGTTTCCTTTTTCATAAGCATTTGTTTTTCTTAGGTTGATATTATAAATTAAGGAGTTGCAGCATTCTGAATCAGAAGTTATTTTATGTCTTGTCTGATCTTGCTACTCCAAATATAATTCGTATTTTCGTTACTTAAAATAAATGGTGAACTATATTAATAACTGTTATATGTCGTTTTATTTGTTTAAGAAACTTGCGTGAATAAAATATTGATTTAGATGCAACTTGCTTGCATATTTGAAAAATGTGTTATTTTGATATTATATGATTTATAATCATGTTGTTATGTTGGATGTTGCGCTGTTTTATGTTCGTATATTTCTTTGTTTTAGTTTTGTTTTTAAAGTTCGTTAACTATTTTTGCCCTTCAAATAGAAATGAATGATGGGATGAATGGGCTATGCTTTTCTCTACTTTTAGTTAAAAAGTATAATGTTTACTCATTGGAGGAGTTAGCGGATCAGTGATTCTTTTCGCTTAATTATTAGAGGTGTTACTGTTTCATCTTAATAGTACCCGGTCTATACCAAGTCCGTACCAAGCCGTACCAACTCCGTGTCTGGTCCGTCTGTATAGATACGAAGCAAACACGGACTTGGCACGGTTCGAATATTAAAGCGAATGTATTTATTCCGGAAATAAGGAATGTTTGTCTGTTTTAGAAACTTATCGTATCTTTGCACCCGGATTAAAATGTAAGATGCCGTGAATAGCGGTCGTGTATTCTAGAACACCACGTAAAAAACAGGATTTATGAAGCAAAAAGTATCTGTACCTTTTATGCTGCTGGGTATTTTATTTAATGTTTGCCTGATTGCAGCTAATCTTCTTGAAACCAAGGTTATTCAGGTTTTTGGTATAACCGTTACAGCCGGATTATTGGTTTTCCCTATTTCTTATATTATAAACGATTGCATTGCTGAGGTGTGGGGCTTCCGTAAAGCACGTCTTATTATCTGGAGTGGTTTTGCCATGAACTTCTTTGTGGTAATGCTTGGCTTGATAGCCGTTGCACTACCGGCTGCACCGTTTTGGGAAGGAGAAGCCCATTTCAATTTTGTTTTTGGGATGGCACCGCGTATTGTTGTAGCAAGTCTGACCGCATTTTTGGTAGGTTCATTTCTCAACGCTTATGTCATGAGCCGTATGAAAGTGACAAGTGGTGGACGAAATTTTTCTGCCCGTGCTATTTGGTCGACAATAGTAGGGGAGACGGCAGATTCTATTATATTCTTCCCTGTAGCTTTTGGTGGTATGATTGCTTGGCGTGAATTGCTTGTAATGATGTGTATTCAGATCGTATTGAAATCCTTGTATGAAGTATTGATTCTTCCGGTCACTATCCGTGTAGTAGTAGCTATTAAACGGATAGACGGTAGCGATGTGTATGATGAGGATATTTCCTATAATATATTGAAAATCAAAGATATTTAAAATAGCGTGAATAGAGAAGTTGCATTAGTAGTATTTAGTGGTGGACAAGATTCTACTACTTGTCTGTTTTGGGCGAAACGTAAATTCAGAGAAGTGGTTGCCCTGAGCTTTTTGTACGGACAGAAACATGAGAAGGAAGTGGAACTGGCACGGGAAATAGCTCGTGATGCCGATGTGAAGTTTGAAGTAATGGATGTATCGTTCATCGGTAAGTTGGGACATAATTCTTTGACGGACACTACCATGGTAATGGATCAGGAAAAGCCGACGGATAGTTTTCCTAATACGTTTGTACCGGGGCGCAATTTATTCTTCTTAAGTATTGCTGCCGTGTATGCTCGTGAACATGGCATCAATCATATTGTGACGGGAGTGTCACAAACAGACTTTAGTGGATATCCCGATTGCCGGGATGCCTTTATCAAATCGCTCAATGTGACCTTGAATCTGGCTATGGATGAACAGTTTGTAATTCATACTCCGCTGATGTGGATCGATAAAGCTGAAACCTGGGCTTTGGCAGACGAATTGGGAGTACTTGACTTGATACGCAATAAGACCCTGACTTGTTATAATGGTATTCCGGGGGATGGCTGCGGGCATTGTCCGGCATGTAAGTTACGCCGTGAAGGATTAGAGAAGTATTTAAGTCGTAAATGCTAAAACTTTATATTATGAGTGAATTGAAAGACCAATTATCCCTTTTGGGAAGAAAGACTGAATATAAACAGGATTATGCACCTGAAGTATTGGAAGCTTTTGATAATAAGCATCCGGGAAATGATTACTGGGTACGTTTCAATTGCCCGGAGTTTACCAGCTTGTGTCCCATAACAGGGCAGCCGGATTTTGCGGAGATCCGTATTAGCTATATTCCTGATATTAAGATGGTGGAAAGCAAGAGTCTGAAGCTTTACCTTTTCAGTTTTCGCAATCATGGTGCTTTCCACGAAGATTGTGTGAATATTATAATGAAAGACTTGATTCGACTAATGGATCCTAAATATATTGAGGTTACAGGTGTTTTTACCCCACGCGGTGGTATTTCTATTTATCCTTATGCTAATTATGGGCGTCCGGATACGAAGTATGAACACATGGCGGAACATCGGTTGATGAATAGAGAATAAAACAGCAATGGGGGTGATAAGAAACACTCCCATTGCTGTTTATTGAATTATTTTTTAATGATTGTCAGTTCAGCAGCTTTTAAGATTTCTTTTCCTTCCATCTTTTCTTTGATACAAACCACTTCTACACTGTCTTCCAATAGTACCCCGCATACTTTATCTCTATTGGCATCCATTGTACTGATATTGACAGTGTCTCCTTTGCCGGTTATCAGAGTAATATTATTCATAGTAGCATCGTATATTATTCCATTGATAATTTGGAATTTAGATTCTTGTTTACAGGCGACAATGCTTCCTATTGCAAGTGAGCAAACAAATAAATAGGTTAACCTTTTCATAATATATAATTTTGTGATTATTATTGAATACAAATATAAATGTTTTTCTTACATGAATTTGATTTCCTAAGGAAAAAATTGCCATTTTTGAACAAAAGCGATTCTTGACTTGTTAGTCTAAAAGACTAATTGCGAAATCATGAGAATACTTCTGCATATAAAGTGTCTTTTGTGTATTTTCTTATTATATTTCTCTTCTTCGGTATCGGCTGAAGCCAAGAAGGTAAGTTCCGGTACGGATTTGCTGATTATCAGCAGTTATGTATCAGGTGCTCCGTGGAGTCAGACTATCATTTCGCATATCATGCAAAAGGAATATGACCGGAAAGATGTGAGCATGAATGTAGAGTATATGAATATTCTGACGATAGAGACTCCTGAAATACTGAATCAATATAAAAATAATCTTTTTTCAACTTATGGAAACAATCCTCCTAAAGCTGTGTTGATGCTGGGTAATGCTCCTCTGATATTACGGGATGAAATGCGTGAACATTGGGGGGATATACCTTTGATAGTATGTGCTGAGAGTAGCTATATAGGACCTGATTCCACCTATATGTACAATCAGGTTGTTCCACAAAAGGATCGTATCTATCTGAATGATCTGCGTGACGAGTACAATATGACTTTTCTGAATGCACGTGCTTTTATCCCCGAGAGTGTTCAACTGATGCGCCGTATGATTCCGAAGATGAAAAGTCTGTTGTTGATTGGTGACCAGACTGACCGCGATATCGATTATGATCAGCAATTTTCTGAATTGATCAAGACGGAGCATTCAGATCTTACTTATAAATACCTGTCAGCTAGTACTTGGAGTCCGGACCAGTTGTTAGATACATTGCGGCAGGTAGTTCCGGAGGAAACCGGTATTTTGTTTGCTTCATGGTTTCATAAACGAATGTTTGCCGGTAATATGCTTATGATGGCCAATTCTTATAAAGTGATTGCTAACTCCACATTGCCTTGCCCGTTCTTTGCGTTATCTTCTTCCATTTCAAGTATTGAAGAAGATGGGACTATTATTGGTGGGTGCGTATATGACATGAATCTGTATTGTGAGGAAATCGTGAAAACTATTAATGCAATAGCTGATGGTAAACAGGCACGGAGTATCCTACCTTATAATCCGGACCCCATTGTTCTTTTTAACTATCCTTATATGGTGGATTTTGGTTTATCTCCTAAAAATTGTCCTCCGGGAACAGTTTATTTAAATGCTCCTCCTACTTTCCTTGAAAAATATCAGTCTGCCTTGGTAGTAGGCAGCATTGTCTTACTGTTGGTAATCCTCTTTTTTCAGCTTCGCAGGAATAAGATACTGGAACGTCTTCAGTTGGTGGAACAGAATCAGCGCTTCACCCATTCTAAAATGGCAATGGCATTAGAAGTCGTTGATTTGCTTCCCTGGCAATGGGATATACGTACGGATGAAATCACGTATAGTTCTTACAAGCCAATAGAACAAGGCAAAAAGGAAGTCTCAGAAATGACTTATGCTACCCATGTAAACAACTACCTCACCTTTGTCAGTGAGGAGGATAGGGAGCGTATCCGGCAAGTCTTTAAGGATGTGCGTGCCAATAAAGTCGATAAAATTAAAGAAGAATATCGGGTTCATCGTCCGGGTAAACCAGACGATTCGGAAGACTGGATGGAGGCTCGTGCTTTCGTGGAACAATATGATGAAAAAGGAAATCCTTTAATCGTGGTGGGCTCATCGCTGTTTATTACAGAACGTAAAGTGGCGGAACGTGAACTCATTGCCGCCAAAGAACGTGCGGAAGAGTCCAACCGTCTGAAATCTGCCTTCCTTGCTAATATCAGCCATGAAATCCGTACTCCGTTGAATGCTATTATTGGCTTTTCCAGCATATTGACCATGACTGAAGATGAAGAAGAAAAGAAAGAGTATGTCAGCATCATAGAGAAAAATAACGGAATTTTGTTGCAGCTTATCAATGATGTTCTTGATTTGTCTAAGATAGAAGCCGGAGTTCTTGATTTGTATTACTCGGAATTTGCACTAAATGGAGTACTAATGACTTTGAAAGGAGTTGTTGAGTCACGTTTACAGAGTAGTGTTGAGCTGATTTTTGAACCTGGAATGCCAGATTATTATGTTGTTTGTTCAGAGAAAAACAGACTTCAGCAACTGGTTTTGAATTTCCTGACCAATGCCTGTAAATTCACTTCAACCGGGAGTATTCGTTATGGATATGAAGTTCGTGAGAAAGAGATTTATTATTATGTGACCGACACAGGGACAGGTATTCCGGAAGATAAGCTCCATCTTATATTCGAACGTTTCATCAAGTTGGATAGTTTCAAGCAAGGCACTGGTTTAGGGCTGCCTATTTGCCAACTTATTATTCAGAATATGGGAGGAGAGATTGGAGTAAATTCAAAATTGGGAGAAGGATCTACATTTTGGTTTACGCTTCCCCTCAAACCGAAGCAGTAAGCGGGGAAAGCGTTGTTCCTATATGACAGCTTTATCTTCAATCAAGTTCTTCAATCGAATCAGGGCTTCGATATAATAATAGTCTGCATAAATGATGGCAGCGTCTATTTCTGAATTGTTCGGTAAGTGTCCGGTGGAGTGGAGGAGGAATGCTGGTTTGCTTTTGCCGCATTGATATTTGTCTGAACTCAAACTTGTTAACATTCTTATGGCGGCATTCTTATATTCATCTCCTTTCTTATCCGGTAGGTATGTAGATAGTTCCAGTAAAGCGGATGCGGTTACACTTGCAGCAGAGGCGTCACGTGGCGCATTCGGAATACTGGGGGCATCAAAGTCCCAGTAAGGTATATAGTCTTCCGGCAGTCTTTCCAGATATACATCGGCTACTTTCTGTACGAAATCCAGATAGCGGGGATCTAACGTTTCCCGATAAACTACCGTATAACCATAGATAGCCCATGCCTGTCCACGTGCCCACATAGTGTTGTCGGCATATCCCTGATGTGTAACTCCTTTTATGAAGTCGCCCGTCAAAGTATCATAAACCGCTACGTGATAGGAAGTGTAGTCGGGACGGAACTGATATTTCATAGTCTTATCAGCGTGCGACACTGCTATATCTGCCAGATATGGGTTTCCTCCGTTCTTGGCAGCCCAGAAAAGCATTTCCAGGTTTATCATATTATCCATGATCGTATTGTGTCCACCGAACATTTCTACATTACGTGGCCATGAAAGTATAGTGCCTACACGAGGTCTGAACAAGGTTGCCAGTGAATCTGCTGTATCCAGAATCACTTGTTTGTATTCCGGATTATGTGTCAACCGATATCCATTGCCGTAGCTGCAAAAGATCAGAAAACCCAGGTCATGGTCGTATGCCGGAATTTGTGACAGGAACTTCAACGGTTCTGTGAATTTCTCTGCTTCTTCCTTTATGGTTGCTTTACCGGTATATTCGTAATCATACCATAAAACTCCTGGCCAGAAACCACTGCACCATTCATCCTTTGTCGCTTTTCGGCAATGCCAAGTGTTGAGGCTGTCCATGATGTTACGGGGCATCATCGAGTAGTCGATAGTACCTTCTGCAGCTTTTAATTCTGTTAAAGTGCGTTGTACTTGGGCGTCACAGTAATCCAGCGCCTCATATACATCCACATCCATTCCTTTCTCGGGCATGTTGCAAGCCGTAAACATGCACAGGCATGCACCGAACAGTAGTTCTTTTGTTTTCATATAATCAGTCTTTTTATTTATCTATGTGAAACCAGTCGGCATCTACCCATCCCCGTTCCTTACCATAAGGAGTGGTACTGAATAGCCCTACCTTGGCACCTATCCATTTTCCCTGACGGGCTGTGAAAGGTATACCTATTGCTTTATATTTCTTACCATCCAGGCTGTAATAGAAGTGGCAGATACCGCCTTTCTCTATTTTTACCCGTAGATAGATATCCCTTTCGTAGTTGGGAAACAAACCGGCTTCGTACTTTCTGCTGGCAGGTAATTCTGCCAGGCGAGTGACTGTTTCGGGTGTCTTTTGCTCTGCATCCTTGCAGGTCACTTGTTTCAGTATAAATTTATCGCCCTCTTTCTCTACTCCGAGGTAACAATAGTCCCAGCCCATTACAATCAATCCGGATTGCTGTCCGTCCATTTTGGCGGAAACTTTTAGTTTGGTAGTTGCTGTGAACTCTTCTGCCATGAATTTCTGCAATAAAAGGTTCGGTACTTCCCAGAAATTCACAAAGTTCTCGGAGAGAATATGTCCGTAAATACGGATGAATCCCAGGTCGGAAGTATATCCGAATGTATCCTGATAATTGGCATGCCATTCCCATTGTAGTCCTAACTGGCGGGTATTGAACTCATCACTGTCCGCAAGTGTTTCTACCGGATAATTCTTGCCTACATTGGGCTTTTTATAACGGGGTACGGGTTCGCCACAACCATCGCCGTCCTTATCTTCTCCAATTACAGGCCAGTCGTTTACCCACTTCATCGGGTTCAGGTGAACGACACGCCCATACATGGCTTTATTCTGAAAGTGAACGAACCAGGATTCCCCTGTCTGCGTGTCAACCCATGCGCCTTGGTGGGGACCATTGATGTCGGTAGAACCTTGCGCCATGACAATCTTCTTTTCATAAGGACCGTATATATTCCGCGAACGCAATACTAACTGCCATCCGGTTGCTACTCCGCCTGCCGGAGCGAAAATATAGTAGTAACCGTTCCGCTTATAGAGTTTGGGACCTTCAACCGTATGGTTGATGCCGTCGTTACCATCAAAGACCAGTACCGGGTCACTGATTACTTTTGTTCCTTCTGCATTCATCTCACAAATTGTGATAACACTGTTCAGTGCGGCACGACTTCCTGCCCATGCGTGTACCAGATATACTTTTCCATCTTCATCCCATAATGGAGCAGGGTCTATCATGCCACGACCGGCTTTTACCAATATCGGTTTCTCCCATTCTCCGGTAGGATCTTTGGTCTTTACCATGAAGATGCCATGATCCGGATCTCCCCAATAGATATAAAACTCTCCATTATGATGGCGGATGGATGGTGCCCAAACACCTTTTCCATGCTGGGGGGCATTGAAGAACTCGATGGGTTCTATCTGTTTCAGCGCATAGCCTGCGTATTTCCAGTTAACCAGATCTTTGGAATGGAGAATGGGCAAACCGGGAGCACATCCGAAGCTGGAAGCCGTCATATAAAAATCTTCGCCTGCCGCGCAGACATCCGGATCGGAATAATCGGCATGCAGCACCGGATTGATGTATGTACCATCCTTCTGGTCAGATACCCAGGCTTTGGATACATATTGGGCTTCCGCCTGCCAACAGGCAGCGCATAGCAATGTCGTAAGCAGAAATATCTTTTTCATCTTTTTATTTACCTTTTTAAATATCCTGAAAACAAAGATTTTACCTATACAAACTCTTACCTTTATCTACTGAAAATAATCTTAATGTGTTATTTGCCTATTAATACGAGCGAATCTGTTTATTCACTCAATGGCATATCATATTTTATAATCTTTCTCCTTTGTACTTTTTATATTTCTTCATTTCCTGCCTGTCTATAGGTACCAGTCTTATGGCAGCTCCACCACTGGGTTTCAGCTGGAACTTCATAGTTTGTGAAGCGTTGACAAGCAGATAAGTACATTTCACCTGTGTACTTGTTTTTATCTTTTCTCCCCCATCCGTATAGATGCAGGCGAGGTAATTCTTTTCTTTATCGAGGAACGTGAGAGGTATTTCTTCTTCAGAACCTTCATTGTTGGTTATTGCTGCAACAAACCATTCCTGACCTTTTCGGCGTGCCATTGTTATGTTTTTGCCGGGAGCGCCATCCAATACTTTCGTATCGTCGAACACAGTTTGCAAGTTCTCAAACCATTCTATTTCCGGTTCTCCGTGATAGAACGATGGTTTGTCATACCAGAAGATAGTTTGCAGAGGGCTGTAGAACACGAGTGATGCTGCCAATTGGTGAGCATGAGTCGTTTTCAGGCGTTTGTCGAAATAACAGATCGTATAGTCGGCTGCACCGTTTATCATACGAGTGAAGGGGAGCGTGACGTTATGAGTTGCATCGGGAAATTCTTCGTTTCCACAGATACCTTCCTGAGTCAATAAATTCGGATAAGTACGGCTGAAGCCTGAAGGACGATATTCATCATGGATATTCATCAGCAGATGATTTTCTGCCGCTAAACGAACCATATCATGGATCCAGGTTGCCCAGCGATGGCTGGCGTATTGTACGAAACCGGATTTCACCCCGACAATTCCCCATTTGCGGAGCAATGGGAAAAGTTCACGCATTTGTTTCATAAGTGCATGCTGGTTTACGTACACCCAGACGCCAACCCCTTTGTCCTTGCCATAAGCTATTACACGAGGCATATCCAGTTGGGCAACCACCTTTGTGGCATCCCCGTCATGTGAAGCACAGGGCATGTACCATTGCCAGTCGAAAAGCATATAAGGGATATTATGTGCTGCACAGAAGTCGATGGTTGCAATAGCGCCTTCGGTTGTGATAGTTGCTTCGCGCATAATCTTGCCTGGTTTCACCCATGCAGCGGCATCGGCAATTTCACACGGCGGATTCAGATTCTGGATGATATCATTGTGTTCAAGCAATTCACCCGGTTTGTCGGCTGCCATGACTATTTTCCAGGGAGTGGCATAATAAGTCACCACATCCACGGGGCTATACATTACAGAAGTCAGTGTGTTCTTCTTATCTGTGGAGGCAAGGTATTTGGTCAGGCACCAGTCGTCTACATCAGCATCTGCCAGTGCGGCCCATTTACCATTCGGGAGTTCCAGCGTAAGGGCACGTTCTACCGGATGTTTGATATCATCAATGTTCAGGTACTCAAAGAAAGCCTGTGCCCATTGTTCGGTCCATGCTTTTGTACCTGCCGGTAAGGCGTATTCTGTGAGATCACCTACTACTTTATGAAAGATAGCCTTCGGGTGTTCCGGGAAGAAATAGCGGAAAGCCACTCCTTCATTATAGGCACGTACCTCAATGTTGAGCCGGTAGCCGGAGTTATCTTTCTTGGAGAGATAAAGGGTGCCGGCCTGGTAATGATCGCGTACACTGCTACGTTCACCGTAAAGCGGCTGCCAGGTGATGTCTGTTTCGGGTTGGTAAGTCACAGAGTCCACTTCCAGATTGTCCATCCAGCAGGCAGGCTGTTTCAGGTTTCGTGCTCCCAGAGCCATTTCCCATATCCGGTTGTCCAGTTCCAGTCCGGCACGTGATTCATTGACTACGGGTTGTGACTTGTAATCTACCCGATAACAAAGTTCGTTTACCGCGGGTGAAACCTGCTTTTGGTAAAATACTATTTCATGTGTTCCGTCAGGAGATGCTAGCTTCAGTTCCTTGCTATTGTCCGCAAAGAGGGAAGGAGCGAGAGCTAACATAATAATTGCTGAGCCGATAGTCTTCATATTTTTGTATTTATTTTATTTCTACTTTTCTATTAAATCCCAGTATATAACATAACGTTGGTGATGTAAGTCATACAGTGGCTTTAGAACATTGCCCTGTGATGCTTTAAATATCAGTTCCTTACCCGTACGTTGTAAACTGTGTTCGGGGTGTTTCCGGTTTATTTGTAATGTAGTATTCAGTTCGGCCGGGATATGATAATTGTAAGTATAGTAATCATTATATAATGCCGGATCAGAGAATGGTGCCGGAGCTTGCATACCTTCTGTTCCCGCTTCACCGGCCAATACCAGCGGTCCGTATAGCAGGGTTCCCTTTTGTGGATTGTCCGGCGTTGTTTCCAGTTGCAGGTTCATCGGATAATTAGCTTCAATACGATCACCGTCTTTCCATTGGCGGGTTACGGCAATGTATGATCCCGGTTTCTGTTTTACCGATACTTTTTTTCCATTGACGTTTACTTTCACATTTTTACTCCATGATGGATAGCGCAGATAAATCGTAGTGGTGACAGGTTTGTCCGTTTGGATGGTCAATGCTGTGTTTTCTTCTGCAGGGAAACTTGTTTCTTGGTGCAGAGTTATTCCTTTCGCTCTCCAGTTTACTTCTGACGGGATAAAGAGGTTTACGTAGATTCCCTGGTCATTGTGATAATAGATAGCTTCTCCATATTTAGCATGGCTTTCGAAACCACTGCCTACACAACACCAGAAGGAATTCTCCTGGGTACTATAAACTTTGTGCGAGCCGGAGAGCAAAGGCAAGAAATAGGATACCATTCCCGTTTCAGGGTCTTGTTGCCCAAGGATATGATTATAGAGTGCACGTTCGTAGTAGTCGGCAACTTTGGCATCTCCTGTCCAGCAAAACAGGTGGCGACTGAGTTTCAGCATATTGTATGTACAACAAGTCTCACCGGTATATCCGGTCAGATGTTTGGATAATTGTTGTGGATCGAAATAATGCTCTTTATCACTGCTGCATCCCGGTGCAAAGGTATGATGGTCTATCATGGTATGCCAGAAAAAATCAGTCAGTTTCCGACTGCCATTATCCTGCGTCAACTCGTAGTTGCGTGCTTCGGCAAGAACTTTTGGGATAAAGGTATTCGTGTGCTTTGTTCCTAAATCATCGCGTTGTTCTTTCAGCGGATCGATAACATCATTGTGATAGAAAAATTCAGCAAGCCATTGATAACGCTCGTCGCCGGTGATGGCATAAAGATTATAAAAAGATTCGTTCACACCGCCGAATTCATTCTGTATCATCCTTTTCCGGGTGGCTTCATCCAGTGGTTTAAGTTTATTATAAGCCCAGTCGCCCATGCGAGTAACTACTTCCAATGCCTGTTTGTTATCTGTATAGAGGTATTGGTCGATCAATCCGGAGAAGAGCTTGTGTAATGTATACCAGGGTGCCCATACACTTGTCCCACGTATGTTCCGATTAATCAATTCTTCCGGATATGCACTGAGATACCCGTTTCCCAAAGCTGCTTGTACTTCTGCCAGACCTGTAACAAGGCTGTCACCTTTCAACTTGAATATTTCACTTCCGGTAGATGCGTACATGAGCGCATAGGCTGATAGTAAATGCCCTGTTGTATGTCCACGCAGTTCGCAGTCCAGTGATTCCCAGCCGCCCAGTTTTTTTACGGTCATATATCCGCCTTCACGTCCGGCAAATACTCCGGCATTGTTGCGGAAACTGTGCAGCAAACGATTGGTTGCTATGGAGGTCATCCAAATAGAATCACGCATCATATTGTCGCGAAAGCGGCTTGGCAATAAACGTACGTCTTTTAAGTCGAAACTTTCTACCTGCATCGGTGCGGTTGTCATTTTTTTCATTTTCCCGGTATGCTGTCCGGGATAAATGGATTGAGCGGAAAGACCGGTTGATAGAGCCGCACAGATTGTTATTAGGATTAAACTCTTATTTCTCATAACTTTTTTATTAATTCTTTCTTTATATATACGAAGGAGAGAAATATATTACTCAAATATCTTCCAGCTTTTCAAATGAACGAATCCATTCCACAATTACTGGTTCATTACTGATATTCCCAAAATTGAGAATAAGAGTAATGTTTGTTGGCCTTTCTGTGAAGTGCGTTCCATTATTTGACAGATAGTCTGTAATCTTGAATACATAGATATCTTTTCCTATCTTTTTAGCTTTATTCGAATCTAATTTCCAAAACTCCGGAGCACTGGCAACGCTATAGCTTAATTGCAACCAGTCTTTATTTGCGGATGCTGGAATCTTGGGTGCCTTTACAGCAATATACGGATAGTTTCTTGCGTGGTAGGAAATCCTTTTCTTTTGCATATTTACTCCGGATGATACGAATGACATAAGATTATCTACCTGTTTATAAGAGCAATTGGCGAAAGTCCATCCTTCCAGTTGGGAAAGATTCTCATTTATTTGTCCGGGGACTTTTCTTTCATTTGAGTCCTTTCCCAAATAGAACAACAGGCTGCCGAAGCCTGGGTTGTCACAAGTAAATCCCGGTCCTTCAGGACGTATCATGCCTAATACAATTTGGGTATATGGCATTTCTAACCCTTTGCGTTCAACATAGTGATTGTATGCTATTTCAAATAATGAGCGGAAACGTCCCATTCCTTCTTCCCCTAACGTAGTCCAGTTTGAATATTTTCCGGTTATATCTTTCCAGGTAAAGAAAGGTACCTCATAGCCCAGATTGGATTTGGCCAAGTATTCATAACCTTTCATAAGGCGATTGTCCAAAGCACTATACAAATCCTTGCCTTGTGTCCAGGCTATTTCAGCAATTTCCGAGAGGCATCCTAATCCTAACATAGCATGTTGCTGGTCACGTCCACTTTCCTGTATTTGGCCGGATTCTGCTACGTAGTTGGGAAGAGTTCCATTGTCATGGCCTTTCAGAAAAAACTCTATGGCGTCTTCATACAACTTTTTATCGTTTAGAAATACTCCGAATGCCATTTGTGCCTTCGTTACTGCAATTCCCCAGTTACCGTTGGTGTAAGGTTTGGTATTGTAGAAAGTAGTAAGTATAGGTTGGAATACATTTCGGAACATGTTTTCTACTTTGGGCGTATCTTTTACATCCCATCCGTTGGCATATTTATCTGCTGTATATGTATATCTCATGATTTCTGCTGCGTTTACCAGCATAAATCCTTGAAGGCCGGCACAAAGCGGATCGTCCGGACCTTCTATTTTCTTTAGGGTACTTGCATACGCTCTGATAATCTCCATTGCTTTGTCTGCATGAGGCTCTTTTCCTGTGACTATCCAAAGAATGGCATTGTAATAAGCTGCATTAAAATCTCGTTCACAAGGATCTTTGGTATAACCATATTTACCGGCACGGCTGATAGTTTCGAAAGGTCCTTTTATGCGATAATCAGCTTTTCCCTCAGGCATTCCTCGCATGATGTTGAATGAACCGTAAGCCGGTTGGGTCTCATTTCTAACAAGTTCCCGGATTCTTTTTAATGAGGACTCAGAATGAAGTAAGCCCGGATGAATAAACTCTTGACTGTTTATATTCAGCATATAAAAGAGAAGAATAAATAACGGAATAAATTTCTTTTTCATCATATTCTTAAAATAATAAGGTTAATACATATTAGATAGAAGTCAATATGTATTATATAGCTTATTATGTGCGAATTTACCTAAAGCAGTATTATACTTTTTAGTTTTATTATGGAAAATCATTCTATGAATAGTGTATTATGAGGTTAAAATGTGTTTTCAGGCGGAAATAGATGAATTTAGTTACGATCCATATTGAGTAAAAGAACTTGCTTATTCGTTTTTATTTTAAATGCTGGTCTGGAAGAACTATAATTTAATAACATTGAAATATGAATTATGGTATGAAAGCATCTTTGAGGCGGTTGATATGTAAAGTAATAATATAAAGTAGAATTCTGAAATGAAAAAATTATTTGTAGGCGTATTATGTGTAGCTTTGTCTCTGAGTGTACAGGGCAAAGAGGTGAATATGACATCACCGGATGGAAAATACCAGTTTACGTTGAGTGATAGCGGTGGACAGTTACACTATTCTTTGACTTGGAATGGCAAACAGACAGTAAAACCTTCCTTATTGGGAATCAATGCAAATGTAGAATGGCGGGATGGAGTTGAAATAGGAACTGTGGATAGTAGTCGGAAAGATACGATCTGGCATCCGGTTTATGGGGAAAGAAGTGAAATTAAAGACTGCTATCATGCATGGAAAATAGTTGTCAACCGTCAGAACGGACGTGATAAGCTGATTCTTGATGTCCGTGCTTATGATGAGGGAATTGCCTTCCGTTACCATTTTCCGGGCGGACAATATCTGAAGATTACAGATGAGTATACAGAATATACCATGCCCGAAGGTACTAAAGCTTATTTTACCCCCAAAGCCCAGACCCCGTATTCTTATCTGCCTCTTGAAAACTGGCCGGGTGAATCGGACCGTCCGTTACTGCTGACACTGGCAGATGGAGGATATGTCTGCCTAGCTGAAGCCCAAGTGGTGGATTATGTACGTACGAAGTTCAATGTGTCACCGACTAAAAAGAATACGATTATATCGGCTATGTATGGTCCGGTAGAAGATATTGCTCCTTATTCTACTCCGTGGCGTGTAATCATGTGTGCTGACAATCCGGGTGAGATTTTGGAACACAATGATATTCTGTTAAATTTGAATCCGCCATGTCGGATTAAGGATACTTCCTGGATTAAACCAGGAAAAGTGATGCGTGAAGTGACCTTGACCACAGAAGGTGGAAAAGCTTTGGTAGACTTTGCTGTAAAACGGAATCTGCAATATATCCACTTTGATGCCGGTTGGTATGGTTTTGAGTATGATAAGGCTTCAGATGCTACTACCGTAACACTTGATCCGCGTAGGAATCCGAAAATAGATGCTCTGAATCTGAAAGAAGTGGTTACTTATGCGAAGCAGCATGGCATCGGAGTTATACTCTATGTTAATCAGCGGGCTTTGCAGCAACAGTTGGATGAGATACTCCCTTTGTATAAATCATGGGGAATTTCGGGAATTAAGTTTGGATTCGTGCAGGTAGGTTCACAGGTGTGGACTAAATGGATGCACGAAGCCGTGAAAAAGTGTGCTGATTATGGGCTGATGGTAGACATTCATGATGAATATCGTCCGACAGGTTTTAGTCGTACCTATCCTAATCTGATGACTCAGGAAGGTATTCGCGGCAATGAAGAATTTCCGGATGCCACTCATAATGTTACGTTGGCTTTTACCCGCTTTGTAGCCGGAGCAGCCGATTATACGATATGTTACTATCGCCAGGACTTTGGCAGGCTGAACGTTGAAAAAGATAATTATGGTGTTCCCCGTTCTAAGTCCATTCAGACTACACCGGCGCATCAATTGGCATTAGCAGCTGTCTATTATAGTCCCCTGCAATATATATATTGGTATGATAAGCCTTCGGATTCGCAGGACGAACCGGAATTAAAGTTCTTTGATGATGTGTACACCACCTGGGATGATACGAAGGTTTTACAAGGTGAAGTCGGTGAGTTTATTACTGTGGCTCGCCGGAGAGGAGAGGAATGGTTCATAGGCTCAATTACAAATAATGATGCACGGACGTTACCGGTTGATTTGAGTTTTCTGCCTGCAGGAAAAGATTATGTAGCTGAAATTTATACAGATGGCGACAAATCTATTCCTACACGAACGAAAGTCAGAGTCTCAAAATTCCGTGTCAATGCCAAGACTGTTCTGTATTTTAATCTGAGGGCTTCGGGAGGTTCTGCCATTCGTTTAGTGCCTGAAGTGACTAAGGATAAATCTTTGAAAACCTATAAACAACAGAAGTTGTGATGAAACATGTAAAAGAGATAGATAAAAAGTTACGGTAGTGGTGTGGCAGTATGGTAGGAGTGCAGCACCTAAGATTCAAACGGCCGAACCTATTAAATAAACATCCTCTATTGGGTGGTTACAGTTATTTCAGGATGTAGAAACTACGTTCCACCGGTTCGGCCGTCTGTACTTTACCAGCAATACCATATTGCCAGGCAACTACCGTTACTTTTACCGGAAATTTACTGCGGGGTGGGATAGGAGTGAATACAATTTGGTCTCCTTCTATTTCAGCTGGACCTTCTTTGATGTAGTAAGAGACGGGCAGTCCACAATCACTTGTGGCTTTTAAAGATAAAGAACTGCTTTCCGCTTTCACATCGGGTAATCTTGGAAATAATATATACTGCCTTTGTCCTTCCGTATTCCGGTAGGGGATGCGGATACTGACTTCCTGAACAGCACTTTTATACTTCCGGTCTCCTGCCTGGCTTGCCAACAGACATATATCACCGGTACGGCGCAGATTATTCATACCCATCCGATAGAAAGATACCATAAATGTGGTGTCATTTACCTTTTTTACTGGTCCACAGATGCGACTGATTATCGGTGTCGCATCTGTATGCTCATCAGATAGTTTGGTTCTCAGGGAATCCGTACATACGGCTTTCAGGTGGAAAGTGATTCCATCGGCTTCCGGATTGAAGCGGGGCTGTACACGTACATGCTGTTTCTTGTCGTATGTCAGTAAACTGCCGTTTTGCTCAAAACCCAGATACTGTTCTTTCTTTCCGCGGCTTTGCGTATACCGTACTTCAGTCGCTTCCGCTATTTCACGGTCAAAATACCAGAAAGCATCATGAGGATCACCTTTATATTGTGAATAGGGGGCGGCTTTGACTCGCTTCTTCTGATCGGGATGCCAGCGTTCTGCCAGCCAGCCTTTGGTTGGGTTTACCGGATTCAGTTTTACTTTACCGTCTTTCGTTACTTCATCCGTCAGCCGTTGATTGATAGCTTTTTCCAGAAATAGAGCAATGTATGCGGCTGTTTCATCTGCCACATCGAAATGTCCCCGTTCTGCGTCACACAGAAATGAGATACAACTTTCAGGATACATCATGCGGAAGGCCAGTGCCGGATTTACCCGGGCTTCCCACCATTCATATTCTCCTTCAATCATCAGTCCGGGTATTCCATCGATATTACGGGTACGTCCCCATTCCAGATTCTCACGCCCGTAGCCGGTAAGATTCGTACGCGGAGCATCGCCATGTAGGGAAATGATAGCCAAAGTACGTTCCGGATTCCATGCGGCAAAATTCCAGGGATAAGTAGCCATAGCCGAATGGCCTATGGGAACGGTGGGGACATTTTTCAGTTCACTATATCCGCTGACGTCTGCCAGGGAGAACATCATTTTCTCAAATATCTGTTGTGTGCCTTTCGATACATCCCATTGCTGGTCGATACCGGGAGTTATCCATACAAAGCCGATTCCCAGCTTCTGCATCTTTTCGCGGAAAAGGGGATTATCAAAAAGAGTTTCTTCGCTCATATTGTGTTGTCCTACAATAATTGCTTTTACCTGCATACAGTCAGCGGGTATCCACAAGAAAGCTGTAGGATTCCGGTTCGTTTCATGAGAGACGAACCCGTCAAGAGTCACAGACCATTGCCATTCCCCTGCCCGCAAACAGGGAGAAAGGAACAACAAGAGGATGATTGAAAAAAACGGTCTATATCTATTCATTGTTCTTTGTTTTTTTACAGTATTAATACGAACGAAGAATAAGCCTGTTTTTGCTGTATTTCGATGAGTCTTAGTATTCGTTAATAATCGTTCATTTAGAGGCTTCTTTCAGTTGTTCCGTCAGCTTATCCATATCTTCCGGGCTGGCTGCCGATGGGAATTGCAGTGCTCCTTCTTTATTGACGATGGCATAATGCGGGATTGACAGCATACCGTTCCGCCCGAACTTCTCATAAATTTCCATTTTGAAAGCTTCGTTGATAATGACATGCTCTCCTTTTAAGTTATAGTGCCCTGTCATTTTTTTCCAGAGTTCAGCTTTCTGGGGAGTATCGATGGAAACATACAATAACACGATATCATTTTCAGCAGCATATTTCTGCAAAGGTTTGATGTGTGCAAACGATGCACGACAAGGACCGCACCAGGTAGCCCATACATCGATAAAGATCACTTTACCCGGGTATAAGTCAGTAATTTCCTTAAAGGTGCGTACACTGTCCGTATTCAATATATGAATGTCTTTCGGAAGTTCGGCTTCATTGAACGCTTTGTTCTTCTGTATCGCTGTTTCTAATTTCGGCATTAGCACGCTTTGGGGATATAATGTCTTGAATTCCTCATACAATGAAGGAATACCGGTTGCAAAATACTCACGGCTTTCGTCTTCCAGAATGAGAAGTCCCATTGCAGCCTCCTGTACCCGGCCTTGCAGATTTGTTTTATACCAATAGAATAACAGCTGATTGCGTTCATTGTCATCATTCGTGCGCCTTTCATGTTGCATGAAAATATCTATGCCTGCCATATTCGATATGACATCTGCAAATGCAGGAGAGAACACGCTTTCAGCCTGACCGACGTTTGCAAAATCCAACATCTGGGCGTAAGCGTCGTCCCATTCCTTCTTGACCGTTTCGGAACCTCTCCGGTAGTTACCGAAATATTGATTCATATATGCCATCAAAGCCTGTAAGCGTATATCCTGTATGGCTCTCTGCCTGAACTGATCGTCCACCCCTGCCACTTCTTTTTCTAATGTAGTGGCGTAGTCTGTCAGCTTTTGATATACGGATGAGGCAACCGTATCCTTACCGACGTTAAAGATATCTCCCCGGCGTGCACGCAGATTAAATACGTTTTCATTCAGATCAGCCAACTTCTTGAGGATTTCATTTTCTTTCGTCAAACCGTCAACCGGGTTTAGTTCATTAAATTTGGAAGCATCGATATCAAGCGTCTGTTTTCCCGGAGCAAGATAGATACTACCTAAGTTTCGCTCACCATATAGAAAAAGAGACAGCTTTTCGTTATCGTTTACAGGTAAGGTAATCTGATACGTACTGTCTGCATTTAAACGTAAAGTATCAATCTTGTTCGGTAAGTAAATGCCATCAGTAGTGATGTTATATACAATGGGAGCGCCGGATGTATTCGTTACTTTGCCTTCTAAAGTAATGCTCTTCTGGGTACATCCGCTCAAGAGCATAGTGGTTACTATGCCGCCAAGGCATAAAGTTTTGATAAATTTCATTATTTGTTTTTCATTTGGTTCATAATCTGAGGCGCTAAAATAGTGATAAGGTTACACCGGGACAATTATTTCCTGCTATTTCTCCGTGATTGTTCATTTTATCCTAATCCCTTTTATAAAATCATTGGTTACTACTCTTTTCAGGTCTTTCATCCGTTCTCCATTGATTACTACATTTTCAAATGTCACGTTTTTACGGTTCGTTCTTTGTCCAGTCCTTCGATGGCAGAGGGATTTTCGCCGATTCCCGTATAAGTGATGTTGCGGAAGGTTATTCCGTCGATGCTGTTACCCGGTACTTTGTCGTACTTCCCGTTGAAACGCACTTTCACCTAGAACAGTCGTCCTTTCTGAATGCTTTCTACCCGGATGTTCTCAAACAGAATGTTGCGAACGTGGTTCTTGTCACCGCAGTCTATCGCCATGCAACCTTGGTAGGGAGGGGCGTCTTCATCGTGTTCCAGAATATCTATGTTACGGAAAATCAGGTTCTCAATCACCTCTCCCGTAGGAGAGTCCGGGTCGCCATGACCACCTACGTTGATAGGATGCGCTACATCTGCCCAAAGTATGGAGTTCTGCACAGTGATGTCGCCCGAGCCGCCCCACCAGTTCCAGCGGTGGTTATAAAGGGCTATGCAGTCATCCGAGGGCTATTTTCAATATCTGTTTCATAAATCTTTGATTTTCTGACTTTATATCATACGAATGAAAAGCGAAGTCTACTCAATCCTTCCTTAGTATCTGTTGTGAGAATGATAGTTATCAGGAAAACAACAACGGTTACCCTATACATAGAATAACCGTTGTCTGTTCCATCACAAGCAAATCGAAACCTACTTCTTCAGTGTAATAACCGTATACGAATATTTAGGGAATACATACTTGGCATTCTTGCGGGCAATAGAAGCCTTTGAAGACTTAAACACTACATTGTCCTTATTCTCATACGTATTATACTCCGTCAGTTCACAATTACCGATGGTCTGCACCTCTGCGCGGCTACCGAAACGGAAGTTCTCAATATTCAGGATTGCTGCCTGAGGTTGGTCGGACATATTGGCTACATAGATGGTCATTTCCGTCTTTGCATCATTTATCTTAGCTGTTACGTCCAGGCTTTGGTCGCTGCTCGATGATTGTACCACATTTGGTTTCCAGGTCTTCATCATCATCTCATCGATGTGAGCGGAAGGTTGGAACCATATAGCATCGGGCGTGTAATGAATGCGTCCCTGATCCCACATATATTGTAGTCCGTGTGGTTGGAAGGTATTTGCGGTACCCAGCATCTGGAAGCAATCTCCGTAACGTTGCAGGGTATTCCAGTTGTGCGCATGTGCCAATCCGCGATCCCAGTCACAACGGCTGCCGTTCTCTTCCATCGGATGCAGGTTTAGCTTGAAGCCGGGATAATCCTTAGCCAGTTCCCGTTGCAGGTTGATACCCATTTCATTCAGGAAGGCATCTCCTCTGTCGGCAAACTCGCGAGCTCCCGAGTAGTGAGGGTCCCAAGCCAGCTTGTCGCCTTTACCTTGAGCAACGAACCATCCTGCCAATTCGGAAGAAAGCTCGTATTGTCTACCCAGGTTCTCTTCCTGCTGACGAATCTGTTGTTGCATCCGGCGTATTTCTCTCTCTTTACCTGAAGGTACCTGTTCGAGTTCAGTCAATTGTGTACGTAGGCGTGCAATCTCCTGCTTCTGCTGCTCCGTGCCACCTCGCTTATATCCATTGCCTCCAATATTCAGCGAAGTCATAATCGACATATTGGGATCAGCTTCCCACGCAGCCTTTGCAAACTTCTTCATGCACTCTACATACCCTCTGGAGATGCCACGTTCATTATCTACCTGAATATATTTAAGATTATAGGGCTGAGGGTGTCCGTCTGCTGCACGCAAGGCTCCCCACTTCGAGCTTATCGGTCCGTTGACATACTCTACGAAGTCGCGGATATCCTCGTAACTCTCGTTCATGCTCATACCGATGATGGCTGTTGCATTAATGGCTTCGGCTGCCTGAAGCATCTCAATGAACCCAAAGCTATGGGTAGCATAAGGATTAAAACCACTACGGAAGGTAATTCGGCGTTCGTCTATCGGTCCACGCATCAGTTTCCAACGATAGAGATAGGTGTCCGCACCAACGTCTACCATAGAGCCATTATAGCGGAAGGCGGTGATGCCTTGCTTCTTCAGTGCATCAGTGAATTTAGTTTGAATAGGCCATCCACCTTCAATGCGTCCCCATGTGCCCGGTTGCAAGAAGGCAAATCCGAGGTCAACGGTGCCGGGAGCTTTGAGTGAGATGCCGAAGCTGCCATTAATAGTAGCCCCGTTCGGTGTCAGTTCATAAACAACCTTTTCATAAGAACCGTCACCTTTCAATTGATAAGGCTTTTCAGCTAGGATATTGTTGTTCTCATCACGAAGGGATACATAGATGGTAGTCGGTTTATCAGCTTTTATCCGCAGGATGCCATCATAAGACTTCCCGTTTTCGAACATAATCCCCGAGCGATAAAGGCCATGATTGGTAATACCGACCTCACCGTTTCCGGCGGCGAAAGAGATGCGTTGTGTCTGGCGTCCCATATAAGCCTTTCCGTCACGTATCAATTCGTATTTATATTGAGGATTTCCGGAAGTCAGCTTCGACCAGTATTTTGAAACCTGTTCGTTGCCATTGATCCGTGTCATCATAATCTTCTGAATGTTTTCGGGAAGAGAATCATAGACCAGAAAACGACCGGGGAACATCCATCCCGAAAGATTCTCAGGTGCGCCATATCTTCCGGCAGAATAAATGTCATTAGAGTTGAAATCATATTTCTCACCAAGATTATTCCAGTTGATCCTACTGTACACATTAGATTGATTCAAGAGATGCGGAATACGTCTTTCATCCAGCACGACGTAGATTTTAGAATAGTCTTTCCGCTCGAGGTTTAGGAAATCCACATCAATGTTTTCTTCAAAAGCTTCCCCATGAATCAGCTGGCTGAACATTCCTCCATTAGTCTGATTGTTGAGGTCTTCGATATTAGTACCGTTAAAACGTTTGGTAACGGTTGCGATCTGCTTTCCTGCATTGATGTCAATGCGAATAGGAGTCTCTGGTTGGGCAGATAAATTGCCTGCTGCCAACAAGGCCATTAAAGCGATAAATGTGTGTCTCATATGGTATAATTATTAGTGGGATAAAGTCAATCCTCAGTGTATCAAATAGATTTCGCCTCTAAATATACGATTATTGTTTGAAATACACTCAATAAATCGGTGGAATTGTTTGTTAATCTTCGCAATTGAAGTCAGATTTAGTATTACTTGCTTTGGATTTGGTCCCCAAAAATCGTTTTTTTCCACATATACATAAAAGTCCAGATAAAAGATGTCTTTTCATTTTGTTATAATTTACAATGTAGGCACTATTTTTATTATAGAATCGTTTTCGTCAAATTCCAGCTTATCAATACATACTTCCCTATGGAATCCGGCATTTCTTCCCATGGTCACAGCATCCGGAAATTTGAAACGGTGATAGACTATACGCCATTCATTCTTATTCGGAAGTGGCAGTACAGAATGGTGTCCTGTACCGAAAATTCCCTGCTCAGGCTTTTTGCATAGTATGACTTCACTTTTAGATGCATCAATAGGACCGACCGGAGACTTGGCACGTACATAGCGTACCTGATATTCTGGACTGCGGGTATCATTTTTAGACCAGGTAAAGTAATAGTAACCGTTTCTGTAAAACACATGGGCCGCTTCGCTATAGTAAGCATCATTGTCTATCAGACTCTTTGTTGTATTTGGTTTGATTGACACCATATCTTCATTCAGTTCGCATACAGCCATATAATAATTCCCCCAATACAAATACGTCTTGCCACTTGCAGGGTCCGTAAAGACATCCGGGTCGATGTTCTGTCCCTTACTCATACCTCCGGGGCGTACTTTGTCGATCAGGGGTTTGCCCGAATCTATGAAAGGTCCTGTCGGACTATCGGCAACGGCTACTCCGATTTGTTGTTCTGCCGTATAATAGTAATAATACTTATAATTGCCATCCGCCTGTTTCTTCTCAATAATACAGGGAGCCCATGCATTTTTCTTAGCCCAGGATACATCCTTTAAATCCAGAATAACTCCTTCTTCTTTCCAGTTCACGAGGTCGTCCGAGGAGAACGCCTTGAAAGCTGTACTTCCCCAGTTCGGTATTCCGTCAGTCGTAGGATAAATATAATACCTTCCTGTTTTTTCGGAATACATCACTTCCGGATCGGCGTAGAATCCCGGGAGTATCGGATTCTTTCGGATAGAGGCCGTAGATACATACTTTCTTTTATTCTTCTGCCAGTAGCTTTCCAACCTTTCTGCTTCTTCCATTGTCAGGTGGATGACTGCTCCATGCTTGGGAGCTGTAAAGTTGGTGGTTTTCATCACTCCTTCGTTAAAGCGTCCCAGGTTTTTAAAGTTTACGAAATCGAATGTTTCAATGAAAGCGAAATTATGTGGAGTAACACTATATACGTCATACATCAATACCCATTTGTCTTCACCGATACGCTTCCATACGTTAGGAGCTTCACATGCTTTGGGTTCAAAATCATACCATCGCGGGGCGAACTCATAATTTCCGTTCGCCCTGTCCGAAACAGCATGTTTGATACCCGCCGGACCATCATGGGCAACATAAAACAGGTGATATTTGTCACCCACTTTCGTAATGTCTCCGTCAATGGCCGAAGTCTTTTCATTCGGATATTCGAATAGAATCTGGGGCAGTGTTTCGATGGTGTCGAATTCATCATTCACATAAACATAGTATAACTTGTTTGCCTCATTGTGAAAACGCATGGTGAAGTAAATCATCAGTTTGCCTTTTTGTGCATCGTAAGTCACTTCGGGTGCCCAGGCACAACCTATTTCACTCATCCCTGCCGACATTTTATCGAAGCGGATATTCGTGCGTTTCCAGTTTATCAGATCCCATGATTTCATAAGTACCAGTCCGCGGTTATTCCCCCAGCCATATTTGCCGTCCCGTTCCCATTGGGTGGTCCGGTAGCCGTCTCTTTGCGCAAAGACGTGTAAATCTGTCATTGCAAGATAGAAAGCTCCGTCCGGTCCGCGATAGATATGCGGGTCACGTATTCCTCGTTGATAAGCAATTGTATCTCCGGCAATCACCGGTTCACCATCGTTCAAGGCTGTAAAAGTGTATCCGTCATGACTGACAGCCATGTACAGGCCGTGAGTTTCATCTTTATGAAAAACCATCAGATACGCACTCATGTCTTTCTCTTGCGGAACGGCATTCCGGTAACGGAATTGACTGAACCCGGCATCTCCTTTTCCGCAAGAAAGCAACCCTGCGCGCAAAGCAAAGAATCCTTTGTATTTATTATGGTGCATATCCGAGACGTCTACATCTTCTGCCAATACAGTCCAGGCATTACCGTCTTTGCTGACCATCATTTTCACTTTATTCCCCTGATTTAGCAATTTCACCTTAAAGTTTCGTCCTATCTTATTGGGAATGGTTTCGGTCTGTTCAGCGTTTCTATATACAGTGAAGTTCTTCCCGTCAGATATCACGCCTGCAAAAGCCTTTTCATTGTAGAAGAGCACTAATCCGGCTTTATTGTCTTTGCCTACCTGTACATCGACCTGGGTTTCGTAACATTTATCTTCGGGTGTAATGAGTAACAAACGGCCGTCAGCCGGCGAACTGCCTTTAGCATTCATCCGGAGTGTATTATTCTTGAAGGAGAGCTGACCGGGAGCATACTCTTTCCAAAAAGTCCACTGCATGCCTAAACTTGTTTCCGTAAAATCATCATTCAGATTTAATCCGTGTTTGATGTTCGGATCGGCGGGGAGGGATGCAACAGTCCTGGTCGGGCGGAACCATCCATCAGGACTATATTCCATTGGCTCTATCAAAGTCTGCCGTCCCAGGGTGTGATAACCTTTCGCATAAGCGTGATATACCATCCACCAATTACCGTTGACATCATCTATCAGTGTGCCATGACCTTTTGACCACCAGTTGTCGGTGGCACTGTACGTATGTACCACCGGATTGTAAGGAGAGTTCTCCCAGGGGCCAAGGATGCTTTTGGAACGCGCCATTACGCACATGTGACTGGTGGCAGGTCCGGCTGTACCTCCTTCGGCGGAAGTCATATAATAATAGCCATCCTTGAATAGAAGTTTGGGAGATTCTAGATACATATCATCTCCTTCTGTTTCCCAGTTTTTGGGATATACCCATCCGTCGTAAACCTTCTTGTTTTCACCTGTTATTTTTAGCCCGTCATCGCTCTGTGGTGCTACCCAGCCATTATTGGTAAAAAGATAACGGCGTCCGTCTTCACCTACCACATGTCCCGGGTCGATTCCCTTGACATCCAGTTTTACAGGTTTACTCCATGGGCCGCGGATGTTGTCGGCATAAATGACGTAATTTTCGCCTTTGGAAGTAGGGTAGTAGATGTAATACTTATCTTTATATTTCAACAAATCGGGTGCCATGGCCGAACCTTCGTATTCGGGACATGCACGACACACAGGTTCCCAATTCACCAAGTCTTTTGAATGCCAGATTAAAAATCCCGGTGCATAAAAGAAGGGGGAGTGAGTCATGTAATAATCTTCCCCCTCGCGCATGATGGAGGGGTCGGGATAGTCACCCGGCAAAATTACTTTCGGATATTCCTGTGCGTCTGTTGGCTTTGCCGTTAAGGCAAGCAAAATAAGTAGTAAGAGTTGTTTCATGATATACATCTGTACTAAAATTATATTTAAAGTTATTATCTGTTTTCGGTTCCTTTCTTCTTGTTAATACGAACTGAGAATGAATTGCACTTACTACCAATTGAAATAATATGGCTATCATTTGTTTTTCCGGTGGAAAATGTATCTTTGATAGCAATTGGAATGAGTGACTAATTGCTTTCATTCGTAGTTTATTGAAATAATCAATAGATACTTCATGATGAAAAAGACATTATTAACGTTGGTATGTAGCTTTATTACTTTATGTGCATCCGCTCAAAATACCTTTCAGTTGAAGACAGCGGGTACAGATCCGCAATTATTGGTGGTTCAATATTCCGGTGAGGATAAACCCGAAAAAGGAAAGAAGTTCTTATTTAATATTTCCGTAAGCGGTACTCTTCTTTATACGGAAGGATTAAACCGAAACCGTCACGGACTGTTTGAGGTAGTATATCCCATTCCGGATTCTGTCTTGCAGGGCAAGTCTTCCGCACTTGTTCGTTTTGAAGCGTATGACGAGACGGCGTCCGTGGGCAAGATTTATGATGTTTCCATAGTTCGTCAAAAGTTGGAGACCGGAATCTTTACCGACAGAAAGAACTGGCAGGGCTTGGCTAAAGACTGGACGTGCTCTTCTGATGGCACTTTTATTTATACGGAACCGGACGGGCCTCGACATCCTTATGTCAATCAGTCCGTCATTGATCTGATGTCTTATTACGCTCTGGAAGTTAATCTGAAACTGACCGGTGTGGATAATATTCCTGTGGAAGTTTTTGCTTCCGCCAAAAATCTGAAAGTAGGAACGGACTTGAACAAGGAAAATATATACGATACCCGGCGTGCCCGTTTCACTCTGCAAAGGCAGAAGAATGGAGAGTGCAGGTTACTTATTCCTTTTTCCGTTTTTGATACTCCCAAAGCGTCACAGAACACCATCCGGCGTATAAAGTCCATCGCCTTCCGCCTGTCCGGTGAAGGTGGGGGCAAAGTTAAAGTACTTTCCACCCGATTGCTGGAAGGAAATTCTGTGAAAACAACAGCTGACTGTTATTCAAGACCCGGTGAACCCGGCGATACCATTATTTATCCGGTGACCGTCACCAATTGCGAACCGACATCGCAGTCTGTTTACTTTTCTATTCAGAAATATGGTTGGGAGGCTTTTCCTGCCACCGTTGAACCTGCACAGTTGGAATTAGCCTCCGGTGAAACCCGGAAAGTGAATGTACGCGTGATAGTCCCACCGGGTATTCCTGTCGGAGGGAGGGAAAAACAAACTCTGCAGATTCTTCCTTCAGCCAACCCGGTCGCAGTCCGGACATTAACGTTTACCACCCTGCGCAGCATGCCGCATCCGTTTACCATCCATACGGCTGAAGGATGGGATGAAGTGCGAAGGAAAGCTGAAAATTACGATTGGGCGAAAGATCGTAAAGAGCGTTATATACAGGATGCCAAAGCATGGATTGTGCCCCTGCGTCCTCCTTATGTGGCTAATGGAGACGGTATTCCTTATCTTTGCGCCACCACCCATGAACATGGTTTGATGAATAACGCCATAGCTTGGCAACTGACCCGTAGCCCGGAATATGCTCGCAAAGTGAAGCGGTTCCTGTTGATGATAAGCGATTATCAGAATGGTTTTCCGCTTACCCGGAAAGCTTCCCACCAGTCGTCTGTTCAGGAAGGGCACTTTTTCCAGCATCTGGCGCAGGCATACGATTTAATTCAGGATGCCGGAATACTGACTGATGCGGAATGTACGCAAATTGAATATACGTTCCGGCTCTATATAGATTTGTTTCTCCGTTATAAAAGTACCGGGGGCGCCAACTGGGCTGTATCCCAACTGACGGGTGTTTTCTTCTGTGCCCTCGCCATTCAGGATTTTCAGCTTGTGGATGAAGTGCTTTATGCTCCCTCCTGTCTGATAGATAAGTTCCGTACCTACACTATGCCCGATGGATGGTGGTACGAGTGCACCGTCAGCTACAACCTGTGGGTGGCAAGTGAATATGTACAGATAGGGTTGGCTTTGAATCCTTTCGGCTATTCCTTATTGACAGAGAAATTTCCGGTAGATTATAATCTTACCCCTGAATATGATAAAGTAGGCGCTAATGAAGACGCAGACCGTCGTAATTTGCATCACGGTCATAGTTTCCGTATTCGCGGCCCTATTCATCAGCCTTATGTCACCATCAAGATGATGTCCGATGCCTTGCTTCCCTTTCTTGATTATCGCGGTTGGATATTCGGCATCAACGACGCTACGGAACGTGAAGTGGGCGGAGACAGTTTCGAAATGGCCTATTACGCTTTTCGTGATCCGCGATATGCGGCATTCATACGTATGACGCCTAAAAGGAACGATTTGATTTACGGTGTACCGGAACTGCCCGATGCGGAACCCGCCGAAGTGCGCGGAGCTTATGCCGACAATGCCGGAGCACTGATGTTGCGTTCCACTCAAAAGGATGCCCGCGAGAAGATTCAGGCTGTATTGAAGTATGGAACCCATGGAGGTTATCACGGACATTTCGACCGGACCGGATTACTGTCATTGATGCGCTACGGACGTAGCTTCTACAATCCTGAAATGATATGGTACAGCTATGCCCCTTACATGTACAACTTCTATGTGCAGACCAGCATCTCCAAAAACATGGTTACCGTCGACTTGAAACAGCAGGAAGCTGACGATAGTAAGCGTAGCCTGTTCCATACGGGCGATTTGTTTCAGGCGGGTTGTGTAGAAGGCACTGCCGCATGGAGTTATCCGGCATACGGCGGACTCCGCCACAGCATGAAAGGTCCGAGAGATTTTAAAGAAAAGACGGAATGGGAAGCCCGCTATTTCCCTATTCCCGATAAACATCCGGAGTTCGGTGTGCTGACCGGATTTACCGAACCCATTTTCCAACGCCGGTTGATGGTGGTTACCGATGATTATGTTGTTCTTGCCGACTATGACAAGAGCATGGAGGACAAGCAGCACCGTTTCGACCTACTGTTCCAAGTGAAAGGCTTGCTGGGACTTACTGCGGATCAAAAAGAGCATATCTCTCATACGGCACAGCTCGGCACTGACCCTTTAAGTGCCGCCCCTTTGGTGACGGATGTCAACCACTATTCCGTAACAGGAACTTTGAAAGCCAGCTTCCTGACGAAGTTCGGTCCGGATGCCGACAACCGTGGAACGCGCATATCCGGTGAAACGGGAAATCTTTATATGGACATTTACAATGCCTGGCCCAATACCCAACGCACAGCTTTCACTGGGCGTGCTCCCGAAGATCACGGAACGCAGCGCAACCTGAAGTACATGGTAGAGGGAGATGGTAAACTACTTGCCGAAGGTAGTTTCGGTGCTTGGATTCTGGGCGAAGGAAAGGTGGATGTTGATATTACGGGTATCCGGAAACTAACTCTGTCCTCCGCTACTCAACATGCCAACCGTTCTAAAACTCTGTTCTGGGCAGAAGCCATTCTGGAAACGAAAGACGGTAAACAAATTCGCCTTGCTGATCTTCCGGTTGTCAAGAACAACGTGCAAGAGAATCCTTTTGGGAATACTAGAGACTATGCCGATGGCCGCATCAATATCAGTGGAGAAAACTACAGTTGGGGGCTTCCTGCCGAGCCTGTGAATGCAGGTTTTGAAACTCCTGCTCAATATACCTTTGATTTGGATGGGCTTCAGGCCGTCCGTCTGAAAACAGTTATCGGTGGAGATTATCCTCTGGGTGATGAGGCTGAAAGGCGCATTACTTTCGGGGTGCGCATGGACGCTGCTCAAGTTCGTTACCTGACTGTTATAGAGCCTTTTGAAAAAGAGAATAGCGTACAGTCTGTATTTGCTCCTTCGGCAGATGAACTGATTGTAACACTGAAGGATGGCAGGGAACAACGGTTCTATTTTTCAAGAATGGAAGAGGAGGGAGGTATACCTGCTGTAAAAATGGCAGAATGGAAAGAAGGTGTGCTGCATGAAGAACATACAGTATGCGATTAAAAAAAAGAATGCGGAGTTCATCACGAGCTCCGTATTCACAAGATGAAAAGGATTGTAAAAACGGGGTATATATTGGTTAGCTGAGGGCTTTGTTCTCTTTCGTGACAAACAAGTGGCAGAGGGAAGACCAAAATCTCCCTTTTTTAGGCATCATGTTCTCGCAATCTTTCATTATGTTCTCGTGATTTTTCATCATGTTCTCATAATTTTCTATTATTTTCTTATGTAACGCGAGGATTTCATTGGTATAATTCATCAACTTTTCATAATTCTCTTCCAACTCAGCTTCTCGTTGGGTGTGATAATCATTGATCTCAAATAAACAGTTGTTGATTTTTTCTAAGCGTGCTTTCTCCTGATAGAGCCAACTCAAGTGCTCTTTTCGCACTCTCTCCATAAGGGCATCGTCAGGACAAGATTTTAGTGAGTTAAATTCAAGAGCCTTGTTAAGTTCGTCAGTATCTACTAACGGATTTTCGTCTTCGTAAGGTTCTGTGTCTATAGAGGAACATGTCAAATAACGGAGCCTGATCCATTCGTGGATTTGCTCTTCCGGTATGCCGTATTTTTCGGCTACTGATTTTATAGATACCCAATTAGCCATATAGTGTTTGATTATAAGTTTTAAATCAATCCCTATACGGCTATAATGGTTTTATATTATAAAGGTACGGGGCGTTACTCGATCCCTGTTAGTAGGTATGTGGTACCCTTAGCCATGGAAGAGTAAGCCCGTACCAATGACTGATACAGGCTACGCTCGTCCGATGGCTAATTAAATTTCCACATTTTACTAACATCGGAAGAGGACATGTATATATACAAGATACATCATGTCGCACGTTCAGTTGCAAAGATACGTTTTTTTCACAATCCAACAATGAAAACATAGATTTGTTTCACTATTCTGCTAATTATTTTTATTTGGTAAATAGAATTTTGTTTGGGTTTTAGTTTTAAATAGACTTGTTTTGTAATAGCCATTTCCAAGCTGGCACAACACCGATTTGCTTACTTTTTCGTACGATAACTGTCTCTTCATCCTTGGTGATGATAAGCAGATTGGCACATCCGGTTGCAGTTGAAGCTTCCAGAATTCCGTCAATCTCTCTTTCGCGAGTATTTTCATCTGATATATCCCAGGTTACTTGTATCAGTTGCACTACGGCATCATTGCGTTGGAGTACAAAATCACATTCACCATTACTTTGGTAATAAGAAATCTTATCTGAGGGTAATTTTGCCCGATTCAGTTGTATGAAAACAGTATTCTCTAAATTTTTTCTGTTATCATTACTTTGCGGCAGGAGTACTGTACCCCGTATGCCGTTGTCTATACAGTAATACTTATCGAGTGATTTTTGTTCCTTAATCAAAGATCGATCATATTTGGAAATACGAACAAACATAAATATGTCACAAATGTAGTTTGCCCATAGATATAGATCATCTTTGCCAACTTTCAACCCCTGTGACTTGATATCTTTATATATTGCATTTATTGATGTCGGTTTTGTGAGATTCGCCATAATACGCTTTACAAAATATCTTACTACACTTATATTTGACATTTTGTAGTGTTCAACCAAATCTTTCAATAACATTGTATCAAAATAGCCATGCAATAGTTTCAATATACATAGATATTTTTGCAGTAAGTTTTGTAAACTCGCAATATAAAATATTCCCAATCCTTGATGAGTTGGATTTCATCAAAGAACATATATACATCTTTAATAGGTATATTGGGATACATCTCCATATATGAAGCAATGACATCATCCAATTCTTCGGATGTCATACTTCTCAGGCGTTCATCATCGAATCCCAACCATAAAATATATTCTTTTGGCACACCTTTTTCGACAAGCGTATTTATGGCAATCTCCATCAAAGTAGATTTACCACAGCGCCGCACACCGGGGATAGTGATAATTTTTTTGCGATCTATCGGTTACTTTGTATCGCGTTCAATTACATCGAAAGGAATTTCACTCTGCTTGATAGCAAAAAGAGACTTAATAACATCTTTCCTCATGGGATTTCCTTTTATTTAGGACAAAAATATGAAATTCTTTCCTAAATGGAAGGAAATATTCAGTGTTTTTCTATGTTTTGTTGCCAAAAATAGAATGTGGAGCTCTTTCTTCTTGAGTTTAGCTTTGGTTTTGACCTAAAATAACTCTATTTTCCCTTTGGTTTTAGACTTTATTCAGTCTTTTTATATTAAATATTTGTCTATACTTCAACAATTAGCTCTAAGTTGTATAACCTTTCATTTTATTATGCAGGGCAGCTTGAAAGTTTCCTGAATGATAAAGTGGAGTAGGAGTTGAAATCCCCTTCATATCAGAGTCAAAGCTTCAATAGTAATTGAGAAATATACAGGGAGTCACTTGACTTTGCCCTGCTTCTTTTGTGTCTTTGTAGTAAGTCTTATTGGGTGTTAACCTTGGTCAACAGGCTCGTTAATGAAGGTCGACAGGCCGAGCAACCAAGGTTAACAGGCTCGTTGACGAAGGTTGATATCCAATCATTCCTAAGGATGAACGGAATGTTGAGGCTAACTTTTATTTGTAACCCTGCTGACTGAATGCCGTCTTTGGTTATAAATACTTTCTTTTTCATCGATAAAAAACTTCTGTTAGTCGATTTTTCTATTTATGGATTAAACTATATCCCGGGAATATTGTCATAGATACGTGTTTCATAAATAGAATGGAATTAACTCACTTTTAAAAGAATAGAATTATGAAGAAGCAAATTTTAAGTTTGGCCCTTGCCCTGTTTTTGGGAACGGCTGTAGGTATGGCACAGGAAAACAGAGGCGAACGTCCTGATCCATCAAAACGCATCGAACAGATGGTAACTGACCTAGGACTGAATGAGACTCAGGCTAAAGAATTCAAGGCAGTAATGGAGGAAATGAGACCAAGCAGAGATGCTTCGGGCGAAAGACCTTCACGCGAGGAAATGGAGAAGAAACGTAATGAGGCAGATGCGAAACTCAAAAAGATTCTGACGGACGAACAGTATAAAAAGTATCAGAGTATGAGGCCTCAGAGGGGACAGAGAAGAGGAAAATAATCTTCTATAAGATATTTTCATCCGCAGATGACGCAGATTTCACAGATCTGTTTTTTTAATTAAAATCCGTGTTATCTGCGTCATCTGCGGATGAAAAATATAAGTATATAATCTTTATTGCATATCTCTCAAGCGGTTATTTACTGAATGTCACCCCTTCCGTATGCTCACCCACAAAGATACGTGCCATATCCCCGGGTTTATACCATTTAGGCTTATTGGGCATATCATCGTAAATCACTTCACCGTTTATTTGCAAGTTCTCAAAACGAATGTTTTTCACTTTCCGTTCCTTGTCATAGCCGATAATCATGGAAACTTCCGCATTCTCTCCTGTGTAGGAGATGTCCTTAAACAAAATGTCTTCAATACCTCTGCCGGGGGCTGTGCAGTACTTCTCGTTAAAGAAAATGCGTAGATTAATTAGTTGTCCTTGTCTGAAATCCTCAATCCGGATATTCTCAAAACGGACATTGCGAATCAGGTTGTTATCTCCCGCATTGATGGCGAGGCAGCCTTGATAATCCAGTTGTTTCTCTTTGTGATCCAGAATATCTATATTGATATAGTTCAGGTTTTCCAGAACTTCAGGATTCTTTGTGTTTCCATGGATACCGATGAATATGGGATGTGCCACGTCCGCCCAAAGGGTAGAGTTCTGCATAGTAATATTCTTGCAGCCACCGGTGAAACCCATACGTGTGCCATAAACTGTGGTGCAATCGTCGGAATTACGGCAGAATACACCATCGTACAGTACATTGTTGCTGGCGAAGACATTCAGTCCGTCTCCCCAACCGTAGGAGCTGATGACTTTTACATTCCGTATTGTCACGCCGTCTGAGCCTCCGGTGGGACACTGGGTACTGATTACGCCTTCTATCGTTACATTCTTGGAATTGACAATGCGAAGTCCGGCCCAGCGGTCAGGAATCACGATTCCTCTTCCCAATATTTTCACATCCTGTGCATTGACTACCTGGATAAGACCTTTCACTACTGCCCCTCCTGCTACATAGACAGTCTTTCCGGATGGTACATTTAGCGTGTCACCCGGGAAAGTATGTATGCCCGGGCCGAAATAGATCAGATTTTTATCTTTTATTTTCTTAGGTTTATTCTCATCTATAGGATTGGCGAACAGATGAAGATTATGGAAAATATCTCCATTCACTTCTACCGACAAGTTACGCGGACGATCCAGTTTGAAGGTCATGGTGCTGCCGGATATGGAAGGAGTGATTTGGTAAGAGAGTGGACGAACGCGCCCTGTCTGAATAGTGCCATGGTTGAAGGTGACAGATACTTCCACTTCACCGGAGAAGTCGAAATAGCTCATGGAGGCTTTTTCTACATTATGCTGAGTATTCCGCACCTCATCTACTTTGACAAGGTAAGTGTCAATGTATTTCCAGTCTTTTCCAGTTTCTCTCACTTTGATGGTGAAGTCGTTCATCAGTTCGGCACCTTCCGGTGCCGGATAGGTGACTAACTGGTTTTGCGCGGTTGCACTTGGGATTGCACCTAACAGAATACTTGTGATGAATATGAACTTTCTTAATCTCATATAATGATATTATATTGTTTTATTTTAGATGAATACGAATAATAAAAAGAATTCACTCACTCTAATATTCACTTATTTTAAATAGGTAAGGTCCGTTTTCCCTTAATGAAGAATTACGGACCTTGCTTAATATAAATATGTATTACTGTTTTTTAGTTAAATTACCAACCCGGATTTTGCTTCAACTGAGGATTCAGGCGAATCTGTACCCGTGGAATAGGTTGCAGATAATCGCGTTGGCTGAAATTCAGATTTCCTGCTAAGGTGGCAATAGAGCGTCCATAGTCGGGATCATTCGGACCGGTTCCTTCGTAAATGCCATATAGCAAAGGATATTTCTCCGGATAGTAACAAGGTTCACCGAAGTAGTTGGCATCATTGGCTTTTTCTGTTTCGTAGGCTGTTCCCAAGATGCGGTGACCTAACTTTTGACCTGTAAGATTGATGTGGGCAATACCCCAACGTTTCAAATCATCCAAGCGGAAACCTTCTCCGAAGAGTTCACATGCTCTTTCGCGGCGGATTTCATCCAGCATATTCATTTTCTTACAGATTGTCTTACCTGTTGCGTGGTCGAACCATCCGGCATCCCAAACATTGGCAATCAAAGCATTTGTCAAAGGAGCAACACGTGCACGTTCCCGGTTTTTGTTGATAGAGAAGTTCAGGTCTTCATCGGAGATTGAACCGTTGCCCAATTCACAAGTTGCTTCTGCATAAATCAAGTGTACTTCTGCCAGGCGGATCAGCGGAAAATCTGCGGATTCACTATTGGACACAGATCGGCCTGCACCTTCAATTAAGAATTTACGGCTACCGTAGGAACTGGCTGTACTGTTATTGCGGAGAGTAGGTTTGAATACTCCGCAAGAGCTTTTGTAGGCAGGATCATTGGCATTGTATACATCGTTGTTTTGTGGGAATACAGGATCGGGATATGGTTTTCCTGCTGCTGTAAGTTGTCTGCCATCTTCAGTGCGGCTGCTCCAGAAAGTACGGTCTGGTATTGACATGGCGCAACCTACAAAACGGTAGTCACGGTTCCGGAATTCACCCACAAATGTATCATATCCTTCAAACTGTGGATTATCTTGTGCATCTGACATATTGCCTGTATAACTGATACGGATAGGTAATCCGTTGCGACACAAGAAGCTTTCACCAAATGAAGTGCTGATGTTCGAACCTTGCCAGGTGGCAACCGTATGTGATAAGTTGATGCCGCCCTGACCTAAATTGTAATCATACTTTTTGTATAAGATAAATTCTTTATTTGTTTTCTTTCCTGCGTTTCTGAAGTTTGGGATATTTTCTGCTCCGTCATCAATATTGAACAGGTAGAAATAACTCAAAGAATCACATTCGTTCCAAAGTTTGAAAGTTCCGGTTTCGGCTTCGGTGATAACTTCGCCCGAAAGCTTCTTTGCTTCAGTCAGCATCTTTTCAATAGAGTAATATCCTTCCGGTTTAGCTGTACCGGCACCTGATTCATTACCGTTTCCATCCAGATCGTAGTTGATGGTAGGAACGTATTTTTCCCATGTAGCTTCGTAAAGCAGTACTCTCGCTAAAAATGCTTTGGCAGCTTCTTTACTGACTTTTCCTTTAGAAGAAGCAGGGATATCTGTTTCTTTGGGCAATAAAGGAATGGCTGTTTCCAAGTCGGAAATTATAAAATTAGCTACCTCATAGCGGCTCTTACGCGGACCGTATATTACTCCGTCATTAACGTCCAGTACATGGTCTACGATGGGTACACCACCGAAAAGTCTTAGAAGGTAGAAGTGTTGCCATGCACGGAAGAAGTAGGCTGTTCCTATGGGCTGGGCTATAGCGTCTTTGTCACCGAATTCTTCTGCTTTTTGCAATAGGATGTTGCAAGTGCGGATATGCCCGTAAGGCTTGTCCCATTGCCAGTTGCTTTCCGGTGCCGAACCACCGCCATTACTGCCTAATCCTGAAATATCAAGGTTACGGTCCATGACGTCATAATTGGCTTTATTATCGTAATTTTTCCATCCCTCCATGTTATACAGGGCATTAGCTGCCTGTACAAAATGTTCCGGAGTTTTGAAGACGATTGCTTCTGTTCCTTGCGACAATGGCTCTTTTTCAAGAAAGTCGCTACATGCAGACAGTGACAAAGTCAATGCTGAGGCTAAGAATATTTTGTTTATTATGGTTTTCATACTCATATTTTTTAGAAAGTTATATTAGAATGTAAGATCCACACCGAATGTTATCAGGCGGCTGAATGGGAATGTATTGTTACCACCTTCTCCATGCTCAGGGTCATAACCGTCTTTGATTTTCGTCCATTCCCACAAATCGTCACCAGAGAAATAAAATCTGAGTTTACTAAGTCCTGCTTTAGCAATCCATTGTTTGGGGAGCGAATAACCTATTACCAATGATTTCAGGCGGATGTATCTGTTGTTCTGTACACTGATATCCTTGTTCTCATAGTTGAATCGGTTGAAACCATTATCGCGTGACAGGATGGTGTACTGTGCATCCGGATTTTCCGGAGTCCAGGTTTTACCCATAAACGTACTGTTCTGCATGGTATAGTTTGTCACAAATGGTGCATAGATACTTCCGGTTCTTAAAGTGACCTGTTTACCAATTCCCTGGAAAAAAGCGGAGAAATCTATGCCTTTCCATTCCAGTCCTGCCTTTATGCTGAATGCTAAACGGGGAGCTGCATCTCCTGCATAATAAAGGTCTTCTGTAGTAATGGCACCGTCACCATTGAGGTCAACGAGTTTGCGAGCACCCGGACGAAGGCGGTTGAGACCAGTTTCTCCCGGTGCAGGAAGAATATTGTTCGGTTTAACCCCTCCGTTTGCTGTATAATAATACATTTCATAGAAAGCGTCTACTTCTTCCTGATTTTGGAAGATACCGTCTGTCTGATAGACATAAATGGCATTTATAGGCTTGTTTATCAGTCGGCTTGTATTCTTACCCGGATTAGGAACATTTTCATTATTGGTTAATTCGAGCACCTTAGACCAAGCATCAGAAAGTGAAGCACCTATGTTATATCTTACTTGTCCCACCTGGTCGTTCCAGTTAAGAGCAAGTTCCCAACCTTTGGCACGGAGTTTACCATTATTGGTTTTCGGAGCACCGGCACCCAAAACAGAAGGGTAATCTACTCCGATGAACATGCCATTATTAGTTTTGATAAAGTAGTCGAACGAACCTCTCAAACGATTATTCAGGAAAGCGAAATCCAATCCGAAGTTGTGACTGTCGATTGTTTCCCAGGTACGTTGGTCAGATCTCATACCGTCAATCCACAAAGATGTATGATGTGAAGGATCTTCTCCGAAAAGAGTGCCTCCAGTCTTGATTGCCGAATAACGTTCGTAGTTGCCGATTCCTTCTACACTACCGGTTTTACCATAGTTGTAACGCACTTTTAAATCACTCAGCCAAGAATAATCTTTGAGGAAATTTTCTTGTGAAATTCTCCAGAAGCCGGAAATTGAATAGAAGTTTTTCCAACGTTGTTGCTTGGATAACTTAGAAGAACCATCACGGCGACCTAATACTTCGATTGAGTATTTGTTATCGTAAATATAGTTTGCACGTCCTAAATAGGAAACGAATCCCCAGGAACTCTGTCCGCCATAAGCTTCATTATTGGTACCGCTGATCCATACATCGAGGTCGGTAAGGTCGGACCCTGGATAAAGAGGCCCCATGTTGCGTTTTCCACCTATCTTTTTAGAAGTTTCTTGCTCTGCGGTCATACCAATCATGGCAGATACGGTATGGACATTGGCAAAGGTACGTTCATAATTGGCAAAAGCGCCCAAAGTAACATTTTCCCATTTTTCAATATTCTCATTCAATGAGCCGGGACCTTGTTTATTACCGGTAGCTGTGCCTACCCAGTCATAATAATACACAGGATTTTTGGCTTCCTGAATGCTTCTTTCCACCAGTTTATAATTACCGGAAGCTGAAAGAGAAAAGCCTTTCACCCATTTTGAGAAGTCGTACGTAGCTTTCATGTTGCCACGGAAAGTTGTTAATGAATTTTTCTTCTGTCCCCCCTGAATAAGACCACCTACCGGGTTACGGTTACCACTAAACGTATCATATGCGTCCCCATTCTGATTATAAATAGCCCAGAACCAAGGATCCATCCAGCCTGCTCCTACGTCAGTGGTCGGGGTAGTGATATCGCGCTTGTCATAAGACATGCTTGTCTCAAATTTCAGGAAGTCAGTAGCATTATAATCTACATTCAGACGTGCACCGTACTTTTTGTCTCCATCTTCTGCTACTTTCAATTGTGAGTTGTTTTCAGAGTAACTTAAAGATGCGCGATAACTGAATCTGTCATCAGCCCCTGCGATACTTACCGAGTGCTTTTGTGAGGTAGCCTGACCATACAAATAGTCTTGCATATATACGTTGGGATCCCAGCGCTCTACTTTAGTGCCATTTTGAAGTGTGAGGACATTTCCGTTTCTAAGGGCATTGAACAATTTTTCTCCCTTATAAATAGTGGGCTGCCCTGTTGTCGGATCAATATCTGTCTCGTCCAATGTGGGACCACCAAAAGAGTTGAAAATCCACCAGTTGATATTCTTATGAATTTCCTCCGGAGTAGTCAGACTTGGATTATTGGCAACTGCATCGTAGTACTGTGCTTCATAGAACATGTCTAACCACTCACGATTGGTGGTAAGGGGCATCTGAATACCATTGATAGTTCTGCTGACAGAACCGTTATAAGAAATTTGCGCTTTGCCTTTCTTACCACGTTTGGTAGTCACCAATACAACACCCGAAGCTGAGCGTGCACCATAAATAGCTGCCGAAGCATCCTTCAATACAGAAATATTTTCGATGTCACTTGCATCCATTGAGTTCAACTCATCCATTGAACCGGACATGCCATCAATGATAATCAATGGTGAAGAGTTACCGTTGATGGAGATGTCACCACGAATTTTCATGGCTGCTCCTTCGCTACCCGGACGAGAAGAACTACGGGTAATGGTTAATCCCGGAATCTCACCTTGCAAGGCTACCGTAGCATTGGCAATACCTTTATTGGCGAAAGCTTCATCACCTTTAATCTGGCTGATAGCGGAAGTCAGAGATGCTTTCTTTTGTGCACCATAACCAGTGACTACAACTTCATCCAATAGTTCTGAATCTTCCTGCAATTGGACATTAATCGTAGTTTTTCCTGCAATGGGAATTTCCTGGGTTTTGTAACCTACAAAGGAAATAACCAGTGTACCTTTCGCGTTATTCAGGACAAAATTGCCATCTATATCGGTAATAACACCGTTCGTCGTACCTTTTATTGTTACATTCGCACCAATAACGGGTTCACCGGTATTATCTATCACTTTACCGCGTATGGTTTGTCCGTCTTGTTGTATTTCCTGCGTCACTTGTACTGCTGCATTGACATTATATACAGGAGATAATGTTGTCAGGCATAAAGCAGCCGCAAATATAAATTTCTTTCTCATGATATAAACATATTTACATTTTAGTATTGGATTTATTATTCGGCACCATAAACATTGGTCTCGGAAACCATTGCCTGAGCGCCTGTACCTTTATGTTCTGTTCCGAAATACACTTTTATGTACCTGGCAACCGGATTCGAATTTATACGGTATACTTGTGGATCATCAATACCCGGGTCGAAAGTAAAGGCACCGTGGTTGGTCCATGCCCAACTGTCGGGATTGTCTTTGTTCGCTGCATCTTCGTCAGAACATGTATAGAAGATCTGACCTTTCTGCCCTCTAGCATCGCCTTGACGTCGTATCAGCTCAATGCTGCTGATAGTAACGTTCTTACCCATATCGACAATAAACCAGTGAGGATAATTGCTGGCTTGTTTCCAGGAAGCGTGCCAATAGGTTTCTAAATTGTCATCAAGCATTGCAATGACACGTCCTGCCGGTGATTTGCCGCCGCCTTCTCCGATTGTTTCCTGAGAGCTATAACCGATAGTACCGGCGTTTGAACTGTCATTATAACCCGGGAATGACCAGTTAGCCTTGGATATTTTCACTACAGCTATTGGAGTAATTTTAAATTCTATCGGTTCAGATGCATTTTCATCTGTGTCTTCGGTAGTTACATTTACAATACACTCTTCGCCGGATAAGAAATCATCTTTTCCGTAGGAAAGCTGTACAAACTGCTTGCTTTCGCTATTTCCGTTTATTTGGAACTTGAATGTACCTGCTTTTTTAGAATCACTTGCCGCATAATAATTGAGGACAATGTAAACCGGAGTATTATAGATGTTTTTCCAATTTACATATATCCCTCCAAGGTCAGGAGTTAAAGTAATAGTTTTAGCTACGTCTACAAATGCCGGTGTTTGGGGTGACGCAGATACTTCGACTGCTCCTTCATTGTTGCCTCTTACAGAACAAGAAAATAGAGAGAAAGAAACCGCATTGGTATTGCCAAAACCACTGATAGTGGTTTGTGCAATTCCACTATCATTCGCTTTCTCCTTAGAAATGAGTTTATACTTTTTTACTCCTTTCGTATTTGTGTATTCAATTTTGGTGTACATGAAACTTTCATCGGTGGGATTAGTCCAAGTCAGATATACTTCACCGGGACCGGATTCTGTAGTTACATTTGTTACTTTGGCTGGTGCCTTGTCATTGAGCTTTATTCGTCCTTCTCCATCGTCGTTGCATGAGTTGAAAATGACAGACAGAGAACACAAAATCACCGTAGAGAAGAAGGTTCTCTTGAACGGGAACTTTAGCAAATCTTTCTTCATAAACTATAAATTTAAAATTAACACTATTGTTATAAATCTAATTAGATACATTGTCTGATGAAATCACGTACTACCTTACGGCTGACAAACAGATGGTTTTCGACCGTACGAGGAGATATACTGAGTTCGGTAGAAATTTCGGAAATGGATTTTTCTTCGAAGCGATTCATGGTATAAATCTTTCTGCGTTGGTCGGAGAGCATCCCTAATTTGTGTTTCTCTAAGAGAGAAAGTTCTTTTGCTATAATGAGACTTTCCGTCTCGTTTGTATAGGTTATAGCATGATCATATATATATGAGGTGATTTCCTGCTTCTTATAATAACGGCGCAGATAGTCGTTCAGCAAATTGCGGGCAATGGTGAAAATGAAATATTTCACGGTATCGGGGCGAAGCATTTGTTTATAGTCCATAAGACGC
This sequence comes from uncultured Phocaeicola sp., assembly GCA_948566455.1. Classification (GTDB taxonomy): domain Bacteria; phylum Bacteroidota; class Bacteroidia; order Bacteroidales; family Bacteroidaceae; genus Phocaeicola. Next base: position 109,500 of record CAOYQO010000001.1, read on the forward strand.
AGAAATACATCTTGGGATAAATCCCTTGCTGTTTCCCAATTATTAATTCTATAATAAATATAAGAACATACTGATGGGTAGTATTCTTTATAAGAATCGGTAATGAGGCAGGGTGTTGTTGCTTTTAAGTCTTCCATGCTTTCGATTTTTGGTTTTACAATTTACTGTTTATAGAACCTTTCTTTGTCAAGAAGTTCAATGCAAAAATAAGTAGTAAGAAACAGACTGAAAACGAAAAAAGGATGGAAGGTGTATCAAACTTATGAAAGATACTATTTATGTTTAATTCCCTTGATTATCAATAAAATAAAGCGGTATCACAAATAAGTGATACCGTCGGTAATATGGAGAATGGGTTATTCTTTATCGAATTGCTGGATATATTCGTTGGGGGTAGTACCTGTAAACTTCTTGAAAGCTCGGAAAAACGATGCTTTTGATTTAAAACCACATTTTTCAGCCAATGTGACCAAAGTATATTTTTTATGTTTGCCTTCGCTGACCGACTGCTTGAACTGCTCAACACGGTAGCTGTTGACAAAATCGTAATATCCCATTTTGAGATAATGGGTGAATATAGCGGAAAGGAGATAGGTGGGGTAACCGATAGCAACCGCCACTTCTGATTGTTTCAAGTCTACGTTCAGGTAAGCTTGTTGCTTCTGCATATATTTCTTTAGTGCATCAATTACTTCGCTGGCTTCTTTTTCACTTAGCTTCACATAGCTTTCCGTAGTTTGGATAGTAACTTTTTTCTCCGGTTGGGAATCTTCCGGTAATTTATCGGGGACGGTTGCGTTTACTGATACTGTTTTCTTGTTCTTGAAAACGAATAAAGAAACTATCACTATTATTATTATAATACCGGCATAAGCCATCCAAGAACGATTAGTTCTTATTTTAAATGAAACCTGATCTATTGAATCTGAGTCCAGAAACTTACGGATCTGGAAAACATACTCTCCGGCAGGCAGGTCAAAATAAGAAACTTTATCTTCGTTGGTCAGCACTGTCCACGTAGAATCTTTGCCTTGAAGCATGTACTCATACTTAATAAGTTCCGGTTTTTCGTATCCTAAAGAGGCGAATCGGAAAGTGATAGTATTTTCATTTGATTTTAAATACAAAGTAGAATCCGGCTTTAATTTATAATCGTCAGCATAGAAGTTACCATTGATCTGCATTTCTGTGATTTGTACGGGTGAGGGGATAAAGTTTGCCCGGGGATTTACCATGAACAACCCTTTCACGCCACATATCCATAACATACCATTTTTATCCTTTAAGATTGGTGGTCCGGCATTGGTATTCAAATCATTTATAGAAGGAAAAAATGTGTAGCGATTCAGGTTCTCATCAATTCGTAATAGTCCATCCCATTGCCCTAACCAATAAAATCCTTGGTCATCTTGTATAAAATTGGGGCAAAGAGGGGAGAGGTGATGAAAATGATTCAATGATTTATCAGCCACTAACAAGCGGTTGTTTAACTGGCAGAAGAAGAGTGTGCCGTCTCTCCCTTCATAAATGTATCGGATAGCTTCTTTACAATAGACCTCTGGCAACATATCCTGGCTACATTTTCCAGTCTGGCTATCAAATACTGCCAAACCTTTATCCGTGCCTACCCAAAAGCGCTTGGCTGAATCTAAATAGATACCATATACGATATTGCCTGGCATACCACTGTTTGATGCATTGTACTCCCGGACTGCTTGAGTTTGTCTGTCATATGAATAAAGACCGTCAGAAGTTGCTAACCATAATTTCCCGTTTTCATCTTCTAAAAACATGAAAATATCATTCGATACGCATGCACGAGTCAGGGGTGTTTCTTTAAAAGTAGCGGTTTGAGGAGTGAAGGCGGACAAACCACCTCCACAGGTTCCAACTAATATATCTCCTTCGTATTCATGAAAGGAAAATATCAGATTGGAGCGTAAATTTCCGGTTTTATCGCCTCGGACATCTATGTATTGTATTTTTCCGGTCGCTTCGTGTACGTAATAGAACCCTTCCCGCGTACCGATGAAGCTATACTCTCGAGTAGGAAGAAAACTACGTACTGCAATGTCTTTGGTTTTGAAGATTCCTTTGTCATAGCGTTTGAAAGACTCATTTTTCTTCCTCAATATATTCATACCCAGATAGTATCCTGTTCCACACCATATATCACCTTGAGACAGCAAGATGGAGGAAATGTTGTTGGATAAGAGATCCTGTTCTGTTTCTCTACCATAGGTAGCAGAATAAATGATTTTTCTTTCGTTTAAGGATAGTAGAAAAATTCCCTGTCCGCTGGTAGCAACTCCCAAAACATCTTTTTCATAGGTAAGATTTGAAATGGGTACTTTGATTTCATTCCAGTAAGGAGCAAAGTTCAGGTGAAGTAAATTGAAAGTTATAATGTTTCCCTTTTCTGTGCCTATATACAAAGTATCATCTACTTTCACAAGACATTTTAATTGTCCGCATGAAGATAGAGTACATCTATATTGTTTGAGTGAACCGGATTTGGCATCGCAAATAACCACTCCATTTGGAGTTAACAACCAAACAGAATTATGATTGTATATCGCAATATCCAAGATACGATTATTATCAGAAAGAATGTTTTTCTCATCGATAATAATGTGTCGGAGTTTTTTCCCATCGTAGATGTAGAGTCCATTTACTGTCCCTATATAGAGTCTGTTTTCCTCATCTTTTTCTAATGCTTGGACAGAAAAGTTTATTTCCTCAGTAAATACTCGTTTTAATATACGTTTTTCATGGTTCATGCGAAAAAGACCTTGGATAGTACCTGCCCAAAAATCATGTTTGTGATTTTCTATCAATGCGTTGACTAGAAAAGGAGAAGGAGTTATTCCTACTTGTTTTTCAGCGAAGGTGTAAAGTGAGGTATATTTACCGTTTATACGTTCAACTGTAGTACCCGTACCTACCCAGATAAAACCGTCGGAATCTTTATAAATGCAATTGACACGATTGTCCTCGAATTTGCAATTCGCTTCTTCGTTTCCTATTGAATAGATAATATAGTCATTGTCGGAAGCAAAGGCATTAAATGCCCCGATAAAAAGCATTACGAGAATTAATATGTGTTTTCCTAAGGACATAAGCATTTTTTCTTTATACTATGCAAATTTAGGAAAAAATGTCGTCTTTTAGTATTACTCGAATGAAAATATAAAATGAGGTTCTATAAAGTAAGAGAATAAAGTATAACTTCTCTATTTCTTATAGAATCTCATAACTTAGACAAAGAATTGATTAATTTGTGTTCTACTCTTTATTTTGGCTCTCGGAAAATGTCGGAATCATTAATATTATAAATTATTCATCGTTATTCTTTCCGATGCTCCGGATATATTCATTGGGAGTGATGCCGGTAGCCTTCTTGAAATAGCGGAAGAAGGAGGCACGTGAACTAAAACCACAGAGTTCGGCAAGTGCTCCCAGTGTATATTTGGAATATTCGTCTTCGTTGATAAGACGCTTGAACTCCTCAATACGGTAATCATTGATGTAATCGTAATAATTACGGTTCAGATGTTGATTGAACAGATAAGATAAAGTATGTGCTGACCTGCCGAGCATGGTTGCCAAATCGGCTATTTTCAGATCAGGGTTCGTATATGGCTTATCACGAAGCATCAGAGCCTCCAGCTTTTCTGTCAGGTGCTGACATTCTTCCGTGCTTATCTTATTGGTTTTATATTTTGATTCTACTATCTTTTCTTGCTTTTCGGACTCTTGCACATTTTCAGGAAGCTGGATTTGAATATTTTTCGTTTGCTTCGCTTTTCTCTTACGTTGATAGTAAATGTAGCCGATAAAAATTAAAGCAATAGAGATAGCAATGATGCTCCATGTTTCTACAGGATAGGCAATGTGGACAGATGTGTGTATTTCAGAATCTGGGTTCCCGATATAACGTAACTTGAAGAGATAGTTTCCGGATGACAAATCATAATAAGTAATTTCCGACTTTCCGGTCAATATCTGCCAGTCCTCATCTTCACCTTCCAATTTGTATTCATAAGTCATATAAGCCGGTTCGGTATAGGTAAAACCGGAGAAGTGAAATGTCAGGTTGTTTTGGGAGGATTCGAGTTGTATTTCAGGAACTTTTCCACTTTCAATAACAGGATGAAGCGATTTCTTTCCGTTGACGTAAATATCTGTAATAGTCAGCGGATAAGTGTATCTCTTCATCTGATTATTTTCCTTGAAATTCATATAAATCAGACCTTTGGAATTTCCCATCCATATATTGCCCTGCTGGTCCTGTACGGGAGGGCACAATGTGAAAATAGAACTTGGAATACCGTCTATGAAGTTGTAAGGAATAAAAGTTTCTTTTTTGTCGTAGCGGTAGAGTCCGTTATTGGTTCCTATCCAAAGCCATTTTTCGTCATCTTCCAATATGAACATACCATCTTTTCCTTCCAATTGTGTATCAGGTTGCAACCTTCTGAAACGGCTCATGGAGAGATCGGATATACACATACTTCCTTTGTCCGGTAGGAAATAAAGATTATGGTCGGAGTCTTCATATACAACTCTGATCTTTTCTTTATGAATAAAGTTTTCCGGGAAGATGCTGGTTTTCAGACTTTCGGAAGAGGGGTCCCAGATACACATGCCATTCTCCGTACAAATCCATCCCTTGTGAGTGGAATCAAAATAGATTTCGTAAACATTCCCTTCGGGTAACTTGGAGTTGGCACTGGTGTAGTGCTTGATTCTTTTTCCATCTTTATAGCAATAGAGCCCCATTGAGGTACCTATCCACAATTGGGCTTTTGCATCAGCCTTTATACAGAAAATCTGTCCCCGCATGAAAGGTTGCGGTTCACCAGGTTCGAAGTCGTGGATAGTAAGATCAGCAGGATTGAATATGTACATGCCGCCGCCATAAGTTCCGATATAATATTTATCCAGAAATTTGTAGATAGAGAAAATCATACTGGAACGCAATTCAGGAGATTTAAAGTTTTTGAAGCGTTGTTCCTCTTCATTTATATAGAATAGGCCATCGCGGGAGCCAACTAACTTTTCATGTTCGGTAATTGCAATACTACGGACAGGCATATCTTTGGAGTCAAAATACGGGAGATAACTGTAAGTCGAAAAAAGTCCGCTCTGGTATAGACTGTAATCCAATCCCAACTGATAGAAGCCTATCCAGATGAGACCGTCACGATCTACCAAAAGTGAGTACACGGAGTTGGACCGGATACTTTCTTCTTTTCCCGGTTCATGGCGGAAGGAGCGTAGAATCTTCATTTGTTGGGTCGAAATGAAATGAACCCCGTTTCCATCGGTACCCACATACAACATATCTTTACCATCACCGGACAAGGAAGATATCACATTACAGCCTACGTCGACAAAATGCTTAAACTTATGTGTCTGTATGTCGAAACTGATGATGCCTTGCCCCATTGTACCCAAGTAGATTACGTTGCCAATTCGGGTGATGTTATTGTAAGAGCAAAAATGTTTGTCCTCTACCATATTATGATACGGAGTAATTTTCTTGTCAGCCAATGTTAGAGAAAAAAGTCCGTCATTGGTGGATATCCAGAGAAGCCCCTCTTCACCCAGGGTGAGTCCGGTGATGACATTAGAGGCTGAAAGGACATTGGGGGCTATAAGTACCTGTTCCAGATTCCCGTTTTTATAGATAAACAGACCGGCCTCGCTCCCTATATATAAAGTACCTTTTCCATCAGGTAGAAGTGCGCGGACACCGTAGTGTATTGTTTCGGCAGCAATCGGTTCGAGAATATCTTTTTCGGTATTCACCCGCCAAAGCCCCATACCGTTTCCCATCCATATCTGATTGCCTTCCATTTCGGCAATGGCATTGACTCGCTTGATCTTTTCATTTGCTCCCGAAATCAAAAAATGTTTCAGGCGTGTGCCGTCAAAACGCTCCAGAGAATTGCCGGTACCTATCCAAACATAACCAATGGAATCTTTATAAAGTGCATTCACTACTAAGTCGGAAAGTCCTTCCGTGACGGATAGTCCCCGGAATACAGAGGGGAGGGAATAACCCGGTAGGAAGCTAAACAGTAGGAATAATAGGATGATATATTTTGATATGTTTTTCACAATATATTATATTTCGTTTCTATGTATTATGTTTCTGCAAGCAAATATAAGGAAAAAGAACGAAAACGTTTAGGTTTAGAATGATAATTCAGAGGACGGGAATCCTCTGCCGATCTGTTGGTTTATGACCAAGTCCATACCAAGCCCGTACCAACTCCCTGTCAAGTCCGTACCTTCTCCTTGGCTATAGACACGGAGATGATACGGACTTGACAAGGTTTCGATAGGAAGTTGATATAACCTTGATATAACCTTGATGCTTTTGCTATTTCCCTTTCTAATAATATGATCCAATCAATTAATCGTTAAATAAAATTCTACTTCAATATCTTTTCCTCCATATTGGCTTTTAGTTTGTACGTCTTCTTTTTGATGCTGATGGTGCAATCGGTGGATGCAGTGTAGTACCATGCCCCTTTCTTGAATTCCAGTAATACATCTGTGGGAGTTTCCGTCTTGATAACTACATTCGGGGTACTTAGCAAAGTGCCATGTCCTAAAAAGAAGGTGCAATCATCGCCCTTTTTATTTCCCCATAAAGCATAGGTGGCTTGTGCACTCATTTTTCCGCTAGTGCAGATATCCGTGGGATTATCTGATGACAGAATATAATCTGTGCGTCCATTTTTCTGTACCACACAGATACCGGTGGCACTGTTTTCCGTTTTGCTTTTTACTTCGGGGAAGCTTACTTCGGTAATGCAGCCGGGTTCTTTTACGGATGAGGGCTCATAGATAGCGACGAACGGCCGGTTCCAGGCTTCTCCTTTCTGGCGAGCCACAAAAGTCAGGGTAGGTTGTTCTTTTATATTATATGGCATCCCCGGGCTACGGCTCAAACCTTCCGTCGTGGGAGACAGGGCGGTGAAAACTTCCCGGTCCGTTTCTCCTTTCATCCACAAGTTCATTGAAATGTCATCCTTGTCGGGCATGGCAATGGTAAATGTAGCTTTTATGTCTTTGTCGGTAGTAGCCGACTTCTTATCATAGATATAAGAATAAGCATAAAGGTGAGCACCGGCAAAGGCCAGTTCTTCGGTAGGTTGCAAATTCAGGTCTGCACCGTCTGTGCCTGTCAGTGTTAGGGTTTGCCCTAGGTTATGGTAGAAATAATCATGCATTTTATCACCACCGCGTTCTTTCCGGCTGCGGAAGATATCTACGTAATAACCGGTTTCCGGACCGGTAGTGACGATACTCATCATACGGGTCTGGTCGGCACGGCTTTCCGGTTCACGGAAAGAAACATCGCTATAGGTTACGGAAGTGAAAGCTTTTCCCGGTTCGGAGGAAACAGGGAAACTGGATTTAAGATCGAAGGAGTGATTACTTTTCATCACCGGATAACTGGAAATGCCATCCACGCAAACCGTGTTATGACTGGGAAATTGAGAGTAATATTCCAGATAATCCAGCCCACTGTATAAGTAAAGACCGATTCCGGCATCGGGAGCCAGAACATATCCCTTACCGTAAAGTTCCATGGATATGCCATTGGCATGCATGTGGTTTCCTTCACTGGCATTCAGGGAAATCATAAGACTGTGACGGGGATTCATTCCGTTTCGTTGTACCAGCCAGGAAACGTTCGGTGCATAGAAGAGGGGAGAGACATATTGCTCTATTTTTCCGGCTTCGATATTGGGATTCAGTTCCAATGGCTTTTCATCAAAGAAAGAACTGATAGAAACGGGGACGCTTTTTTTATTGTCTTTGGTTTTTCTCGCATTAGGATGGAAGCATTTCAGCATGGCAGTGAAATATTCTTCCTGCTCTTTCTTTCCGTTGTGCTGTGCATTTCGTATCATGCGGGATATAGGATGGGTGTTCAGATATCCCGGGTGGGTATCGCCGAAACCACAGATCATCCGGTTGGGGAACAAATATTGCGGAATAGCGGCTACTGCTTTAGAGAGAACCGGCATTGCTTTCACCAGGTCATAATTCAGATTCCGGTCGAAGAGGGTAGTAAAGCTGGTGTAGTCATTCAGTACTACATTGCTGTATCCGGGACATTCGGCCCAGATACCTGTCTTCGGATCGAAGCCATAATCGGCTAATTTATTCAGACTCCATTGGCGGATACTAGAGCGGTTGAGTACATAATCAATGTAATATTCGCGTCCTTTGCCATCGGCATATTGCTTGTTGTTTTCCAGTATCATACCAATATTCATGACATAACGAGCCTGCATCAGGTTCCAGTTGTTGTGAGGAACACCGTTTGCAATGATATTGTCCGCCCATTTCTTGAAAGCTCCTGCGTATATATCCATTTTGTCGGTATGCCGGGCATTCAGGTAGTCATACAGGAAATCGTAAAGGGGAACGATGTCATAAAGAATATCTTCGTGAATAACCTCGAAAGAACTCATGCCTACCAGAGTTTGCTGATGGCCGTGGTTGAGGTCGATGGGAACATTCCGATAATAGATACCTGTCATATAGGTATCGAATACTCCGGCGGCGAGTTTTGCATATCTTTCTTCTCCGGTAAGCCAGTAAAGGAAAGCGGCATCACGGGCGATACCCATGATTTCACGGTTCAGGCTCTCAATGTTGCGTCCGGTTTTAGAAGGATGTACACTCTCCATAGGGCGACCGGGCAGGGCATTGTTACAGAAAGTTACATTTCCTTCCGCATCGTCATCGTATGGCACTACATCTTCCAGACGGGGACGTCCGTGGGTGGCGAATGTGCCACGCGTACCGGTATAGCGAACGGTGGGTGTCGGTGCTTTTTCGCCTCCGGCATGGTCGAAGGTTTCACCTTTTATATATACATCCGTAGCATGAGACTTCCAATACATGGCAAGGCGTGAAAGTAACCAGTCCGGTTGGGCATCTGTCAGGTTGGCATAAAGATCGGCACGCCTTTTCAGTTTCTCAAATACGTCTTTTGCCCAATCTTCTTTTTCTATCAGGTTCAGGGTTTCACTCTTACCGTTGCTGTTTGTCAGATAACGCGGATGGCTGTCCGGCAACTGCTGCCGGAAGGTGATTTCTACCTCCTGGGCTTGTAATATCCCTGAAAAGAGAAGGCATATCAATAAACTAAGTGCTTTCATATTCTATCAATAACATTAGGTATTTAAAGAATATACGGATGAGGGCGGATAATTACTCAACGGAACACGACAAAGATAGCGCAAGACTATGCAAAATATGTAATCATTATTACACTTTTTTAAAAATAAAGCCCCTACTTTTGTGAAAAATACTATTTCCTATGAAGAAATTGTCATTTATAAACAGGTTTTTACCTTCGTACAAATGGAAAGTGGCTGCGATAGTTATCTGCGGTATCGTTGTGGGCGGGGGAGGCTTGTTCATGTACTTGCTGCGGGCGCATACCTACTTGGGGGATGAGCCGTCGGCATGCGTGAACTGTCATATTATGGCACCTTATTACGCTACATGGTTCCACAGTTCACATAGTCGGGATGCCACTTGCAATGATTGTCATGTTCCTCATGAGAATGCCGTAAAGAAATGGACATTCAAGGGGATGGACGGTATGAAACATGTGGCTGCTTTTCTGACAAAGAGCGAGCCACAGGTTATCAGGGCGCATGAAGCCAGTTCAGAGGTGATTATGAACAACTGTATTCGTTGCCATACGCAGTTGAATGCGGAGTTTGTGAAAACCGGGAAAATAGATTATATGATGTCTCAGGTAGGCGAGGGTAAGGCTTGTTGGGATTGTCACCGGGATGTGCCGCATGGCGGAAGCAACTCGTTGTCATCCACTCCCAATGCACTGGTACCTTATCCTGAATCGCCCGTTCCGGGCTGGCTGCAAAAGATGCTTAAGAAATAATGAAATAAAATCAATATACTTATGGAAAAGAAATTGAAATCATGGCAAGGCTGGCTGCTGTTCGGTGGTTCGATGGTAGTCGTGTTTGTATTAGGATTATGTGTTTCCGCGCTGATGGAGAGGCGGGCGGAATTAGAAAGCGTGTTCAATAACCGCAGGACTGTTATTACAGGCATTGAAGCCCGTAATGAAGTGTTCAAAAGTGATTTCCCCCGTGAATATCAGACCTGGACGGAAACAGCGAAGACGGATTTCCAGAGTGAGTTCAATGGAAACATTGCGGTCGATGTATTGGAACAACGTCCCGAAATGGTGGTTCTGTGGGCAGGATATGCTTTCTCAAAGGACTATTCGACTCCGCGTGGGCACATGCATGCGATAGAGGATATTACGGCAAGCCTTCGTACGGGGGCGCCTGCTACTCCCGAAGATGGTCCGCAACCGTCTACCTGCTGGACTTGTAAGAGCCCGGATGTTCCCCGTATGATGGAGGCTATCGGTGTGGATGCGTTCTATAATAATAAGTGGGGAGCAATGGGTGATGAGATTGTAAATCCTATCGGATGCGCCGATTGCCACGAACCGGAAAATATGAATCTGCACATCAGCCGTCCGGCTTTGATCGAGGCTTTTGCACGCCAGGGCAGAGATATAACAAAAGCTACTCCGCAGGAAATGCGCTCGCTGGTTTGTGCGCAGTGCCACGTGGAATATTACTTCAAGGGTGATGGCAAGTACCTGACTTTCCCTTGGGATAAAGGCTTTACTGTGGAAGATATGGAGGCTTATTATGATAATGAAGGTTTCTATGATTATATTCATAAACTGAGTCGTGCTCCGATATTGAAAGCGCAGCATCCTGATTATGAAATCTGTCAGATGGGTATTCACGGTCAGAGAGGTGTGTCATGTGCAGATTGTCACATGCCTTATAAGAGCGAAGGTGGTGTGAAATTCAGTGATCACCATATTCAAAGCCCGTTGGCGATGATTGACCGTACTTGTCAGACTTGCCACCGCGAAAGTGAAGAAACATTGCGTAACAATGTGTACGAACGCCAACTTAAGGCTAACGAAATACGTAACCGTTTGGAACAGGAACTTGCCAAGGCTCATATCGAGGCTAAGTTTGCATGGGACAAGGGGGCTACGGAAGATCAGATGAAAGATGTACTTGCCCTTATCCGTCAGGCGCAGTGGCGTTGGGATTTCGGTGTGGCTTCTCACGGTGGTTTTTTCCATGCTCCGCAGGAAATCCAACGTATCCTTTCACATGGATTGGACAAGGCTATGCAGGCTCGTCTGGCTGTATCAAGAGTATTGGCTAAGCATGGCTTTACGGATGATGTGCCGATGCCGGACATTTCAACCAAAGAGAAAGCACAACAATATATTGGTCTCGACATGGATGCGGAAAGAGCTGCTAAAGAGAAATTCCTGAAAACAACTGTACCTGCATGGCTGGAAAAAGCGAAAGCTAACGGTCGCCTGGCCCAGAAATAAAACAGAGATATGTGGATCAGACCGTGGGGATTTAAAGAAGGATGCCTGATAGGCGCAGGACTGTTGGTGACAGGATGGCTGCTACAGATTACAATCGGTGAAATAGATTGGAGTTTGTTTGCCTGTCCGGTGAATATCATAGTTCTGGTTTTATATATAGCCGGAATAGTTGCCATGCATTGCTTGCGCAAGCGTGTTTATTTCTTCAGTTGGATAAGCCATTATACATCGGCTGTCTCTTCTCTTTTATGGGTGGCGGGCATTACGGTGGTGATGGGACTTATCCGTCAGGTCCCTTCCGGTCATCCGGCAGATGTGCTCGGTTTCTCACGAATGCTTTCGGCATGGCCTTTTATATTGCTTTATATCTGGATGGTGACTGTACTGGGGCTGACTACGCTTCGTGCCGGATTTCCATTCAGATGGAAGAAGCTTGCTTTCCTTTTGAATCATGCCGGGCTGTTTATTGCCCTGATTACGGCAACCTTGGGAAATGCCGATATGCAGCGGTTGAAAATGACCACCCGGATAGATAATGCCGAATGGCGTGCAATGGATGAGTACGGCAAATTGATAGAACTTCCGCTGGCCATTGAACTGAAAGACTTCACGATTGACGAGTATCCTCCGAAACTGATGCTGATTGATAATGAAACAGGACGTACATTGCCAGAGAAAGCACCGGAACATTTGTTGCTGGAAGAAGGTGTAACGGAGGGGCAGCTGTCCGATTGGCTGGTGACTATCCGGCAAACGATTCCCTGGGCGGCTTCTGTGGCTACGGAAGATACGGTGAAGTTTACCGAATTCCATTCGATGGGAGCCACGTACGCCGTTTATTTGCAGGCTATCAATCAAAAGACGAAAACTGCAAAGGAGGGGTGGGTAAGTTGCGGTAGTTTTATTTTCCCATATAAAGCATTGCGTCTGGATTCGTTGACAAGCCTTATCATGCCGGAACGCGAACCGCAGCGTTTTGCATCTACAGTGAAAGTATACACGGAAGACGGCAAACAGGTGGAAGATACGATTGCAGTGAACCATCCCCTGAATGTGGCGGGATGGAATATTTATCAATTGAGCTATGATGATACGAAAGGGCGCTGGAGCGATATCAGTGTGTTCGAACTGGTACGTGATCCGTGGTTGCCTGCTGTCTATGCAGGTATTATCATGATGGTGCTGGGAGCTATCTGTCTGTTTGTTAATGCACAAAAAAGAAAAGAGGAGGACGCTGAATGACGTGGGATTATTTTGTACCGTTTTCAATTGCCGCCCTGCACTTCTGGGGATTCGGTGCCTTTGCCGCCTGGCGCGGAAGAAAACCGTATATTGTTGGCGGGCTTACCTTGATTGGGCTTGCTATCTTCTTCAGCTTTATTGTGGGAATGTGGATTTCCCTGGAACGTCCGCCTATGCGGACGATGGGAGAGACGCGCTTGTGGTACTCTTTCTTTCTTCCACTGGCAGGACTTATCACATACAGCCGTTGGAGGTATAAGTGGATACTCAGTTTCAGTTTTATCCTGTCACTGGTATTTATCTGTATCAATATCTTCAAACCGGAAATACATAACAAAACTTTGATGCCGGCTTTGCAAAGTCCGTGGTTTACGCCGCATGTCATCGTATATATGTTTGCCTATGCTATGCTGGGTGCGGCCACCGTGATGGCTATTTATCTGCTTTGGTTCAAGAAGAAGCCGATTGACAGCCGGGAGATGGACCTATGCGATAATCTGACTTATGTAGGATTGGCATTCATGACATTAGGCATGCTGTCGGGGGCTATATGGGCAAAAGAGGCGTGGGGACATTACTGGTCGTGGGACCCGAAAGAGACATGGGCGGCAGCTACGTGGTTTTCCTATCTGATTTATATACATTTCCGTCTTGGAAAACCTATGTTATACCGTAAGGCCTTAATTTTACTTCTGATATCATTTGTTTTGCTGCAAATGTGCTGGTATGGCATCAACTATCTGCCTTCTGCACAGGGAGTCAGCATTCATACGTATAATTTAAACTGATAATCATTATGAAAACTACTTATTGGGCAATGCTTCTCATGCTTTTGCCAAGCATGGCGTATACGCAAACTACAGAAAAAGAGAATGAATTTACAATGTCCATTCAGATCAGACCTCGTGCGGAGTATCGCAACGGTGTCTTGTCTCCTCGTGATGAGGGAGCGGAACCTGCGGGATTCATCAATAACCGTGCACGCCTTTCTATGGAGTACAAGCGTTCTGATTTACAAATGAAGATCTCGGCACAGCACGTTGGTGTATGGGGACAGGACCCGCAGATTGACAAGAACGGCCGTTTCATCATGAATGAGGCATGGGCTAAACTGAATTTCGGTAAAAACTTCTTTGCACAATTAGGCCGTCAGACCCTTTCGTATGATGACGAACGCATTCTGGGCGGACTGGATTGGAACATAGCCGGACGCTACCATGATGCATTGAAACTGGGCTATGCCGACCCCAACAACCAATTGCATCTTATCCTCGCTTTCAACCAGAATGACGAGACTAAGATAGGCGGTACCTATTACGTGCAGGCCGGAGCGCAGCCTTACAAGAATATGCAGACACTCTGGTATCACTATAAATCCGATTATACTCCCTTTGATGCATCCTTACTGTTCATGAATCTGGGATTGGAAACCGGAGATGCCGCTACTAAAGAGTCTCACACCCGTTATCTGCAAACAATGGGAACTTATATCACCTACAGAGAAAATGGGTGGAATGTAGACGGTGCCTTCTATTATCAGACGGGCAAGAACCAAAATGTGCAGAAGGTATCTGCTTTCATGGCCAACCTGCAAGTGGCTTATGCTTTCCCATACAACCTTAAACCTACTTGGACGATAGTGGCAAGTGCCGATTATCTGAGCGGAGACAGCGGTGACAGTGACAAGTACAAGGCATTCAATGTTCTATATGGCACACATCATAAGTTTTACGGAGCTATGGATTATTTTTATGCGTCCGACTTTAAACCCGGATATGCTCCCGGCTTGTTTGACAAACGTCTGGGTTTACGTTTCCGTGCTTCCGATAAGGTGGATATGGATTTGAACTATCATCATTTCTCAACTGCGGTGAAGTTGTCGGGATTGAAAAAGGCATTAGGTTCGGAAGTCGATTATCAAATAAACTGGTCGGTGATGAAGGATGTGAAACTCTCCGCCGGATACTCCATTATGCGCGGAACGGAGACGATGGACGTTGTGAAAGGCGGCAATCATAAAAGCTGGCAAGACTGGGGATGGGTGTCTGTCAACATCAATCCCAGAGTGCTGTTTGTGAAGTGGTAAACTGTAAGTAAGAGAGAACATAAATGAAGGTACGTATCAGGAGAAAGCTCCTATACGTACCTTTCTAATATAGTTTCATTGAGTATCTGCACTGTCTTTCCGTCCATATCGATAATACCTTCCTTTATCATCTTATTAATCTCTTTCGATAGTGCAGGGCGGGTTACATTCAGATATTCGGCAAGGGTTGCCTGATTGTGGATGATGTTGACTATTGGAGAATTCTTTTTCTTGTGTTCCAGCAAGTAGACAACGAAACGTTCACGCACTGTTTTTCGTGATAGGGTTTTCAGGCGGGATACTGTGCAGACATTACAATTGCCTGTGATGCAAAGAAAGTTGTGTAATATTTTAGGTTCCTCGCTGATAAGCTTAAACATGGACTCTTTGCTGGCGGTGAGTAGGGTACTGTCTTCCATGGCGGTAAAGGTTGCCGGCAGTACTCCGTCTGAACTGAATAAATGAGGAGTGGCGAATGCACGTGCCGCAACGATATATTCTATCATGACTTCATTTCCCAATCCGTCGATAATATCTACCCGTAGTTTTCCTTCCAATAATACATATAATTTCTTGCAGAGTGTTCCCTGGGTGGCAATGATATCTTTTTTGTCTACTGAGTACAGGGAGATATCCAACCTGTCGAGCAACGAATGCTTGATGTTAAGGGGAAGGTCACGGAACAGCGGAATCTGGAAAAGTAATTCCTGATGTTTGTCGGTTAATGTTATTTTCCTCATTATATTAGGTAGTTGGTTGTACAAAGATACGATGAAAAAGTAGAATTAAAAGTATTTCTTCGAATTCTCCTCATTAATACGCATTTCTTTTCCTTCTATTTGTATGCAGCCCTCGTTACTCAACTCGGATATGGCACGTGCCAATGACGGACGGGCTACCCCAAGTATATGTGCCACTTCCTGTTGGGAACCGATGCCTCCATGCATCTTTACATAATTGAGTAATCTGGATTTCAGGCTTTGCAAGGCGAACTCGTTCAGTTTCTTGGATAGAAACAAGCTCCGGTCGGAAATCAACTTCAGGAAATTCTGCATGATGACCGGGTACTGGTGCATGAACTCCAGAAAAGCATCCTTATTCAGAATCAATACTTCCGAGGTTTCCAGGGTTTCGATATTCACCGGGAAACGGTTTTCGGAAGCGAAGATGAAAGCCGGTGCAAGGAGTTTCGGGGCACGGAGGGTCTCTATGGTGAGTTGTTTTCCTTCCGCACTGACCATTTGAGTACGCACTGTTCCATTGCACAGAATATAGAGAGAACGGTAAATATCTCCCTGCATGGCGATAAATTCTCTCGGTTTATAAGATTTAAGGGTATGTTGGTGCAACAGAACGAACTTTAACAGCATTTCTTCTGTTATGCCTTGAAATAATGGCATCTGTAATAATATATGTGGTTCCATTCTTTTTTAAGTTTTTTGTGATTAGGTGTAACATACGTGACAATTTACCTGCCATAAACTCTCCATCTTTGCACAAAGATAATGCAAATCGAATGCAGAACTTTCATGCTTGCATGAAAAAGTTATGCTGAGATGCAGCTTGTCTTCTTTAAAGAGAAGGAATATATATTTTATAACTAAATAAAAAGAATAAGATGATGGAAGCTAAAATGTTTTGTTATCAGTGCCAGGAGACAATGAAAGGCACCGGTTGTATCTTGAAAGGTGTGTGTGGAAAAGAAAGTCATACAGCAAAGGCAATGGATTTGCTGATGTTCGTGGTACGTGGAATATCAGTCGTTACCGATGAGTTCCGTAACGCCGGACATTCTGTAGCTGCCGAAGTGAACCGTTTTGTTGTGGATGCCTTATTCTGTACCATTACAAATGCCAATTTCGATGATGAAAGCATTCTGAACAGGGTGGATAAAGGTATGGCATTGCGTAACCGTTTGATAGAAGAAGCCAAAGAAAAAGGTATTTCCCTGCCTGAAATCGACGAATTGCAATGGCAGGGTGGACGTGATGAGTATGCTTCCAAGGCGGAAAGCGTGGGTGTCTTGCGTGAGTCCGACACAGACCTGCGTTCCCTGAAAGAATTGATGACCTATGGTCTGAAGGGTATGGCGGCATATCTGGAACATGCCATGCGTCTGGGATATGACGATGCTTCTATCCATACTTTCATGCAACATGCTTTGGCCGCCACTGCCACAAAATCACTTCCGGTAGGCGAGTGGGTGAAGATGGTGCTCCAGACCGGAGAATACGGTGTGAAGACTATGGCTTTACTGGATAAAGCGAATACCGAACGCTATGGCAATCCGGAAATGACAAAAGTAAATATCGGAGTAGGGAAGCGTCCGGGTATCTTGATAAGCGGTCACGACCTGAAAGATATGGAAGAACTATTGAAGCAAACCGAAGGTACGGGAGTCGACGTGTACACACATAGCGAAATGCTTCCTGCTCACTATTATCCTGCTTTCAAGAAGTATTCCCACTTCGTAGGCAACTATGGAAATGCCTGGTGGAAGCAGCGTGAAGAGTTCACCACCTTCAATGGACCTATCCTGTTTACAACAAACTGTATCGTCCCCCCGTTGGCAAATGCTGAATATAAGGAACGTATGTTTACAACAAATTCCACCGGATATCCCGGTTGCAAGTACATTCAGGCAGATGCCGAAGGTAGAAAAGACTTCTCCGAAATTATTGAGATAGCCAAGCAATGCCAGCCGCCTACGGAAATAGAACGTGGAGAAATCATCGGTGGTTTTGCCCATAATCAGGTGTTGCAACTGGCAGATAAAGTAGTGGATGCCGTGAAGAGCGGTGCTATTCGTCGCTTTGTAGTTATGGCAGGTTGCGACGGACGTATGAAGGGACGCGATTATTATACCGAATTTGCCAAGGCGTTGCCTAAAGATACAGTCATCCTGACAGCAGGTTGTGCCAAGTATCGTTACAATAAGTTGCCTCTGGGAGATATCAACGGCATTCCACGTGTACTGGATGCAGGACAGTGCAACGACAGCTATTCACTGGCAGTCATTGCAATGAAACTGAAAGAAGTGTTCGAGCTGAATGATATCAACGAACTCCCGATTGTGTATAACATTGCTTGGTACGAGCAGAAAGCCGTTATCGTACTGCTGGCCTTGTTGAGTCTGGGTGTGAAGAAAATCCATTTAGGGCCTACGCTGCCTGCCTTCCTGTCGCCCAATGTGGCAAAGGTCTTGGTAGATACTTTCCAGATAGATACCATCAGTGATGTGGAAGATGACTTGAAGATGTTCCAATTATTATAAGACTGAAAAAACTCCGGTAATAGCTACTGCTGTGCCGGAGTTTTTATTATTAATAAATAGTGAGATTTATGAAAACAAAAGATGTAGAAACGGATGTGGGAAGTACGGATTTGGCTTCCTACATACTTGCTGTGACCGAACAGCTGAAACGTGAACGAAAGTTTGCGGCGGCGCATGGTTATGTGTCTGCGCTGCATTCCTTCCAAGATTTTGCGGGTGGCAGGGGCATACCACTGCCTATGGATGAAGTGTTCACCCCTATGCGGCTGAAAGCCTATGAGGAGTGGCTGATGCAGAAGAAAAAGAGACCCTTGAAGATGAACAGCGTGACCAGTTACATGAGCTCACTGCGGGCTGTGTACAACCGCTGGATGCCCGTAGGCACACCGGGACACAACCCACAGCTGTTTGCCGGTGTACATACACGGGTGGTGTCTCAAACCAAACGTGCACTGCGTGGATGGCAGATGGAAAAGTTGTTGAGAGCAGAGAACGATGCCCTGACCAGAGAAGAAAGAAGGGCTTTGGCATATTTCCGCCTGATGTTTCTGTGCAGGGGGATACCGTTTATCGACCTTGCCCATCTGCGCAGGCAGGATTTGCAGGGGGAATATCTGGTCTATCTCCGTCATAAGACTCAGAAACCGATGCGGGTGAAACTGTCTCCCGAAGCCTTGCGCCTACTACGAGGGCTCGGACAGAAGACTACCCCCTCATCTCTCTACCTGTTGCCAATCCTGGATGCAGAGATACAGGACGGTTGGGAACAATATCTTTCTTACCAGATTGCTTTACGTAACTTCAACCGGACATTAAAGCAAGCCGTAAAACGGATGCTTCCAGGCGTGCCGGTAAGTTCCTACACTGCCCGGCATACTTGGGCTACGCTGGCTTACCACATGGGGCAGTCCATTGGTATTATCAGCCAATCACTGGGACACTCGTCCATCCGGGTAACGGAAACTTACCTCAAACCTTTTGAAAATGAACGTATCGATGAAGTAAACAGACAACTCATCGCAGCTGTGAAAAAAGGTAAATGGAAGGGGAGTATGCTTTACAGTATATTGTAAGACACGAAGTTGAGACTAAATTACTTACCAAGTAACGGCAGTAATCGCTTGCAAATATTCACATATTTTCACAAATAAGCAAGGGGATATTAATAAAACTTTAAATATAATTCTTTCAAGACAGAATCACAATGATCTAAAATAGAAAAAACACATATTATCTTCTTATTTCTACTACGGCAGGTATACGAATTGCGCCCTCCACTTTCAGCTTAGAAGCGGAACCATCAACTATTTTACTTTTAGCTCAGAAAAGTCTTTTTTTCATCCTAAGCGATGCGCTCGGAAATCGCTTTTTCCGCATGCATCGGATAGTAGTTTGAAATTACTTGGTAAGTAATTTCAGAAACCCAGTTTTTTTATTCCGATAAATGATAATTAATGAATGTATATATAGTGTAGCGCGCTTTAGTCAATATGTTGTTGTGCTGTTTGTGGGATTACGGTGTTAGGTTGTAGCGACAGCTATAACACCGTAATTTACAAAACGGAGCGAATGGTTCTAAATCATTTGTGACTCGTCACCCATATAGTTTATCATACATATATTAACCCTAAAATAAAAGAGATTATGTCAGAAGAAATCAGGTATCAAATCAACGGTCAACTGGCGGATAACACCGTGACTGTGGACAACAAAGAGGATATGATCCTCGTCCCCGTCTCCAACGGCAGTGCCGACGAGGAACGTATCATTGCCGAAATGAAAGCGGAAGACTCCGGTCTGCGGGAAGAAACCATCCGCCACGTCTTCGACCTGGAGAAGCGCGTGATCAAACGTTTGCTGATGAGTGGCGTCAGTGTGAACACAGGCTTATATTATGCCTCGGTCAATTTTCATGGTGTCATCGAGAACTCTGCTTGGAATCCGGCAAAGAACTCTATCGTGGTAAACTTCAACGTGGGTGCCGACCTTCGCGAAGCCATCAAAAATACGGTGGTGAACATTATCGGTGCAAAGGGCAGTGCCATGTACATTGCAGGCGTTCAGGACACATCCACCCGTGCGCTGGATTCCAGTGCCACAGCCGGACGTGCTTTCACCCTGAAGGGTGCAATGCTGAAAGTGACCGGTACTGACGACTCTGTAGGCATCATCTTGACTGACTCAAAAGGTACGATAACAAAAATCACCGAAGACTTGTGGGTATTGAACGAACCTTCGCGTCTCAGTTTCATCATCCCCAGCGGATTGGATAAAGGTACGTATGAATTGAAGGTGACGACACAATACGGTCAAGGCCATCTGCTGAAAACACCTCGCAGTGTCATAAAAACGATATATATCGGCATGGCACCTACCGGCGGTGGAAGTGGAGGTGACGGAGGGATAGAGGATGATCCGCTCGGTTAATTAGGAGACACTACTGGCAATGCTATCTTGCCCGACCGAGCAACGGTGTCTTGCCTGACCGAGCAATGGTACTTTGCCTGAGCAGGCAACGGTGCTTTGCCGGATTTACATCTCAATCAATTGTGATAATGATTACTTAGGAGAGAGAACATACATTTTACATATCATAATAAAAAACGAACGCAACATGAAAAGAAAATCGATTTTTACCTTGTCTTTATTGCTGGGCACGTTAGCCTTTACATCATGCGAGAAAAGTGTGTATGATGCAGACAAACAACCGCAAAAAGAAAAAACAGTAGCCGACCTTGTCGTCCCGACTGGGTTTGACTGGAAAATGGTCAAGAATGCACAATGCGAAATCACAGCTCAAAGTGCATCGGATGTTTCAGTATACTCCGATCAGGAATGTACCGAAAATGCAATGCTGGCAACTCTACGGACAGATAACGGATCTTTAACGATTCCTCTGAGCCTGCCTGCCAATTCTAAAGAAGCTTACCTGCAATACGAAACGGTAAATGGCAAGAAAATGGTTTTGGCGGCTACTGCCGACAAAGATAATATCGTTCATTTCACGCTTCCCCAAGACAGCAAACCGAGTTCTGAGACAAGGGCGGAAACCAGAAATGGAGGAAGCGGTCAAATCAGCTATCCTAATTCCGGATGGGGTACTGTCATGTTCGAAGACCAGTTTCCGAGTTTAGGGGATTATGATTTCAATGATTTTGTTCTAGCCTACAGGGTACAAATCCCATTCAAATCTTATGGACATAAGTCAGTGATTGATGAAGCTATACAGCTCGGTATTGAGTTGAGGGCTATGGGAGGCTCGTATCCTTATGCTCCATATTTAAGGCTGAAGAACCTGCGGGCAGAGGATGTTGAAGAAATTGAAGTATATCAGAGTTTTTATACATCGGTTGAAGAAGTAAATTGGTTTGCCGGTCCTGACGGTGAAGTCATTATGGACTTCCGCAATTTGGTTGCAGCAACTTCAAAGCCTTCCGGCAGTTCTTTCTTTAATACAGAGAAAGAATATCTTGCTAAGGATCTACCGCAATTGAATATTGCTATTTACTTGGATGACGATGATGTAGATGTAAACTCAGCTGACTTTGAAAGCTTCGACTTCTATCTGGCAAAAGCTGATCATGGCACTGAAATTCATTTAGGAGGATACAAACCGGTATACGATACATATCCCAGTGACAATTCCGGTTTGGGAAAGGATTATTATTATAACAATAAAGGCTTGATTTGGGGCTTGAGTGTTCCGGCTCCGATAGCTCATGTCATTGAAAAAGGTAATTTCCTCGATGCTTATAAAGACTTTGCCGCCTGGGCGATGAGTGGCGGTCAGGATAAAGCAAATTGGTATAACGGAGAGAAGAATAACGAACTCTTGATAAAAACTCAATAAAATTAAAACCGGTTTTTAGATTTAGAACGGTACATATCCTGTAAGGCCACTGAGGGATATGTGCCGTTCGTTTATTTGTAGTTACAACTTTCCCTTTCTTCTTTTGTTCATTCGGAAGGAATAGACTACATTTGCATGGAGTCCCCGTTTATGAATTCAAATATGCAGAGTGATATGGAAGCAGTGAAAAGAATACCTTATGGAGTATCAGACTTCGTGGCAGTGGTGGAGCAAAACCAGTACTACGTGGATAAAACGATGTATCTTCCTTTGTTAGAGCAGCAGCCCAGCAATTTATTTCTCATCCGTCCCCGCCGTTTCGGAAAGAGTATTTTCCTGAACATGCTTCGTGCTTATTATGACAGTTCACAGAAAGCGAAATTTGAAAAACGTTTTGGGAACCTTTGGATTGGGCGGAATCCTACACCGCTGCAAGGGCGCTATCAGGTACTTTTCCTTGATTTCTCTAAAGCGGGCGCCGGGATAGAGAATTTGGAAGCTAACTTTAACCTTTATTGTCGTCGTCAGTTGGATGGATTTATGGCGACTTATGAGGATGCTTATCCAGAGCGTACGGTCGAAGAATTCTATGCTTCGACCTCGGCTGCCGATAAACTGAGTATGATTGAAGTGGAAGCCCAGCGTCACGGCTATCCGCTCTATCTCATTATCGATGAGTACGACAATTTCACTAACGTGGTGCTTAATGAGCAGGGTAATGATATATATCATGCCATTACTCATGCCAGTGGTTTTTATCGGGAGATATTCAAGAAGTTCAAGGGCATGTTCGAGCGTATTTTTATGATGGGGGTAAGTCCTGTTACATTGGATGACTTGACCAGTGGCTTCAATATAGGTTGGAATATCAGCACCGATTATCAATTCAATATGATGCTGGGCTTCAGCGAAAGTGATGTCCGTGAGATGTTTCAGTATTATAAGGATGCCGGACAACTGAAGGGAGATGTCGAGGCGATGATAGCTGAGATGAAGCCGTGGTATGACAATTACTGTTTTGCAAAAGAGAGCTTGACGCGTGATCCGAAGATGTTCAACTGTGATATGGTGTTTTATTATTTGCGTAACTATATGAATCTGGATAAAGCACCCGAGCAGATGATTGACCCCAATACCCGTACCGATTACAACAAGATGAAGAAGCTTATCCAGTTGGATCATCTGGATGGTGACCGTAAAGGGGTGCTCCGGAAGATTACTGAAGAGGGGGAAATTGTAACGACCTTGGCTACTACTTTTCCAGCCAGCCAGATTACTGACCCGGAACTCTTTCCCAGTCTGCTGTTCTATTATGGAATGTTGACCATAACCGCTACACGGGGGAATTATCTGGTACTGAGTATTCCTAATAATAATGTGCGCAAACAATATTACGAATATCTGCTGGAGGAATATCAACGTCAAAATAAGAAGTATATCAATCTGAATGATTTAGGATTGATGTTCTATGACATGTCTTATGACGGTAAATGGCGCGAAGCCCTTGAATTCATTGCTCATGCCTACAAGGACAATTCTTCTGTACGCAGTATGATTGAGGGCGAACGAAATATACAAGGCTTCTTTACTGCCTATCTTAGTGTGAGTGCCTATTATCTGGTTGCTCCTGAAGTGGAATTGAACCATGGCTTTTGCGATATGTTTTTGATGCCCGACCTGCAACGCTATAGCGGGGTGGCGCACAGTTATATTCTGGAACTGAAATATCTGCCATCGAAAGAGTATGAAACAAAAGCTCCTGCCCAGTGGCAGGAAGCTGTTGATCAGATACATCGTTATGCTGAGGCCCCGAGGGTACAACAACTCATTCAAGGCACAAGATTGCATTGCATAGTAATGCAATTCAGCGGATGGGAACTGGCAAGGATGGAGGAGGTATAGAAAAAATATTTAGATTCATTCAAAAAAAGAGAGAACTTATATTTTCATAAGTTCTCTCCAACCGGTTACTTCGAATGTGATGTATTCTGTGACTATCTGTTCTAAATCTTCTATCCCGACCCGGTGCATGATTAATTCCTCAAACATGGTGAACATCCATGCCGTGTGCAGGTGAATGGAAAAGTCGGTTACATTGATATTCATTTGTGGATATTTCTCTTTCATATTCCTGAAGTATTCTTTCACGAGTGATGTGGAGCGTTCGGTGAAGTTCTCCTTGAAGTTTTCCAGTGAAGAACCCTGTGCATGGAAAAATAGCAATACCAACAATTTGCGATGCTTTTGTATCAATGTCATGTACTCTTCTATCACATATCGCAGGTATTCGGTGGAATACATTTCCATGATATCCGCTCCATAACGACCGTGATGTTCGTGCAGCATTCTTTCGAATGCACTGATTACAGGCCGTACCACCGTACAGAAAATATCATCCTTACTTTTGAAATAGTTATAGATATTGCTCAACCCTACCTGTGCTTTTTGCGCAATTTCGCGCATGGAAGCCTTCGGAAAGCCGTTTTCGAGGAATACCTTTTCGGCAGCTTTCAAAATTTCTTTTTGTATGTCATCTTTAGGGTATTGCATAAGTTTTATTTCTCAACTGCAAAGTAGGGGAGAATCCGCGTTTTCTGAAATACCCATTAATGATGGTTTTTTGTTAGATTTTTATAAAAATCACAATTATTGGGTATTGCCAAGGTCACTGAAAGCATGCAACTTTGCACGTATAATCTAACTATAAACTACTATATGGTGAAACTAACCAATCATTAAAAGGCAATTGACAGACCTCTAAGTTGTAAGAGATGGGGAATAATAGCTATTATTATTCTTTTTGCAGGTAGCTTATCTTTTTTACTGTACTCTTACTTTTTTCATGACGCTGATAATTCTCAGTGTAACTGTTTGCTATGTATGCTTAATCATGTTCCTGAAGAGGGAGAGTACATTTATAACCGCTATTTGATATTTATTAGTTTTATCTGGATTGCTGTGATCTTTGCGGCTGTCTTTTTAGTGAATTACTGCTTTGTAAAAAAGAACAAAAAGAAATGGTGTTCGTTTAAGTACCTATTTGTTATTATTTTTAATAACACAATACTCATATTTGGGTATTGCCCGCCTTTTCAACTCCCTCTACCTTTGCGCCAATAAAATTTAAGATAAAAGATGAGAAAATTAACTTGCTTATTCGCCTTAGGTTTCTTGCTTTTTAACAATACTTTACGGGCTAATGAACCTGAAAAAGTAACCTCAACAGAAGAGGTATCTGAAACTACGGCAAAGAAAGAGAGAATAAAACAGGTAACAAAAGATGACGACTACGAAAAGTTCCGTTTCGGTGGATACGGAGAGATGGTAGCAAAGTTTATGAATTACGGAACGAATCGTTTCTATGGTGGGGTCGATAACAGTGATCACCGCAATACCATTGCAATTCCTCGTTTTGTGTTGGCTTTTGACTACAAGTTTAATTCCAAGTGGATACTGGGTGCTGAAATAGAGTTTGAAGCAGGAGGTGTAGGTATTGAAACAGAACTTGAGAATTCAGAAAACGGTGAGTATGAAACAGAAATGGAAAAGGGGGGAGAAGTTGCTCTTGAGCAGTTTCACATTACCCGTCTGATACATTCGGCTTTCAATGTTCGTGCCGGTCATTTGATTGTACCTATGGGATTGACCAATGCGCACCATGAGCCTATCAACTTCTTTGGAACATCTCGTCCTGAGGGTGAAACCACAATTATTCCTTCTACCTGGCATGAGACAGGATTGGAATTCTTCGGTTCTTTTGGTAAAGGATATGCGCGCTTTGATTATCAGGCAATGATTGTTGCCGGCTTGAATGCTGATGGCTTCGGTCGCGATAACTGGGTTGCCGGTGGTAAGCAGGGACTCTTTGAACAAGATAACTTTACTTCACCTGCTTATGTAGCACGTCTGGACTATAAAGGGGTACCGGGTCTGCGTGTAGGTGCTGCTTTTTACTATTGTAATGACGTGACAGCCAATGCTGATAAGAATTATAAGTATAGCAGCGTAGGTCGCTCATCAGTGAAAATCTACTCTGCCGATGCACAGTATAAAAATAAATATGTTACCGCTCGTGGTAATATCATTTATGGTGATTTAGAGAATTCTTCCAAGATCAGCAAGGTTACTCTTTCCAATAACTCCAATTATTATCACGGTGCTATGCGTAATGTAGCTAAGAATGCTCTGTGCTATGGCTTGGAGGCTGGTCTTAACCTGAGTGCTTTCTTCTCGCAGAAGAAATGTCCGGTTATTTATCCTTATGCCCGTTATGAATACTACAACCCGCAGGAAGAGGCAGAAGGTTCTGCTACAATGGAGAAACGTTGTCAGGTAAGTAAATGGACGGCAGGAGTTAACTGGTTTGCATTGCCGAATCTGGTTGTGAAGGCCGATTATACTACCCGTCATATTGGTACGAACAAGGTATTTGGATCGACTAAATATAACAATGAAAATGAATTTGCTATCGGCATAGCTTATGTCGGTTGGTTTACCAAGAGATAGTTCAAATAGGTATTTATAATTAATTTAATGTTTAAGTAATATGAAAAAGTTTTTTTATTTGTCGGCTCTTTCATTGGGCATGATGTGTTCCATTACGGCTTGTAGTGATGATGACACTACGACTATAGACGCTAAAAATCTTGACTATACGGCAGAGAATGCAAGTAGTTGGGGAAATTACATGCGAGTAGTTGCACAATTGTTGGTGAATGATGCTACTGCTCTTTATGATGACTGGGCGGTTAAATACAATGAAGGTGGAAGCTATGCAGATTTCTTTAAGAATCAAGATGCTTTGACGAGTGTTGAGCAGTTGATTGACGGCTGTGTAGACATTGCCAATGAAGTAGGTACCGCCAAAATTGGTGACCCTTACGATCTTTTCATACATAATAATGAAGAAAAGGCTTTGTATGCTGTAGAGTCATGGTATAGCTGGCATTCTCGTGAAGACTATCGTAACAATATCTATTCTATTCGTAATGCTTATTACGGAACACGTACAGGGGCTATTAGCGAGTCATCTCTCTCAAAAGCAGTAGCCGCGGTAAATGCTAATCTTGATACTGAAGTAAAAAAAGCGATTGATGACGCAGCAGCAGCAATTTGGGCTATCCCGAGTCCTTTCCGCAACAATATCAATAGTCCGGAAACAGTAAGTGCTATGGAAGCTTGTGCCACTTTGGAGGGAGTACTCAAGGGAAGTTTGAAGAGTTGTATCGAAAGTATTGATAAAACTGTGTTGGCAGAAGTCGTAAAAAACTATGTGGATGTAGTTGTATTACCTACTTACTCTGATTTGAAGACGGGAAATCAGGCTCTTTTCGATGCTGTTGAGACTTTCCGTACTTCTCCCAGCAATGCTAACTTCAAGGCTTGTGCCACAGCATGGCTTGCTGCCCGTACACCGTGGGAAACCAGTGAGGCATTCCTTTTTGGTCCGGTTGCCGACAAAGGTCTTGACCCCAATATGGATAGCTGGCCACTCGATCAGGATGGTATCGTACAGATCCTGACTTCCGGTAATTACTCTAACCTGAACTGGGATGGTGACTATGACGAAGAAGATGATAAAATTGCCGGTGCACAAGCTTTGCGTGGTTACCACACTTTGGAATATCTGATCTTCAAAGATGGTGAAGCCCGTACCATTCAGTAAGATTTTTACTTGTTAGAAATAAGATTTTGCGGAAACAGCGGGATAATGAATATTCTGTTGCTTCCGCAACATTTGCGTTAAAAAGATAAATGTTAGTTACGTATTTTGCAATAATAATTCAATAACGAATGAATGGCTTATTAAAATACTCATTTCCAATCTGTTTTTCGCTTCTGGCGCTGTTTGCCTGCGAAAATGATGGAATTGATGTGGATGATATAGAAGTGCCTGCCGGCTTTGCCCTCTCTGCCGGTACTGCTACCAACTTCCTGACTTCCTCTTATGCTTATGACAGGTCTGCTGACTGGATAACAGGGGCATACGATAAACGTTTCACCCGTGGTGACAAATTGTATGATGATATCCGCACCAGTAGTAATGGAATAGGTGGAGGACTGGGACCGGTTTATGCCGGTTATTCTTGTGGTAGCTGTCACCGAAATGCCGGACGTACGCAACCAACTTTGTGGAGCGAAGGTGGTTCCGGTAGCTCCGGCTTTTCGTCTATGTTGGTTTATATTAGTCGTAAGAATGGAGCTTTCTTTCAGGATTATGGACGTGTGCTTCATGATCAGGCTATTTATGGTGTGAAGCCCGAGGGAAAACTGAAAGTGGAATATACCTATGAGACTTTCCAATTCCCTGATGGTGAGACGTATGAACTCTGCAAACCCAATTATTCTATTTATGAATGGTATGTGGACAGCATTAAACCCGAAGACCTATTCTGTACAGTGCGTATTCCTTTGCGCCACGTAGGTATGGGACAAATGATGGCGCTTGATCCCACTGAAATTGAAGCTTTGGCTGCTAAAAGCAATTATCCGGAATATGGTATCAGTGGCCGTTGCAACTATATCTCAGAGAGAGGGGTGAGAAGTTTAGGCTTGTCCGGTAATAAAGCACAGCATGCCGACCTGACAGTGGAACTTGGTTTCTCCAGCGATATGGGAGTTACGAACAGCCGCTATCCCGAAGAAATCTGCGAAGGGCAGGTACAAGTAAATCAAGGCAGTATGATGGGACTTTCTTATGCCCAGTTGGATGTATCTACGGAAGAAATGGAGAATGTAGATCTCTACATGCAGAGCCTTAGTGTTCCAGCACGTCGCAATGTGAATAATGAACAAGTGATCAAGGGTGAGCAGAATTTTTATAAGGCGAAGTGCCATCTCTGCCATGTAACCACCTTGCACACAAAACCACGTGGTTCTGTACTGTTGAACGGAAGCCGTCTTCCTTGGCTGGGCAGTCAGACAATTCATCCATATTCGGACTTCCTGCTTCATGACATGGGCTCTGAAATTATGGGTGTAGGATTGAATGACAACTATGTAAGTGGTTTGGCCCGTGGCAACGAATGGCGTACGACTCCGCTTTGGGGTATCGGATTGCAGGAAACGGTGAATGGTCATACTTACTTCCTGCATGATGGACGCGCCCGCAACTATGTTGAGGCTATCATGTGGCATGGTGGTGAAGGTGAAGCATCGAAGAACCTCTTCAAAAAGATGAGTAAAGAAGATCGCGATGCTTTGGTCGCATTCCTGAAATCATTATAAAACGAATAACGAACAATAAAACCAATAAGTATTATACAAGCAATTATGAAGAAATTAATTTTAATGGTTGTAATGGCTGCCCTTTCGTTGGCTGCTATGGCACAGCATGAAGAAGATACAGAAAATGGTGTAGTGTCACTTGTCGGAAGAGAGGGATTTACGATAGAAACCAAGAAGGGGGACTTTGTGTTCAAGCCCTATCTGTTGGTACAGACTTGTGCAAATTTCAATTGGTATGATGATGAAGGTCTGGATAAGGCATACAATCAGGATAATATAGCTAATTCCGGTTTCTCAATTCCCTATGCTGTATTGGGTTTCACCGGTAAAGCTTTTGGTAAAGTAGCCTTTAATCTTTCTATCAATGCGGCTGCCAGTGGAGGAGCATTGCTTCAACAAGCATGGTTCGATGTACAACTTAAAAAACAGTTTGCCGTGCGTGTCGGTAAATTCAAAACACCTTTCTCGCATGCTTATCTGACGACGTTGGGCGAAACATTGTTGCCGCAGTTGCCAGTATCATTGACTTCTGCTGTCATTCTGCCTTATTCTTTGAATGCGGTAACGCCTAACATCGGTACCGGTTTTGACCTCGGTGTTGAAATTCACGGATTATTAGCTGATAAATTTGGCTATGAAGTAGGTTTATTCAATGGCACCGGTTCTTCTGTAAATACAGCTACAAAAACTTTGAGTGATGATTGGTATATTCCTTCTTTACTGTATGCGGGACGCTTTACTTATATGCCTAAAGGTGTGATGCCGTCCACCCAAGGTAATCCCAACCGTTTGAATGAAGATAAGATCATGTTCGGTGTATCGGCTTCAATCAATGTGGAAAGTGAGAATGAAAGTACCAATGATACCCGTGTGGGAGTGGAATTTGCCATGTTAAAGAACAAACTGTATCTGGGTGCCGAAGCATATTATATGAATGTAGGTTTCACGGATCGCCAGAAGATCAATGAAAGCTACAATTATCTGGGTGGTTATGTACAGGGCGGCTACTTTGTAGCTCCCCGTTTGCAGGCTGCCTTGCGTTATGACTTCTTTAACCGTAACGGTACCAGCGATGACGGATTTTTGAATATGCCAGCTGTGGGTATGAATTATTTCTTTAAGGGTTGTAACCTGAAACTCCAGGCTATGTACCAGTATATTGCCCGTACGGGTCACGATACACAACTCGACCGAGATAATGATAATTTAGGTCTGGCCACTCATTCTGCAACAGTAATGCTGCAATATACTTTCTAAAAAACAAGAAAGGGTGGGTATGAAGAACTATATATTATTCTTTCTTGCTATCTTTACGCTGACAGCTTTTTGTTCATGTGATGATGGAAGAATCTATGAAAAGGAGGTCAATATACAGCGTGGCGGACGTGCTATGAAGTTGACCGGTCGTTTCAGTGGCATCAGCAATTGGACGGACGATTATAGTGTCGTTGTGGCAGGCTTCAATGATAAAAGTGAATACGCCGTTATAACGAAATCACTGCCAGTCAATGTAGCCGACGGAACAGATATCGTTATGACACTGGGAGGTATCAGTGATGATGTGAAATCACTCAAATTGTGTGTTATCAGTCGTTTGCGCGAATGCATTGTTGAATTTAAGACGATGGAAGACGAAGAACTCACAGCCGTCACAGATACCATATTAATGGATGTGGGAACACTGGACGTGGGTATGTTCAGTTCCATCCAGTCACAGGTTTTTGATAAAAGATGTGTAGCGTGCCATGGGCAGACTGGTTCTGCATCGGGAAATTTATTTCTGACGGAGGGTAAGAGCTATCATGCGTTGGTCAACCAGCCGGCGCATAAGAATAGTGATATACTATTGGTGAAGCCCGGCAGTGCAGAAGAGAGTTTTCTACATCTGGTCTTGAACAGGGCTGGTGATACGAGTATGAACCATACCGATATGCTGTCAGAAGATGAGCAACCCTTATTGAAACTGATAGATAATTGGATAAACGAAGGTATTTTTTTGAATAACGAGTAAACGATATTGGAAATGAACAACAAAAAACAACCAACCAATCAATCAGAGAATACATTAACCGAGATTTTTAAATATGAAGTAAAAGAAGGCGTTTCAGAGTTTCATGTAATGATTCACTCTACCCGGCCGGAAGATACTTATGAGGAACAATTAAATGCAGTAGCCAATGCCTACAACGATTTGCTTGCAGGTGAATTGAAAGGTGCCATGGCTGTGTTTAAACGTTATTTCCTGAGTGATACCGCCAATCAGGCTGACCTTCTGCTAGCTATCACTACCGAAAGTTCCGACTGTGCTCTTTCCGTGGTAGAGCAACCCCCTTTGGATGGGACGAAAATAGCTTTGTGGGCTTATTTACAGACCAATGTGCAGACACAAGTGCTGCACAACGGACTGTTTGAAGTAAAACACAATGCGTATCGCCACCTGTGGGGAGGCTGTGTTTTCAATCGTGCTGCAAATTCTGAATACCAGACCCGTTTGTTACTGAATGACTACGTGATGCAGCTTATGGAACAAGGATGTAAATTGGCGGATAACTGTATCCGTACCTGGTTCTTTGTACAGAATGTAGATGTGAATTATGCCGGTGTGGTAAAGGCACGTAATGAGGTTTTTGTCACTCAGAATCTGACGGAAAAGACACACTATATTGCCAGTACAGGTATTGGCGGACGTCATGCTGATCCTAAAGTATTGGTGCAAATGGATACCTATGCTGTGGCAGGCTTAAAGCCGGAACAGATACACTTCCTTTATGCTCCTACGCATCTGAATCCTACTTATGAGTATGGTGTCAGCTTTGAACGCGGAACGTATGTCGATTACGGTGACCGGCGTCAAGTGTTTATTTCGGGTACGGCAAGTATCAACAATAAAGGGGAAGTGGTATACCCCGGCGACATCCGCAGGCAGACGGAACGGATGTGGGAAAATGTAGAAGCCTTGCTGAAAGAGGCGGAGTGCACATTTGATGATTTGGGGCATATGATTGTTTACTTGCGTGACATTGCAGACTATGCAGTTGTGAAGAGTATGTACGACAAGCGTTTCCCGGATACTCCAAAAGTTTTTGTACATGCGCCTGTATGCCGTCCCGGATGGTTGATCGAAATGGAATGTATGGGAGTTAAGGCTTTGAAGAATAAGGAATATGCACCTTTTTAATTTGAAGAAAAGTCTCGTCTTCTTATATATCTGTCTGGTGGCTTTACTCGCTGTGGTGACCTTTGTGGAGCATGTACGCGGAACAGAGTTTGTAGAAAAGTATGTTTATCATACAGTTTGGTTTTGTTGTTTGTGGGGAGTACTTGCCGCATTGGCAGTTGTCGTGTTGGTTAAGCGGCAGTTGTGGCGGCATCTCCCGACATTGTTGTTGCATGGCTCCTTCCTTGTTATCTTGGTAGGAGCCATGATTACATTTTCATGCAGCAAAAAAGGATATATGCATCTCACAGTAGGCACTGAGGTGGGAACTTTCATAGACCAAGACAGTAAGCGGGTAATCGAATTACCATTCACATTGTGTCTGGACAGTTTCCGAGTGGAGTATTATCCGGGGACGGAAGCTCCTGCAGATTATGTCAGCTATATCCGGGGTGCGGAACCTGTTTCCATGAATCGTATTCTCTCTCGTCAGGGATATCGCTTTTACCAGTCTTCTTTTGATGATGATAAGGAGGGGAGCTGGTTGTCGGTGAATTATGACCCGTGGGGAATAGGAATTACGTATGCAGGATATATTTTGTTGGGTATTTCCATGTCGTGGATGCTTGTCAGTCATAGTGGGGAATTCCGTAGATTACTCAGGCATCCATTGCTTCGGAAAGGGGGAATGTTTGTGTGGTTGCTCATGGCTACGACTGGAACGGTGGTGCAAGCAGAAAACAGAAGCCTTCCGGCACTTGCACTCAGGCAGGCGGATAGTCTGGCATTCAAACAAGTGATTTATCATGATCGCGTAGTACCTTTTAATACTCTTGCACGAGACTTTGTATTGAAACTGACCGGGAAACCTTCTTATGGTGGCATGACACCCGAACAGGTTGTCGGAGGTTGGCTACTTCGTCCGGAGGTTTGGCAGAATGAACCGATGATTTATATAAAGAGTGCAGAACTTCGTCATTTACTCCGGTTATCGTCTTCTTATGCCCGTCTTACTGATTTGTTTGATGGGCAAAACTATCGCTTGCAGGAATTTTGGAAAGGAGGACAAAAGCCACACATGAAAATGACTTCGTTGGAAAAGGCTATCATGGAAACGGACGAAAAGGTAGGATTGATACTGATGCTACGGAGTGGAACACTTATCCGTCCTTTACCGGAAGATGGGAGTATAAAACCACTATCTGACGTAAAAGTGCAGGCTGAAATATTGTACAATCGTATTCCATTCAGCAAACTGTTGTTCATGTTCAATCTGACTGTAGGGATGCTGGCATTTTTCTATTTACTTTATTGTAGCATGCATCGTTCGGCAGGTAAGGCATGGAGCGTTTTTACAGTTGCACTTTATGCGGCATTCCTTTTTCAACTCTTTGGCTACTGTTTGCGGTGGTATGTTGGCGGACGTATTCCGTTGAGCAATGGATATGAAACCATGCAGTTTATGGCACTGTATACACTTCTGCTTGCATGCATATTCCGGCGTCGCTTCTCTTTTACGTTGCCTTTTGGATTGCTCATTTCGGGTTTTGCCTTGTTAGTAGCTTATCTTGGGCAGAACAATCCTCAGATCACTCCTCTGATGCCTGTGTTGCTGTCTCCTTGGCTAAGTATCCATGTTTCTCTGATTATGGTATCTTATGCATTGTTTGCCTTTATGATGCTAAATGGATTACTGGCATTCTGCATAGGAGGTTGGCGAAAAAAGGCAATCGATTCGGAGATTCAGGAACAGCGTAAGGCCCGTGTGGAGCAATTGATGCTTTTCAGTCGGTTGATGCTCTATCCGGCAGTATTTTGTCTGGGGGCGGGGATTTTTATTGGTGCTGTGTGGGCAAATGTTTCATGGGGTCGTTATTGGGCCTGGGACCCGAAAGAAGTCTGGGCTTTGATCACCTTTTTAATCTATGGTGCGGCATTCCACGGACCATCGCTTGCCGTCTTCCGGCAACCCGGGTTTTTCCATGCTTATATGGTGTTGGCTTTCCTTACGGTGCTGATGACTTACTTCGGAGTAAATTATCTACTGGGCGGTATGCATAGCTATGCCTGACGTATCTTATTTCCGGATGATATAATAAAAAAGCCTGCGGAATCCGCAGGCTTTTTCTACAAAAACAACTAACTAAACACATGCAAAGTTAATCAAGCGCACCGGACTTTTCTTTCACAGTACCGTTCGCATTGCGCACATATATCATAACCTAACATTGCCCCGAGTATGAAATCTTCTCTTTCAATTCTACCGGGTTAATGTCAGATATTGTCATAAGGCTATGGAATAAGAGAAAATTATGCCAAGTGATTTTTTATGTCGTTCACCCAAGCGTCGATACGTTCTTCCGTCTTATCACTTTCGTTGATGTCATCAAGAGCGAGTCCGACAAACATACCATCGATAACGGCAATAGAGGAGGAGAAAGAATAATCTTTTGCAGACACCTTACCAACGGTGGTGCAACCGGAATCCTTGATATCTTCGTATATGATACCCATGCCATCGCAGAATGTATCGCAATAAGATTCGGAATCACCACAACCGAACAGAGCAATTGTTTTTTCTTTCAAGTCTGATTCCTTCAACACTTTAACGCCATTATACCAGTCATCCTGCAGTTCACCGTCACCCCAGGTAGAAGTTCCTAAGAGAAGAGCTTCATATTCCTTTACCATGTCGGCGTTCATTTTGCTGACATCGATTACATCGGATGCGGGGACACCAAGTTTAGAAGCGATTGTTTCAGCAATGCCTTGCGTAGTTCCGGTTGAGGAACCATAAAATATTCCTATTTTCTTCATGCTATAAAATGGTTTAATTTGTACGGCTGCAAAGTAACGGCATCAGAGGGGTTTATGAAATACCCACAAATAATGAAATGTTTCTTTGTGCCTAACCACTTATAGGTATGATGGGTGGGAAGTTACTGAATGATTACCGGTTCTCCCAGAAACTTCGGATTTTTGCCGGTCCATAAGTCCAGAAAGAGCTTTACTCTGGCAAATTTCTCCCGGAGTTGTGTTTTGAAACCACTGTAGGCATTCACGTCTTCGGCATTGTATCCTACGACCTGTAATCCTTTGGCATGCGCAATGTAAATGGCACGCTGGTTATGAAATTTCTGCGATATGATTGTGAAGCTTTTCTGTCCGAAAATCTTTTCCATGCGAACTACGGAATCCAAAGTGCGGAATCCTGCATAATCCAGATAAATCTTATCTTCAGGAATACCGCGTAACATCAGCTCCGACTTCATATCTTCCGGTTCATTATAACCTTTTCGACTATTGTCACCACTGATTACAACCACTTCTATTTTACCGGCTTTATATAAGTCTACCGTTGCCTGTATTCTATTCTGGAAGTATTGGTTGGGAAGTCCGGAACGTAATAGTTTTGAGGTTCCAAGCAGAAGACCTGCTTTATTCTGGGGAATAGAATCGATATTCTGATATATAAACGCTTTTGCTGTATGGCGTACTGCGTAATTAGCGCAAACTATTACTGCAAAGATGAGGATTGTGCCGGTCAGGATAGACCATTTGATCCGTCTTGCCCATTTGGATGATTTTATAAGTTTCTTCATACTAATCAGGTATTTGCTTACGGTTTTTCTTCAGATCAGGCAAAAACCAGGTAACCAATCCGAGTAACGGCATATAAGCGCAGACATTATAAACAGCTTCGATGCCGAACTTATCCGCCATATTTCCCAATACAGCCGAAGCAATACCTGCCACTCCGAAAGCAAATCCGAAAAATAATCCGGAAATCAGTCCCAGTTTACTGGGTAATAGCTCCTGCGCATATAACAGGATGGCGGGGAAAGCAGATGAAAGAACCAGGCCGACACAGAAACTCATAATAATTGTGGCAAGCAAGCCAACATGAGGCATCAGCATACTGAAAGGTGCGGCACCGAGGATGGAACCCCAGATGACATACTTTCTTCCGATACGATCTCCGATAGGACCACCCATTAGTGTACCGATGGCTGTAGCCACAAGAAACACAAAGAGGTAAAGTTGGGAGTCCTGTACACTTACTCCGAATTTATCAATCAGATAGAAAGTGTAATAGCTGCTTAAGCTTGCCATATAAATATATTTGGAGAAGATAAGTATCAGCAGGATAGAAATGGAAAGAACCGTTTTTTCCATAGGCAAAGGCATCTGCATATGAGGTTGTAGGGCAATATGGTCACGTTTCATCCGGGTAATGTATCTTTTGTACCATTTGCCGACAGGTATCATTACCATGATTGCTATCACTGATAAAATTGCGAATAATGCGATGTTGTGTCTGCCATAAGGCGCTACAATTAAAGCTACCAGTAACGGACCCAATGATCCTCCCAGGTTGCCACCCACCTGAAACAGGGATTGTGCCAGGCCTCTTCTGCCTCCGGAGGCGAGCGAAGTGATGCGCGATGCTTCCGGGTGAAGTACGGAAGAACCTATACCTATGATGAACACTGAGAACAATACCCAATAAAGATTTGTGGAAAAGGCCAGATTCAACAATCCGGTCATAGTGAACAACATCCCCATCGGTAGTGTCCAGGCAAACGGGCGCTTATCAAAAAATAATCCGAATACGGGTTGGAACACCGATGCGGACATCTGATAAACCAGCGTAATCAATCCGATTTGTGCAAAACTCAATGTCAAGTCCTCTTTGAAAAGCGGATATGTGGCGGTTATGACGGATTGCAATAAGTCGTTCAGACAATGGGAAATACTTAATGCGATCAATATCGGATAAGCTATCGAGCTTACCGGGCGTTGTGTATTCTGTTGCATGATGGTTGCGTCTCTAATGTAAATCGGGCGCAAAGGTACAAAATAAAATGATTAATACGGATGAGTAAACCAAAAGCATGAACCTTCGCCTTCGGTTGATTCCACTCCGATTTTTCCTCCCATCTGCGATACTAAACTTTTGCAGATGGAAAGTCCGAGACCGGTACCCTGTACAAAGGTATTGAGTTTCACAAACCGTTCGAATATGCTGTCGATTTTTTCTTTGGGAATCCCGACGCCTGTATCACGTACATAGAATTTAATTTCATGGGGGGCTGTCTGTTCATATCCCAAAGCTATAGTGCCTTGCTTCGTAAACTTCAATGCATTGTTTATGAAATTGGTTATGACCTGCATGAATCGATTCTTGTCTGTATAAATATGACAATCGGGCATACATTTCTCGAAGACCAGGTCCACAGTTTCCGGTACTTTCATCTCCATCGATTTGATGATTTTCATGCAGCTTTCGTTTACATCCAGATCGGAACGTACGAAGTCGAATGTTCCGGATTCTATCTTCGAAAGATCGAGAATATCAGAAACCAGTTGCAGAAGCAATTCATTGTTGGTTTCTACTATTTTGATATATTCCTGGCGTTCTTCCCTGTCGTCTGTTTCTGCCAGCAGACTGGAAAAACCAACGATAGAGTTGAGCGGAGTACGTATTTCATGGCTCATATTGGCAAGGAAAGCAGATTTCAAACGATCCAGTTCTTCGGCTTTGTCACGGGCAATGATCAGCTTCTGTTCTGTCTCTTTCAAGGGAGTAATATCATAGTTGATACACAGCATTTCAATAACTCCATCCTGAGGACGATAATCCCTGACCATTACGTTTATACTGGTCCACGAACATTTTCCGTTACCTCTGTTGACGCGTACTTCTTTACTTAAACTTGTGGCTTTCCCTTCTTTAACCTGACCTACAAATTGTTTCAGGACAGCGCAATCTTC
Source organism: uncultured Phocaeicola sp. (assembly GCA_948566455.1). Classification (GTDB taxonomy): domain Bacteria; phylum Bacteroidota; class Bacteroidia; order Bacteroidales; family Bacteroidaceae; genus Phocaeicola. The sequence continues at coordinate 147,560 of CAOYQO010000001.1, forward strand.
CGGGTGCACATGTGAATATACTCCGATAACCTGAGGCATGGGAGTGTTTTCTTTTTCACCTAAATTCCGATACCATGTATCCTGGGCATACCCGTCTCTTGTCATTACATTAAAATGAGCAAAACCCACTTTGGCATAGTCACCTATTAAGAGGAACAGATGTTCAAACTCTTGTATTTTGGTGTATGCACTGGTGGTTTCTGTTGTATCTATATTGATAAACAGGTAATTGCTGAATTGATTCTGTGAATCGTAAAGCAGAGCCACTTTGGTTTGAAGATTGATAACATCTTTTCTCCGACTTGTGACGTATCGGTCGATTTTAGAGAAGTCATAATTAATTGAGAAGTCCACATTTTCTTTGGCACGCAATTTTTCTTTCACGTCTTCGGGGATATTAGGATTCTCGAACAGTGATACCCCCAGTGCTTCCTTCATATCCGCCAAGCCGAATATTTCAAGTTCTTTATCATTCATATCTACCAGATACCCGTCTTTGTCGTAAAGCTCGATACCTACCGGCAGATTCTTATAAATATTACGAAGAATTTTTTCACTGTGATCCAATGCGCGGCGATCTTCTTTAGCTTGAAGTTCCGCTTTGCGCAGTTGGAGGCAAATACTGATGATGTTTCCTAAAGAAGAAAACCATTGATGGTCGATGTTACTCCAGCTGCGGTGCGTTCTGACCATATCGATGCCCATATATCCCCATACCTTATCTTTCGATAGGAGAGGAACTACCATTACAGATTTAATGTCTTGCACCTCCAGGGTATCACGGTAAACTTTTGCTTCGGAAGGCATATCATCCAATGTATTCAGAATGATTGATCTCTTTTCTGAGATTTGGCGATCCCACCAGAGAGAATCATCCCAAGGTACATCTTGCAGGAAATCCAGTTCCTGGGATATTCCTTCGGCTGTTGCTTCGTAAATGCAACTTTGTACTTTATGTTCCCGGTCTATTTCGAATATATAGGTACGGTCTCCTTTGGTTTGTTTGAGTAGATCTGCCAATATTTTATTGATGATCTGTGTAATATCATCCGATTGCAGAAAAGCGAGCAATGAATAAGAAAGGCTGTTTTGTTGATAAAGCAGGCTGTTTACCTGAAGAGAGTCTGTGCTTTTACTCATTTCTCCAGCTTGTTTGTCTATGCATTGCAGATAGCCTATTATATTTCTGTAACCTTCTTCATCCGGTTGTTTGAAGCTGATTTTAGAATACACCCATATATCTCCATCTTTTGCCCAGATGGGGAACATCTGCTCATAGGTTTCTATGTTTGTGAGCGAAAAGTATTCATTCCTGAGTCGCCTCCGATGATCCTCCCGTATTCTTCCGTGAAAATCTTCGAAACTGATCCGGTCGCTTTCAAGTCCGAGTAAGTCAATTATAAAGTCTGAACAAATATATTGGCGATTTTTCAGGTCCGATTCCCACCAACCCATTTTAGCCATTTGCGCAATCTGGCGATATTTCTCACAGTCAATATTTGGCTTCTCTTTCATATATCTTTTTGCTCCTGTTTTCTATTCTTTATTAAAATCTCAGTGGGCAAATATAGAGATAACTTTTATATTTTGAGGAATTTGTTGTCAAAAGAATGTTTTTCACTGTCGGAATCGGTAGGTAATATCATCCATTTTTTCCTGTGTAATCTTATAAAGCCGCTGGTTGGTATGTTCGGACTTCAGGTTGCCGCGATTTTCCAGATAGGGCCCGAGTTTGATATATTGAAAATTCTGTATGGGGAATTCTGTAGGTAATTCCGGTTTTCCGGAATACCAGCCTACTTTCACCGGAGCGATCTGCTGTCTTTGCAGGAAATCTGCGAAATATGCTACATCATAAGGATCCGCATCTCCGCCCATAAAGCAAACACACGTAACAGCCTTTCCATACTTTTGTAAAAGTATGGAAAGGTTTTCTTCTGTCAATAGCTCTCCGACATTTTGTTGGAGATAAGGACTGTGGCAACCTTTGCACCTGTTCGGGCAATTGGACAGGTTGATTGCCAATGTCACCTCATCCGGTATCTCTTGGAAAACAATGTCGTAATCAGTGTACTTCAGCATAATATCTTCGGGCAGCCTCCTTTTGCCGAGCTTGAGAGAAATTGCTGATTCGCTTCATATAGCCGATGACGCGGGTCAGATAGTCCACGTTTTGGCTATGACATTCCGGACACTCTTTCAAGTATCTTTTGTCAATGTGGTTGCATTCGTTGCAAACCGTGTTAGGTATATTGAAAGTAAAGTAATTGCAGCCCTCAGTGGCGGCTACCCGAAGTAATTGTCTGTATTGCTCTTTGCTTAGATGTTCTTCCAAATTCATATGGAGTGCCGAACCACCCGTCAGATGCTCTATATACCTGTGTCCATGCATACGGAACTTATCAATGACGTTCAGCGACTCATCCTCTACAATGTAGAAATAGCTGTTATAGCACTCGCGGAATGTCTGGAAACCGGCTTCTTTGTCCCATTTGGCATGTTTCACACCTACATTTTCAGCCGGTATCATTTCGCAGTTAAAGAGTATATCTTTCGTGCGGTATTTTTTATTGTATTTTTCAACTATTCCCAGAATTTCCTGTACAAAAGCTTCATATTTAGGATTATCGTTGATTTCAATTCCCATGAATTGAGCGGCTTCCACCAGCCCGTTTACACCGATTGTCAGGTATTGGCGTCCCATATTGATGTATCCGGCATCGAACAAGGGGAGCATGCCTTTGCTTTGCAGGTTCTTTAAATTCTCATTATAGGCCAACTGTACTTTGTGTACTAGGTCTACTATCTCTTCAAGGAAGAAATGATAAAGCAATCCGGATTTTACAGCGTGCTGGATACAACGGTTCAGGTTGATAGTCAACACACTTTTTGAGCCGGTAGATACACCGCCAGCTCCCAAGGTATAGCTGAATCCATTATCCTGTATTTCATTGCGCAACCGGCAGCAACTACTCAGCGAGTCGGCGTTATCACTCATATAGGTAAAGAATGAGTGCCCTTCCGCATACATTTCAGCCGTGAAGTCACCGTATTCCTTATCCAATACATCTCCGTCTTTGGTCAGCAAAGCCATTGTCTCCACGGGGAAGGTCAGAACGGCTTTGGTACGTTCCTTATTGAACCATTTCATAAAACGCTTTTGCAACCAGCTCAATGATTCCCAATGGGGAGCGTTTCCGTCAGGGAAGACGAAATGTTCGAAAAGACTACTGAAATAGTACTGATCATAGTAAGCCACATTCCAGAATACTGCCTGGAAATTCCGGGCACCCGTAGGCTGATTGATGGAGTACACGATTTGCTCGAAACAATCAGTAATTATTTTATCTATGGTCCTTTGTTTGGTGGAAAGGTCAGCGAGCTGTTCCGGATGTTTGTAGTAATCCTCTCCGAATTCTTTTTCTATGAAATAATTCATATACATCAGAAACTCTGGTGTGGCGCAGGCACCGCTGAGCATGCTCGATACGATGAATACCATATTGATAAATCCTCCGCAGAAAGACTTTAGATTGGTGGGGGCGGTGGAGTTACCTCCTATGGATGCGGTTCCGCTTATCAGCCACGGATACATGGTGATACTTGCACAATAATTGGCAAGGTTCGTTTCATCATTTTTGTAGATGAAGTGTTGGTTCAGTAATTCGATGTATCGGTCTGAAAGCTCTTTGCCATACATATCCTTCAAACGATCGGTCAGCAAACGGCGGTTCAGTCGGATAAAGTTCGATTTGGGGAGTTCACCTATCAGAGTGGCTATGTTTTTATTCTCCACATTGGCATTAGCATCATACTTGCTACCGGTGGCGGGATTGGAGGCATCACAATAATCCATCAGGAAACGGAGTTTATCACGTACCTCCCGGTCTTCCAGATGTTTTTGTCTGTACAACATGAATGCCTTGGCCACACTGTAATAATGTTCGGCCATCAAGGCTACTTCTACCTGATTCTGAATATCTTCCACACTGGTTCCATCACTGATACTCACGCGGCTGAGTATATTGGTGATGACGTCTTGCGTGGCAAAACTACCTACCGATAAAAAGGCTTTACTAATTGCATTCTTGATCTTATCAAGTGAAAATGCTTCTTTCTTCCCATCTCTTTTGACGATGAATGTCTCCGAATTGATCATACCTGTAATTTAAGATTTAACAAACTATTCTTTTTTGTTTAGCTGTGCAAACATACGAGCATGCGAGAAGATAGAGTAATAAAATGAATCTTGAAGGATACGTTCTATTGCTTTTTCACCCGAAAGCCTGAATGTTTATGGATGTCGGCAGGTCTTCTGACTTGTTTCCGTTGTGGCGCCTTCCCGGTCTTTGCAGGACCAGTGGCTAAAGAATGCCACAATCTTTTCTCCGATATTAATGGGGAGATGAAACTTACAGCTACGGGGATAGTCCCTGATTTTCACAGGATTCCCTTTTAATTCCGTTTCACGTTTGCAGTGATTCGGAAACCGTTATCGCTGACAAAGTTAGAAATAAAATCTATAATCCAACAGATGATAGGAAAAAATATTCCCGGCTTACATTTTTTGTTTTAAAAGATATGTTCAATGATAATTTCCACTATCTTTGCCCCGAATTGGTTTCGGATGAACTATTCCATCATTCGGATTAAAAGGGAATCGGGTGTAAATCCCGGACAGTCCCGCTGCTGTGAAGCTCCATAACTTTCTGATAAATACTTTAGCCACTGGCTGTGAATTAGAGGCCGGGAAGGAATCAGAAGGGGAGTCAGTCAGAAGACCTGCCATTCGTTAAAGGTTGTTTCTACTCGTGGGATTAGGGAAACAGTACGAAAATATAATTGTTTTAATTTAATTAATGCGAAAGGGATGCCTATGAAGAAGGTATGTCCGCGTTGTGGTGCGACCTTTGAGTGCATGCACGATCAGATTTTGTCATGCCATTGTATTACGGTAAGGCTAAATGAGCAGCAGCGTGCTTATTTGCAAGAGAATTATTCCGGCTGTTTATGTCATGATTGTCTGACGGGCATATGTGATGTACCCCTTAGCGATAAACAGAAGAGCAATGATAAAGAAAGTATTGATTGCCAATAGAGGCGAAATTGCTGTACGTGTAATGCGTTCCTGCAAAGAGATGGGGATACGTACAGTTGCTGTCTATTCGGAAGTAGATCGCGCAGCGAGACACGTGATGTACGCTGATGAGGCCTGTTTGATAGGTCCGGCAGCTTCCAAAGACAGCTATTTGAATATAGAAAATATAATCTGTGCTGCCCGCCAGCACGAAGCAGATGCCATTCACCCCGGATATGGCTTTTTATCTGAGAATGCTGATTTTGCTCGCCGCTGTAAGGAAGAGGGTATTATTTTTATCGGTCCTTCTGCCGAAACAATGGAAGCGATGGGAGATAAAATCTCGGCTCGTAAACACATGATTGCTGCCGGTGTACCGGTAGTTCCCGGTACGGAAGAGCCGTTGCAAAGTGCTGAAGAGGCTGTGGCGGTGTGTAATAGAATAGGGTATCCTGTGATGCTGAAAGCTTCTATGGGTGGAGGTGGAAAGGGTATGCGCCTGGATCCATAATGAAAGTGAAGTGGTTGAAGCTTATAATACGGCCCGTTCTGAGTCTATGTCTGCTTTTGGCGATGATACGGTATATCTGGAGAAGTTTGTGGAAGAACCGCACCATATCGAGTTTCAGGTATTGGGAGACAATCACGGCAATGTAATTCATTTATTCGATCGTGAATGTTCCGTTCAACGCAGAAATCAGAAAATAGTAGAAGAAAGCCCGTCTCCTTTCCTGACTCCTGAACTTCGTAAGGAAATGGGAGAGAAAGCCGTGGCTGCTGCTAAAGCGGTAAATTATTCTGGTGCGGGTACTATTGAATTTTTGGTAGATAAATACCGCCATTTCTATTTTCTGGAAATGAATACCCGTTTGCAAGTGGAACATCCTATTACAGAAGAAGTGGTGGGTGTAGATTTGGTAAAAGAGCAGATACGTGTTGCTGCCGGAGAAGTCTTGCATCTCAAACAAGAAAACTTGTTCCAGCACGGGCATGCCATTGAATGTCGTATCTGTGCCGAAGATACGGAAAATAATTTCATGCCGTCTCCGGGAATTATTAAATTACTAGCCGAACCGAATGGTATCGGAGTCCGTATTGACAGTTATGTCTATGAAGGATATGAAATTCCTATTTATTACGATCCGATGATCGGAAAACTGATTGTATGGGCTACTGACCGTCAGTATGCAATCGAACGTATGCGACGGGTATTGTACGAGTATAAAATCACCGGATTGAAGACCAATCTCAGTTATCTGAAACGTATTATGCATAATCCTGATTTTATGAAAGGAGAGTATAACACCCTGTTCATAGAAAAGAACTCACGTATGCTTCAACGCTCTAATGGTAATAATGAAGAAATTGAGAATATTGCCATGATTGCTGCCTATATAGATTATCTGATGAACCTGGAAGAAAATTCTTCCACACAGTCGCCCGATGCACGTCCTATTAGCCGCTGGCGTGAATTTGGTTTGCAGAAGGGTGTTTTACGTATCTAAAAAAACGGAGGAAGCTTATAATGGAAATACATATTGGAGATCGCATAGCAGACGTGACGTTAGTCAGTAAAGAAGATAATAAAGTCCGGTTGAGTGTCGACGGCAAAATCTATGATGTGGATATTGCTATGGCAGAAAACGGGAGTTGTTCTATCCTGCACGATGGAAATTCTTACAATGCCGGTATCATTCGTGGAGAAGGTGGAAAGAATTATGATGTGAATCTTTTCTATCGTACCTATCACGTGGATATCGTAGATACACAGGTGAAATATCTGCGCATGAAAAAAGGTGGCGAGGAAAAACAAGACAACAGGATTATAGCCCCGATGCCGGGTAAGGTTGTGAAGATTCCCGTGCAGAAAGGCGATCGATTGTCAGCGGGAGAAATTGTAGTAGTGCTTGAAGCCATGAAGATGCAGAGTAACTATAAAGTGAGTTCGGACTGCGTAGTGAAAGAAATCATGGTGAAAGAGGGCGACTCGGTTGGTAGCAACCAGGTTTTAATGACATTGGATATTATAAATGAAGAATAAGTATGGAAAGAACAGATATATATAATCAGTTTGAAGAACTTGATAAACGTGCTTCCCAAGGGGGAGGAATCGAAAAAAATGAAAAATTACATGCTGCCGGCCGGATGAGTGCACGCGAGCGCATAGACGTATTGCTGGACAAAGGTACATTCTCCGAATTGGATAAATTTGTTACCCATCGTTGTACGAATTTCGGGATGGAGAAAAAGCAAATTCCTGGCGACGGGATGGTAACCGGTTACGGTAAAATTGATGGTCGTCCGGTTTTTGTCTATGCTTATGATTTCACGGTGCATGGCGGTTCTTTGAGCGAGACGAATGCTGCAAAGATTGTGAAAGTACAGCAATTGGCTCTTAAAAACGGTGTTCCGGTTATTGCTTTGAATGATTCTGGAGGTGCCCGCATTCAGGAAGGAGTGGGTAGTCTGTCGGGCTATGCTTCTATCTTTTATCAGAATACGATTGCATCCGGAGTGATTCCGCAGATCTCTGCAATTTTAGGACCGTGTGCCGGTGGGGCTTGCTACTCTCCTGCGTTAACAGACTTCATTTTTATGGTGAAGGAGAAAAGTCATATGTTCATTACAGGACCGGATGTTGTGAAGACTGTTACTCATGAGGAAGTGGGTAAAGAAGAGTTGGGCGGTGCCTATACTCATAGCAGCAAAAGTGGAGTGACCCACTTCATGTGTAACACAGAAGAGGAAACGATGTTGGCCATCCGCGAATTATTAAGTTTCCTGCCTTCCAACAATATGGAAGATGCACCACTTATATCCTGTACCGATGACGTCCGCCGTCAGACGGAAGAACTTCAAACGGTTATTCCGGAAGATCCGAACGTGCCTTATGATATCAAGGATATTATAGAACCGGTTATGGATAATCAATATTTCTTTGAAGTAATGCCTCATTTTGCCAAGAACATAGTAGTCGGTTTCGCCCGTCTGAATGGTCGCTCGGTAGGTATTGTTGCCAATCAACCGGCTTATCTGGCAGGTGTACTGGATATCGATGCCTCTGATAAGGCTGCACGTTTTATCCGTTTCTGCGATTGCTTCAATATTCCTTTGGTCACATTTGAAGACGTACCGGGATTCCTACCCGGAGTTACCCAGGAGCATAATGGTATCATTCGTCACGGTGCGAAGATTGTATATGCTTATGCCGAAGCTACTGTTCCTAAAATCACGCTGATTACGCGTAAAGCTTATGGCGGTGCCTATATTGTGATGTCCAGCAAGCAGACTGGAGCAGATATCAATATGGCTTACCCACAAGCTGAAATAGCTGTGATGGGAGCTGCCGGAGCTGTGAATATATTATATAAGAATAATACTCAAGAAGAAAAAAACGGACTTATAGAAGAATATGAATTTAAGTTCTCGAACCCGTACCGGGCTGCCGAGCGTGGTTTTATTGATGAGATTATCATGCCTCGTGATACCCGGTATAAGCTGATTCAAGCGTTAGAAATGACGCATAACAAGAGTCAGAGCAACCCACCAAAAAAGCACGGCAATATGCCACTATGATTTAGTTATGTTTCAATGTGTGCGTCTCCCCGTAGAAGTGATTTCTCCGGGGAGATTTTAAACGAATTGTATTTATGATAAAATTATATATGCTTTAAATTATGGAACTATTGAAAAAACTTTTTGAAGGATATCCGGATCTTTGGGGTGGAGGAGTAGCTCATTCCGTTCTGATCCTTTCGCTTGTGATAGCATTTGGTATCATGCTGGCAAAAATCAAAGTTGCAGGAGTTTCATTGGGTATCACGTGGATACTTTTTGTAGGTATCGTGTTCGGACATTTTAATATGACCCTGAATGAACATTTGCTTCATTTTATGAAGGAATTCGGATTGATATTGTTTGTTTACTCCGTTGGTTTGCAGGTGGGACCCGGTTTTTTCTCTGCTTTCAAAAAGGGGGGACTTACTTTGAATCTGCTTGCCATGCTGGTTGTTTTTTTAGGAGTAGTCATTACTATAATATTGCATTTTGTTACAGGTACTCCTATCACTACCATGGTCGGCATTCTTTCCGGTGCAGTGACCAATACACCTGGTCTTGGAGCTGCCCAACAGGCAAACAGTGATCTGAATGGTATAGATGCACCTGAGATAGCATTGGGATATGCGGTTGCTTATCCGCTGGGTGTAGTCGGTATAATCTTGTCTTTAATAGCTCTGAAATATATCTTACGTATCAATACTAAGACAGAAGAGGCGGAAGCTGAACGTGGTTTGGGACATATACAGGAACTCACAGTGCGTCCTATTTCGTTTGAAATTCGTAATGAAGCTATCGATGGGAAAAAGATAAAAGATATACGTCCGTTGATGAATCGCGATTTTGTGATTTCGCGCGTGCAGTATAATGACGGACAAAAAATAGAGTTGGTAAATTCTGATACGATATTGCATCTGCATGATAAAATCCTGGTTATCTCTACTCCTAAAGATATTGAAGCAATTAGTGTTTTCTTCGGTAAGCAGATTGATATGCAATGGGAACAGTTAGACAAAAAACTGATTTCCCGTCGTATTCTGATAACAAAACCGGAACTGAATGGAAAGATGCTTTCCCAGTTGAAGATACGTAATAATTTCGGAGCCAGTATCACACGCGTGAATCGTTCGGGAGTGGATCTGGTTGCTGCACCGCAATTGCAATTGCAGATGGGGGACCGTGTCACTATTGTGGGTAGCGAGTTGGCAGTCAGTCATGCAGAAAAAGTACTGGGAAATTCAATGAAACGTTTGGATCATCCCAATCTGATTCCTATATTCTTGGGCATAGCATTGGGATGCATCCTGGGTAGTACACCTTTCGTATTTCCGGGTATTCCACAGCCTGTAAAGTTAGGATTGGCGGGTGGACCTCTTATTGTTTCCATTCTGATCAGCCGCTTCGGTCCTCAGTATAAAATGATTACTTATACTACCATGAGTGCCAACCTGATGCTGCGTGAGATCGGAATATCCCTTTTCCTGGCTTGTGTAGGGTTGGGGGCCGGTAAAGGATTTGTAGAGACAGTGATTTATGACGGTGGTTATGTCTGGGTAGGTTATGGTGTGATTATCACGATTGTTCCATTGCTGATAGCGGGCCTCGTCGGACGATATATATTTAAGTTGAACTATTACACATTGATCGGAGTATTGGGTGGTTCAACCACGAATCCGCCCGCGCTGGCGTATTCCAATGATCTGACCTTGTGTGATGCTCCTGCGGTGGGATATGCCACTGTTTATCCGCTCACCATGTTTTTACGTGTGCTTACTGCACAGATACTGATACTTGCGTTAGCTTAATTTCTAAACTTTAATTGAATCAAACATTTTCTCTTTTAGCTTGTTCTTTACTCCCCGTAAGATTATCTTTGCGGGGAGTTTTTTATGTGAAAGAAAAATGTAGTAACCAAGATGTATACAAATAAAGTAAAGAAAATAGCAGCGGTTCATGACCTTTCAGGTATGGGACGCGTATCTCTTACAGTGGTAATTCCTATTTTGTCTTCGATGGGCTTTCAGGTTTGTCCTTTACCTACGGCTGTCCTTTCCAGTCATACACAATATCCGGAGTTTTCCATTCTCGACTTGACGGATGAAATGCCCAGGATCATTGCTGAATGGAAAAAGCTGGATATACAGTTTGATGCTTTTTATACAGGTTATTTAGGCTCTCCCCGACAGATACAGATCGTTTCGGATTTTATAGATGATTTCCGCCAACCGGACGGTTTGGTAGTGGTTGACCCGGTATTGGGAGATAACGGTCGGCTATATACTAATTTTGATGAATCGATGATTCGGGAGATGCGTCATCTGGCAGCAAAAGCCGATGTGATAACCCCGAATCTGACCGAACTTTTTTATCTGATGGATAAACCTTATAAAGCGGATAATACGGATGAAGAACTGAAATCCTATCTTCGGCTTTTGTCCGATGCCGGACCTCAGGTAGTTATTATTACAAGCGTCCCTGTCCATGGAGAAAGCCATAAGACTTCGGTATATGCCTACAATCGGGTAGGAGATCGTTATTGGAAAATAACCTGTCCCTATCTTCCTGCCCACTATCCGGGAACGGGGGATACCTTTACGAGCGTCATCACCGGAGCCTTATTGCAAGGTGACAGCCTTCCTATTGCCCTGGACCGTGCCACGCAATTTATCCTTCAGGGTATCCGTGCCACTTTTGGCTATGAGTACGATAACCGGGAGGGAATTCTGCTTGAAAAGGTACTGCACAATCTGGATATGCCTATCCAGAGCGCCAGTTATGAGTTAATTTAAAATGGATAAGGGGCTGAATCCGGTTTCGGAGCAAGCCCTTATGTAGTTATGTTATTTGTTTGGAAGTGAATCATTTTAATGAGATGGGGATTTCTGTCGGTTCTTTTGCATGAAAAACGATCTTTAGACTATGAATATTCTTGTTTTTTTGTTAATTTTTCATATTAATATCATATTCTGGTGCTTCTACGACTGCATTGGGAGATGAAAAGAACATGTTGGAAGGGTTGAAAATCGGTGCGGATGACTATAGGGCAAAATCTTTCAGTATCAATCTTCTGAGGGCGAGTATCAACTGGCTGATTGCCGCCCGGATATTGAAAGAAAGCGAGCATTCCATTACGGAAATTGCGGATATGACCGGGTTTTGCGATGCGAAATGTTTCAGGGAAGTATTCCGGAAACATTTCGGGGTCAGTCTGAGTGAATATAGAGGAAAAGGAATGGCGTAAAAAGAAAACTTCGATTAAGGTAAGAAAACGAATGCGAATGTGGCAAAACTGAATAAAAAAAGAGGGTGTGAGTCTAAATTAAGATTAGAACACAAATTATACGAATTACACAAATATTTTTTATGCTTCTGGTAATCAGAACTTATCTGATTTGTTATTTGCGTAATTCGTGTAATTTGCATTCTTTTATTCAGTTTTGACACTCTTTCTTAAGTAAGATTCTTTCAATCGGTCAAAAGGTGAGGAGCAGACCCTTTTTCTGGCTGAGGGCGTCTTCATAGAGGCTGCAAAGGTCGTCGTAGGCTTCCATCCATTCCTCCGGTTCAGCTTCATATAGCAGGTCTTCGGGTTCAGCACTTTCCGCTTCATCCCTGTTTTCCTTCAACCTTTCCAAAATCTCCGCCACCTCGTCGCCGTCTATAATGCCCAAACCTTCCATGCCGGGGTCTACGATGACACTGTTGATTTCAACCTGGCAGCCTAGGACAGGAACCTCACCATATTCAAACACATCGAGACTTTTGATTACCTCGTTCACAGCATCCCACATTTCGCCCAGACCGCGATCGTCTTCCACATCGTAGCAGGTGGTAAGGAGAATGTCGAAATAGGTCTGAAGTGTAAGTTCGCCGAACTCCTCTTCCCAATCTTCACCCAACTCATCGCCCGTGTAAGGTGATTGCAACTCGTCAAGATATTCGCAAATATACCGGTGTGCCACCTCGGCATTCTTAATGCTGTCTTTCATGACAGGCTCTATCTCGGCGTGAAATTTCTCGGTGTCAAACACAAACGCCTTATGTTCCATACTCATAATTCTTCTTTCGTTATGTTAAAGTGTTTTAGTGCTTTTCTTGTAGACTCTTCTGGCAATCCTTGCGTGTAATGTTTTTTATAACCTCGCTATGTGTTTATTCTGCTGCAATGTTTTGTTTAATTGTACTATGGAGTTTCTCTTTCAGGATATGCGCGTCGACCGGTTTGGGCACATAACCGTTGAATCCGTTCTCCATCACCTTTTCTTTGTCAGAGGAGAAGGAATATGCCGTAACGGCAATGATGGGTATTGTTTTTGAGAATTTTCGTATCTCCCTTGCCGCTTCGTATCCGTCCATTTTAGGCATATTGATATCCATGATGATGACGTGCGGCTGGAATTTCCGATATAACTCTATAGCTTCTTCACCATTCCAGGCATGCACCAGGTTGTAATCTTTGTTAAGAATGGAATTGAATAGCAAGTAGTTGCTCTCATTATCTTCTGCCACTAGGATGATAGGCTTTTGCCTGGCTGCTTTGGGGGCAAGGCTGACAGGTTGCTGTTTCTTCTGTTCTACAACTGCTCCCGGCTGATACGGCACTGTGAACCAGAATGTGCTTCCTTTGCCTTTACCCTCGGATTCTACTCCGATCCTGCCTTTCATCTTTTCGATAATGTTTTTGCAGATGGAAAGGCCCAGTCCCGTTCCCTGAGTGAAAGTGTCCACTTTGGTGAAACGTTCGAATATTTTGTTCTGATCCTCTTGTGAGATGCCCATGCCGGTGTCCTTTACGTAAAAATATAGTTCTTTTCCACGTATTTCATAACCGAATGTGATGCTACCTGTTTGAGTAAATTTAGTTGCATTGACCAACAGGTTGATAAGTACCTGTGAGAGCCGGTTCTTTTCGGTTTGCACATGGCACTGGGCAGCTCCAGGAATGAATTCCAGAACAACGTTCGGTTTCAGCCTGCGGCGTACGGTACTTTCCACGTCTTTTGCCAGTCCGTTCAGGTCAACGTCTCGGTAATTGAACTCAAGCGTATTTGCCTCTATTTTCGACAAGTCCAGAATGTCGCTGACGAGTTGCAAGAGCAGCTGGTTATTGTTCTCTATGATACTGATGAATTCTTCCCGTTCCTGTTCATCCTCAGTGGCAGTCAGCAAGCTGGAGAAACCTACGATAGCATTCAATGGTGTGCGTATTTCGTGGCTCATGTTAGCCAGAAATGCAGACTTTAGCCGTTCGGATTCCAAAGCTTTTTCCCTGGCTGCTATCAGTGCCTTTTCTTGTCTCTTACGTTCTGTTATTAGTAGCAGTGAGCCTACCAGTGATATTGGACTGCCCTGCTCATCGTATTGATCTACTATTGCATTCGTTTCAAGCCAGTCTATAAATTTTCGTCCTTCCACTTCGGTAATGATGCGGAACTCTTCTTTGGCATGTTGTAATTTTCCGGATATAAGGTTTTTGTGTACCTGCTGCATACGTTCCAGATCTTCCGGGTGCATTTTCCGGAAATATTCGGAGGCTTTTATAATATGCGCCTGAGGAGTGGAACCTTCTTCTTTGGTAAAATTCATGTGGGCCAATATCTGTTCGGATTCGCAGGTAATCATATCGTTTTTCAGGTCCCAGCGCCAAGGAATGATTCGAGCTACACTCAAGGTCATTTCCAGTTTCTTGTTGATTTCCCGCAACGCATTTTCCGCTTCATTGCGTGCTGTAATATCAACTCCAAAAATATCGATAGTATACTTTTCGGATGACCGGCAGATAATGAATTCATAAAAAGAGTGGGTCTGCTTGAAAAAGTGTGTGAAGGTAATCGCCTGTTTTTCTCTGAATATCATTTTTATAAATCGGGGAAGACATTCAATCTGTGAAAGCGAATTCTTATTCGTATCATTATCCTCATTTGCCGTAAACAAACTGTTGAACAAACTGTTTCCGGCTTGGTATTTTATATTTGTTACCTCTCCTTTTTCATTAAGATCCACTATTGCCTGGGTATATGATATCGGCATGTTGCATACAAGTGTGTTGTGAGCACTGAACAGGGCTATTTTCTTTTGCTGGAACCAGTATATGATAAGTGCGATGACCACAAGTGAAAGTAATAGAATCGTTCCGCTAATGATCCACCATTTATATTTTTGCCAGAATGTGAGTGGTTTATTCAGGAATATTGTATTTGACGGACAAAGCTCTGCATCAAGTTCATCCAATTCCAGTTGTGCATAATTGACAAGCGGGTATGACTTTTTACTATATACGAATGGAATGTCACGCATCTCTTTCCCTTGGAGCATTTGTCCGATAATGTTGGTTAATGATTGCTCTAGTTCTGCTTGGTCATAGAAGTGTCCGCCGATGAATCCTGCCTTATTGATATACGCACCTCTCAGGGCAAATACCGGTTGAGGTGAAGATGCTACCAGCTGGAAGTCGCCGCTGATAAGTGTAGGCGATCCAAACAAGTTTTTACGTTCATAAAACCAAGTAGAAAATAAGATACTTGTAGTCGGATCATCTGCCAATAAGTATTCTTGTAGTCGTCTGCTGTTTTCTTCTTTGCCCACCAGGCGTTCGTATTCAATATTCGGATATTCTGATGTGATGTATGAGTGTATAAGCTGGTCCAACCGCTGGTTCTGATAAAGTTCGTCTGCCGCAAATACGAGCTTCTTCATTGGGGGTAACATCCGTACCATCATGTCAATGGTTTCTTTATACATATCCGGGGCTTCAATAAACGTGAAGTTATATTGTTCTCTGATGTCATTCAGAGGTGCGACTGTATTGTCCTCCATATTTTTAGAGCGTCCCGTGAAATAATATTCCCGGGGGGCATAAGTATCTTCATTGGCAATCAAAACCATTGGAATATCCCCCCATTCTTTCTGAATACGATCTCTCAAAGTAAAAGCTATACTCCCTATGAGCACTAGATAATCCGGCTTATTTCTTTCATAACGTTGGAAGATTCCTTCTTCCATTTGGTTGTACAATGAATCATTACGGATAAATGTTCCGTTTATATGCACTAAGTCGGCGTTGACATCCTCTATTGAAGAAGTTTGAAGCATAATAGGGGTTATCAGTGTTTGACTCCATGGGGCCCCTTCATTGTATGAGTTAATAATAAGTAGTCGATGCTGTTTGGGAACTACAGTTGCATGGGCAAGGGATGAACTTAAATATACTAAAACACAACAGAGGCTGATTATATGTTTCCAAGATAAAAAAAGTCTCATAACCAATTTTTTAAGTATTCTTTTATATTGAATTAATATTAGATATTGATGCAAAAATACAAAAGTGAGATTTCTTATAATTGCTTTTTTATATCATATTAACCAAAATTAGTAATTTACATTTCTGCTATTGGTGTGAATTATAGTTTCATCATACATTATTATGCTAAACCATTCTGAGTTTCTGATGTGCAAACTTTGTTTTATAGTAGATAAGGCTGTTTCAACTGAAGTGCATCCCCAAGGGTGTCTTTTTATAGGTATTTACTGGATGATTTTTCTGTGTATATAATCTGCGATCTGCTGTTTAATCATATGATTAGAGGTAACAAATTAGTAACCCTTTTGCTATTTCTTAATGTGGAGGATTTAATTTTTGATATTCAACAAAGCATTTTTGTAGTAGAAAGAAAGCCTGTATCTTGTAGATACTGATGTCGTTATTGACGTGTTAAGTGAGTCACTATCCAATGAAAAAGGAGAGGTTCAGAAGTAATAGGTCTTTATTTATATCATAGTAAAAGGGAGGGACAGAAATTTATTTATTCATAATCTGTTTCCTCCCTTTTTGCTTTTATTTACTATTTATATCTTTTTTACATCGGTAAATTGGCAATTATGTCTTTTGAACATATTGGTAATTTACCCTCTTGCCCCATGTTTACGAATACTGTGGCGCAGAGTACTGTCCATTGGTCGCCATAAGTCATGGTACTGCTATGGTTGTAACCTAAACAATGCCCGTATTCGTGGAACATAGCTTGTCGGGGATAGTTATGAGGATTGGATCCCAGTGGTGTTGCATCAAAATAGACTCCGGTATAACAGTAGTCCGCTAATCCGTAAGTGTTGCCGCCTCCCAGACCGCCGACGCCTGATACGCAACCCAATACGAGTCCTCCATGACTGCGGATTCTCTGGCGTAATGCATTCAGATTGATGGCATTTCCTCCGTTATCCTTCAGTTTGCCTTCATATTTGTTCATTTCTGTGTTAAACTCTTCGGAAGAGAACATGAAAGCCATATTGATAGCCAATGCTACCCCGTGACGACATAATAATGGATTCATGTGCCGCCAGTAAGCGTGTCCGTTGTCGGCTGAATAAGCAGAGAAACGTATGAACCACCGACTGTCTATCTGTTCTATCTTCTTCATATACGGATCTTCCGTTCGGATAATAAGTGTGACATCGTCACCGGAAAGTTCTGGTTGTGCAGGTATCACTATCTTTCTGCCGCTGCTGGTGGTGAATGTGCAGTCAGAACCTACAACTGGCAATGGGAAAGCGGCTTCCATGAAAGGATGGATCACATCGAAATGTGCCAATTCAAGGAACTCAGTACTGATATTATTGAATCGACATAAAATCGTCACATCATGGATAGTAACCGGTGAGAAGAATTTAACCAGTAATTGATGTTCATCCGAGATAGATACTTGTAACGGTGCGTTTGCATAAAAGGAACGGTGCTTGCTGTCATAGAAGATATCTCGTGGCTCGTTGGCTAAAAACATAGTGTCAGTCTGGAAGCGGGAGAAATCTTCTTCACGGATATAAAGCAATCCGTCCAGGCTTTCCGGATGCCGGTAATCAATGCTGATGTGGGATATACGGCCTGCCTCGATTTTGCAATTGCTGAAGCGGTATTTGTGTACAAACGATGTGCCGTCACTTCGGTCTGACTCGATCGTTACAACTCCAGAAAGTGCCTCTTTACTGGGCAATGAGTAAAATGAATAGCTCTCCGCGATGTCATAAGATTCAATACCTTCCGTACCGGAGTATTCGCCATTTGCACTGAGACTGGTATATACAGTATCATCAAATGTGATGTCAATTTTGCGGATAAAACGCCACATATAATCGGACGAGACATTCAAGTCTATATCAACTCTACCTACACATCGCTCCAATGTCACCGTCTGCGATTCCGCAGCTTGTTCCTTGCCGATGTGTAACTCTATTTTTTTATAAAAGTAGACATCGTCGAGAGGGGCTTTTGCCGACTTATTCAGCAGCCAGACGTCTGACAATCGCTTAGGTTCGTTGATCGTCGCATTTGATTCCGCGCTCGTGGTAGCTAGGAATACAACCGTATAGTCACCATATTCCAATCCTTCAATGGTCAGTTTGGAGAAGTCTGCTTCCAGCTTTTGATACAGCGGTTTGAGTATTTCTCCCCGGTCATTGGCAATGGCATACCACATGCGGGCAATCTGTTCCGGTTCACCGTTGCGTGTCCGTATGGCAGAAGTGTCATCTTCGTGCAATCCAAGAAGAAATGTTACCTGGCCGGAGGCAGGCGGTATGAGACCGTATTCCTGCTCAAGTTCGTTTGAGCAGCTTGCCAGCAACAATGCCAGAAATAATAGTATTATTTTTGTAATCTTCATAGAATTCCTCCTTTATTTTTTTACACAACGTAAGGATGCGAACGCTTCCATCTGCAATTGTCTTTCGGTGATGGCAGTGGTTTCCTTGCCTTCAAACGGCAACCAGTAAGCCCATGCATAACCACCCGGACAGCCGTTACGTTCGCTTGTCCATAATACGGCTCTTTTTCCGAAGGCAGGATTATTGGTGGTAGACTTGTCACCTTTTCCGCCTGCCAAGGGGATGATAAGGTAACGTCCGGTATCTTCTGAAGTAAATTTCACATAGTGTTGCGTTCCTGTTACACCGGTCGGGGTAGTCAAGGTTCCTTCGCCAACGTGGAGTGTAGCGGTTATTTTTTCTCCGTTTCCTGCTGTGTAAGTGCTGGGAATTTCCTGCCCTTTGGGGAGAAGAGAGTTCAGTTCGCTGCGGGTTGGCACACGGTAACCTTCCGGACAAGGCATATGGGTATCGTTTTGCCAGGGTGCGTCGGCAGTCTGGTTACCCAGATTGTTTGAGGGGCTATATCCTTGCCAGGGGATATACATATATTTTCGTCCATACTGGAACAAACCACCGATACTGCTGATCCAACCATTATGGTACATCTTCTCAACAGTAGCACCATCTAAAGGATATACCTGGTCTTCCAGATCCCGGCTGCGTGCATTGAACGCCATCCATATGCTACCGCCCATTTCAACTGTTTCAATCTGCTTGTCGCTCGGAGCCACACGAATTTCTACATAATCATAAGAGCCGGTCAGCAAAGCATTTTTTAAATGTACCAGAATTGTATAGCCCAGTCGGCCATTGCCTTGTGCGGCCACCGATACATTGAATGCCGACACTATGCCTTCTGTTTCTTCAGATACCGACATTTCACTGAGATTCACGCCACTGCCAGTACCTTCAGTAGCTGATATGTCAATCCGGGTGTCGGAAACAAATGCCAGTTTCATGTCACTGACTCCTGTGGCGGGTACCTCTACTATATTATTTTCATAATCTACTGTTACTCCTTCCGGTATTTTAGATTGGGAAGCATTAAGCAGGATACGATGCTCCGTATCAGGTTTCCCGATAATCGTTTCGCCTTTTTCCCAAGGCTTGATTTCGAAGATTCCTTCTACTGTGGCACCTACATTGAGTACTGACAGTTCGTAAACTTTATTGCGTTCTATATTTGGTAATTGCATCTTTAGCCTGATGGGGATTTTATCGTATGTACCCCGCAGGGTGATATTTACAGGACGCGCACTCTCGAAAATGCGGAATATTCCCTGTTGTTCTCCACCGAAAGCGGGATCAAATTTCTTTAAGTAACTTACTGTTTTATCTGATGCGGAAGTGTTTTCGATGAACGGATATGTTTCAGCCGGAGCATCCTCTACGATTACTTCTTTGATTAATGTTTTGCTGTCTGCTGTGGTATTCAGGTCTATACGGGCTACACCGCGTTTCATACCGACGTTGATTTCCTGACTACTGCGTGTTTGGGGACTACTTTCTAATTCAACAACTGCAGCCATAAAGTCAGGAGCTGAATTATCGTGCAGTCCTTCGCCGATGGTCATATTGCGGAATTCTTCTTCGGTAATGTTTCCTTCCTGAACCGGAACTGTCACTCCGGTGAGGAAGTATAGCCGTGCTCCGTTGAGTGCGGAAATGCTGGACTGGCCATTGGATTCGGGAGTCAATTGTTGCGTTTTGTACAGGTTACCATCGCTGAACTGGAAAACTGACACATCCCGTAGCTCCTCAGAAGAGTCTGAACCGGAAGTCGTAATACCTTTTACCACTAATGAATAAGTTTGCTGTTTGCCTTCTCCCTCAGACGGTGCATCGTCTGAGCAGGCGCCTAAAAACAACGTTCCGAGCAAGGCGGAAACGATGATCTTTTTGTAAGGGTGATTCATGTTTTTTGTAAAATGTTATATTGAATATTGATACTTCTTTCGGACCTTTTCCGAAAGCGGGTGCAAAAATATATAATTTTTCAATATGAGAAATTCTCTTTCCTGTAATCTTCATTACTTTCCTTTTGTAATCTCAACTCTTTTTGTATCTTTGTTCTCGACCCCAAATCTATTACAAAATGAAAGTACTAACTATCCATGATCTGAAAACAATCAGGAAAAGGGCAGAAGGCACGCTCTTGCTACGCGAAGAAAGCAATGAGGCGGTTACGGAACAATGCTGTGGGTTGGCATTGGGAACCGAGCATCTGCAAATCCTGATCTGTGGAGGTACAGGTTGCAAGGCATCCGACAGCCACATCATTGCTGAACGTCTTCAGCAAGCACTCGAGAAAAATAATATTGCCGACAAGGTGGACATTATCACTACCGGTTGTTTCGGCTTTTGTGAAAAGGGACCTATCGTAAAGATTATCCCTGATAACACGTTCTATACCCAGGTGGTGCCTGATGATGCCGACGAGATAGTCGGTGAGCATATCATCGGGGGACGGAAAATAGAACGGCTGCTCTATATCGATCCGAAGACGGAGAAGACCGTCAGTGACTCCAAGCACATGGATTTCTATCGGAAGCAGATGCGCATCGCTTTGCGTAACTGTGGTTTTATCGATCCCGAAAACATTGAGGAATATATTGCACTGGATGGCTATATGGCATTGGCAGATAGTCTGCTCCATAAGAAGCCGGAGGAAGTGATTGACGTGATAAAACGTTCCGGACTTCGCGGACGCGGTGGCGGTGGTTTCCCCACAGGGAAGAAGTGGGAGTTTGCCCATAAGCAACAGGCTGATATGAAATATGTGGTGTGTAATGCCGATGAAGGGGATCCCGGTGCCTTTATGGACCGCTCCATCATGGAAGGTGATCCGCACTCCATTGTTGAGGCAATGGCAGTTTGCGGTTATTCCATTGGTTCTCCGAAAGGACTGGTATATATCCGGGCAGAATATCCGCTTGCCATACAAAGATTGAAAATAGCTATTGCCCAGGCGCGTGAATACGGGCTGCTGGGAAAGAATATATTCGGTACGGATTTCAGTTTTGATATTGAGATACGCTATGGCGCGGGAGCATTCGTATGCGGTGAGGAAACTGCCCTGATCCACTCTATGGAAGGGAAGCGCGGTGAACCTACCTTGAAGCCTCCTTTCCCTGCCGAAGCCGGTTATCTGGGCAAGCCGACCAATGTGAACAATGTGGAGACACTTGCCAATATTCCTATCATTCTGACGAAAGGTGCGGAGTGGTTCGCGTCTATCGGCACGGAACGCTCGAAAGGAACGAAGGTGTTTGCCTTGGCGGGTAAGATTAATAACGTCGGCTTGATAGAAGTGCCGATGGGTACGACACTGCGTGAGGTGATTTATGAAATTGGCGGTGGCATTAAGGGAGGAAAGAAATTCAAGGCTGTGCAGACAGGTGGACCTTCGGGAGGATGCCTGACAGAAAAGCACCTGGATACACCGATTGACTTTGACAACTTACTGGCGGAAGGCTCGATGATGGGCTCCGGTGGTATGATTGTAATGGATGAAGATGATTGTATGGTTTCTGTGTCACGCTTCTATCTTGATTTTACGGTGGAAGAATCATGTGGAAAATGTACGCCCTGCCGTATTGGTAACAAACGTCTGCTGGAACTGCTGAACAAGATAACCGAAGGACGAGGCACGATGAAAGATCTGGATGCACTCTCTACATTGGGAAAGGTGATAAAAGATACTGCCTTGTGCGGGCTGGGACAGACTTCACCCAATCCGGTACTGTCTACGCTCAATAACTTTTATGATGAATACGTGGAACATGTGAGGGATAAAACTTGCCGGGCAAAGCAGTGCAAATCATTACTGACTTATACTATTAATCCGGAACTGTGTATTGGTTGCCATCTTTGCTTTAAACATTGTCCGGCGGATGCCATTCTGGGTGATGTGCGCAAACCGCATGTCATCAATCCGGACAAGTGCATCAAGTGCGGCATGTGCATGGCACGCTGTAAATTCAAAGCAATCAATGTAGTTTAAGGGAACTAAACTGAAAGAAAATGGAAGAAAAACAAATAACCCTGCAAATAGACCGCCATTATATTACCGTGCCCGAAGGCTCGACTATATTGGAAGCCGCACGGAAAATCGGTATAGATATACCTACCCTTTGTCATATTGATTTGAAGGGTACTTGCGTTAAGAATAATCCGGCTTCGTGCCGTATCTGTGTCGTGGAGGTGGAAGGACGTCGTAATCTGGCTCCCGCCTGTGCTACCCGTTGTACAGAAGGAATGGTGGTGCGCACCAGTACCCTGCGCGTGATGAATGCCCGCAAGGTAGTAGCTGAACTGATACTTTCGGATCATCCGAATGATTGCCTTACCTGTCCGAAGTGCGGCAACTGTGAGTTGCAGACTTTGGCGCTGCGTTTCAATATCCGGCGGATGCCTTATAATGGTGGGGAGCTTTCGCCTCGTAAGCGTGAAGTAACTTCGTCCATTGTGCGGAATATGGATAAGTGTATATTCTGCCGCCGTTGCGAGAGTGTATGCAATGAAGTACAGACAGTAGGTGCCTTGGGAGCTATTCGCCGTGGTTTCAATACTACGATTGCTCCGGCTTTCGATAAGATGATGAGTGACAGTGAATGTACTTATTGCGGACAATGTGTAGCTGTTTGTCCGGTAGGGGCATTGACAGAACGCGATCATACCAACCGCCTGTTGCTGGATTTGGAAAATCCGGATAAGGTAGTCATTGTACAGACAGCTCCGGCCGTTCGTGCGGCTCTGGGAGAAGAATTCGGGCTGCCTGCAGGGACATTGGTAACGGGAAAGATGGTGTACGCTCTTCGCGAATTGGGTTTCGATTATGTATTTGATACAGACTTTGCCGCCGACCTTACCATCATGGAAGAAGGTGCCGAGATATTGAATCGCCTGACGCGTTATATGAATGGGGATAAATCTGTTCGTCTGCCTATCCTGACTTCCTGTTGTCCGGCATGGGTGAATTTCTTTGAACATCATTTTCCCGATATGCTTGATATTCCTTCTACGGCACGCTCGCCGCAGCAGATGTTTGGTAGCATTGCCAAGACATTCTGGGCGGAGAAGATGGGCATTCCGCGTGAAAAGCTGGTAGTGGTATCTATTATGCCTTGTCTGGCGAAGAAGTATGAGTGCGACCGTAATGAATTTAAGACAGATGGCAGTCCGGATGTGGATTATTCTATTTCCACTCGTGAGTTGGCACGACTTATCAGACGAGCTAACGTCGGTTTTACACTACTGACGGATAAGGAGTTTGATCATCCGATGGGAGCTTCAACAGGTGCCGGTGTCATCTTCGGAACGACCGGTGGTGTGATGGAAGCGGCATTGCGTTCGGTTTATGAGATTTATACCGGGCGGACATTGGAGAATGTGAACTTCGAACAGGTGCGTGGTCTGGCCGGTGTGCGCCGTGCGACGATTGATCTGGATGGTTTTGAACTGAAGGTGGGTATTGCTCATGGTCTGGGTAATGCGCGTCAATTGTTGGAAGATATTCGCCATGGGCGGAATGAGTATCATGTGATTGAGATTATGGCATGTCCGGGTGGCTGTATCGGTGGTGGCGGACAACCGTTGCATCATGGCAACTCGGAAGTGCTGTATGCACGTGCCAATGCACTGTATCGGGAAGATGCACAGAAGCCTTTGCGCAAGTCGCATGAGAATCCGTACATCAAGACGTTGTACGAGGAATATCTGGGCAAACCGCTGAGTGAGACTGCAGAACGGTTGCTGCATACGCATTATTTCAATAAGGCGATTGATTAACTTATTAAAACGGAGAAACTATGTCAGATATCAAATTAGCCTGTGACGTTGCCGAACAAGTGCGTGCTATTTGTGACAAGCATGGCAACCAGCCGGGCGAACTTATCAATATACTTCATGAAGCGCAGCATCTGCACGGCTATCTGCCGGAAGAGATGCAGCGCCTGATTGCTGCAAAGCTGAATGTTCCGGTGTCGCGTGTGTATGGTGTGGTAACATTCTATACTTTCTTTACGATGACTCCTAAAGGTAAACATCCTATTTCGGTGTGTATGGGAACGGCGTGCTACGTACGTGGTTCGGAGAAATTGCTTGAGGAATTCAAGCGTGTGCTGGGCATCGAAGTCGGAGAAACGACACCGGACGGGAAGTTTTCACTCGATTGTCTGCGTTGCGTAGGAGCGTGTGGACTGGCGCCCGTAGTGATGATTGGAGAGAAGGTGTACGGGAGGCTTCAGGCGGTGGATGTGAAGAAAGTGCTGGAGGAACTGGAGTAGAGTGGCTCATTATTTTTCTATTTTGTCTAGTATTCCACTGATGTAGGCAATTGCTACCCCATAATTTGTCATGGGAACTTTTTGCATCCGTGCCTGTTCAATGCGACTCAGTACATACTTTCTATTGAACATACAGGCGCCACAGTGGATAATCAAATTGTATGGGGATAAATCTTCTGGAAAATCATTTCCGGAGACAATATCTATCTGCAATCCTTCACCTGTTCGCTTACGCAGCAGGTGGGGGATTTTTACTCTGCCTATATCTTCTGTCAGTGGAGCATGGGTACAGGCCTCGGCTATCAATACGCGGGATTGTTCCGTTAGTCGGTCGATGGCGAATGCACTTTCTACACAATAGTGTAAATCTCCCTTGTATCCGGCAAAGAGCACGGAGAAAGAAGTGAGCCGGCTTTCAGCCGGTTTTTGTTCGTATACGGTGTGGAATACTTGCGAATCTGTGATAATTAATTTGGGGGGATTAGCAAGTGCGCACAATGTGTCTTTCAACTTATCTGTGGTACAACTCATGATCAGGCATTTCTTGTCCAGAAGTTCGCGGATTGTCTGTACTTGGGGAAGGATAAGTCGTCCTTTAGGTGCCTGAAGGTCCTGGGGCATGACTAACACTACTACATCACCTTCTGCTACGAGGTTCCCGGTGATGGTTTGTTCTCCGAAATCGGCAGGTAACTTTTCCAGAATGGCGCGGTGGATGGCTTCGATACCTGTGCCGTCTTTGGCACTGATGATGATGGGAGGCTGTCCGCAACTTGCTTTTATCTGTTCTGCCAGCTCTGTCGTATTGGGGCGTGCGTCAGCTTTGTTCAGAAGCAATATGACAGGGATGCCTCGTTCCTTCAATCGTTGAAGCCATTCCTGTTCCTGTGCGTCTCCGGTTTCACAAAGCAACAGGGCGATATCGGTTTTTCCGATTATTTTCAAGGTGCATTCTACGCGCATTTCTCCCAGCTCGCCTTCGTCATCGAAGCCCGGAGTGTCAATAAGCAGACACGGACCGAGTGGATGAATTTCCATTGCTTTTGTCACAGGATCAGTAGTAGTGCCGGGAGTGGGGGAGACTATAACGGTATCTTGCCCTGTCAAGGCATTGACAAGGCTGGATTTTCCACTGTTTCGCCGTCCGAAGAGGGCGATGTGCAGGCGGTTGGCATTAGGAGTCTGATTCATTAGTCTCAATATTAAGGGGTTAATAAATTATCATTTTCTTTTTAAAATCTGAAATCTCTTTTCCCTTCCTCTATCTCATGCAGGTTTCGCAGAGCTATTTCCCGGATTTTCGGATTCGGGATGCGTTCCATCTCTTCATGAATGAGGCGGATACCTTTCTCCCGGGTTTCGGGTGAAGCGTAATCTTCCAGATATTCTTTCAGAGTCATCAAGGCATTGGGCTGACAGCAATTTGCTATCTGTCCCCGCTTGACAAGAGACATGAAACGGTCACCCGTCCGACCTTCACGATAACAAGCCGTACAGAAACTGGGGATATGTCCCAGATCGAGCAGCCAGTTTACTACTTCATCCAGTGTGCGGCGGTCGCTGATATCGAATTGGGCCGAGTTCTCTTCTTTCGTTTCTGGTACGGCATATCCGCCTACGCTGGTACGTGAACCGCCACTGATTTGTGAAATACCTAATTCCAATACCTTACGTCGTACAGCTTCCGATTCACGGGTGGAAATGATCATTCCGGTGTAAGGCACTGCAATGCGGATTACCGCAACGAGGCGGCAGAACATTTCATCAGAAATGGCATTGGGGAAATCTTTTGTTTCAATATCATCCGCTGGACAGATACGGGGTACACTGATCGTATGCGGTCCGACACCGAATGCAGCTTCCAGATGTTCGGCATGCATCAATAATCCTACGAAATCGTATCGATAGGTATTCAACCCGAATAATACACCTATACCTACATCGTCGATACCACCTTCCATGGCACGGTCCATAGCTTCGGTGTGATAGGAATACTTGCTTTTAGGACCTGTGGGGTGCAGGGTCTCGTAATTCCCCTTGTGATAGGTTTCCTGGAAAAGAATGTAAGTACCGATACCTGCATCTCTCAGTCGACGATAGTTCTCTACCGTTGTAGCGGCAATATTCACGTTTACCCGCCGGATAGCACCATTCTTATGATGAATACCATAGATGGTCTGAATAGATTCCAGAATATAATCGATGGGGTTACGTAGTGGGTCTTCGCCGGCTTCCAGTGCCAGACGTTTGTGTCCCATATCCTGCAAGGCAATCACTTCCCGGCGTATTTCTTCTTGTGATAATTTCTTGCGGGCGATAGTGCGGTTCTTTGCATGATAGGGGCAGTAAACGCATCCGTTCACACAATAATTGGAAAGGTATAACGGGGCGAACATTACGATGCGGTTGCCATATAGTTTTTGCTTAATTTCCCGTGCCAGATGGAAGATGCGTTCCGTCAGGTCGGGCTGGCCGCATTCTAACAGTAGAGCGGCTTCACGATGGGACAAACCTTTGCATGAGGCTGCCTTTTCGAGCAGACTCTCAATGAGGGCACGGTTGTCTTTATTGGTACGGGCATAGTCCAGCGTATCCAGTATCTCCGGGTGATCGATGAACTCTTCTGCCTGTTTTGAACTTACATTATACACGTTTTTTAGTGATTAGGGGTGAGTGATTAGTAGTCTCCTCTTTCTTTCGATATCCAGTATCCGATAACCGTCAGTTTTTCTTCTAATTGTTGTAAGCCTTCTGCTGCTTCGGCTCCCAAAGAGGCTTTGTTATCATAAAGTGAGTATTTGTTCCGTTGTTCCGGGGGCGAAAGGTTCGGCATTACTACGTTGGCTCCTGCCAGTATTCCGCGTTCTCGTCCATCCGGTGCGAGCGTTGCTAATGCTGTGGTAGAGGGTAATAACACCTTCGGATGCATTAACCGGAAGATGGAAAGAAGTTTCAGAGTCATCTCCATGCTTCCCGGCGGGCATGCTGCAAACGGGGTATCGTGGTGCGGAATAAAAGGACCGATTCCTATCATTTCAGGATGAAATTGCTCTATAAAAAGGAGGTCTTCCACCAGATGATCGGTGTTTTGTCCCGGGCTACCTACCATAATACCTGTTCCTGTCTGATATCCTATTTCTTTCAGCCATGCCAAACATTGCAGGCGTTGTCTGATAGACATCTTATCGGGGTGCAGATGATGGTAATGCTCTTCATTATGCGTTTCGTGGCGAAGCAAATATCGATTGGCACCCGCCCGGAAGAAATGCTCGTAAGTCTCACGGGACTTTTCGCCTAATGATAGTGTGATGGCGCAATCCGGAAACTCACGATGTATAGCAGTAACAGTTTCAAGGATAAAATCATCTTTTACGGAGGATGTTTCACCACCTTGCAAGACGAAAGTCCGGAAACCGAGGGTATACCCTTCACGACAACATTCCAGAATATCTTCCCGTGTCAACTCATAACGGAGAACAGATTGATTTCCTTTCCGTATACCGCAATAATAGCAATTGTTACGGCAATGGTTGGTAATCTCAATCAGCCCACGAATAAATACCCGATTGCCAAACTGCTCAAGTGACACCTCCCGTGCCTGCTCCTGCAGATACTTTAAAGTATCAGCGTCTTGGCAAAGGAGTAGTGCTTTATATTCTTCAGCACTTAGACTTCGTTCACTATGCAATCGGTCAATCAGATTCTTCATGTTGTTTTATTAATGGATACCCGGACGACACGGACTAAACGGACGAGCGCGGATTTTTATTTTTCGTCCGCAGATGACGCACGATAACGCGGATTTAGTTATCAATAAGCGTAGCCTTTTAAATCCGTGTTCGTCCGTTTAGTCCGCGTTGTCCACGTACCTATTCATCAATTTTAATACGTCTTTTCCTGTTTAGCTAATTCTTGTACAAACTGACGTTTACCTGCGGCAATCTCATTGTGCGTACAAGGTCCGGTGATACAGCCACCTTCACATGCCATCACTTCTATAAATTGCCCCGGTGCTTTGCCTGATTTGGCATACGCCCGCAATGAACCGATGGTTTTCTTATCCAGATTAGCTACTTGGATGGCATTGATTTTGTCAGCTTCTTCTTTCAGATAGGCTTTTACTGCTCCCATTACGCCACCAGCCTGGGCAAATCCATGTGCCTCGCGCACGGATGCGAACGACATGGTATAAGGTTGCGATTGCTCTAACTGAATATCCAGTCCGTCCAATACAGACGCCACTTCTTCGAAAGTCATAACAAAATCTACAGCTTCATCACGCTGGGCCTCTTTACGTTTGGCTACACACGGGCCGATGAAAACGACTTTGGCATCCGGATATTTCTCCTTAGCAATTCGTGCGGCATAATACATGGGTGAACCTGTACTTGAAACATAGGGCTTCATGCCCGGAATATGTTTATTTACGAGTTCTATGTAGGAAGGACAGCAGGAAGTAGTCATAAACTTCTGTCCTTCTTCCAACTTCTCTATCAATTCATGTGCTTCGTTGCTGACCGTATCCATAGCTCCCTGAGCCACTTCGATGACATCAGTGAATCCTACAGCTTTGAGTGCGCCATATACCTGCTCAATAGTAGTCTTGAATTGTCCCAGGATAGACGGTGCCACAATGGCCACTATTTTTTCTCCTTTGCGTATCTTGTGCAGGATATCGAATACCTGTGACACTTCGAAAATTGCTCCGAACGGACAAGCGTTGAGACACTTTCCGCAATAGATACATTTGCTTTCGTCGATGTGTTCGATACCTTTCTTATCCTTGCTGATAGCTTTCACCGGACAAGCCTCTTCGCAAGGTACTGGGATATAGACGATAGCATGATAGGGACAGCTCTTGTGGCAAATACCACAACTGATGCATTCATCATGGTCTATCCATGCCTGTCCGCTTTCCTTTACATGGACAGCTTTCTTCGGACAGTTGGTCTGGCAGCTACGGGCGGTACATCCGCGGCAAAGGTTGGTGATTTCGTAATTGATTTGTACGCAGGCGGAACATGCTTCGTCAATCACACACATGATGTTATCTTTCGGCGTTCCGTTTTCTGCACGGTCCAGTGCATGTACTGCATACTCTGATAATGGGGTTAATTCATCTTTTTCATCTTCCATATCCAGTCCCAGCAACGGCAGTGATTTGTATTTCCACACGGCGCGTTCTTTATGTACGCAGCAGCGTCCTGCATGTTTTGACCTTCTCGGACTCAATTCAATGGGAAGACGGTCTATTTTCTCTACAAGTTCGTTATCCCTCCACAGTTTTACCAGCTCTGTCAGCAATCTGTGGCGGACAATCATAATGTTGTTGGTAAATGCCATAATATTTATTATCGGATTAGTTAGTCGGTAATTACGGTGCAAAGATAATGAAAAGTTATAGTTTCTATGAACCTTTCTACCCTCAATATGCTTATCTTTGTATCAGAATAAAAAAACGAAATTGACGATGAAAGACTTTATTTACTATGCACCCACACAGGTTGTGTTTGGAGCATTATCGGAAGATAAAACAGGGAAATTGGTGAAGCAATATAGCGGCACTAAAGTCTTAGTACATTATGGCGGACAGAGTGCGGAGCGTTCCGGTTTGCTGGATAAAATATGCCGGGCATTGGAGGCGGAAGGCATTGCTTACGTAAAACTGGGCGGGGTGGTTCCTAATCCACGTTTGTCGAAAGTACACGAGGGTATTGAACTGTGTCGGAAAGAAAAGGTTGATTTCATTCTTGCCGTAGGTGGCGGTAGTGTGATTGATTCTGCGAAGGCGATTGCTTTCGGTGTACCTTATGAGGGTGAAGTCTGGGATTTTTATATGGGACGAGCCCATGCGGAAGCTTGTCTGCCGGTTGCTACCGTACTGACAATTCCTGCTGCGGGGAGTGAAATGAGTAACAGTACCGTGATAACCAATGAGGACGGTGATTTGAAAAAAGGTTATTCCAATAATCTGTGCCGTTGCAAATTTGCTGTGATGAATCCGGAACGGACTTATACATTGCCCAACTATCAGACAGCTTGCGGTGTAACGGACATTATGATGCATACCATGGAACGTTATTTCTCTCATGATGACGATATGACGGTGACTGATGCCATTGCTGAAAGTATTCTCCGTACGGTAAAAGATAGCGTTTTTGAAGTACTGAAAGAACCGGAGAATTATGTACATCGTGCCCAAATTATGTGGGCAGGTAGCTTGGCACACAATGATTTGACGGGATGTGGAACAACCGGTGACTGGGCAACACACCAGCTTGAACATGAACTGAGTGCACTATTCGATGTAGCACATGGTGCAGGTCTGGCAGCTCTTTGGGGAAGCTGGGCACGGTATGTTTACAAAGAAAATGTAACCCGTTTCGCTCAGTTTGCCGTGAATGTGATGGGTGTAACAAATGATTTTAAATCACCCGGACATACTGCTTTGGCAGGTATTGAAGCCATGGAAGATTTCTATCGCGCAATTGGAATGCCGGTTAGTATTTGCGAGCTGATAGGACGGCAGGCCACTGACGAAGAAATCAAACTCATGGCAGATAAATGCAGTTCCGGTGGTAGTACAACAACCGGAAAATTGAAGGTTTTACATCGCGATGATATGGAAAATATCTATCACATGGCGAATAGATAACGGATTTTTTATTGTTTTTCTGGCAAATTCTCGTTATCTTTAGGGGCATATATCAAATTGGGGGGTAGTAAAAAAGTCCTGACCCACAGGCAAAGAATATGAGAATACATTTTGAGATTAGAGAAAAACTACCTGAAATTATCGAAGAGATCCTGAATTGTGAGAGATGGACAACTTTAGTAAAAGAGGATATTTCAGGCAGAAAGTTGGTTGTCATTCGTGATCCGAATTACAATTCGGAGGCAACAGTAGAAATCTATGCCCGCGAGATTACCATCAAAACGGCATGGTCAAACTACACGTATCGCTTGTTTGTTTTGGGCGATAATGTTTGGTGTGAGTACAATGGTGCTTATCGCGGACTGCTGGAACAAAATCTATTGCCTACCATCACTCCCAGGGAAGGTTTGTTGGAGTCCGAGGTGTTGGATAGCTCTTTGTACGGAAGTGAAAAGAGGAAACTCAGAGAGTATGCTGAAGACAATTTGAAACTGAAAAAATTCCGACGCGAGAACTTTAATGAAGATCGTACAGGTGTGGCTCATTTTGACCACCCCAAGAGGGTATATGACGAATTCATTAAAGAAGATTACGTGGTTCCATCTTCCGACGAATAGCGAGGTAGGAAGATGATCATCAGTGCCAGTCGCAGGACGGATATACCTGCTTTTTATTCGGAGTGGTTTCTCAACCGGATAAAAGAAAGGTATGTTCTGGTACCTAATCCGTATAATCCTAATATGATCAGCAGGGTCAACCTGGACCCTGCTGTTATTGATTGCGTTGTCTTTTGGACGAAGAATCCTGCACCGATGATTGATAAACTGGACAGATTGCAGGACTATAAATACTATTTCCAGTTTACACTGAATCCGTACGGAACGGAACTTGAAAGTAAACTGCCACCACTTCAAAAGCGTATAGATACATTCAAACGCCTTTCTGATAAGATAGGAAGGGAGAAAGTGGTGTGGCGATATGATCCTATTCTTACGAATGAACAATACACAGTTGCTTTTCATCAAGACAAATTTGCTGAAATGGCATTTGCTTTGCATGATTATACTGAAAAGTGTATGCTGGGTTTTATTGATCATTATCCGCATGTGCGTGCCTCTCTCCGTGAGTTTCATATCAAGCCGTTGATAAAGGAAGATATCGATTCAATGGTCATTTCATTTAAGAAGGTTGCGGATGAATGTTCTATGGAGTTAGATACTTGTACAACAAAGGTCGACTTATCTCATTTGGGTATTTCGGGTGGAGTGTGCGTTGACAATAGGTTGATTGAACGAATTATCGGATATCCTATTACTGCCCGTAAAGACAAGAATCAGCGGGACATTTGCCGTTGTGTGGAAAGTATTGACATCGGCACTTATGAAAGTTGCCTTAATGGCTGCATTTATTGCTATGCTATTAAAGATAATTATAATACGGCAAAATTTAACCGGAGTAAACACGATAAGGATTCTCCGATGCTAATCGGAGAAGTAGATAAGGATGTGGTGATTAAAGAACGGGAAATGAAGAGTCTGCGTACCGATCAGCTTTCTATATTTTATTAAAAAATCATTCTGACCGGAAACAATTATTGCTTGGATTGTTGTACCTGATAAATAACTTATAATTTAGTGTATCCTTAAAATAAAGAGCATGGAGAAAGAGACTGAACAAGAATTGATAAAAAGGATGATTGGCTTTCAGAAAGAGGAAATAACATCGAGTATTATATACCAGAAGTTAGCGGCAAAGGAAAAGAATCCCCATAACCGGGAGATATTGCAACGTATTGCAGAGGATGAACGTAGGCATTACGCCACACTGCGAGGCTATACTCATCAGGATGTCAGTCCTAATCGTTTTGAAATCTGCTTTTATGTATGGTTAGTGCGTCTACTGGGTGTTACGTTTGCCGTTCGTCGTCTGGAACTGGGAGAGAAAGAAACGAGTGGGGTATATTCCCAATACCCGAGTATGGAACACTTTGCCGAGATGGCGCGGGATGAGCAGCACCATGAAGAAAAGCTTATTGAAATGATAGATGAGGAGCGCTTGCAATATATGGGTTCGGTGGTCCTAGGGCTGAATGATGCCTTGGTGGAGTTTACCGGAGCATTGGCAGGTTTCACGCTGGCGCTGAATGATACGAAACTGATTGCGCTGACCGGCAGCATTACAGGGATTGCAGCGGCACTTTCTATGGCTTCTTCCGAATACCTTTCCACTAAATCAGAAAAGACTCATAATAAGCGTCCGGTTAAGGCAGCTATTTATACGGGGATAGCTTATATCATAACCGTAGTGGCTTTGGTAGGTCCGTTTATCTTATTGTCAAGTCCTGTTCTGGCTTTATGCATCATGCTGGTGATGGCGTTGCTGATTATTGCTTTTTTCAACTATTATTATGCCATTGCCCGTAATGAAAGCTTTAAACGACGTTTCACAGAGATGGCAGTGTTGAGCTTCTCCGTGGCCGGAATCAGTTTTCTGATAGGTTATTTGCTGAAGACAGTGACGGGAGTAGGGGGATAGGGATATCCGGATACTACACTCCCTTTAGATATCCTCAGTGTACAACTGACTACCCGAACGAAATTTACTTTTCATGAAACGTACCAGTGATACCGGATGATGGATACTCTTGAAGCCTATGAGGCTTACACCTATGAATGGGCTATGAATAATGCTGCAATAAGTAAACTGTTAATAGGAGAATGATTTAAAAAGCTCTGAAGTTTCGCACTTCAGGGCTTTTATATTTTGTCAATCGATGAAAAATCAACTGAATTATATTTTGGAACTATGCAGTTTTTTATAGAGTTCTACACGTTCGGCTATTTCAGCTTGAGATAGATTGGCCGGAAGTTCAATTGTTGTTCGTGGAGTAATTGCTACAAGAATAACTTCTCCAACTTTTTTCTTATGCTCTTTAAGAGCGTTTTCTGCTAACTGACTGGTCTCTGGTCGGACAATACTCTTTTTCATCATATTGAATTGTTTTTAAGTTTTCATTTTCGCTGGGGCTAATTGGCAGGTTGCTAAAAGAAACTCATTGTTCAATGTAGTTATCACTTCTTTTACGCTGCGTATTTTTTCAGAGAGAAAAGCATTACTACCTGCAAATGCATATCCTCTTTTCATATTTCCTTTGGCCGCATTATACAGTGCTTTGATGATGCAGTAAGGACTCTTCTGATAGTCACACGTCTTGATGCAATGGAATGAGCAACATTTGGGCTTTTCCTGTCCTTTCTCTACATTACGGATAAATTCCCCATCAATGGCTCGTCCGGGCATTCCTACGGGACTTTCGATAATGAGAACGTCTTCGGGCTTAGAGTGGATATAAACCTCTTTGAAGGTTTGTGAAGCATCGCACTCTTGGGTTGTCACAAAAATGCTTCCCATTTGTACGGCTGAAGCTCCCAATTGCATGAATCGTGCAATATCTTCGCCTGTAGAGATTCCACCTGCGGCAATTACAGGAATATCTTTTCTTTCCTTATAGTTCATTGCAATTGCTACAACTTCGGGTATCAAGGATTCCAAAGCGTATTTCTCATCTTGTATCTGTTCTTTCTTAAAGCCCAAATGTCCTCCGGCTTTAGGGCCTTCTACTACTATGGCATCGGGTAAATAATCAAAGTTTTTCTGCCATTTGTCACATATAATCTTGGCCGCTCTTGAAGAAGATACAATGGGCACCAACTTCGTTTTGCTTTCCGGTGTCAGGTATAGGGGGAGGTCGAGCGGAAGTCCTGCACCGGCAAAGACTACGTCGATTTTTTCGCTTATGGCAGTGCGTACCATCTCTGCATAATTGGAAAGGGCCACCATGATATTCACTCCGATGATTCCTTTTGTTTTTTTGCGGGCTTTTCTGATTTCCTCTTTGAGTCCGCAAATGCACTTTTCGGTATAGTCGCCTTTGCCTTTAGGGTATAGCAGGCCTAAACCTGCACATGAAATAACACCAATGCCGCCTTCGTTGGCTACGGCTGATGCCAGGCCGGACAATGAAATTCCGACTCCCATTCCACCTTGTATGATAGGTGTTTTTATCTCTATATTTCCAATAAAAAATGGCTTCATAAAACTGATATTGTAATAAGACTGTAAGCGGATAAATATACTTCCGGGTATTCTATTCGTTTAGCGATGTTCTTTTCTTTGTATTGCTGTTTTAGTTGAAGAAAGCAAGAACAGAAGATCTAATCTCCTGTTCTTGTTGTAGGGTAGACATTAATAACGTCTGGAATTATAACCGTTGTTACGAGGTCTTTCTTCACGAGGACGTGCAACGCTTACTGAAATAGTTTTCTGATCGTATTCTGCTCCGTTAAGTTCATTAATTGCCTTTTGTCCATCTGTATCGCTTGTCATTTCGACGAAACCAAATCCTCTGGATCTTCCCGATTCTCTGTCCATAATAACTTTAGCTGAAGAGGTCTCTCCATACGCTGAGAATAATTCGTTCAAGTCAGCATCATTTATGCCATAGCTTAAACCTGAAATGTAAATGTTCATTTGAAATTTTAATTAAATAAATATTAAGTAAGAGTGAGGGGGATAATTAAAGGAGAGGTCTGCTTAATAAAATATAAAAAGGAGAACTATACGATAACGATTCGTAACTCAAACCGCGACAAAGGTAATACAATAGTTGGGAATGGCAACTTTTAATTCGTAATTTGTTAATAAAAAAGTAATAATTGTTTTTTATTAGCATTTAGAAAGGCTATGGTATATTGCACTTTTCTTTAAAGGTGAAAATCCTTTCTTTTTCAGGGCTACACCCTTTCCCCCGGATGGCTACACCTTTTGGGGTAAAGGGTGTAGCCATCCGGGATAAAAGGTGTAGCCCTTTTTAATGTGCCTTACAGGTACTCGTGGACGGTATATTGACTATCTATTTATCAAGGAGATCTTATACAGTACATGTCTGCATAAAGGATGGTCGGGACTGACCAATGGATGATCAAACTCTTTGCTTTTTACCATACCTATTTTTTGCATCACGCGTTCCGAACGTTTGTTTGGGAGTGAGGTGAAAGAATATAATTCTTTCAGTCCCAATGTCTTTTTTGCATATTCCAGACAGGCTGAAGCCGCTTCGGTAGCATATCCCTGATTCCATACTTCGGGAATCAGGCGCCAACCTATCTCTACGGCCGGGGCAAAATCTACGTCGAACGTAATATCATGCAACCCTACATAACCTATAAACGCATGGTTTTCTTTCTTTTCTACTGCATACAACCCGTATCCTCTGGATGCGAATTCCTTCCGGATGCGATTATAGAAGTCGAATGTTTCCTGATAAGATAGCTGTTTGAGAAAGAATTTCATGACCTGATCGTTGCTATTTAATCCGGCAAAGACGGGGATGTCTTCTTCTTTCCAATCACGTAGGATCAGGCGTGGGGTTTCCATGTATGTATTCATCTTGTTCTTAATTTATTCGATTTGTTTTTCTCGTTTTTTACGGTTCATATATTCACGTAATAGGGTTGGGGTAGCACAGAAGATGAGTTGTGCCCGATTCCATTTATAGCATTTTTGAAAGACAACCATGGCGATGGTTATGAATAGGGCGACTCCGATAGAAGCCTCCAAAGGTAACCAAGCCAGCCCCTCTTGGGGTAATAGCATAGGAATGAATGCCAATGCTCCGGAAGGGGCAAAGTATTTCCCTGTCCACTCGAAGATGAGGAACAGGATAGCTGCAATGGTTAAAGTAACGATACTTTCCGGTAGATGAAGATGGTGGTGACCGACAATTTGAAGTACAGTACCCAGAGTGGCTACGGTAGTCAGAAAGAGAAATACTTGTGTAGGGCGATTTTTGAATCCTGCTTTGGAGTTTACCATTTCTACAAAGGTCACCATGAGTGGGGGTAGGATGATTTGTACAAGCACTACTGACACTGACATTGAAAAGACTGCTATCGGATAAACGATACTTTCCGTATGAAGCAAAACGGGCAATACGCAAGCTGATATCAAAGGAATTAGTGTAGCGCGACTGATTAAAAGGGAAGCACCTGCAAAAGCAAATGCGGCGCATAGATTGACCACATAGGGCAGGGGTGAATAACGAACAATGCAGATACCGACTGCTGCTCCAAGAGTCATAAGTAGGATGATTTGCCAACGTTTTACATTCCATACCCGCTTATCGATAATTAACAGGCCGATGATCAGTGCTGTCATTTCCGGAAACAGAATCTCCTTTTCATCGGTCCATTCGGCTAAACCTACCATTATCAGGATCATTATCAGCGATATCAGATATCTTGTCAGTTTTCTGTGTTCCATTATATAATTTTGAATTTGGGGCACAAAGTTAAGGGAAACTGCCGTATTATGAAATTTCTTGGCTATCTTTGCGCGCTGAAAGCCTTGAGTGGCTTTCTTTATAAAAGAGTTCTGTATGCAAAATTTGGTAAAGAAGGAGTATAAGATTCCTTTTATTCTGGTAACTTCCCTATTCTTCTTATGGGGATTTGCACATGCGATATTAGATGTGCTGAACAAACACTTTCAAGATGTGCTGGTTATTACACGTGCCCATTCGGCATGGGTACAGGTTATGTTTTACCTGGGTTATTTCGTGATGGCTATTCCTGCTGGACTGTTTATCAATAAATACGGTTACCGGAAAGGAGTGGTTTTCGGTCTGTTGCTTTATGGCATAGGCTCCCTGCTTTTCATTCCCGGGGAATATTGGATGTCTTTCAATTTTTTTCTGTTCTCCCTGTTTGTCATAGCCTGTGGCTTGGTTTTTCTGGAAACAGCGGCTAATCCTTACATGACGGAATTAGGCGACCGGGAAACGGCTGCCAGCCGCCTGAATCTGGCGCAGTCGTTCAATGGATTGGGATGTATTTGCGGTCCGCTTATCGGGGGATTGTTATTATTCTCGGAAGGGGGCGAAAGCAATATATCATTGCCTTACACACTGATGGGGATCATTGTATTGGGAGTTGCTCTGGTATTCTATAAGATACGCCTGCCGGAGATTGTTCATGAAGCTGATGAAGAAGAAGTCGGAGAAAACGGTGCACGCGGGCTTTGGTCGCACAAGCTGTTTATTTTTGGCATTATCAGTCTGTTTTGTTACGAGATAGCTGAAATCTCAATCAACAGTTTCTTTATCAATTATGTGGTGGATGACGGCTGGATGAATGCCCGCGATGCATCTGTAGTACTTTCGTTCGGTGGCTTGGGACTGTTTATGTGCGGACGTTTTGCCGGTAGCTGGATTATGCGGTATATCCGGGCAGAAAAAGTGCTGTTCGTTTGTGCAATAGGAACGGTGGTCAGTACGTCTTTGGTAGTTCTTAATCTGGGCATTTTGTCATTGATAGCCCTGTTCTTGGGATATGCGTTCGAAGCTATTATGTTCCCCACGATTTTCGCTCTCTCATTGAGGGGATTGGGTAACTATACGAAGCGTGCATCTTCTTATCTGATGATGTCCCCCATCGGGGGAGCGGTAGGACCGCTCATGATGGGGTATGTGGCTGATCAGACCAATATGTCTTTCTCGTTCATCATTCCGTTGCTTTCGTTTATCGTGGTGTTGCTTTATGCTTGGAAAGTAAAGCAACGTTCGTTTTGCTAATATCCGAACTTTTCCGCAGCCTTTTCCATCTGTTCGATGATGCCTACTCCAAAGGGACAGTTCGTTTCACATTGTCCGCACTGAATGCATTCCGAGGCATGATGCGAGAGCGTCTTGTAGTGTTCATGTACTGTCTCGGGTATTTCATTCTGGGCAATGGTTAGGTTATAGTACTTGTTTACACTCGCTATATCAATTCCTACCGAGCAAGGAGCGCAATGTCCGCAATACATGCAATGCCCCTGCCAGCTAAACTTTTCCATACCTGCCATAACCGAGGTGTAATCTTTTTCTTCTTTAGTAGCATTGCACCAGTTGATGGCAGCTTGCATCTCATCGCAACTTTTGCAACCGACCATTACGGAAGCAACAGCCGGACGGGTTAGCGCATACTCAATACACTGCACCGGTGTCATAGCTTTGCCAAAGGGAGAGTTCGTTTCACTCAGTAAGTCTCCGCCGCCATAGACTTTCATTACATCCAGACCTATACCTTTCTGCTCACAGAGTTCATAAAGCTTTTCACGTTCCGGATCTATATTTTCAAGGGAATGGGCATAACTTTCGTCAGCCCATAAATCATCTACATTTTCGCTGGGCGGTTGCAAATCGTAACAGGGATTGATGGAGAACATCAGTACTTCAATCAATCCACTTTCTACAGCCAACCTTGCCACAGTAGGGTTGTGGCTGCTTAGTCCGATATGGCGAATTTTACCTTCTTCTTTCAGACGCAGGGCCAGCCGAATGATAGGACCATTGAATACTTCATGGAAATCTTCTTCGCTATCTACATAGTGAATCATACCAATATCAAGGTAATCCGTATGAAGACGTGTCAACTGGTCTTCAAAAGAAGCAATTGTTTTTTCTACATCACGGGTGCGCAGATACTGATCATTTTCCCAAGTAGTACATAAATGCCCCTGAATGATAAACAGTTGCCGGCGTCCGGTCAATGCCTTGCCGATATTACTGCGCAGATCGGGATTTGAGGTATACATATCGATAAAGTTGATTCCTTTACTGATGGCGAAGTCCATTTCCGAATGTACCTGTTCTTCCGTTTTTCCCATAAAACCTTCACAACCCAGTGCGATGACACTAACGGATAGTCCTGTATTTCCTAATATTCTGTATTCCATGATATTTCAAATTCTTAGTATGTTTTTGCGAAGTTACTAATATTGAAGAAAACGTTCCCGTTTTAATCCGAATAAATTTGCACTGATTAAGAAAGTTATCCGAAGGCATGTTTCAGCTTCTTCAAACCTTTAGCCAACTGTTGCTGCGGACAGGCAATATTGATACGGATAAAATTGTCTCCGTCTTCTCCGTACATACAGCCCTCATTGACCCAGACCTTTTCTTTTTCCAGTAGAGCCGTCACGATTTCTTCCGATGACTTATTCAACACTGAACAGTCTACCCATACCAGATAAGTACCTTCTAATTTAAGTACGGGGAAATCCGGTAGATGTTCATTGAAATAGTTTCTCAGATACTGATAATTGGCAAACAGATAACTTTTTAGTTCTTCCAGCCATTCTTCCCCTTCATTATAGGCGGCTATCAATGCCTCCACACCGAATGGGTTCACATCACAAACCTCATTGATATTAATGGCTTTATCTATTTTTCTGCGTATGTCTGCATCAGCGGAAATGATGTTTGCAATCTGAAGTCCGGCCAGGTTAAAAGCTTTGCTGGGTGATGTGCAAGTGACGGAGTGCATCCGGAACTCTTCTGAAAGAGATGCAAAAGGTGTATAAGTATATCCCGGAAAGACCAGCTCACAATGTATTTCATCTGATACCACCCATACATCATTCCGGAGGCAAATCTCACCAATACGTATTAATTCCTGTTTGCTCCAGACTCTTCCGGTCGGATTATGCGGATTACACAATAACAGTAATTTTACTTTTGGGTCTGCCGCTTTCTTCTCCAGATCGTCAAAATCAATCCGATAGGTGCTATCCTCATAGATCAATGGATTGGAAATCATCTCGCAACCATTATTACGGATGGAAGAAAAGAAGCAATTATACACCGGAGTTTGCACCAGAACTCTATCACTAGGATTCGTCAGGGATTTTATTACTGCTGATAAAGCCGGTACTACTCCAGTTGTATAGATTATCCATTCTCTCTCTATTTTCCAATAATGACGTCTGCCGAACCAGTGGATTACCGCATGATAATAGCTGTCAGGCACGCGGACATAACCGAAGATACCATGTTCTACTCGCTTTTTCAGCGCTTCTGTCACGGCTGGGGCTGTACGGAAATCCATATCGGCTACCCACATTGGCAATATGTCGGCATCATTGGCAGAATCCCATTTATAAGAGTTCGTACCCCGACGTGGAATGATTTCATCAAAATTGTATTTCATACCTAATCAGTCAAAACAGGTTTGGTCGTCCCATAATTTCAATTCACAGTTGCCCGGTGCTTTCATATTCTCATCCAGGATTATAGCTCCGAAACTTTCGGCAGTGATACTTCCTGTACGTGGATTTTTTACACTGTGAACCGGACTATGGATAGTGGCCTGCACACTACTATATTCAAAAGCGAGGTCTGCATCTTCTGTCATCGTGCAGTTTTCCATAATCAGATCGTGGGCATAGCAAAGTGGCTGTGTACCTGAAATCTTGCAGTTCACCAGACGCAGATTTCTGGAATGCCAGCCTAAATATTCCCCATTCAATACAGAGTCGTAAACCGTCACGTTTTCCGTATTCCAGAAAGCATCCTTTGAATTGATTACCGCATTACGGATTTCTACGTTTTTGCAGTATTGGAAAGAGTAGTTACCATTCATCTTAAAGTCATCAATCCTGATATTTTCGCCGTGTACAAACAGGTAATCACCTTTGTCTACTTTTACATTCTTCAACTCTGCATTCCGGCAAAACCAGAGGGTTTCCAGTGCATAGGGCAATTGTACGTTTTCCAGCCGGATACCATCCATTTCACGGAACATCTTTGGTGCTTCTACCAAAGTGTCTGTCATTTGCAGATTATTGGAATACCAGAGGGCGGCACGTGCTCCTTCCGTAAACAGGCAGTTTTTCACAACGAAACCATCGTTATGCCAGAAAGGATATTTTCCCTCAAAGCGGCAATTTACAGCTTCGATATTACTACATTCTTTCAGGGCAGATTCGCCGGTATGGATCGTTACGTTTTCCAGATGAAGATTGTGAGTGGCGAACAAAGGGCGTTCACCTTCGTAATGAGTGTCTTTAATTAGTTCCATTATTCAAGTTTTTTTGTTTGTTGTTTATTAAATGATTGATTACCTTTTTTCTATATTGCAAAAATACGGCGGAAATGGGATACTCCTTGTAGACAGATTACGGACATAATAACCCGGATTACAGATTCTGTTTATCGGGTACAAAAGAGGCTACATCGGAAGATAATTTCATGTTTCTCATTATCGTTCAGAACATGAAATTAACCCGGATGCAGCCTCGTACAATAACTGGCTTTATGAATTAATGAAACGATTTGCGGTAAATCTCCACGCAATCCTCATGCTTCAATTCGTAAGGGTTGGCAAGGAATAATTTGCCCATTGTTTCCTTGGCATTGGTGGCAAGGGTATCAAATTCATCGGGCGTAAATCCATAATCACTCATCTTCAGGTTTGCCACTCCACAAGCTTCCTGTAGTTTTACCAGCATGGTGATAAAGTCTTCCGGTTTGTCAGCATCCGGCATACCCATTGCTTGTGCCATTTTGATGAATCGTTCATCACAGGCATGTTTCTCTATAAAGAATTCATAGAATGCTTTGGAGATCATAATCAATCCGGCACCATGTGGCAGCTCCTGATGATAAGCGCTCATTGCGTGTTCTAAAGAGTGTTCGGCAGTAGTGCTGCAAAAGGTCATTACCGCACCGGACAGATTATTGGCGAATGCGACTCTTTCACGAGCCTCCATATCAGCTCCGTTAGCAACTGCACGTGGTAGATATTTAGCTACATTTTCAATAGCGGTCAATGCGTACATATCGCTCATCAGACTGGCAGTTTTAGAGATATAACATTCTGTAGAGTGGAACAACGCATCAAATCCCTGATAGGCCGTGAACTTAGGTGGAACAGATTTCATCAACTCCGGATCGACAATAGACAGTACCGGGAAGAGTTCATCATAACCGCCAAAGCCTATTTTCTCATTGGTTTCATCATTGGTGATAACGCCCCATTGATCTGCTTCGGAACCTGTTCCAGCAGTGGTGGTAACGCAAACCAGGGGTAGGGGCTTGTTTACCATCGTTTGTCCTTTTCCGGTTCCATCACTGATGTAATCCCATACATCACCGGGATTCGTGGCCATGAATGCCATTGCTTTGGAGGCGTCCATTACGCTTCCACCACCCAAGGCAACTAAAAAGTCGCAATTGTTTTCCTTGGCAAAAGCGGCTCCTGCCATTACGGTCGATTTTAACGGATTGGCTTCTACCCGGTCAAATACGGCAGTTTCAACACCTGCTTGCTGGAGTTCGGCTTCTACTGTATTCAGATATCCGTTATCCTTGGTAGAGCGACCGTTTGAAATAACAATCATTGCTTTCTTTCCGGGTAATTGCTGATTGTGAAGTTCCTTCACCATACCGGCACCAAACAGGGTGCGGGTAGGAATGTAAATTCTAAAATGACTCATTATTCTTCTTTTTTAAATCCTATAAATTATTCTATTTCTTTTCCCATTTCATAAGCTTCCCGTAGGGCTGGTTTATCTTTTATTTCACCCACATGCCAAACTCCGGTTCCATACACAACTCCTTTGATGGTTGGATTTTCCAGGTAATTCAGAAATCCCTGGAAAGTGTCCACGGTACGTTCCATCAGTTTCCGATCATCTTCGGCAGCGGTGACAATGAAATAAAATTCCTTATTCTTCATCTTCGTATAGAGGCCACAGCAACGGTCTATCAACGTTTTCATCTGTG
The DNA here is from genome assembly GCA_948566455.1 of uncultured Phocaeicola sp. GTDB lineage: Bacteria > Bacteroidota > Bacteroidia > Bacteroidales > Bacteroidaceae > Phocaeicola. Next base: position 191,380 of record CAOYQO010000001.1, read on the forward strand.
CACTCATCGTGTAGAAATAAACGGGTGTAGCCATAACTATTACATTGGTTGCCACCATCTTCTCTATAATCTCTGCCGCATCGTCTTTCTGCGGGCAAGGTTTTCCGTGCAGGCTACATGTGCTGCACCCTGTGCAATAATGGATTGTCTTGTCACGCAGGAAAACCTTTTCTGCTTCGTTACCACTTTCAATTGCTCCTCGCATAAATTCGTCGCAAAGGGTGTCGGAGTTTCCGCCACGACGAGGGCTGGATGATAAAATCAATACTTTCTTAGTCATAATCATTTTATATTATAAAGTTAAAACTACTTCTTATTTCTTATGCAGCCATTTCCATTCTGATTTGTCTTTCGGATTGTGTAGCACGTATTCTTAATACGACGAATACAATGCTTAAAACAAGAAATATCAAAGAGCCGATGACGGAATAACGCGTATTGAAGAAGGTGATAAACAATCCGCAGACGGCTGCACCTACTGTAGTACCGAGATTGGCAGACAATAAATACAGTCCGTTGGCAAAATCCGGTGCTTCGGGAGCGGCATGCGTTATCATGTATTGCATGGTGTTCTGTCCGTATCCCGCCAAAATTCCCAGGATCAGAATGATTACTGCCATTACCATCAGCCATTCCCCCAAAGCGAATACTCCTATATAAAAAGTCAGTAGTGCCAAAGGAATCATTATCATACTACGTACCGGATTGACCGCCAGTTGCTTTCCGGCTATTACATTTCCTATTATATTGGCCAGTCCATAAATCAGTAGCATTGTACTGATTACGGTATACGAAACCCCGGTGATTGTCTTCAAGTAATCAGACATATAGCTGAAGAATCCGAATAAGGCTCCGTTAATCAGCGTGATAGCAAGAATGGAGTACCAGACTACTTTCTTTTTTAATACACCGAGTTGTGTACCGTAGGACAGTTTCTCTTTGACCGGCATAGAAGGTACAAACAGGATGGTTGCAACCAGTACCAATGCATTTACAACGGTGAAGAATAACATGCCCATTGAATACGAAACTTCGCTTGCAATGTAACTCGTCACCGGTACCCCCAGCACCATACCTGCTGATACGCCGATGAATACTTTTGCTACCGCCTTTGGTGCCTTCTCCTTACTGAGAGATGCTGCTGCTACCGTGAAAGCCATAGATACATATACCGGATGAAGGAATGCCGGAAGTGCACGGGATATCAGCAACACCGTAAAATTAGTGGTCATCATGGAGATGATATTACTTAATGTAAATAATCCCAGTGCCAGTATCATCACCTTTTTCCGGTTGATACCCGAAAACAGTAAGGGGGTGATGGGAGCGGATATTGCTACTACCAGCGCAAATATGCTGACCGTCCAACCTGCTTCCGGAACAGTTACTTGAAAGTTCCCGGCTATCAGGGGCAAAATTCCAATCACACCCATTTCGGTATTGATTATTCCGAATACACCGGTTGTGAGGATGAATACAAGTAGGGTACTTGAATTGAGTTTGAATTTATTCTTCATATATTTCTTTTTTTGTACTGCAAAGGTCGGGGAAACGTAGCATTTCCTTTGTAGATAAATTACGGATATGATAACCCCAATTACAGATGCCTGATTTCTCAATTGAAATAATTTCTATCTTTGTTGCAGTTCAAATACTTATGAATATGGATAGAGTTATAAAATTAGATAATGTAGATCACTATAACAGTCTCTACGGATTGGAAACCCTGCATCCTCTGGTGAGTGTGGTGGATCTTACCAAAGCAACCAAATCAGTCAATCATATCCAAATGACTTATGGCTTTTATGCACTCTTTCTGAAAGGAGCTAAGAACTGTGATATCAAGTATGGTCGCCAGCATTATGACTATCAGGAAGGAACCATCGTTTGCTTTGCTCCCGGTCAGACTACCGGAGTAGAGATGCTGAATGATGTAGTGCAGCAAGAAGTGTACGGTGTCCTCTTTCATCCTGACCTGATTCGCGGAACCTCCCTCGGAAAGACAATAAAGGATTATACTTTCTTCTCTTATTCAGTAAGCGAGGCTTTGCACCTGTCCGATCAGGAAAAAGAAACTGTGATGGATTGCCTGAAAAAGATCAGTATCGAGCTGGAGCATCCTATCGATAAGCATAGTAAAGCATTGATTGCTATGAATATCGAGCTTCTGCTCAATTACTGTATGCGGTTCTATGAACGCCAGTTCATCACCCGGAGCGGCGCCAATAAAGACTCTCTTACCAAGTTTGAGCAACTTCTGGATGAATATTTCAGAAGTAATCTTCCTGTGCAGGATGGCTTGCCGTCCGTGAAATACTTTGCGGATAAAATCTATCTCTCGCCCAATTATTTCGGTGACATGATTAAGAAAGAAACTGGTATGACACCTCAGGAGCATATTCAGATGAAAGTGATCGAACTGGCTAAAGAACATATCGTTGAAACGGACGAGACAATCAGTGAAATTGCTTACACCTTGGGATTTCAATATCCGCAACATCTCAGCCGCCTGTTCAAAAAACGTGTCGGCTGTACGCCCAATGAATATAGACTGCAAAATGTACAGTTTTGAAAAAGGATATATTGAACATAGAGACTGTACACCAGTGCAATTGCTGTTTGGGAAATAAGACCTTACACCCGTTAGTGAGCGCCATTGACTTATCTAAAGCTAATGTGATGCAGCGTACTATCAAGTTCGATTTCTACACCATCTTACTGTTGGAATGCGAATGTGAAGATTTCATCTACGGGCGTAAGTATTACGACTATTCCAATGCAACAATGATTTTCCTGACTCCGGGACAATCCATCAATATCAACGAAGGAAAGGCATTTCCCCGAAAGGGCTGGTTGTTGGCTTTTCATCCCGACTTGCTTTGCAGCACTTCATTGGGGCGGAACATTAAGAATTACTCTTTCTTTTCTTATCATCTGAATGAAGCGTTGCACCTTTCCTTGCGCGAAAAGGATAAAGCAATTGAATGTATGTACAATATTGAGAAGGAACTGCAACATGCAATAGACTGTCATAGCAAGACCTTGATTTCAAGATATATAGAACTCCTGTTGGATTATTGTTCCCGTTTCTATGACCGTCAGTTTATCACTCGGAATGAAGTCAATAAGGCGATATTGAACAAGATGGATATTGCGTTGGATGACTATATCCAGTCCGGACGATTGAAAAATGGTGTATTACCCTCTACAAAATACTGCGCAGATATACTTCATTTATCTTCCCGTTATTTCAGTGATTTATTGAAGTTTGAAACGGGGAAGAATCTGGATGAATACTTCCAGTTGAAAAGGCTGGAAGTCGCTAAAGAGATGCTATTAGGTAAAGGTTATACGGTAAGTTCGGTTGCTGAAAAATTGGGCTATCCAAGCGTACAATATTTCAGCAACCTGTTTAGAAAACTGGTAGGGATATCTCCCAGCGAATATAGATTGTCACAAAACTAATCAACTCAAATCATTAAAGTTAGTACGGATTCTGTAACTTTGCGGCAACAGGTATCACATACCTGCGAGTAATATATAAAACCGACTTGTATGGATTTTGAAACTTGCATAGCCTCTCATTCTTCAGTTCTGATGGAAGGGGCATTGGGAGAACGATTGAAGCGTGAGTATGGCCTCACCATCAATGGCAGTGTAGCTATGGCTGATTTGATTTATAGTCAACAGGGGCGGGTGGCATTGGAAACTCTTTGGCGGGGCTACATGGGGATTGCTGGAAAATACAATCTACCGTTTTTAGCTACCACTCCGACCAGACGAGCCAATAAGCAGCAAGTTATTCAGGCCGGATATGATGAGGCTATTATTGAGGATAATGTCAGGTTCCTCCGTAAGATAAAGGAAACATCAAATATTGAAATGTATATTGGCGGTCTGATGGGGTGTAAAGGAGATGCTTATACAGGTGTCGGTGCTCTAAATATTGAGGAAGCTTACGACTTTCATCATTGGCAGTCGCAACTATTTAAACTTGCGAAAGCAGATTTCCTGTATGCAGGAATTATGCCTGTGCTGACTGAAGCAGCGGGTATGGCGAGGGCCATGTCCGATACCGGAATCCCCTATATCATTAGTTTTACCATCCAAAAAGACGGGAAACTTATTGATGGGCATACCATCGACTATGCTATCCGGTTTATTGACGATAATGTATCTCGCAAACCGGCGTGCTATATGACAAACTGTGTACATCCCTGCATCGTCTATGAAGCTCTTGCACACAACTTCAACCAAACCGATACTGTCCGAACACGGTTCATCGGTATTCAGGCCAACACTTCCGCATTGTCTTATAGTGAACTGGACGGTTCCGCTGATCTGCAATCTTCTTCTCCTGCCGACTTGGCTGAAGGTATGATGAAATTGAAATCAGAATATGATTTTAGGATATTTGGCGGCTGTTGCGGAACGGATGATACACATATGGAAGAAATCGCTAAGTCTATATCTTGCGGAGCATTGTCCTGATGCTTTCGGTCTTTTCCGAAAAGAGTGAATTTGAATGAGTTAATTTTGACTATATCTTAAATTATATTATTATGCTTACTTGGTTCTTGAATTTACTTGGTTTTAAAAAAAAAAATATTGGTAAAGGTATTTCTGAAGATTATGAGCCTATTACTCAAGAGTTGATAGATGCAACTCCTGAAGATGAGCTATATACTAAAATTATGTGGAGCTTGCTTAGCGATGAAGTTTGGTTTAGCGATTCACAAAAGGCTTTCTCTCTTATTTATGAATTGGATGGAGAAGTTTGTAACGGAGGATTTAATCAATACTATTTCAATCCGTCGGGTGAGGATCGGTATGAAGTTGAAAAGGCTTTGGAATTGATTGGAGCTATTGACTTCTCCAGTCTTATGAGACGAGCTAATGCTTGTTACGAGACAATAAAACCAGAATTAGAAAAGTTTGATGACGGTACATCGGAAAATTTTAGTAAAAGTTATGAGGATAATCCTCTGACAGAATTTGATAATGAATATTATGAGTTGAATAATGGAGGCCGTCTTTTTGTATTGATGTCACAATTTGTTAAGAAACATCCACAGGATTTTATTAGTAAGTAATTTAAAGCCTATCTAAAAGAGAATACTATAATACTTAAAAAATGAAAATTCATTCCTTTTTTGTATATTTGCCTCTTAACTTTTAAAATACCACAGTTATGAGAAAAGTACAGCTATTGTTAGTTTGTTTAGTGCTTTCAGTGGCTGCTTCTGCTGCTGATAAGGTAGTTAAGTTACCAAAGCCCAATTTGAATCGTGCCGGTACGGTAATGAAAGCATTGTCTGAGCGTCAGTCTACACGTGAATATGCTTCGAAAGCATTGAGCCTTGCTGACTTGTCGGATTTATTGTGGGCTGCTAACGGAATCAATCGTCCGGAGTCTGGAAAGCGGACAGCTCCATCGGCTTTGAATAAGCAGGATGTAGATGTATACGTGATATTACCCGAAGGGAGCTATGTGTACGATGCGAAAAATCATCAGTTAAATCTGGTTTCTGAAGGAGATCACCGCGATGCTGTTGCAGGTGGTCAGACTTTTGTAAAAGCGGCTCCGGCATCTTTGGTACTGGTCAGTGATGTTTCCCTCTTTGGCGATGCTCAGAAACCACAAAATCAGGTGGTTGGAGCTATAGATGTTGGTATCGTTTCGCAGAATATCTCTTTATTCTGTGCTAATGCCAAATTGGCTACAGTGCCGCGAGGTTCGATGGATGCCATTCAGTTGAAGAAAGTATTGAAACTGAAAGATAGTCAGATTCCTATGTTGAATCATCCTGTAGGATACTTTAAATAATGGAATAAAAAAACGGCCTACCTATGCTTAAGTACAGGTAGGCCATTTTAAATTTTGTTTATTTGGCATCTTCAATAATAGAACAGATACTAACCCGGTTCCAGTCTGGTTCTGTGAACATGTCACCCACTCCCTGACCTTCGGCAGTAATACGTGACGGGTTGATTTTATACTTATTGACCAAGATTGTCTTTACGGCTTCGGCACGAGCTTTAGCTATTCTTGCATTGACTTCGGCACTACCTTCCGGTGAAGCGTATCCCTTAATCACTACTGTTGTGTTTGCGTGTTTCTTCATGTAAGAAGCTACACGTTCCACATTTGGCAACTGAGAGGCATCGACTGTAGATTTACCTTGTCTGAAAGTAACGATGGATTCCGGAATACGGCTGGTTTCCACTATTGTTTCAACAGGAACTACCCGGTTCTGTAAATTGTTGACTTCTTGTTGCAATGCGCTGATCTTCTGTGCGTCGACATTGATCTGACCGTTTTTCTCGTTCACTTGTGAGCGAAGATTATTGATAGAATTGTTCAGGTCGCTTATCTCGGCTGGATCATAGAGTTTAGCCAAGGTAAAGTGATGGCTTCCGTTGCTACCACCAAAGTGGTAAGCTACACCTGCTGTTAGTTCAAAGGCGGCATTGTTCACATTGAATCGGCTACGGTTGTAGTCGCCTTGCATATCATATACCAATGCCGGTTTGACTCCTATCGTCCAAGCTTTAGCTTCTCCGAGGTTGAAGTTGAAATTCATTCCGAAACGACTGGACCAGGAGTTCATATCTCCGGAACCATTCATATAGTAGTGCAGCCATCCTGCACCGGCTACGGCTTCTACTTCAAATATCCGGGGAGTACCTGTATAGCCTGCGAACAGGTTCATCAGGTTGACTTTACCCAATAAGCTAAGGTCTGAAGCATCAAAAGCTGTCTTACTGTTCGAGGTGTTTATATATCCCATGCCTTGAACTCCCAGTCCGAAAACGGGGGTCAGTTGCTTCGTAAACTCAATTCCCAAAGCCGGGCGAGCATTCTTGAAGAAAGCGCTGTGGCTTACAGGAGTTATAATACCGGTTTTTAGTTCTATAGACCAATTGTCTGTGAATTTGCTGCCTTGTACGGTAGTTTGGGCATTTGCAGTCAATGCTGCTAAAACAAATGCTGATAAAATAATTGATTTTTTCATAATTGAAATGCATTAATAGTTGATACAATAAAATATAATATGCCCTGAAGTAGTTTATTTGTTTGCTCTTTTCAGGAATAAAGCGGGAGGGTTAGGTTGCAGATTTCTTGTTTGCTTTGATCTTTGTTAAGTTTAAAGTTAGTTTAATCATATAATCTACTCTTTCTCGAATCCCGTTCATTAACATAACAGCAATTCTTTCTTTAAAAATTTAATTTTCTTCTTCATAATTCATTATTTTAAATTCATAATTAAGGTTGCTGTGCATTTATAACAACATAATCTTTGAAACATGGTTCGATGTATGAAAGGATAATTAACAATAATTTAATGATTCAGGATGCTCAATAAAAAGTTGGTTCAGGTTACTCTCACTACCCTCACTGCTAAAATATCTTATTGATAGTTAGGGTATTAAGTGTGGGTGAGAGTAAAAATCCGGCGTGAGGGTAAACCGCTTACTCTCACGCCGGATTTTTACATTTTTACATCATAACTTCTTCTGTTATACCATAATACCCCACATTTGGCGCATATATCGGTTGGTTCTGTAATCCGATGTTTTTTAGCTTTCCTTCCCCGCGTAAACGGCGGATATGCCCCATTGCAGTCGATTTCATCATGCCGCATACCCTTTGGAAATCACTTCTTGTCATCATGTGGTGCTGACTGAAGTAGACGGTCAGCCGGCGGTCTATTTCTTCGTCCGATAATTTGTTGGAGTGTCCATTGTGTTTTATATTCTTCAGTTTCACATTTCCGATTTCACTCCTCAGATCCTGATCCGCCCGGAATTTGATGCCTTTCAGCCTTACTTTCGTATTCTTCCGTTTTGTATCTTCTTTTATTTCTTCCGTGCAGGTCAGGGTAGGGTGGAAGTAACCGATACCATCCAGATGTACCTGCCTGCCCTCTGCCAGTTCTTCACCCATTGCATGAGACAGGGCGTCGAGCACGGCGGACACATCTGTTTCCGTCAGTGAACAACGTTCCTGGATTTTGCGTCGTAACCTGTCGGTTCCTGTTTTTCCATTCAGCGTGATGCGTGCATGAAGTTTCGTTTCTTCTTGTGGCTGGTTGGGAGCCACCGGGTTTTCGTACCATTCAAATAAGATTGCCATAGTTGCTTGTTTTAATTATAAGGTATTAATTTGTTTTACATTAGGGACTATTCTGTTTCCTCCTAAGGAACATCCCGTTTACTCTTAGGTATGATTGGATGTCAACCTTGGTTAACAGGTCTGTCAACGTTGGTTGATCGGCTTGTTAGCCAAGGTTGACAAGCCTGTTAACCAAGGTTAACACCCAATAGGACTTACTACAAAGATACAAAATAAGCGGGGAAAAGTCAAGTGATTCCCTGTTTATTTCTCAATTATTATTGAAGCTTTTGCTGTCAAATGGATGGGCTGAACTTTTTTGAAATAAATGCAGAATAATATGCTCAAATACTTGACTTTCGCTTTTAGGAACAGTATCTTTGTAACTCCTTAAAGGAATTATACTATATAAATAAAATTCATAACAGATAATGATATGAAAATCACTTCAATAAGACATGACAAAGATACAGGCAGAGAGATGATGACCATTTATGATACCGATGTGCTGATGGAGAAGATGAAAACGGAAACCAGAGGTGGATACGTAACTGGGTTACGAACTGTTATGCCTCAGTTGGAAGGTACGGATTCCACATTTGCCTATATTGACAAACTTCCACGTATCTATCCTGCCGTGGAGTATGCCCGCACTAAAGACGGAGGGCGAAGAATGAAACAATACAATGGGCTGGTTCAGCTTGAAGTGAAGAAGCTAGCTGGATTGGCGGAAGCTGAACTGGTGAAACGTCAGGCGATGCTGCTTCCTCAAACGTTTGCCGCTTTTTGCGGTTCCAGTGGAAGGAGTGTGAAGATATGGGTGTGTTTCGCCTTACCGGATGGAAACTTGCCGAAGCGCGAACAGGAAGCTGCGCTGTTTCATGCCCATGCCTATCGCTTGGCGGTGAGTTGCTATCAGCCGTTGTTCCCGTTTCCCATTGCCTTGAAAGAACCTTCACTGATGCAAAGCTGCCGGATGACGCTTGATGAACATCCCGGATACAATCCTCATGCGGTACCTTTCTGTCTGGAACAGCCATTCTCCATGCCCGGCGAACAGACCTTCCGGCAACGGCAGTTGGCTGAGAAAAATCCGTTGCTGAGGCTGGAACCTGGGTTTGAAACGTCGCAGACCTTCACCATGCTTTTTGAAACCGCCCTTGATAAGGCGCTCCGGGATATGGAGAACTGGCGACGGGGAGATGACCTTCAACCGTTGCTTGTCCGCCTTGCGGAGTATTGCTACAAGGCGGGCATACCGGAAGAGGAAGTTGTGAGGCAGACGATCATTCATTACTATGCACAGGCGGAGGAGCAAACGGTACGTACCATGGTTCATAATATTTACCAAGAGTCTAAGGGATTTGGCTCTAAAACTATTTTGACTCCGGAGCAGGATACCGCTCTGCGTCTGGAAGAGTTTATGGAACGGCGCTATGAGTTTCGTTATAACACGGTGTTGAACGATTTGGAATATCGTCAGCGTGATTCCATTCATTTTTATTTCAGACCGGTGGATCGGAGGGTACGCAATACGGTGGCGATTAATGCCCTGAAAGAGGGGATTCGTGCCTGGGACCGCGACGTGGAGCGTTATCTGACATCAGAGTATGTGTCTTTGTACAATCCTGTTGAAGAATACCTTTGTAATGTGGGGCATTGGGACGGAAAAGACCGCATCCGGGCACTTGCCAATCTTGTGCCATGCAATAATCCGCATTGGAGGGAGCTGTTCTACCGCTGGTTTCTCAGTATGGTGGCACATTGGCGTGGGCTTGATCGCCAGCACGGAAACAGTACGTCGCCATTATTGGTCGGTGCGCAGGGGTATCGTAAATCTACCTATTGTCGCATTATTTTGCCACCTGAACTGCGTTTCGGATATACGGATAGTCTTGATTTTAAGAGCAAACAGGATGCGGAGCGTTATCTGGGACGTTTTCTGTTGGTGAATCTGGATGAGTTTGATCAGATTAGCTCCAATCAGCAGGGCTTTCTGAAACATCTTTTGCAGAAACCTGTGGCAAATTTGCGGAAACCCTACGGTTCTACCATTCAGGAGGTGCGCCGTTATGCCTCGTTTATAGGTACCAGTAATCAGATGGACCTGCTTACCGATCCCAGTGGTAGCCGCCGTTTTATCTGTATCGAAGTGACTGCACCTATTGATACGAATGTCACCATCAACTACAAGCAATTGTATGCTCAAGCCATGGATGCCATTTATAAAGGTGAGCGCTACTGGTTGAATGATGAGGACGAAGCTATCCTGAAAGAAACCAACCGGGATTTTGAACAGATCAGTCCGCTCGAACAGCTTTTCCACTGCTATTTCCGGGTGGCGGAAGAAGAACGGGAAGGGGAATGGCTGACCGCAATGGAGATATTCAATTATCTACAGCAGAAAACCCGCGATAAACTGTCGGTCAGCAAAATAGGGCACTTCGGCCGTTTGCTGAAGAAATTGGATATTCCTTGTAAAAAGTCAAATAGGGGGACGGTGTATCATTTGGTGAGATTATGAAAAATATATTGTATGTTTTGTTGCTTATAGGTGTTGGATTCATTTCTTGTATTCCACGTCCGACAAATAGTCAGGATAAAATTTTGGCTTATGCAGACACATTGATTAGAAAATCATATTATGATAGTGCTTTGCAAATTCTTGGTTCTGTTTCACCGGAATCTTTATATACACCGGCTTCACAAGCCAGATATGCTTTGTTATTAACTCAGGCCTACGATAAAAATTACATTCGTCATACTGATGATTCATTGATACGTATAGCTGTGAAATATTACGATAATTCAAAGGATGAATCGATGTGTGCGAAAGCACATTATTACTGGGGACGTGTGTATCAGGATAATAAAGATGTAATTGGAACTGTGCGCGAATTTATGAAAGCATTGCCCATAGCAAACAAAACGCAAGATTATGATCTATTGTGCTTATTACATTCTAATTTGGGACACTTATTGTATACACATGGATTGCTTGAAGAAGCCGATTCCGTATATCAACAAGCAGAACGAATGGCGAGTGAACATAAAGATTCGTTGAGATGGGTAGTAAGCCTCATCAAAAGAGCAGATATTTGTATGGAAAGAGGAGAAGGTTTCTATTTGGAGGCAGAACGGAAACTGTTGAAAGCTCAAACAATATTGTCTTCTGGCGGTAACACTCCTTTGGCAAAGAAAATGCTATATTCTCTAGCGTCATTATATCAATATATGGGAAGGACGGAAGAAGCGATAGAAACTGTACACAATTTTTTTATCATAGAATCCGATACAGCGAAGTACTTCGCTTCTTTTTTGATAGTCGGAAGTAGCTTTTATAAAGAAGGACAATATGATTCTGCCACTTATTATTTAAAAAGAGCGGTACAATCCAAATCTTATTATACAAAATATGGAGCTTATATGAGATTGGCTGATGTGGCTAGAATACAAGGAAGATATTCAGAGGCATTGCAATATGAAGATGCATACATAGCTTATAAAGATTCTGCAATGAAGGAAGAATATCCTGCTAAGGTTATTGCAACATTAAAAGATATGTTCTATCATCAGTCCGTATATCAATATGAGACTTTCATGTCTCGTTATAGATTGTATATACTATTGTTATCCATAGTTTTATTGATTACGATCAGCAGCATTGTTTGGCGGCACTTTACAGGACAACACAAAGTTAAATTATCATTGCTAAATCAACAAGATATCCAGACAAAAACAGGTGTACTTGAACAGCTTTTGCAGGAAAAACGTGATGAAATTAGTCTTTTGGAACAATCATGCGCAGAAAGTGAAGGTGATAGAATTAAACAACTACAAATAAATAGTTGCTTAAATGGACTTTTGGAAGAGGAAAGGCGTATTGTTAGTGACTTGAAAGCGCTATTAGAGCAAAAGGAAGAAGAAATAAAACAGCTGAAAGGTATTAAGTTTAAGAGATTAATAGAAGACACTTCTATCTATCAACGATTACTGTATATAAAAGATGAAAATGCTAAAAACTCTACCGGTAAAATGAATTTGGAAGAGGAAGATTGGGAGGAACTATTATCAGAAATAGATTTGGTATCTTTCGATTTCACCACACGTTTAGTAGATCGATATGATGCTTTAGTAGATAATGATATTAGATTTTGCTGTCTCATAAAACTTGGATTCAAATTCTCTGAAATAGCACTAATCCTTGGTTGCAGTGTAGATGCTGTATATAAAAAAGAGAAGTCTATATTGCGCAGAATGGATATGGAACATACAATTAGACTCAAAGAAATATTGAGAAATATTTGACGGAAAAAGTGGAATAATCATCAGAAGTAATTTGATAGTTTATTGATTATTAAGCGGTTATATCCTATACTCTTATGCATTAACATATCACTCTAATATTTTTATAATGAATTTTGCTCGAACTTTGCGACAAATTAAAAAAATAAGATATGAAAAAAGAACTGGCTATAAAACCATATTGGGATAAAGCCAAAGAAAGTAATAGGGGACGTTTTGAAGTTGTTGAAACTCCTACTCTAAGCAAGGGAATGCATATAATCCTTGATGAGGAAACTACAAAGCATTGGCAACCAGGTATGAAAGCTGATTATATCCGTAATACAACAAAAATGGTTGTATTGAAAGATTTGGTAACTAATAAAACTCGAAGTTTTATTATGGTATTTGTAGGATCGTATGATTATTTGACGCGTAGTCGGAATATGGGAAGAAACAGCTATCTCTATAGAGAACCCGATTATGATGGAATGGTACTGTATTACGCGATAAATGGTACCTTTATCAATGGTTGGAGATACTCTAATGGAAAACTTGTGGGCTATATTTCACCTTCATATAATGAACAAGGTGAATCTTCGGCCCAGACTCGTGGTTATTATGATTGTCATGATGTATATACAACAGAATATAGGCAGGATTGTCATGATGAATATGAGCTCGTTGGAGGTGATATGGAAACAGGTTTAATATATGATATTGTGAACTATTGTGATTATATACCTTATACAACATCTTATCAAGATTGTCATTATGTTGAAGATAGTACAAGTGATAATGATGATGATGACAACTGGTGGAATAATCCTTATCCTCCTGGAGGAGCAGGCAATGAAACTAATCCGGTTAAACCCGGCAGCAACAACAGTCCAAAAGCTAAAAAGATCTTCCGCAATTCCAACATGACTGAGGCTAACTGGAAAGTTTTGGAGAAAATGCTTGATAAGATTTTAGCTGACTGCATGGGGGAAGCATTGTATAATGGCTTGGCAAATTTTCTTAATGGTCAGACTTTGACTATTCAGTTTAGTAATGGGTCAGACGGCTTATTTAGCGGGAATGGGGCAACGGCGGGTATTACCCTTGGTAGCCAAATGGAAAGTAACCAGCTATTCCATGAAATGATGCATGCTTACAGGGCTTATCAGGAGACACTTTCTTCCTATAAAGGTTCTAACATGAACGGAGAAATAGAAGCATGGTATGCACAGTATCTTTATACAAGTAGATTACCGGAATATCCAGGAAGCAAATGGGAAGAAAGGGATAATACTGATCCGCGGCGTGTTGCAATCAAAAATCTAACAAATATAATTGATAATAAAGGGAATATACGTTCTGGAGCAAGTGTTGGAGAGTTGGAACTTGAAATTGCAAATACGGTAGTACCTACTTTTCATGAGAACTATTATCCAGCGGATAAATATCCCTTTGATTATGATAGACCAGGATTGGAGAATTTTACAAATTTAAAGAAACTAACAATAAATTGCTAATGAAAACTTTAATTATTTTTATCAGTATACTGTTCAGTGCTACATATATGTATGCACAGACAAATTATTATGCCACAACTAAAACTTTCAATCAAGATGGCTATATTTATCAGTGTGATGTACGAGCCTCTGGGTTTGTTACACTTTATAATAAAAGTAATAAATTAATTAATGTTTATCCTGTTTATAAGAATACTGGTGAATCTTTTGTGCAAACAGATGCGGGTATTAAATTGCTTGAGAGTGATACTTGGACACGCTCAAAACGTTTTTCTATTGTTAATGCTGCATTTTCTGATAGTGAAAAACAAAGAATAAAGGGATATGATTTTAATATAAAGATGTATATAAATTCAAGTACAGGTAGGGTTGATGAAGTAAGTTTTGAGTTTCATAGGTCCGGTCCTTTTGCAACAATTCCTGTTTCCGTTTATCGCAAAATAGAAACAGAAATAAAGAAAGAGCTTTGGTTTACTCTTACTGCCGAGGGAAAAATGCTGAGTTATATTTTTTATTGGTGGGCACAAGAGCCTAAATAAGTAAATCGCTTAAATAATAATGTCTGTGCGTGTAAAAATGAAAACTTTAATTCTTGCTATTAGTACATTGTTTTGTGTTGCATATTTGCATGCACAGACAAATTATTATGCCACAACTAAAACTTTCAATCAAGATGGCTATATTTATCAGTGTGATGTACGAGCCTCTGGGTTTGTTACACTTTATAATAAAAGCAATAAATGGATTAAAGTTTATCCTGTTTATAAAAGTACAGGTGAATCTTTTGCACAAACAGATGCAGGCATTGAACTATTTGAAGATGATAATTGGACACGCTCAAAACGTTTTTCTATTGTTAATGCTGCATTCTCTGATAGTGAAAAACAGAAGGTAAAAGGACATGATTTTAATATAATTATGTATATAAATTCGAGTACAGGTAGGGTTGATGAAGTGAGTTTCGAGTTTCATAAGTCTGATCCTTTTGCAGCAATTCCTATTTCTGTTTATCGTAAGATTGAAATAGAACTTAAGAAAGACATATGGTTCACTCTTACTGCCGAGGGGAAAATGCTGAGTTATATTTTTTATTGGTGGGCACAAGAGCCTAAATAAGTAAATCGCTTAAATAATAATGTCTGTGCGTGTAAAAATGAAAACTTTAATTCTTGCTATTAGTACATTGTTTTGTGTTGCATATTTGCATGCACAGACAAATTATTATGCCACAACTAAAACTTTCAATCAAGATGGCTATATTTATCAGTGTGATGTACGAGCCTCTGGGTTTGTTGCACTTTATAACAAGAGCAACAAATGGATTAAGGTTTATCCTGTATACAAAAGTACAGGTGAATCTTTTGCACAGACAGATGCAGGCATTGAACTGTTTGAAGATGACAATTGGACCAGTTCTAAATGTAAATCTATTGTAAATGCTGCATTCTCTGATAATGAAAAACAGAAGGTAAAAGGGCATGATTTTTATATAATTATGTATATAAATTCAAGTACAGGTAGAGTTGATGAAGTAAGTTTTGAGTTTCATAAGTCCGATCCTTTTGCGGCAATTCCTATTTCTGTTTATCGTAAGATTGAAATAGAGCTTAAGAAAGACATATGGTTCACTCTTACTACAGAGGGGAAAATGCTGAGTTATATATTTTATTGGTGGGCACAAGAGCCTAACTAAAATTTTGTTCCATATGACTTTTAGTAATGATAAGTAGCAAACAATTACAAATGAGAACATGATTTCATTATAACTATTATGAATCGATACTTTCTCTTTTTAATTTTTACTTTATTGCCTTTATTATCTTATGCTCAGCATACTATAGATGGCAAACTTACAGATGAAAAACAATTCCATTGTCTATAAATAATACTGATGTTCGTTTAGGCGAAATACATCTACAAACGGATAACTATGTATTGAACGAGGTAAATGTGGAAGCTAAGATTCCGGAATGGGCTATTATATATAGACCAACAGTAATATATGGAGCTGAAATAAGTTGGGTAGGCGATGACAAGCTTATTCCTACCTATATAACAGATGAGACAAATTATAAAATGAGTAGTTTTGAAGGATGTTGGCAATGGAAATCAGTAGATTGTGACACCATTTTTACAGTAGAGTTAGTTGAAGTAGAAAGAGTTAATTCGGATATGAGGTCACATCCTGTAGAGAGTGAAAAACGAAAGCATCCCAAGAAAATTACAACAGATTATCTAAAGTAAAAAATAATCCTTTCGACTGATTTTGTAATTTTACGGAAATTCTTTCAAAATGAGTATAATGTAAATAAACTATATGTGATGAAATATACTATTTATACGATAATGTTGTGTGTCGTTCCTGCTTTGTGTTTTTCTCAAAATGAATTAAAGGTAGATGTTTCTTTTTTAAAGGAAACACAGATTTTACTCATAACAGTAAAAAATGAGAGTAGTAAATCATTTGGAATATTCAATGGTCGCATTGGTACAAATGAGTTTGATGGAAGTGTTGTTTACCTTAGGAAGAACCAACAAAGTCCTGTTTCTGGTGAAGGGATGTTTCTATTGATAGAGTATGATAAAAAGGCTGATATTTTGAAAGAATTTCATCCTATGAGTTGGATAAACCCATATGAAGAAAAATATTTTGGTATTAATCTAAAGAATAAAAGAAACTGGTTGAGTATGAAAGATATATTTGTAACAATAGATTTTTCTGTTAGATTAATAAAAGAGAAAAATATTGTCGTAGTAGGTAAAAGCAAACGCTTTGAAACATTTATAAGCATCCTATAACCAGGCTAAAGTTCTATTTTTATTGGTAGGTGTAAGAGCTTCAGTAAATCACTTAATTTGAATCATGAAAATCGTTTCACGTAAAAGACTATAAATATGAGAACATTACTACTTACATTGTCGCTGTTTCTTTCATTAGTTAGCCAAGCTCAAATAACTTATAAATTATCTTATGATAAGCAGACTAAAATTGTAAATTTGAATTTAACCAATCAGTTTGATGAATTGGCTATCATTGAACCTCGTATGGATGATGCTCCTGGATCGGGAACATACTATAAGATAAACTATAAAGATATAGAAGGAAAGATATTAAGCTCATCCTCTAACTATGTTTTTAAAATGCGTAGTAATGAAATCTTTATAGAATCTAAAAAAAATAAGGATTATAAAATTAATTTACGTGAACAGTTTAAGGGAAATACTGTAAATGATATTTATACTGTAGAACTGGAAATACATATTCAGGCTCGATTTAAGGGATTTACTGAATTTAAACATACAGTGAGCGAAGAGTATCGATGGGAATAAATAAGTGTTTTTTCCATAAGATTCAATATATTTGCATGCAGTAATGTAATCCTAAAAGTAAGAAGACTTTCAATGAACAACTCAATTCCCCGGTATACTTTCTATAAGACTAAGTACGGAAGCGAACTTTTAGTGGATGTCGTAGAACTGAAGTACGTAAAAAGGTTCTTGACTAAGGGTACTGTGCACACATTGACTTACTATGATATTACTTTCGTTACAGAGGGAGAAGGAAACTTTTCTATCGATAATCAAACGCATAAGGCAGTTCCCTGTGATGTACTGTTTTCTAAACCCGGAGAGATACGGAATTGGGATACCGGCCACATTGTAAATGGCTATGCTTTGATCTTCGAAGATGAGTTTCTGTCTTCCTTCTTTAAAGATCCGTTGTTTGTGCAGCATCTTTCTTTTTTCAATGTGGGGAGGAAATCTGTCGGACTGCATTTGTCGAATCAGCTTTATGTACGTATGCTTCAATTGTTGAGTGATATTAAGACAGAGATCGATTCGTATAAACAAAACGACGTACATGTATTGAGGGCATTGCTTTATGAAGCTCTCATGCTTCTGGACCGGGCATATCAAAAGATGTTGTCTGACGGCAGTATCCATAAAGAGGCAAATAGTACCCATCTAAGCAAGTTTATGGAATGGGTAGGGACCGACTTGAGGGAACATCACTCTGTCCGTTACTATGCGGACAAACTGTGTATCACTCCCAATTATTTGAATGAGATTGTAAGTTCGGCTCTGGGGATTAGCGCGAAACAATACATTCAGAATAAGGTTATGGAAGAAGCTAAAAGACTACTTGTTTATACGGATTTTCCTATCTCGGAAATTGCATTTGAACTTCATTTCTCTACTGTCTCCTATTTTGTACGCTGTTTTCGCCAATCTACGGGTGAAACTCCTTTGGCTTATCGGAGTATATATAAACCGTGAAAAGTGTTATTTCTCCCTTGTTTTTTGTTATACTACTTTTCCGTTATGCCCCTATCTTTGCCTCATTCAATAACCCAATAAAATAATTGAATTATGAGAGATGTAGAAAAAACAGTAGGGAATATGATTGATAAATTGAAAACGGTCTTTATCGGTTCGATAGATGCCGAAGGTTTTCCGAATATCAAAGCTATGCTGCAGCCCAGGAAAAGGGAAGGAATAAAAGTTATCTATCTGACCACAAATACTTCATCAATGCGTGTTGCGCAATATCGAAAGAACAATCATGCAAGTATTTACTTTTGTGATACAAGGTTCTTTAGGGGAGTGATGTTGCGCGGCACAATGGAAGTGCTGACAGATGATGCCAGCAAGGAGATGATATGGCAGGAAGGAGATACGATGTATTATCCGGAAGGCGTGACCGATCCCGACTATTGTGTCCTGAAATTTACGGCAATTTCCGGTAGATTTTATAGTAACTTTAAGTCGGAAAGTTTTGTAGTTGACTAATAATCAGATGGCTTTATCTTCCTAATGCTAAACTTGTCTTTTTTGTGTTACTCTTTGTCCATTTTGTGGCTATTGTCTTGGTTGATATAGCCTAATTTTGCACATAATTTGTGTTGACTATGTAATCTTAAGAATGTATTTATGAGACAAAAGTACTTAAAAGGTATTATGATTGTGGCTGTCACAATCGTATTCGGCAGCTTGGTGACAGGATGCATGGAAAAAGACGTGTATAATCCGGATGCAGGAAAACAGCCTTTACCTGATCCTGATGAATATTTCGGTTTTGAAACACGTGGTGATGTAAAACTTCTGGTGAACTATGACGTTCCGGGTTTTACTGCTCTTGTAGAGGTATATGACGAAGACCCGATGGAAACAGTGGAAGGTACACCGGTGAAAAAGGAAGGAGTAGAGGCTATATTCAAAACTTATACGGACAATAATGGAAAGTATGAAGGAGAGATGCATATACCTACTTCCGTGAAAACAGTATATTTGTATACTGCGGCATGGGGATTACCCAGATGCGTGCAACTGAATGTAGAGAATAATGCTGTAAACTTTGACATGAGTGTAAAAAAACAGAAGTCTTCTACTCGTTCTTATCTTTTCAATGGTCAGGTTCCATATACTATTAATGGGCGGAATCATCTCTATTCGTTGTGTAAGTGGGGAGAGGCAGGCTCTCTTGATGGTACATATCTGAAGTCGGTTGATAAGATTGGTGACGAGACTCCCTTAGAAGTAGCAGAACGCTTGATGAAATTTTTTAATCCTAATGGAATGTCGGGAGTAAATAATTCATATCTATATAAAGGACCCAAGGTTACCAATATAAAGATAACGCAAGAAACAACGTTGGATGTTATATTTCTTAAGCGCGACGCTTCTTATGATAATACATTCGGATATTATTATTATAAGTCAGATCAGGAACCTCAATCTCAAATGATGCCTTATGTTAATAAATATATCGTATTCCCAAATGTTAAATTATATGCGTATAGTGGGGATCAGTTACAAATTTTGAAGTGTGGAAACAAAGCGCGTTTGCTTTATTTTGATGAAAATGGTAAAGCAAGTGAGAAATTTCCGGCAGGGTATACAGTAGGCTGGTTTATATATGCTGATGGATTCAATGGGTACTACCACGATTATGATGTTAAAGAGAATGAAATTAGGACAAAAGAACTTCGTACTTCTAATGAGGCTTTTGGGAATTTGAATGGATTCGTTTCTGTGAAAGATGAGAAGAGCGGAAAAACGATTATAGGTGTTGAAGATGGGGCGAATCAAAGTTATTGTGACCTCTTATTCTATGTAGACGCCACTCCGGAAGGAAGTATTGATGATCCCGATAGACCTATTATTAAACCTGATGACGGTAAAGACGATCCGGAACCGGATCCGGTGGAACCTCTGAAAGGTACATTAGCCTTTGAGGATATCTGGCCTTCGGGCGGTGATTATGACATGAATGATGTAATAGTAGAATACAGGCGTGAAGTTACTTTTAATACCAAGAACATGGTAACGAAGATAACTGATATATTTACTCCGGTACACGATGGCGCTACATTCTCAAATGCGTTCGCTTATCAGATAGATCCCGGACAATTTGGTAAAGTGACCTCGAACTCAACGGGTGTAAAAGTAGAAAGTGAAACGTCGTCCATTATAGTGACTCCTAATGCTAAGGGAAGTGTTGGCAAGACGTATACAATAACCAGGGAATTTAACGCTTCATTTAAGAAAGATGATTTGAAGGGGTATAATCCATATATCATTGTGAAATATGCTGAGGGACAAAAGGATAGGACAGAGGTGCATTTGCCTAAGTTTAAAGCTACATCCTTAGCGAATCAGTCACTTATCGGCACTAATCAGGATGCTTATTACATTGATCGTGAAGGGACATATCCGTTTGCCATTGATATTCCTGTATTGGGCTTCAAGCCGGTGACAGAATCTCATCGTATTGACAGTGAATATCTTGATTTCTCGAAATGGGCAGAGTCAAAGGGTATTGAGTATACAGACTGGTATAATAATTATTCCGGTCCAAAAAAATAATCTAATTGATGGAGATGGAGCAAACGGACAGCCTATGGCTGAATAGTTTGCTCCATTTTTTTGTTTTAATGGTCTCAGTATACCTCTTTATTGAATTAAATTATTACCTTCGCTTTAATCAATGCCTGAATAGGCCCTATATATGAAAGGATTTCTGATTATAAAGAATATTATTCTTAGCAAGCAAACACTTCTTTTGGTTTATATTTTAGTTTGGGGTATGCAGGCGTATAGCTCTGATAATCTGTCTTCTGCTTTTCCGTATAATTATCGGTATAAAAGTTTTAAGAATATATATTTCCCAATAGAGTCTAATGTTGTAAATGTAATCTTTCAAGATGATACAGGATTGGTGTGGGTTGGTACCCAAAGTGGTCTATTCTCTTATAATGGATATCAGATTTATAAATTGGCAAGAGAAACCGATATAGAGTATGCTAATATCACTGCGATTGTACAAGTAAGTAAAGAATATCTTTGTATCGGGACTAACAAGGGACTGCGATTTCTTAATCTGTTTACTGAACAGTTTGAGAATCTGTATCCGGTAACTCAAATGGTCAAGTCTGTCCGCTCTTTGGCTGTTTGGGATAATAAACTTTGGATAGGAACTAATGATGAAGGATTACTGTACTATGATTTTCAGGATGAATTCATAGTACATTTGCCATTAGATCCCGGAAAAAGTAAATCAATCGTTTATTCATTTGAACCGGCCGATGGTAGGCTTTATATAGGTTCTTATGATGGATTAAGCTGCTATGACCCGGTAAAACAAGTAAGAGAGACAGTCATATTGCCTGAAAAGTTCCGGAAGTTAATGGTGAATTCATTGCTGTGGGATGAACAACGGAGTTGCCTATGGATTGGGACAGAAGGATATCTACTCAGGTATTGCCTTAATGACTCTCGTGTAGAACCGTCTCTTGCATTACCATCAAATACTTTTAAAACATTGGCTTTTGATAACAAGAATAACATTGTGATAGGTACGGATAATGGCCTGTATATTTATAGCCGGGGTTTGGGAAAAGTGAATCATATACTTCATGATTTGCGAAACGAGCAGTCCTTGTGTAATAATGTAATCTCTTGTAGCTATATTGACAGAAATAATAATGTTTGGTTAGGGACTGACTATGGTATATCGTTGATTGTTGATGATTCTGCTTTTCAGTTTATTCATATTTCTGAATTGACGGATGAGAGGAATGGCAATGATTTTACCCATATATACAAGGATAGCAAAGGAGGGTGTTGGTTAGGAGGAACAAACGGACTTTTACTGTTTGACAAGAATGGTAAAGTGAAATGCTTTAATATTGAGAATCCGAAGAACTTGCTTCGGCATAACAAAATCAGATGTATATATGAAGATCGTGATCATATTGTATGGATTGCTACGGATGCCGGAGTGGCAAGATATGATAGGGAGAGGGAGAAGTTTGTACATTATAACATAGTAGACAGGCTGAATCGGAAGAAAGCAAATTGGGCGTATGATGTTTATGAGGATGAATATGGCAGCCTATGGATTGCGACTTATCTGGGCGGAATATTTATCGTTAATAAGCGGGAATTGCTTGCACACGATGATCGGGTTTTGTTTCGGGCGGAATGGAACTTGTCTGATTCATTGATTTCAACCAAGGTAAGTGAAATTGCTTATCAGATAGAGACTGATAAATATGGTTTCATCTGGGTCAATACTCAAAAAGGTTTAGCCCGGATAGACTGCAAAGCCCGTAAAATACATATATTAGACGTTTATCCGAATCGGATGATTTATGATGGAATTCAATCTATCTGGTATTCATCAAACAACGAGATTTATAAACTTAATGTCTTGACTTATACCAGTGAGAAAATAGGTGAATTAGCCAAGGGAAGCCAGGTACACTCATTTGTGTTGGAAAATACCAATATTTGGGTTTCGTGTACGGAAGGAGTCATGGCATGGGATATTGTCTCATCGCAGAGAACCGGTATGGCATTTTCAGGAAGATATTACCAAGCCGGATTCTATGACAGGCAACATGATGTCATCTTGTGGGGAGGATATGATGGAATATCTTATGTATCCACTCATGCCATAAAGAGTGAAAAGGGAGCTGCCCCGGTTATTGTAACAGCTGTCCGGAGCAATGATAGGCAACTATTGCCTATGGTGGATTATGCAGGGAGTAGTATCCGATATCAGAATAAGATAGAATTGCCACATACGGAAAAGAATCTGACATTTGAGTTTTCCACATTAGCTTATTCTTCAGAATCTGAATTTTATTATCGTTTGGGAAACAGTAAACAATGGAGTAAATTAGAACCGGGACAGAATCGTATTTCTTTTGCCAATTTACATTCCGGCAGGTATAGGTTGTTCATGCGGAATGGGAACTCCGATGATCCTCAACTATCCCCGGTTACAGAGTTTGGTTTTACCATTCTTCCGCCATGGTATGCTTCAGTAATGGCCTATGTTATATATGCACTTGCATTGGCAGTGATCGTTTTTGTTATTATAAAATATATCCGAAGGAATCTTAGATTGAAATATGAGCGTAAAGAGAAAGAAAAGACGTTGGAGCTTTCAAATCTGAAATTAGACTTCTTCATTCATATTTCACATGAGATCAAGGCTCCTTTAAGCTTGATCATAGCTCCTTTAAGCACGCTGATTAAAGAAACTAAGAAGCCGGAACATAAAAGCCGACTGGAGTTTATATATAAACATGCACTGAAATTAAATTTGCTGGTTCATGAAGTGCTTGATTTCAAGCAGATGGATTATACGAGTGAGGATACTTTGATCCGATCTAATATTGAATTATGTTCTTTTATAAGGAATATTCTGGATGCTTTTTCTACAATCTTTGCAGATAAAAATATCCGGTCGGCCTTTGTGTCCAATGGTGAACAGATGTGGATGAATTTGGATATAGTAAAGATGGAATCTGTAATCTCGAATATAATCACTAATGCTATTAAATTCATTCCTGATGAAGGAGGACAAATTGAGGTCTCCATAATTCAGGAAGAACAAACGGTAGCTATACAAATCTCGGATACCGGTAGCGGCATAAGGCGTGAAGATCTTCCTTATGTGTTTATCCGGTACTTTCAGAGTAAAAACAAAGAGAGGCGTAAAGATGGAAGTGGCATTGGTCTGTATATAGTTCGGAAGTTTATAGAATTGCATGGCGGACATGTTAGTATTCATAGTGCCGGTGATGATTGTGGAACTTTGGTCACCATCACTTTGCCTTTATCCGGTGATAATTGTGTGGCTTCCATGCAAAATCACTCTCAGGCGGACTCACAATTAACTCCGCTTGCAGGGAAACCTGTATTATTGATTGTTGATGATAATGTTGAAATGGCAACTTATCTGGCGGAGGCTTTTTCTGAAGAATACTGTTGTCTTCATGCCTTAAATGGTAAAGATGGGATAACTATTGCCTCTGAACACTATCCGGACATTATTCTTGCAGACCAGATTATGCCGGAAATGGATGGTATTGAGTTTTGCAGGGAGATACGGAAGATGTCACAAACGGCCTTAGTGCCTATTATTATGTTAACAGCGAGAGATGATAAGGAGACGGAACTTAAAAGTATGAAGGCAGGTGTGGATGTGTTTATGTCTAAGCCATTTGACGTCGATAAACTAAGGTCGAGGTTAGAACAATTACTTCAAACCCGGCGTGAAATAGAGAAGAAATTATGCGTTGAAACAACTGTACATTCTCAGATAAAAGAGAAAGAAACGGATACAGGGGAGGCTTTTATAACCGAGCTTGTTTCCATAATGGAAGAGAATATGGAAAACACTGAATTCAATGTTTCTATGCTTTGCCAGTTAGTGGGGATGGATAACAAACAACTATATCGGAAGGTTAAGCAGTTGGCAGGAGTGACTCCTGTAGATCTCATTCGCCGGATAAGGATGAAGAAAGCAGCCGTGTTACTATCGCAACATAGATTTTCCGTATCAGAAGTCATGTATATGGTCGGATATTCTAATCCGTCTTATTTCTCTAAATGCTTCGTAGCTGAATATAAAATTTCTCCAAGTCAATACGCGTCTAAATTACAGTCAGAAAGAAAATGATTAAAGATACCTATTGGGGATAGTCATATTTGGAATATGCATCGTATATTTGTGCCATGGATCAAACAGTGGATAAACAGTACTGTCGCTGTATCTCAATGCGCCGGATGAAACGTCGGTTGAAGGATTGCTGACGGAGATTTATATTCCTATTGATAAATAATTAAATGATATATAAGTATGTTAGAATTGCCAGAAGTACTTACACTGAGTAAGCAAGCCAATGATGTTTTAAGTGGTAAAACGATTACGCAAGTGTTCAATGCTACCAAGCCTCATAAGTTCACGTTCTATAGTGGCGATCCACTGGAGTATGGAAAGTTGCTCGTCGGAAAGACGATTTTGTCGTCTAAAGGGTATGGAATGTTTGTCGATTTCTACCTGTCGGGCAATGTGATAATGAATATTGGTGACGGGGTGAGCGTACGTTACTATAATCCGGGTGATAAAGTTCCTGCCAATTACCAATTGCTGCTGACTTTTGAAGATGAGTCGTTTCTTGTATTTACGGTTGCTATGTATGGCTTTATCAGTGCCTATCCCGATGCTGTTATCGACAATAAATATTATACGATAAGCCGTGAAAGTATTTCCCCGCTGAGTGATGCTTATACGGAAGCGGAATTTGAGAAATTATTTGCTTCCGCCAAAAAGACATTGACGGCTAAAGCTCTGCTGGCTACCGAACAACGTATTCCGGGCGTAGGAAATGGGGTAACGCAGGATATTCTGTTCAATGCCGGGATTCACCCGAAACAGAAAGTGCTTGACCTGTCGGATGGA
This sequence comes from uncultured Phocaeicola sp., assembly GCA_948566455.1. Taxonomy (GTDB): domain Bacteria; phylum Bacteroidota; class Bacteroidia; order Bacteroidales; family Bacteroidaceae; genus Phocaeicola. The sequence continues at coordinate 217,055 of CAOYQO010000001.1, forward strand.
CAGAAAGGGGTACTTTTCAAATCTCTGAAGGATACCTTAATGGCTATGACTTCCGGAAGAGGCCGTGATACCCAGACGGATCTTTATGGAAATGAGGGAGGGTATAAAACGATTCTTTCTTCCAAAACATGGAAGAATCCTTGTCCGCGTTGTGGCAGCGTAATTGTCAAAGAAGCCTATCTTGGAGGATCGGTTTACTATTGTTCTGAGTGTCAGAAAATAAGGAAAACATAATAACAACTTAAATTATAGTTATGGCGAAAGGAACATGTCACAAGGGTGGTGTTCTTTTTTCTCTTCTGATAATTTGGAGGAATAAAAAGTCTGCCTATCTTTGTGGCGATATAAAAAAATGTTGGATGTTTAAAGTTAAGAAGGATTCGGTAAGTAAATAACTGTGGGCATTATGCTCTCGGTTATCCTTTAGTTCAACTCGTGCATATTCTTGCAGGAGTTATTTTTATACCTATATATCAACAATAAAATTTAAACATCATGAGTAACGAAAATAAATCTATTCACGAATTCGATTTTAGTTTAATCTGCGAATACTTTTCAAGTGTAGAACGTCAGGGACCGGGAAGTGCTGAAACAACAATCAAGGCTCTTAGCTTTGTTGAGGGGCTTACGGATAAATCTCTGATTGCTGATCTGGGTTGTGGCACAGGTGGCCAGACAATTACGCTGGCGCAACATACTCCGGGACAAATTACAGGCATTGATTTGTTTCCTGATTTTATTAACCAATTCAATAGTAATGCCGAGCACTTTAATCTTCAGGACAGAGTGAAAGGTATTATTGGATCAATGGATGAACTCCCGTTCCGGAATGAAGAATTAGATCTTATCTGGTCGGAAGGAGCCATCTATAATATTGGTTTTGAATATGGGTTGAATCTATGGCGTCCGGTTTTGAAGAAAGGCGGTTATATTGCCGTATCAGAGGTGTCATGGTTCACTGACGAACATCCGGCTGAGATCGATGATTTCTGGATGGATGCTTATCCTGAAATAAATACGATTCCCAATAAGCTGGCACAGATGCAGAAGGCCGGATATATCCCTATAGCCTGTTTCTGTATACCGGAAAATTGCTGGATCGAACATTTCTATATGCCGCAGGTTGAAGCCCAAGAGGACTTCCTACGAAAATATAAAGGTAACCAAGCTGCTGAAGAACTGATTGCCAATCAGCGCCATGAGCAACAATTATACTATAAGTATAAAGACTTTTATGGTTATGCATTCTACATCGGAAAGAAAATCTAAGTAAAGAAAGAGGCCGTATCAACAAAAGATTTTCATTTATTTTGATACGGCCTTTCTTATGCGTTGCAAAACTCTAATGTTTACAATTCAGCAGAATCCATTCCGTCATATCTTTCAAGACTTCAGGACTGATGGTTTCTTCTAATTGCCCGTATTCCATAATTGTACAAGTCTTACAGGATTGGAACAAATGGTTCAAACCGGGATATTTCTTAGTGGTAACTTTCTTATTCCCGTTAGACTTTACCCAATCTTCCACAGCTTTGAGATTCATGTCTGCATCTACCTGTATGTCTTTATCTCCATTGACAGCTAGTACCGGACATTTTATCTTCTTTAAATCTTGGGTCGGATCGTATTTCATGAAATGAAGATACCATGGGGAGAGCATTCCGTTCATCTCAACTTCTATTTGTTTGGCGATGTTTGGGTCTTGCAGTTGTACGGGTGGCAGTGTTGCGATAATGTTGGCATATAGCTCTTTCCGGATTTCCTCAGTGCTTTTGTCCTGTGCCAATATAGCATAACGGGTGCGTAATGTGGGTTTACTTAACTCCCACATGGCATCAGAGGTACCACTTGACTTGCTAATCGTTTCTGCTTGTTTCAACATCAGACTGTCTCCTTTTATGGTAGCGCCGGCTATTGAAATGATGTAAGCAATATCTTTGTTACGGGCGCCCAATATAAAAGCCACGGTTCCTCCACAGCTATGACCGATGATTCCTATCTGTTTGGGATTAATTTCTTTTCTGCCTTTCAGGTAATTGATTGCTGCTTCTGCATCGCTGGCATAATCTTCGTTGGTGGCTTCTGCAAAAACGCCTGTTGAGCCTCCTACGCCTCTGTCGTCGCAGCGAAGTACGGCTATACCGTTACGGGTCAGGTAGTCTGCTATTACCAGGAATGGCTTATGTCCCATTATTTCCTCATTCCTGTTCTGTGCGCCACTACCGGTAACCAATACTACTGCCGGGAATTTTTTCCCCTGTTCGGGAAGCGTCAGAGTACCGGCAATTGTGATTCCGGCTTCTTTATTTTCAAAAGTAATATCTTCTGCTCTATAGGGGAAAGGTGGTTGTGGTTCTTGGGGACGCTTAGGCTTGGCTGCTTCTCCTTTTTCCAGATTTAATTTGAATCTAAGTCCTTGTGTGAAGTCTCCGTATATTTTGCCGTCTTTCTCCAGCTTTCCTTTGTAAGAGGCACGAATATCAGGAATCTGAATCGTCAGAATCGAATCCTGAAAGAGTGTGGAGCCTGTCGGGATGCCTTTTACATTCTGATCGGGACTATCACAAGTAGAGGTATATCCCTGCTCGGTTTGTTGCAGGTTGAAACAAATAGTTAAGGAAGCGTTGGGGAGAGACAGCTTTCCGTTCCATGTTCCGGATATGTCCTGAGCATGGGTGCAGATAGGAAAGATAAATCCTAAAAGGAATAGAATGGAGTGTTTTTTCATATCTGGTGATTTAAATGGTTTTCATATTATATTTTGAATTTCTTATTTGACATACTTATGTAGTTCTCTACAATCTACCGCTAGTTCATCCACTGATTTCCAACCAAAGAAACCGTTTTTTATTGTAACATGCAATACACATCCCATGGCTACTTGTGTATCTATAGGGACGTGGAAGTAAAGGCAGTCATCAGGATTATCCTGGCCGACAGCTTTCAGAATTCTGCATTCAGGCAATATGGTCCGATAACGAGCCAATTTATTGGGTTTTAGAAAACGGATTTCTGTTACTCTGTATTCTTTGCGGACGGGAGTCTTACTTGCCAACCAACGATTCATATTCAGTAACAGATTGATACCCATGCCGTGAAAAAGCATTCCTATGACAATGCCACAGGCGATGGTCTTCAGGTAATATCCAAATTTTGTGTATTTGTCTGCCAGTAGTATGCCAATAACAATGACAAGAATGGCAGTGAAAAGCATCACGAATGCCATAAGTGGGCGGTAACTGATACCCCGAAATGCAGTTTGCTGGAGCAATACAGTACTGGGAGTGGCCAGATAACCCACTCCGACAAGTATTGCCAGGATCACAATCACTATCAGCCAGACATATATGGTTTGCCTGCGCTCTTTCTTTTTTTCCCGGATTTGTCCGGTGGTTGTTATTCTTCGATATCTCATTCTGTTGACGAAGGTACGCTTTTATATCTTCATATAGCCTATCTCCTTTAAAATTCTATTCAAGCTTCTTCTGAGAAGAGAAATAAAAGGCTTTGTTTATAATAAGCTTAAAGAGATTTTGTATATCTTTGCATAATTACAAAACTAGACTTAAAGAAAACATTATGAAGACAAAACGCTTATTAGGATTATTGCTATTAATCCTGCCAATCACTGGCTTTGTTGCTTGTAGTGATGATGAACCGCAAGACAAGGTAGAAACTGTAAAAATGTTTATTTCTGACAAAACTGGTACTTATCAGCCTTGGGGGAGTGATTCTCCTATCGATTGTATGTTGGTGAAAGAAGAAAGTGAAAGTGACTACAAAACGCTGGATTTTCAAGGAATTACTGATTTCGTTTACGAAAAAGGCTATGAGTATGCTTTATGGGTTGAGAAAAGAACCTTGGTTAATCCTCCTGCTGATGGGAGTAGCATTGTCTACAAATTGATAGATGTAATATCGAAGGCAAAAGTAGAGTATGAATACACTATAAAAGTAGATGGCCCTAATCCTTTTATTCTGTTTCCCGAAGGTGGTGAATATGAAATACCTTTTACCTGTAAAGCGAAGAAATTTGCAGAGGGTAGCTTGGTTGAAGATGGATATATTTCTTTAAAAGGGTTGAGATATAATATGGGTACCAATTACGGAGGGCTGACAAGAGTCGTAAAAGATGGTGAAAAGGTTGGGTTTTATAAATTTGTAATAGAAGGCATTCCGCGCTTTAATATGAAAGCGGCTCCTGTATGGTATTGTGGTATCTACACTCCGGATGCGGATTTACTTTTCGGACCTGAGCCGGAGCCTATTTATAAACAACTGTTTGAACAACCACAGACAGAGGGTGAGGACTATTATATGAATTCGGTAATCTTTATGTCTACAGGCACATTTGCTGAATAAACTCTGAAATAATATTTAAAACATACTTGAACCGGGTCTGGGCCTGATCTGCTCCGTACCAACTCCGTACCTGGTCCGTATAAAGGTACCTTTATTGGGAGTTGATACGGAGCAGGTACGGGGTTGGTAAGGCAGCGAGCGTATATTTTATACTAAGATCTGCGTAAAATCTTTCTATCTTGCAAAATGCCTTATCTTTTTGAGTAGTACAGCGTGTTTATAAAGAAAAAAGCTCCGAAATCATTCGATTTCAGAGCTTTAAGCGGTGCGTACGGGACTAACACATTTTGCTATTATACTGATAATCAATAAAATAC
>CAOYQO010000002.1 GCA_948566455.1 uncultured Phocaeicola sp.
TTTAACGGGCGTATGAAGCACATTTTTTTCTGCTGGATTACTTTGCTATCTTCACAAGCAAAAAATGGTTTACGCATACATTAGAGTGAGTACCGATAAACAGACGGTCGAGAATCAGAGATTTGAACTTCAGAATTTTGCCAATGAACGCCGGTTGGTTATTAATAAATGGGTTTCAGAAACAGTATCAGGTACAAAGGCCGCTAAAGATAGAAAGTTAGGACCACTTTTAAAGAGAATGAAGAAGGGTGATACGCTTATACTTTCTGAAATTAGCCGGTTAGGTCGTAATCTTATGGGAATTATGAGTATGCTTCATCTTTGTATGACAAAGGAAACCTTTGTTCTGACTGTTAAGGAAAGGTATGAACTCGGCAATAACATCAATAGCCAGGTACTGGCTTTTGCTTTCGGTTTATCAGCACAAATAGAGCGTGACCTTATCTCCCAACGTACTAAAGAAGGACTGGCACGGCGTAAAGCAAGTGGCCAACAATTGGGACGTAAGAAAGGTGATAAGAATACGCACTATAAGCTATCAGGCAAGGAAAAACTTATCCGGACGATGCTCAATTATGGTTTTTCCAAAGCTGCCATCTGTCGAAAATTGAAATGTAACTTTAAAACACTTGATGATCATCTTGTGAGAATGAATGTCCTATGTACAGATTGAGCTACACCATACATTTGCCTATATTTCATTCATTTATACATTATGGCAAAAGCAGAAGTTTTATTCAAGATCATCCGCAAATGGGAAGGCGGATGGAGTGACCACAAAAACGACAGAGGTGGTAAAACCAACATGGGTATTACTTTGTCTACATGGAGATCATGCGGTTATGACAAAGACGGTGATGGCGATATCGATGCGGATGATCTACGATTGATTACTCCGGAAGATGTATTCAATATCTTCAAAAAGTATTATTTGGACCGTTATCAGGCTGACTTTATACATAGTCAGCCCATTGCTAACATTTGTGTGGACTGGGTATGGGCTTCCGGACGTCCTGGAATCACAAGAGTACAGCAACTCCTGCAAATTAAGGTGGATGGTATTGTAGGGCCTCAGACGGTTGCCAGTATTAATCTGGCCAACCAGCGCCAGTTGTTTGAAGCCATCAAGGCAGACCGGATCCGGTTTGTTGAAGAAATCTGTAAAAAGAATCCGTCGCAGCTTGTCTTCCGGAAAGGATGGTTAAACCGGATCAATGATTTCAAGTTCTCAGTTCGCTAATTTCTTGTCCTTTTTTCCACTCTTTTCAGCCTTTAGTTTTGTGCCTGAAACTAAAGGCTTTTTTTATGGCTATCATTGAAGAAAACAGGTTAATGAGTCCCGCTGAATATAATAAGGGGGTGGAAAATTGGACTCATAAAGTTCGGGGAATATCTATAAATATCCTACATCGTACTCATGCTTCAGGCAAACTTCGTAGAGGACTACAAGCATGTTTGCTAAATGATCGTGAAGGTGGACCGGCTTATGTAGGGCTTGGCTTTCGCTTTGAACGTTATGGAGCATATCGAGAATACGGTGCCGGACGTGGATACATTGTTAAAGATGGTATCATTATGAAAGGTCATTCGGCATGGAGTGACAAAAAGAAGCGTCAGGAGCTTCGCTCATTGCGTGTTTCGGAATACCGCATCAGGCGTATGCGCACAATTGACGAACACTATGCGGTTATCCGCCGTACTCCATTACCTTGGTTGGATCCGCCCATTGTAGAAAATATAGAATCATTGGCCGACCTCTCCGGAGAATATTACGGAGACCAGGCACTCAAAAAAGTACTTCAGAAATTTGATAGAATAACAATCGAAAAGCGTTATGGCAAAAAATAACAAAACTGTCAAGAGAGGTGTGTATCTCTATATTGACGGAAAAGAGATCAAGAATGACATAAATTCCATTGATTTGGAAATGAAGCGTCTCCAGCGTGACATTAAGGAAATGACACGTGGTTCCGAAGAATACAACCGCACCATGGCGAAGATAAAGCATCTTCAAGGCATACTCAAACAGCATCGCCAGGAGATCAAAGGTATCATTACCGAGACCAAGAAAGCAACGATCAGTATCGGCAGTATGGTAGATTGGTTTAACCGCTTTGGGGGTGTAATCCTTTCGGTGATCGGTTTTCTGACCGGTTTTACTCTTGCCTTGCGTGCCATCAGAGATGAGCGCAACAAGTTAGAAGAGTCACAAGCCGGGCTGAAAGCTTTGACCGGACTTGATGATGATAACATTGCCTGGCTAACCGAACAGGCAAAGACGCTTTCCACCACCATGACAAAAGAGGGGTTACGCGTCCGCCAGTCGGCAGCTGAGATTCTTGATGCGTTCATGTTGGTGGGGTCGGCCAAACCGGAATTACTCGGAGATAAGGAGGCATTGAAACAAGTAACAGAAGAAGCTATGCGGTTACAGGCGGCTGCTAAGGATATCACTCTCAATGAGGCGGTTGATTCGCTTACTTTGTCGCTTAATCAATATGGCGAAGCTGCTGATCAGGCAGGGCGTTTTTCTAATGTGTTGGCTGCCGGTTCCCAAGCCGGATCCGCCAATATCGCAAGCCAGGCAAAGGCAATCCGGAATGCGGGTACGGCGGCGGCTTCAGCAAATGTTCCCATTGAACAGACGGTTGCTTTGATTGAAACGCTTGCCTATCGGGGTATAAAGGATGAAGTGGCCGGAACGGGATTGAAAAAGTTTTTCCTGGTACTTCAGACCGGAGTGGATGAAATCAATCCCAAAATTGTAGGGTTGGATAAGGCACTGGAGAACCTGAAGAATAAGAATATGGATGCAGGTGCCATTAAAAAGATGTTCGGGGAAGAAGGTTATAACACGGCATCCGTAATCCTTCAGAACACGGAGATGGTGAAGGACTTCACAGCTGCCGTCACTGGTACGAATGTGGCGTATGAACAGGCAGCGATAAACAGTGATACGGCACAGGCTAAGTTGGAACAGGCACGAAATAAGATGAAATTGGCGGCTATTGATTTGGGTGAGAAGTTGAATCCGGCTTTGGCGGTGAGTACGAATATGCTGAGCTATGTTATTAAAATTCTGCCTGGACTGATTGACTGGATCCAAAAGTGGGGAGGTACCGTCGTGACTCTGCTTGTTCCGTTGGCAACCTATTATGCGACACTTCGGTTGATTGCGCTCCATCATACCTCTTACAACAAAGTCATGCGTGCAGGCATTATCGTCAAGACTGCCTACCGGATGGCCACCATCGCCCTGAATGATGCACTGGCGGGTGACTACAAGGCAATAACCCGATTAATTTTGCAGATGCGTTCTCACAATATCATAACCCGGACGGTAGCAGCCGGTACGCTTGTTCTCCGGGCAGGTGTGGAAGCTTTGACACTCCGTTTCTCTGCCGCAACTAAAGCAATACGGGCGGCATGGGCGGTATTGGGGCTGAATCCTATAGCTGCCATTGCTACAGCTATTGCCGCCGTTGCGATTGCATCCTACAAACTGACACAACGCACCAAGGCTTATTACGACCTAAACAAAGTCAATGAGAAGATAACAGAAAAATCAAATAATGAATATAAGCGCCAGTCATCACTAATCGATCAGTTGACCAGCAAAATACACAATAATAATCTCTCCAATTCAGAACGTAAAAAGGCTATTGAAGAATTACAGGCCATTATTCCAGATTATAATGCAGAGATTGATAAAGAAGGAAAAATCATTAATGAGAACACAGAAGCACTTGACCGGTATAATGCCGTGTTGGCAACCAATATCGAGTTGAAAGAGGTTGCCGACGAACTGGATAAACACCGGATCAACCTGATGCGTCTGCAAAAATCCCCGGCATTAAGTGACAATTCACCGATGGGGTCGATGGCTCGCGAGGATGTTCGCAACAAGATTTCCCAAGAAGAAGAGATAGTAGCATCTTTGACTGATCGGTACAAGAAGCTGGTACAGGAGAAATGGAAAGCATTGAATCTGAAGACTGTTACTCCGGAGCCTTTGTCCCCTGTTACTAATGGCAGTAATGGAGGTACTGAATCAGAAGAAGAACGCAAGAAACGCGTGAGTAAGGAACTAGAGGATCTGGAGACGAAACACATGCAACAGATGACCCATCTACAAAAGTTGTATTTAGAGGGTGAGATTAAAACCAATGAAGAATATACTGCCTTGCAAATAGACCTGGAGAAAAAGACGTTGGATGAAAAACTAAAAATAGTTGGACTGGAACCTCATGAACGAGAAAAGTTACAGGTTAAAATGCTGGAGGCTCATATTAAATTTAATGAAGAATGTAAAAAGCTGGATGAAAAAGCTGAAAAGGAACGGCAAAAAGCAGCAGACAAAACAGCTAAAGAACGTCTTTCCATACGTCAGAAACAATTACGTATCGAACTGGAGGAAGCTACAGCAAACCATTATAAAAATCTCACTTCAGAAGAAGAATTTGCCAAAGAAGTTAATGACATCAGACAACGTTACTGGCAGGATTTACTTGATAACTATCAATTGACAGAGGAACAGCGGACAGAAATAGATAAAGAGCAGGCCGAAGCAAAAACAGATGCCGAAAAAGAAAAGTATGAGAAAACGATGGAGATGCACAAACAATATGCATCCATGGTGGAAAGCATTGCTGCTGATTTTGGTGAAACTATCGGTGAGATGATTGCTACCGGTGAGCTATCATTAAAAGACTTCTTGAAAGAAACAATTCTGATGGCATTGGATGCCTTGGAGCGTGTTATTGAAATTTCCTGTTTGGAAGTAATGGTTAAGAATCTGGCAGCAACAGCCCCTTTATCATTTATTGGTGCAGCAAAAGCAGCCTTGCAAATAGCGGCTATCAAAGCATCCTTTGCAGTGGTTAAAGGTATAGTTGGCAATTTCTATACCGGTGGTTATACCGGTCCCGGCAACTGGGATCAGCCTCAGGGTATCGTTCATTCCAATGAATTTGTTGCCAATCGTTTCGCGGTGGCCAATCCGAATTTACGGCCGATTTTTGATGTTATTGATGTGGCACAACGTACCGGCAATGTTGGCAACTTGACAGCTGAAGATATCGCAGCTGTGGCAGGATCCGGCAAGAGTACGCGTACCGTTCCAGCTAAGGCACCCGGAGCCATTGCCACAACAACAACCAATGATCCGGCTATGGTGGCGATGCTGGTAGAATGTACCCGTGTGCTGCGTAAGCTTAAAAATCGCCTGGATGATCCGTTAGTGGCGGAGACTTATGTTACCGGTAAACGGGGTATTAACCAAGCGCAACGAGAATATAAAAAATTGGAGAATAACAAATCACGTAACAAGCAATGACCGAATTATACATTGACGGACAGTTGGCTGCCCTTCCTGAAGGGTTCAACTTTACATTCACTTCCGAGAATCCATATTTCACCCGTAGTTCCAATTACTCATTGGATATCGAGCTTCCCATGCCGGCTAATCATACCATATTCGGACATATTAATCGGATGGATGTAACAAAGAAAAAGACCATACTTTCCGCCATGCTCATTGTGGATGCCAGGTGTCTGCTTTATGGCAGCGCAGTTTTATTGTCGGTAGAGGATACATTAGTTAAAGTGCAGCTTGTATCTGGTAATGCGGAGTTTAATCTTCTTACGAATGATGATATCTATATTGATGAGTTAGAGCTGGGAGGTCCTTATATGCCTCCGCAGCCGGGAATCTTTCAATTCTTCTTACCGGAATCAGAAATGAAGGCAGCCTACGGCTCGGTAGATGAAGTGGACGGGGTTTTTCTCCCGGTATTTTGGCAAGAAGCAAAAGAGGAGAATTTGGTCAATAGAGTTACGTATGAAGAGGGTACAACCAACTTCAATCCCGGTTCTAACATGTTTGTAGGAAGCTTCCAGCCCTACCTGCTTACAGTCATCAAAAAGCTGGTTGAATATTTCGGATACACCTTTGATACCGCTTTCTTTGATAACAGCTTCTTGCGGAATATCTATATATGTAGTGCGGTAAACTCGTTTCGCATTGAAACAGCATTGCCACACTGGACGGTTTCTGAATTCTTCGATGAATTGGAGAAATTCCTGGGTGTCATTACCGTTGTAGACGAACATGCCAAGGTAGTACGCTTTGTCGAACTGAATAATTACTTCTCCAATCCTGATAAAGAAATCATTGATCACGCTGCATTGTTGCGTGAATATGCGGTTGAAGTAGACGAGGAGAAGAACGATAAGGATGTAACTTCCGGTAATGTCGGTTATGATCTTCCTTCCACTTCCGATGACGGCTACTTCCGACTGGATCGGTATCTGCTGAAGGCAGCTAAAAAAATGGAATATGCCAACTACCAGGATATGAAAAACGCCTACGGCAGTATGGATAAGGAAGAACGGAAAAGAGTGATATTTGTCGTAGGTAAACGTTACTACATCAACTACAATGAGAATGAGACAGACACACTACGTGAAGTCAATCTCTATGCCGACCTCATCCGTGACTCGGAGTCTTACGATACGGATGCCGAGCTGAAGATAGTCCCTGCCAAGATTGTACAATATGATCGTGGTACATGGAAACGGCTGGAACATAATTTCGATGTGGTGAGAACTGACACCAGCTTAGTTTTGAATATTCCCTTAATCAGCTATTACCGCAAAAATTATAATCCGGATTGGATTATTAGTCCCCAAGGAGAAGCATTCAATATTCAAGAAGCCATCAGCGGTGATGTTGAGTTACCGGAGAAACAGCAAAAGAATGATCGTATGGAGATAGCTTTCAATACCGGAAAGTTCAATCGGCAGAACGTGACCTCTAACGGACAAACCAAACCTTACAGTCATGCTTATCCGTTTACCGACTACCAGCAGAAAACTGCTGCGCAGCTCACTGATTTTCTTCCGTATTCGCTCAGTCTGAATGATGTTTGTCCGGACAGCGTAGGTCATCGGCTTTCTGTTCTGAAGATGTTTCATTCTAATGTTCCCTATACTATCAATTTCCAGGCTAACCGTTTGCCGGATGTTAACAAGGTATTTCTCATTGGCAATAAGCAGTATTTGTGCGAGAAGATCGAGGCGGAAATAGATGCGGATGGGTTGAATAGGGTGCTGAAGGGGACTTTTTACAGAGTAGAATAAATATTTCAAAATATATATGTTTCCGCAAAAAATAATATTCAAACTATTGCATAATTACCAAAAGGTTATTATATTTGCAGTGTCATTAAGTATCGCGATCTTTTTATGACTGAAGAAGAAGAGCTAAAGGCTCGGATTGAAGCTGCGAAAAAAGACCTCAGCTTCTTTTCCCTCTATTGGGATGACATTCAGAGTACTGACTGGATTTCCGATGAGGAGCTTGAAGACGGCATCAACGATTGTCTCGATGATTTGAATGATGCTCAAGACAAGCTGAATGAAAACGGTAGCCCTCCTTGAGGGGGCTACTTTTTCTCTAACATATAATTTTTTAGGCTTATGGACGTACAGAAAGAATTGGAAAAATGGAAGTCGGAATATGTAAAATGCAATACTCCGGAGGAATTGGCCGACCATAAGAAACGTTTCAGGGCTTTTCTGCAGACGCTTTCACTGGAAGATAAAAAAGCGTTTGCGCAAGCGTTCCAAGATGGTGCCAGGCAATCAATCGATGAAGCTCAGGCCATTGTGAAAACAGTGGAAATCAGGCAGACTCTAGAAAAAGTATTATCCTTCGCTTCTATGTCTTATATTGCCCAGCACTATTTTGGCAGAACACGCCAATGGTTATATCAACGAATTAACGGAAGTGCGGTAAACGGCAAACCTGCCAACTTCACCGCTGATGAACTGAATACTCTATCTTTAGCTCTATCCGAGCTTGGCGACATAATGAAAGATACTTCTCGGTCTATCGCGAGGCCGTAAGGTTTTTAATGACAGAGGGGCTTCCACGGGTTGGAAGCCTTTTTTATTTCATTATTCAAATAATCATGAATTAAATTTAGAATAAAAAGTTTTTTTATTTTGTTAAGTTTGATAAAATCACTATTTTAGCAACGCCAAAAAACGAATTAAATGAATCCCTTTCCATAGTGTAACCCATAAGATTGGGTTCAGGTTTATTCATTCCTGTAGGCGCACTATAGTGAAGGATTCGCCATTTAATATTATGACAAACAAAAAATACAAATCTATCAGTATTTCTAATTTAATTATAAATCCAGATAATGATCGTTTTGAGTCTGTTGAGAATGAAAAGCAGGCTATAGACATAATGCTAACAAAATTAGGAGACAAAATTTATTATATTGCGATACATATTTTAGAAAATGGGTTGTCTCCCAAGCCATTTTATGTTATGCCATCAAAGAAATCTAACAAGAAATTTCTTGTAAAGGAAGGAAACAGAAGAACCACAGCATTAAAATTGATGGCTAACCCTAAGCTAATTGATTCTAAAAAACATGCTTCATTAAAGAATCGTTTTTTTAAGCTGCATGAAAGATTTATGGAAACTCCGATTAGAAAAATAATGTGCTATATTTATGATGATGTAGAAGAGGCAGATAAATGGGTTCGATTAGAACATACAGGAGAACAGAATGGAGTTGGTATAGTTGAGTGGAAACCAGAGCAAGTACAGAGATTTGATATAAAACATGGAAAAAATAAGTCTGTAGAAATACAAGCTATTGATTTCATACGAACATCTCCTTTCGTACAAGAAGAAGTAAAGAGGGCTTCCGAAAACATTAAACTCACAAATTTTGCTCGTTTATTAGGAGATAAAAGTGTTCGGGAAATTTTGGGTTTAAAGTATATAAATTCTAAATTAAGTTCTAATCTTGAAGAAGAAGAAATAGCTAAGGCCTTAGGGCAAATTATTTTGGATTTGTCTGATAAAGATTTTAAGGTTAGTTCTATATATAATGCCAAGCAAAGAAAAGATTATATTCAAGGCTTAGGAGAAAAACTGCCTGATAAGAATAAGACAATAGGAGAAGTTTGGAGGTTGGATAATCCATTAGAACAAATTCCTAATTTGGAAGAAGAAGATAATACAGCAAAGAATGAGGGAAGTGATTTGCATTCTAAAGGACATTTAAAGAAGTCTATTCCGACCCAACGTAAAACTCTTATACCCAATAATTGTATTATTAGGATTTCCAATCCAAAAGCAAATAAAATTTATGATGAATTGAAAAAAATAGATGTTCGAAGTTTTGTTAATTGTGCAGCTGTCACTTTGAGAGTTTTTTTAGAATTAAGTGTAGATACTTTCATTGAAAAAAAAGGATTACTTAAAGAAGGAGAAATTTCGGCTTCCAATTCTTCAAGAAGTTTGTATCAGAAGGTTAATGATGCTAGTCAATACTTATATAAAGAGAAAATTGCAGATGAAACAATATTAAAAGCTGTAAAATTATTAACCAAAGAACGTAATTCTATTTGGGGAGTAGATACAATGAATGCTTATGTACATAGTAACAAACTTTCCCCTGTGCCAATAGATATTCAAACAACTTGGGATAATATTCAGGATTTTATGGTAACTTTGTGGTCTCAAATAGAATCAGAATAATTATATGATGCGTTACTCGCCACTTAGATACCCTGGAGGAAAAGGAAAGATATCTTCTTTCTTTTTTGAATTATTTGTTGCAAATAATTTAATAGGGGGAACCTATATAGAACCCTATGTTGGCGGAGGTTCTATAGCTCTTTCTTTGTTAATTAACGGGGTTGCCAATCAAATTATTATAAATGATAAAGATCGCTCATTATTTGCTTTTTGGTATTCTATTTTAAATTATACAGATGAATTCTGCCAGCTAATAGAAAATACTCCTATCACGATTGATACTTGGTATGAACAAAGAGAAATTCAAAAAAACAAAACTAATGCCGAACTATTATCTTTAGGATTTTCGACTTTCTTTTTAAATAGGACAAATCGTTCCGGTATTATAAAAGGGGGAGTTATCGGTGGGCTTAATCAAACTGGAAATTATTTAATTGATGCTCGTTATAATTCTGATGATTTGAAAAAACGTATTAAATTAATAGCTTTATATAAAGACAAAATTGAATTGCATAATTTAGATGCAGTAGAGTTAATTCATAATCTACAGAGTAATCTACCAAATAATTCCTTGCTTTACTTTGATCCACCTTACTACAAAAAAGGTAAGGGTCTCTATATGAATTATTATGATGACCAAGACCATAGAGATATTTATAATGCAATCGCAGGATTAGAAAATATAAAGTGGGTGGTAACTTATGATAAAGAAGATTTTATTCTTGACCTTTATTTAAAATTCCGAATGTACGAATATTCTCTAAATTATAGTGCAGCTACAGTTGGAAAAGGGCAAGAGTATATGATATTCTCTGATAATTGTATTGTTCCAGAAAAAAGTTCCATAAATTTCAACAAGGTAATAACAATCTAAAACTTACTCTATTTACAAGCTGGAGTATCTTCATTATGTACTTCATTAAAGCAAATGATTGTAGAAGTATTAATAAAAAGTTTTCGATTATACAGCAAACAAAAAAATCTCCGCTTTTCTTTTGCTGTTTCAAAAGAAACCCGCATCTTTGTGGTGCGAAACGTACAGTAGATCGTAATCTACTCCGCAGAGCGCGGTTAATGCTCAATGATGTTTCAGTTGGGCTTTTTTTATGCCCATACTTAAGGATAGTAGAAGTTTTACTTGTAGTAAACTTATGCGGCTGTCTTTCCCATGTAGATTTTGCTCTTTGGAGTTAGATACTACTGTATGTTTCGCGACACGGGAAATGGCAGCCGTTTTTTCTGCCTATTAGCGAAACATATAGTAGTATGAGTAAACAAAATCAACGTGCCCGCGGACGCTATGTATCCGCAGAGAAGATCCAGCAAGTATTTGCCCAGCTGGGCATTGAATTGTGCGCCGGACGTAAACGGATCCGTGCAACACAAAGTGAGAAATCCATTTCCATCTATGTCAATGGTGGGACAGTCAACATCACCTTTAATGAGAAAGGAGGTCAGGTATGACCAAAGACGAATATATCGCATTCTTGGAACAACAGAATATGCAATATTACAAGGAAATCCAGCAACTCACTTATGAGAAAGGCTACCTGCAAGGAAGACTCTATGTTTTCATCCAACACTATCCAAGACTGGGCATGGATATAGAGAAAGGCGGCAAATATTATGAACTCAAACGGAAAGGCGGTGAACAATGAGCAAGAAAATAGGATTCCATTCTTATGAAAATGCAAAAGACGAGGAAAAGCAGAATGAACAGGAAAAGCTACAAGCGGAACGACAGAAAGCTATAGCCAATTTCTTAGGACAGAACTATTCCCCTATTGGTTCCACTTCTGCCAAATGCTATAAGACAACCGCAGAATTGATATATGATTTATCCAACATCATATCAGTGCGGCCAAACGAACTGGCTAAACAACTGGCAGATGCCGGATATCATGTGGAATACTTGGCAGGGCAACCCTACTGGGTGATGTACGAGAAATAAAATTCGTGCGGCTGCACCTTTATTTGTACGAACTTGTACAAATTGGTGCAGCCGCATTGTTTTGAAAAGTAAGAGGTTATGATTCATCCGCACGATTGCACGTTTTTTAGCCTTTATTATAGGGTGAAGCTGTTGAAACATTGCATACCTTCCCGTTTGCTTTCATCCATGACATGTGCATAAATCATTGTTTCCCGGATATTACTGTGCCCAAGCAGTTTTTGCAGGCTGGACAAGTCTTTCGTTTTTCTGAGATAAATAGTCGCAAACGTATGCCTTCCTGTTTTGGCCGATATCTTTTTGTTAATTCCTAATTCCTTTGCAATGGCCTTCAGCTGACGATTAATGACCTGATCACATTGAACATTCCTGAATAAACGCCCTTCTTCCTTACCTTCTGCCCATTCTTCCAAAAGTTTTTTGGCGGGTACCGGCATAGGAATTTTTATCGGTTCCGGTTTACAATTCCGGTTTTTCACACGGTAGTAAGTCAGCACATCATTGTTTACCTGCTCTATGCAGAACATGCGGGCATCCGTAATATGCATGCTTGTAAAACACATAAAAAGAAAAAATGCCAAAGTCAACTGAAGCTTTTCCGGCAAGGTTCGTTGATAGTATAACTGCACAAACTGCATCAGTTCTTCTTCTGTCAGATAATCAACATCGCTCTTTATCCTTTTGATACGGAAGTCCTGAAAAGGATTTTCATCCAGGAAACCTTTTCTGTAAGCTGCGGTAACATATATCTTGATGGTGGACATATTCCGTTGTGCGGTTATCTCCGTATTGCCAAGTTCTTTCTTCATGTAGACCAAATAATCTGTCAGATAATCCGGAGTAAGTTCCCGAAACTGTAACAATTCATTATATGCCTTGAACTTTTTCATGCAACTTAAATGGTGTTTGAATGTCCCCATCTCTATACGCCGACTATAAGTTTTCATATATTCCTTCACGAAATCATGAAAAGTCTTATAATCGCTGGGATTATTGTACTCCCGCATGAAGATGTCCTTAGTTAAGGCCTGGTTCCTTAGACGGAACTTGACAAGTATGTCATTGACACGTGCCTTCATATTGTTCACAATGAGATTAATATCTTTAGCCTCTTTGCTGTTCCCTTTGAGGAGTCCGCTTTTCTCGTCAAACTTAGTGGCGGACACAGATACTTTGCAAGGAAGCATCAGTTTTTCTTTTCCAATATAAAAGGTTATATATAGCGGAGCATTGCCTTCTTTGGTCAATCTCTGCTTGTTCTGGATGACTCTTACCGTACTCATTTTTGTTTTCTAAATTATTTCTACCAGCCTAAAAAATGTATCTCCGGAAAGTTATGTTTCTACCATGTTACCTACTTTCTGCACGAATTTTGCCGGGAATGCCAAGGTAGTAAGTTATTGATAACCTGTAAAATGACGAAAGGCAAGCAGTCTTTTTATCGACTACTTGCCTTATCGTTGTGATTCCGTTGCGATTCGAACGCAAGACCCACGCCTTAGAAGGGCGTTGCTCTATCCAGCTGAGCTACGGAACCATCCTTAATTGCGGTGCAAAGGTACGCTTTTCTGTGAAATTTGCAAAGATTTTACGCAGAAAATATTTTGTAAATAGATGCTTTTATATCCGATTAGATGTTATAATCCTAATGGTAAACCAGTTACATACCATAAAATAAATAACAAAGTCCAGGCTAATAATATATAGAGAGAATATCTCCAGGTATATTTCAGTAATGAACCATAGGTCGCTTGCTTATCATATTGCTGCATGTAAGTAAGGATAAGAGGCATGTAGAACATGAAAGGAGTGATAGCATTGGTGGCACTGTCTCCAATACGAAAAGCGCATTGTACCATATCCGGAGAAATCCCCATATTGGCAAAGAACGGAACAAAGATGAAAGACATGAAAGTCCACTTGGCAGTGGCAGAGACCATAATAAGGTTCACAAGTGCTGTAAAGAGAATAAATAGAATGAGTATCCATAAACTCCCAAGATGAATGGACGAAAGCATATCCGCTCCCATAATGGCTATACATTTATCCAAATGAGAATACTCGAAACACGCAAACATCTGAGCTGCAAAGAAAGCGATGACAAAGTAAACACCTAACAATTTCATAGGTTGAGTAAGTCCTTCAATCACATCCCCATCTGTACGGTAACGACCGGAAGCAAAGCCATAAACCATCCCCATAAGCCCGATACCAAAAGAAAGCAAAAACAGAATGCCTTCTATAAAAGGAGATCGGATCAGACCACCATTCACACTACGTAAAATACCCCATGAAGAGAAAGTAGCCCAAAGAATCACGGTTGTATAAATCACCCCGATAAATATTGCACCTATTATAGCACGGCGTTCTTTGCGGGATAATTGCTTATAGCCATTGAAACGAATATGACCGGCATACTCGCCCAAAGCCGGAAGAAGATTACGGCGAGTTACCTGATAAATGATAAAAGCCAGCAAGAAAGTAGATGCAAACAAGAAATAGTAATTGCATAAAGGCCCTGTATTTCCAAGTGATACATTTGCCATATCCGCGGCTTCCTGGGTACTGGCAGCAAGCATAGGATCCAAAGTACTCAACATCAGGTTAGCGCTATACCCACACGAAACAGAAACGTATGCCGTAATAATACCTGCAACCGGATGCAGTCCGACCGAATGAAACAAAGTTGCTGCAATCGGTAAAAGAATTATGTATCCGGCATCCCCTACTACATTGGAAAGCAATCCCAAGAAAATAACCAGTATCACCATGCGCCACGGATTATGTTTATGACGTGCCCCACTACGAATACAAGCATCTATAAAACCTGAATGCTGTGCCACCCCAATACCAAACATAGCCACAATTACTAAGCCTAACGGAGCAAACCCCGTAAAATTAGTAACCACATGCCGCAACAGCCAACGAACACCTTCCGGACTAAGCAGACTTTGCACCCGGATCTCCTCCCCTGTTTGCGGTTGAAACACGCTCAGACCGTAAATGTCAAATATCCATGATAGGACAATGACAGCCAGCGTCAACAAGAGAAACATTGTTGCCGGATGCGGTAGACGCCATTTATTATTCATCATCTGCTTCCAGATTATCTATATCAAGAATACGGAGTTCCAAAGCACGCACTACCAGACGGGTTGCATTCACTCCTACCCGCTCTCCTTGTGAAAACAGACGGTTTACTAAATCATTCTGACGCTTTTCCAAAGATTTAACCCCAAAAGGCATACCTTTCAGGTTAGCAATCATATCTTTGGTATATCCCAGTGCCAAATGGCGTAGGAAACGTTCGTCATACTCATCGATATCATAACTGATAACTGCTTCCTGGCGTTTGGCATCATTCGCAACAGATTGCTTGAAACGGTCTACAATCTTTTCCAAAATAGGATAATTGAAAACCAGCTTCTTTCCATCCATCACTGCCTGTACGTCCGTTTTCGTAAGCAGCTCACCTGTTTTCAAAATTATACCGTCAGCACCCGCATTCAGAACATCCACCCAAAGCTTTTCATTCAGAATTTCTCCGGTAAATATGAGTACGTGTACTCCCGGATAACGTTTAAATATATTCCGGCAGATATCCACACCAATAGTAGTAGAACCACCCAAGCCTAAATCCAGCAATACCAAGTCAGGAACTCCGGCCTCTATCAATGTCCAGAATTCACTTTCGGTCATAGCCGTACCGATAACTTCTGCGTTGGGTATTTCATGGCGGAAGATTTCTTCCGTTCCTTTCAGTTCAAGCTTAACATCTTCTACAATAATTACTTTGAATTTCTTGTCTTCCATATTCTTTAATTTTATTTTCTTCTCGGTATCGTGAAATAAACTGTAAATCCACCATTCTCAGCCGGTTCAGCATTAATGCGACAGCCACGTTTTCCGGCAAACTCGTCATGGTCGCGAATAATCTGCTTGCAGACGAGATACTCCGTACCTCGCAACTCTCCTTTTTCTCCTGTTGCCGTCATACGTTCCAGATTTGGATAGAAAAGTTGATTTAATTCCTCACGAGTTTTCGTCCTTCGCGTGTCAGTGAAAAGGAAACGAATATATTCTCCGTCTACTGCTGCTACCAAATGTATTTCTCCATCCAGAGGAACAGACAAGGCTTCGTCTATCAGATTCTCCAATAAAAAGCGGAGTTGGATAAAATCTCCGACCACTCTCTCATCAATAGCTCTTGTAGAGAAAGATACAGCAAACTCTTTTCCCTTATTCGCTTTACGGAAATACTTTTCTGCCAGAGCAAACAACTCCGGTACGGAAATTATCCCGCGACGGAACGTAACTTCTTCCAACTGTCGCGATGCGCACGAACTCAAGATGGTAAATATACCTTTATAATATTCTATCAATTCGCTGATAGCTGAAACCGTCTCTTTTTCTTCCGTTTCTGAGAGAATACCTGAACGGAGTTTACCAATGAGTTGCTTGATCTTATTCGGATAATAAATTGTCTCGTGCTTGATGGTGGAAAGACAATTATCAAGCACCATATTCTGCACATGCAACATACCGTCCTCCCATGACGCCCGGTGTGCTTCTTCATGCGCAGCTTCGATGTCGCGGTATTTTGTTGCCAGTTTCACAACTGCATTGAAGACCACAATCGCTATATACCGCGCAATCAATTCCAGCAATAGATGAGCTGTCTCTTGATCAACATTCTCTTGCCGTTCTAGATATAACACACCCACACAGCGCGAATCACCCGCAGCATCCACCACCAAAGGCAAAGCTTCAAATCCCGGTGCGGACAGTTGAGTATGCTGTTCAAAACAGCGTTGAACTACTTCCTTCCAAAGTTCATCTTCTGCCGCAGATGATCCATTATCTCCCGTAGAGGACAACTCTTTTTCTATAGAATTTGACGCATATTCCAGTTGATGTGTCGTTTCATTATAAACGGCGATTCCCAACCGATCAATACTTAGCAACTCATTTACGGCATCAAAGCCTTCGTCAACGATACGTTGAGGAATAGCTTTCAGGGTATCTTCTTCCCGTTGCAATGCCTCTTCTGTTTCGGGAACTTGTATCAGGGAGGCAGCAAAGATCTGTCTATTGATTTCCAAAACCTGTTCCAGATTCCAACGGTTTACAAGACGTTTGCGAATATACAGGATGTAATATCCCAAGAGCAACATAGCTATAAGTCCGATAAACAGGATAACCCCCACCATCTTATTATTGGTGGAACGTTCCAACTGACGGCAATATTCCTCCAAAGACTGATCTTCACCCAGCAATTTGTACAAAGTCGTATAAGCGGCATTATTATAACTGTATGCATCCCATTGTTTCAACGCAAGAAAAGCGACAGCCGCCTCATTCCGGATATCCAGAATGACATGAAAGTCCGAATTGAAAAGATCATTCCACCAGGATAATTCACCTGGCTCCCCTTCCCCTCTCAACGACATATAGCGCTGCGGCTCCTGGGCATACCTTTTATAATGCGCATTCAGGCAAGACATGGCAGAATCTACATATTCCAAAGCCTGTTCAAAATTTCCTTCCACATTACTATAATAGGCATCATTGGCATAGTCGGACGCCTCATTCAACAGAGCTTCAAACTCATTTTCCGCAGCTAATGACAAAGAATCCTGAGCCGTTTGCGCATAGATTTCATCCGGTTGCATCACCGCTTCCTCTACTGCTTTATTGCATGAACTCATGCCTATAGAAAAGAATATGCACAGAAATACCATCAAAGTTTTACGCACTCCTGTAGGCAAACGGAAATAAAAACGACTGCCCTTCCCTAAAGTACTTTCTACATTGAACAAACAGACTCTGAATACTTCGTTCGTCTTCCGGTATTTCTCAATGATACCTTTACAATTCATCAGGCCGAAGCCGCTCCCTTTGTTTTTCAGTAGTTCTTCCCGGTCGGCAGCATCCTGTACGCCTATTTCCTGCGAATTATACAATTTCTCACCGACAATACGCGTCACATCTTCTTCTGAAAGGCCATAACCAGTATCTTCTACTGAGATTTCCACATATTCTTCTGTCGGATTTGCATAGACTTTTACCTTGCCTCCCTTTGGAGTATATTTACGGGCATTTTCTGCAAGCGTGTTTATCATGAACAACGTCAATGCCTTGTCAGCTTTCACACAGGTATCCGTTGGCGTCACTTCCAGTTGTTGCTGCTTCATTTCGAAGGCACGGCCTCCTTTCCGTATCAGATCGAAAAGCTCGTTCAATCCGAATGTTTCTATATTCAAGCTCAGGCTACCCTGTTTCATTTTAATCCATAAAGCAAGGATATCATTGTATTCATTGATGGTTGTCACCAATTCGTCCATATATTGATACTTTTCAGCTTTGATGTGTTCGTCATGGATAAAACCCTTTTCCGTCAGTTTATGTACTTCATTAATAATACGGTCTATATACGGATGAATACCATTCACAATGGCCATACACGCTTTCTTTATAAGATTCTGACGTTTATTTCCGGCTATATGCTGTTCGTACACATACCGTTCTTTCTCCAACCGGCGACGTTCGTCACCCAGCGAGATGGAAGTCATACCGTTGTCAAGCGCCCATGTAATATAAGGAGCAATCACATGTAGTATTGCCTTCTCATCCTTTGTAAGACGTTTGGGTAATACCAACTGCCCATCTTCTATCCGGATGTCTTTTACACTGAAAAGTTCCTCTATATCTGTCTGCACAGCAGAAAGAATGGCATCTACAATCTCTTCTTCCGTCTGCGCGTCAGTGGGAATAGAAGCAGTTATTTTCTGACAAATGTCCAACATCTGCCTCAAACGGTGCAAATGGACATGATTACGTTCTTTAGACCGCTTATTGAATATCCAAAAGAATAAAACCACCAGTATAAAACCGACAATCACGAAGAAGAGCAAAATATTGAGTTGCCGGGCTTCACTTTCCAAAGCCTGATAACGGCTTTCCAACTCCTTATCCTGACGGGTATCTTCCAGAATATCCAGATAAATATTGCGATTATAATCGGAGTGTTGCTTCATTTCCAGTCCGGCATACGTAACACTCAGTTGTTCGCGAATACGTGAAATCCATTCCGGAACGGTTCGTAACTTACGCTCTATCCATGCTTTTTCTGAAGAAATGGTATCCCGCATATCATAGGTCTTCAGCCAATCCAGGCTATCATGGCAATCATAAAAACGGCGATGATGGTTGTTCACGCACTCTAAGGCAAGCGTCAATGTATCCAATGCCTCGGCGTAGTTATCATGCGCATTCAGATATTTGCCAATAGAAACATAGGCACCGGCAATCTGATATACATCATTATATTGCTTGAATTTCTTTAAAGCCAATTGTCCTAAACGCATGGGCAACAAAGAATCCACGGGAACATCAAACTGTTTCAACGCATGAGAACGCCTGACCTGGAAAAAGTCATAATTATCGGGAGATGCCATCAGGTTAGCAAGCCCTTGCACTCCATTACCTTCAAAATACAAGTATCCTCCGCGGGATGCCATTTTCCAAGTTGTATACAGTTCGTCGAATTCACGCAAACGACGTTCGTCCGCCGTTTCGCCATCACAAAGTGCTGCCGACCCTTTTATATAATGATAATACAGTAACTGGTTCGTATCTGCTGCAAGTTCTTCCTGCGGATATATTTCGTTGATGGAAGCTACCGCTTCCGGACGTTGTTGCAGATAGTAATAATAAACTGCGGAAACAATGTAAAATTCGGAGCGTGCATAGTTCAGTCTCAACCGTTCGTGTTTATCTACGAAAAGCTTGTTATCTTCATCTATTCGTTTCATGCGGCGGAGGGCACTGTTCCGATAGTCATAAAATTCTTTGTTCATGGCTGTCCGCTGATAGATTTTCATCAATCCGATATCGGCAACCAGCAGCTCCAGTTCATTTTTCGTGAGACTGTACACATCCTTATGAAACTTCTCCGCTTTCTCAAAATCCATGCGCATAAAAGCACAAAAACCCAGATTATTGGATGCTTCCGCTTTTCCCTGACTATACAGATTCACTTTTCCATAAGCTTGTGTGGCAGCATGACAAGAAGAGTCCAGGTCTTTATAACGATAAGAATAAGCCACTTGGTTGAGCGAATCGATAAGATGTACTTCCTTGGTGGGAGCAGTACCCACACAAGAAATCATTACTATGCAAAAACACAGTAAGCCCACCAATCGTATATGAGGAAACCGTTTCACTTAGCAAAGCTACAAATAAATCCGGGAAAGAAAAAAGATTTTTCTACAATAAGTCTTGTAGAATGTAGCGGGAAATTCATAACTTTGCAGCCGTATTAAACAAATAGGTAACATCTATTACAAAATGAGCGAAAAAGCACCCGTAATGGTATTCTCCGGAACTAACTCGAGATACCTTGCAGAGAAAATCTGCGCAAGCCTTGATTGCCCTCTGGGAAAGATGAACATCACCCACTTTGCTGATGGTGAGTTTGCTGTTTCCTATGAAGAGTCAATTCGTGGCGCACATGTATTCCTGGTTCAATCCACCTTCCCTAATTCCGACAATTTAATGGAACTTCTGCTGATGATCGACGCAGCTAAAAGAGCGTCTGCTAAAAGCGTTGTTGCAGTCATTCCATATTTCGGTTGGGCACGACAGGACAGAAAAGACAAACCTCGCGTTTCTATCGGCGCAAAGTTAGTAGCTGATTTACTTTCAGTAGCAGGTATCGATCGTTTGATTACGATGGATCTCCATGCTGATCAAATCCAAGGTTTCTTCAACATTCCGGTAGATCACTTGTATGCTTCGGCAGTGTTCCTACCCTATATCGAGTCCTTGAAACTGAAAGATCTTGTAATCGCCACGCCGGATGTGGGTGGTTCCAAACGTGCCAGCACATTCTCAAAGTATTTGGGAGTTCCCCTGGTATTGTGCAACAAATCACGTGAGAAAGCAAACGAAGTTGCATCCATGCAGATTATCGGTGATGTAACCGATAAGAACGTAGTATTGGTAGATGACATCGTAGATACAGCCGGTACTATCACTAAAGCAGCTAACATTATGTTGGATGCTGGTGCTAAATCAGTACGCGCTATTGCAAGCCACTGTGTAATGTCCGATCCGGCATCTTTCCGTGTACAGGAATCCAGTCTGACTGAAATCGTATTTACCGATAGTATCCCCTACTCTAAGAAATGCGCGAAAGTAAAACAACTCAGTATTGCTGATATGTTTGCAGAAACCATTAAGAGAGTGGTGAATAATGAGTCTATCAGTTCGCAGTATATTATCTAATAGAGAATTGGATATAAAAAACAAAGGCTGCGCAATTCAATATACTGCGCAGCCTTCATTTTTTATTTAAAGTTTCAAATCTTAATCTCTACTCCAGTCTTCCCATTTTGTACGTGCCCTTTTTTATTACTTTCCCGTTTTTATCCGTTTCAACAAAAGGACCGTGCTTTTTGCCTTGCTTGAAGAAGCCTTCGTAACGATTACCGTTTTTATCCTCCTGTATACCGTTACCTTCTTCCATACCATTCACAAAACCACCTTTATATTTAGTTCCGTCTGTCATAATCAGGGTTCCCTGACCATTGAACTGGTTATTTTTCCATTCACCTTCGTAAGAATCACCTACATTCCATTTATATGTTCCACGGCCGTCACGTTGGTTATCTTTCCAGTCGCCGTCATAGACCGCACCACTTGCCCAAGTAAACACACCTTTTCCGTGTTGCATGCCGTCTTTGAAGTTTCCTACATATTTATTGCCGTTAGCGTGATAATAAATACCGGCTCCGGTACGTTCACCCTGCACATACGCACCTTCATAGCGGTCGCCGGTGTGGAAGAAGTAAATACCTTTGCCATGTTGCATATCATCTTTCCAGTCGCCTACATATTTATCTCCGTTGGCATATTCGAAAGTTCCTTTTCCATCACGCACATCGTTCTTCCAGTCACCTTCGTATTTACAGCCGTCATTCCAGACAAAAGTACCTTTACCCTCTTTCTTATCATTCTTCCAGGAACCTTCATATTTGGAACCGTTTTTCCAAGTGTATGTACCTTGACCTTCACGTTTATCATTCACCCAGTCTCCTTCGTAAATATCACCGGTATAGTAGTACATTGTACCTTTGCCTTGCTGATAATCCTGAAACCACATGCCGTCATAACGGTTGTTGTTCATGAAATAGTAGATACCCTTACCGTGTTGCTGATCTTGAAACCATTGTCCTTCGTATTTTTCGCCGTCAGGAAATGTATAAGTACCATATCCTTCACGTTTTCCTTTCACATATTCACCCTCGTAGACATTGCCATTTTTGAAAACCGTCTTACCTTTTCCGTTGGGTTTACGTCCTTTCATTTCACCCGTATATACGGAACCGTCTTTGAAGGTATGAGTTCCTATCTTTATTTCAGAAGAGAAAGTTGTTTTTACTTTGTCGAAGAAACCGGATTTCTTTTCCTGGGCCGTCGCCCCGCCTTGGGACATGAATACCAGAATGAGTGCAGTATATAGATATTTCATTGAAAATTATAAATTAGCGATTTTAATAATAAGACGTGTAAACGTAGCAACTTGTTACACGTCCTATATAGTATTTGCACAAAGATACAATTAATCTGCTAAAAGGAAGGGGTATTCCACTTCTTTTATGACATTTTTTTGCCGGATACGATTTCTTTTAATGTCTCTTTGCACAAATAGCGTGAGGCAAGTTCACGTATCTCGGCAGGAGTAATTGTCTTCACAGCTTCTACGGCATCCCTCACATAAGAGTCCGGGAGACCGGAAGTATGAATAAAGATCCAGGCATCCGCCAGTGAGAAGGCAGACTCATAGCTGCGACACATATCGCCCAACATATAGTTTCTCACCATGGCAAGTTCTTCGACAGGTACGAGGTCATTTTGCAGACGGTCTATTTCATGGTAAACTTCTTTGATAAGCGGCTCTACAAATTCATTGGCAGTCTCTGCATTGACAACCAACAGTCCACTATCGGGATAAGGCATGATACCGGCAGATATACCATACGTATATCCTTTATCTTCACGAATATTAGACATCAAACGGCTACCGAAATACCCTCCGAACAAGGTAACCAGAACGCGAACTTTCAAATAGTCAGGATGGCGTCGATCCAAAGAAAGCATTCCCATGCGAACAGCACTTTGCATTGCATCGGCACGCTCGGTAAAAATACGTTTCTCAGAAGAAGTTACCGGAACATAAGACAGTTTTTCCGGCTTCCGGAAATCTTTACCGAAAGGTTCACTTCCAAAAAGAGTTTCAATACGACGGATAGCGTCTTCGCTGACCTTCCCCGCAAGGTAGATACTGCAATTTCCGGAATGATAATATCGGTCGTAAAACGATTGCAAGACAGAAGGGTTGATCAAATGATAATCTTCCTTCTGCACTAATTGCCCGCACGGATGCGTATCGCCATATACGGCATTTATCAAAGTGCGATGGGCCAGAAAGTCCACCTTGGAGCAGTTCACAAGAAATTGCTGGATATTACTGTCGATAATCACTCCCAACTCTTTTTCAGGGAAAAGAGGTTCTTTTACGATAGATTCAAAAACATCTAAAGTTTCCGGCAGATATTTATTCAAAGAATAAAGGGTGATATAAGCATACTCGGACGAGCTGGAAAGCTCCAACCAGGCACCATAGTAATCCAACTTTTCGGCAATGGCCGCGGCTGAATAACGCCGGGTACCTTCGCGCAGCATCCGGTTGGTAAACAAAGCCTGCAAGCGTTGATCTTGTTGCCAGCGCCCACCTTCCATCAACAGGTCAATTCGGACTACTTCATTATCCCCGGCATTGAGTATATATAAAGGTATGCCATTTTTCATCACCCGACACTCGGGAGATGGCACTGCCAGTTGTTCCGGTTCGCGAATAAGGGGCTGGATAGATCTGTCTAACATATTTTCAAAAATTCTTCAGCCTTTTCCAAATCCTGGGGAGTATCAATGCCGATGGTCTCTACTTCGGTAATACCGGCTTTAATGGTATAGCCATTCTCCAACCAACGAAGTTGTTCCAGCGATTCTGCCAGTTCCAGTGAAGATTGCGGCAACGAAGTAATCTCTTTTAAAACTTCAGCACGATAAGCGTATAATCCTATATGCTTATAATAAGTGTGATTTTTCAGCCAATCTTGTTTTCCCGCATTTCGCTGATAAGGAATAATGGAGCGGCTGAAATAGAGTGCATTCATATTCTTATTCAGCACTACTTTCGGAGAATTGATATTCTCCAAAGCTTCAAATCCATTCTCAGGAGTGAAAGGTTTCACCAGTGTAGCAATCTGGGTCGTAATATCGTCGAAACAAGCTTTTACAGTTTCCAATTGGGAGGGTTGAATAAAAGGTTCGTCGCCCTGAATGTTGACTATGACATCAAAGTCTCCCCCTATTTTAGTATATGCTTCATAGCAACGATCCGTACCACTTTTATGATTCACAGAAGTCATCACTACTTTACCTCCGAAAGCTTTTACAGCTTCTTCAATCCGTTCGTCATCTGTAGCCACATAAGCATCGTCCAAAATACCGGCCACTTGTTCATATACTCGCTGTATTACAGTTTTACCTCCCAGCATAGCCAACGGTTTTGCAGGAAAACGCGTGGATGCATAACGGGCGGGAATGATTCCTAAAAACTTCAACATGTTTATATTTACAATTTTACAATTTAATAGATCCACGTTCTTCCGCTTTATCCGCGTCGCCCGCATACCCATTTGAAATTACTCTATCTCTTTTAATCCCCGACAAATGTAGTCTCTTTTTAAATCGTCGGGTTTATAGACAGTATCATCACACGACAACAAGTCCAGATCCAACCGGACTATTTCTTGCTTTTTCTCTTCAGGCATCCGCCCCGCTTCCCGTTCAATAGCTTTCAAACAAGAAGTTATTTCCGCCACATCGCTACTGGAAATAAAACGTGCCACCTGATTGGAAAATAAAG
The DNA here is from genome assembly GCA_948566455.1 of uncultured Phocaeicola sp. GTDB lineage: Bacteria > Bacteroidota > Bacteroidia > Bacteroidales > Bacteroidaceae > Phocaeicola. Next base: position 24,514 of record CAOYQO010000002.1, read on the forward strand.
ATGAACGCCGGAAATAAAGCGGCTTAGTCTCCTCTTCCGTAGAAAAACGAATGCCAGGAAACAGTTCTTTCAACCGCTTCCGCGCCAACGAAAGATTCTCTTTCTGTTGCTCGTTACTACCGATGCTGATTGTATAAACCACTTTCGAAATCAAGAATTTAGACCGACACTTGAATTTTAATCAAAGAAGTCATCCAAACCAGTTTCTGATGCCGGTTCAGAATTAACGTCCCCGTTATCCTTACAAGGATCGAAACCTTCCGGAAGTTGGAATGTCTCATTTTCATCATATCCCAGTGTCTTGTCTCCAAGTACTTTTACCATATATTTAGACCAAATAGGCAATGCCATAGAAGCACCTTGCCCATGTAGCATAGTGTCGAAATGAATATCGCGTTCTTCACCGCCAACCCAGCATCCGGATACCAGTGAAGGAGTAAAGCCCATAAACCAACCATCTGCATTATAGTTAGTTGTTCCGGTCTTACCACCCATATCAGCTTTTACACCTAAACGACGAACACGTCCACCTGTTCCCTCGTTGATTACGGCACGAAGCATAACCAACATCTTATAAGCACTGGAAACACTGATAACTTCTTCCATTTCCGGAGAGAACGTAGCCAGTACATTGCCATCACTGTCTTCTATACGGGTTACAAACATAGGTGCCACACGAATTCCTTTATTGGGGAATGCCGTATATGCACTTACCATTTCTCCTACTGAGATCTCGCAAGGTCCAAGGCAAAGAGCAATAGAAGGTACTATCTCACGATTGCGCACGCCGAAACTATGTAACAATCGTTTCAGCTCATACGGGTTTAATTTACTCATCAATCGTGCCGTAATCCAGTTGTCCGAATTAGCTAAGCCCCATTTCAAAGTCACCATTTCTCCGTAGCGTTTAGTATTTGCATTACGGGGTGCCCAAGGGTTACCATTTTCATCGAAACCCTGAAATTCCACATGTCGCATCTCATCGCAAGGAGAAAATCCATTCTCCATAGCCAGTGAATATACATAAGGTTTCATAGTAGAACCAATCTGCCGACGTCCTACCATTGCCATGTCGTATTGGAAGTAATTATAATTAGGTCCGCCTACATACGCCTTTACATGTCCGTTGTGCGGATCCATTGACATAAAACCGGCACGAAGGAAGTGTTTGTAATAACGGATAGAATCCATAGGCGTCATGATCGTATCCTTTTCACCATTCCAGGTGAATACCGACATTTCTTCAGGTGTATTGAAAGCCTTTTCAATTTGAGCATCCGATGCACCGGCTTTCTTCATGGTCCGATAACGATCAGACTGTTTCATGGTGCGGGCAAGGATTTCATCTACCTGCTCCTGCGTGATCCTGTTGCTGTAAGGCGCTTTTTTACGTCCTTTCTTTTCTTTGAAGAAATAGCCTTGCAGTTCTTTCAAATGTTCTTCTACCGCCTCTTCTGCATATTGCTGCATACGGGAGTCAATAGTCGTATAGATTTTCAGACCATCCGTATAAAGGTTATATTTTGAACCATCTTTCTTCATATTCTTTTCACACCAGCCGAACAAAGGATTATTTTCCCAATCAAGAGAATCTTCATAAAATTTCTGCATCTGCCAGCCCCGATAATCTCCCTTCACAGGTTTCTTGGCATTTAATACTCCACGCAGATATTCGCGAAAATAGGTTGCCATACCTTCTTTATGGTCAACACGGGTATATTTCAAGGTCAGTGGAAGTGCTTGCAGTGAATCACATTCTTCGGCAGTGATATATCCTGCTTTACGCATTTGATCGAGCACCACATTACGGCGTCCGCGTGAACGCTCGTTGAAACGAACGGGATTATAAAGAGCCGGATTTTTACACATACCAACTAAAGTGGCAGCTTCTTCTATTTTTAAATCTTTAGGTTCACAGCCAAAGTAAGTGTTGGCTGCAGTTTTAATACCGACTGCATTGTTTAAAAAGTCAAATTTATTAAGATACATCGTAAGTATCTCTTCCTTGGTATAGTAACGCTCCAATTTCACTGCAATTACCCACTCAATGGGTTTCTGAAACAAACGTTCCATTACATTGTCCGCACTGGGCGAATAGAGTTGTTTCGATAATTGTTGGGTAATCGTACTACCCCCACCTGCATTCTTCTGGAACAATAAACCACGCTTCACAATGGCGCGAAACAGAGCAATTGCATCAATTCCGGAATGCTCGGCAAAACGCACATCTTCTGTTGCAATCAATGCATTGATGACATTGGGGGATAAATCATTATAGCCCACATATACACGGTTCTCTTTGCTAAACGAATAAGTACCAAGTACCTTCCCGTCTTCCGAGAAAACTTGTGTAGCAAACTTATAATTAGGGTTTTCCAGATCTTCAACAGGAGGCATATAGCCTATCCAACCTTTAGCAATGGAGAAGAAAACAGTGACGCAAGCCAATACTATGACGGCTAAGAATATCCAAAGGATTTTTATGATGTTCTTTATCATGTTTATTACTGTAAATTCACTAAATCAATAAAATAGATTACCTGTAAAAACAACGAGGCAAAGGTACGGAATTATATTGGAACACCCTTATAAATTCTATAGAAAACTCTTAAAACGCCACACTTTATCATCGGAAATACTACATTTTAACGGGTAAAACGCCACACTTCAGCAAGCACAAAGTGTGGCATTTCCGATGATAAAGTGTGGCGTTTGAGGGGATAGAATATGGCATTTTGGTGACCAAAAAGTGGGGAGAATTGAGCATTTTAGAGGCATTTTCATTTGGAAATCGACCGTTCCCATGCTGTTTTCGCTTAGAAAAAAAGTAAAAAAAATGAAGAATAAATCACTATCATTCAATACTTTAGTCAAAACAAATAGTGCATTTTTCTTTCTTATATATTCTTTATATAATAACAACAGCAGAAAAGAAAAAGAAAAGTTGCTGCTGATGCCGGTAATGATCCAAACAAATTCCGGCATCCATCTCACCGTATGAGCAGTTTCATCCCATGGGATTGTTTTTTTCGTCTCATGAGATATTTTTTTTCATTATTTTCTCCCGTCTTTCTTCCGTACTCCGCATCTTTTCCGTACCTTTGAACTCTCGAAAAGAAACAAAATAACGAACGATATGGAAAACAGAAGTTTAGTCACCATTGCCGAGCATAGCAAGGAAAAAATCCTCTACATGATCGAGATGGCGAAGCAGTTTGAAGCCCGTCCCAACCGTAGGCTGCTGGAAGGGAAAGTGGTTGCAACCCTCTTTTTCGAGCCGTCCACCCGTACAAGACTCAGTTTTGAAACAGCAGCCAACCGCTTAGGAGCCCGCGTAATCGGGTTTAGTGACCCAAAAGCAACGAGTTCTTCGAAAGGCGAAACCCTGAAAGATACCATCAAAATGGTGAGCAACTACGCCGATATCATCGTGATGCGGCATCATCTGGAAGGAGCAGCCCGCTATGCCAGCGAAGTAACCACAGTGCCTATCGTCAATGCCGGAGACGGAGCCAACCAGCATCCTTCACAAACGATGCTCGACCTCTACTCCATCTACAAAACCCAGGGTACACTGGAAAACCTGAATATTTTCCTCGTTGGTGATCTCAAATATGGCCGTACCGTACACTCACTGCTGATGGCAATGCGTCACTTCAACCCAACTTTCCACTTCATAGCTCCTGATGAATTGAGAATGCCCGAAGAATACAAAATTTACTGCCGCGATCATGGCATCAAGTACGTGGAACATACGGACTTTACGGAAGAAACCATAGCAGATGCCGACATCCTCTACATGACTCGTGTGCAGCGTGAACGCTTCACTGACCTCATGGAGTACGAACGGGTGAAGAACGTCTACATCCTGCGCAACAAAATGCTGGAACATACCCGTCCTAATCTATGTATTCTGCATCCCCTGCCCCGCGTCAATGAAATCGCTTATGACGTAGACGATAATCCGAAAGCTTACTACTTCCAGCAAGCTCAAAACGGTCTGTATGCTCGTGAGGCTATCCTCTGCGATGTATTAGGCATTACACTGGATGAGGTGAAAGCCTAAATTGTACTTTGTAAATTGCTAAATTGTAAATTGAAAGATGAGCGAAAAAAAACAAGAATTGCAGGTTGCCGCATTAGAAAACGGTACCGTTATCGACCATATCCCCTCTGAAAATCTGTTCACTGTAGTCTCTTTACTGGGACTGGAACACATGAACAACAATATCACCATTGGCTTTAATCTCAAAAGCGGAAAGCTGGGTACTAAAGGCATTATTAAAATTGCGGATAAATTTTTCTGCGATGATGAAATTAATCGCATCGCCGTGGTAGCACCTAATGTGAAGCTGAATATTATCCGGGATTATGAAGTGGTGGAAAAACGTGAAGTTAGCCTTCCTGAAGAACTTCGCGGCATTGTAAAGTGTGCCAACCCCAAATGTATCACGAACAACGAACCCATGGCGACGTTATTCCATGTAGTGGATAAGGAAAATTGCGTGATCCGATGTCACTATTGCGAGAAAGAACAAAACAGGAACGAAATTGAAATAATATAAAAGCTCGTAACTCTTTAGTCATGAAACAAGACTGGAAGCCCGGAACAATGATTTACCCGCTTCCTGCCGTATTGGTAAGTTGCGGAAGCACTCCGGAAGAATACAACATAGTAACAATTGCATGGACGGGAACGATTTGTACGAACCCGCCCATGTGCTATATTTCAGTACGCCCGGAACGTTACTCCTACGAAATTCTAAAACGGAATATGGAGTTTGTCATTAATCTCACAACCAAAGATATGGCGCGTGCAACGGATTGGTGTGGCGTACGTTCCGGGAAAGACTACAATAAGTTCGAAGAAATGCATCTGACACCGGGAAAAAGTACTGTGGTCAATGCTCCCCTTATTGAAGAATCCCCCTTGTGTATAGAATGCCGTGTAAAGGAAATCATGTCACTCGGCTCGCATGATATGTTTATTGCCGATGTGGTAAACGTACGTGCCGACGACCGGAACCTGAATACGGAAACCGGAAAACTGGAGCTGGCGGAAGCTAATCCACTAGTTTATGTACATGGAGGGTACTATGAATTAGGTGAAAAGATCGGTAAATTTGGCTGGTCTGTTGAGAAGAAAAGATAGTGATTAACGGTTAGTGATAAGTGATGAACAAAGTTTTGAAAATATTTATCCTGTGCCTTTTGTTTTTCCCCGCTACAATGTGGGGGCAATCTCATCTTGTGCCTGGCACGGCGGTTGAAGAACCTCTGAGCAAACATCACCATGACCGTCCGGTGAACTTCGGTATTAAAGGTGGCTTCACCTCTTCCCTTTTTCTTGTATCCAACCTTACATTGAACGGTATCACAATAGACGAGGTGCAGAATAACTATAAGATAGGTTATTTCGGTTCTGTCTTCATGCGTATCAACTTTGAACGCCACTTCCTGCAACCGGAAATATCCTACAACATTAACCGCTGCAACATCACTTTCGAGAAACCTGCTGAAGAGAATGCCCCTTTGGAAATGGCATCTATTACGTCATCCATTCACAGCGTAGATATTCCTGTGATCTATGGATATAATGTTATCAAGGAGGGACCTTATAGCCTGGCTGTATTCGGCGGTCCAAAGTTCCGTTATATCTGGAATAAAAAAAGCGAAGTCACTTTTGAGAATTTTGACCAGCAGGGAATCAGCGAAAGATTGCGGCCATTGAACCTCAGTTTTACCCTTGGAGTAGCCGTTACCATTTCCCGCATTTTCTTCGACTTCCGTTATGATATAGGATTACATAATATATCGCGCAAAGTGACTTATGATGACGGTGTCGTCGAAGGTGATCCACCCGCCGACGAAATACGTTTCCACCGGCGAGACAATGTTCTCAGTTTTTCCTTTGGAGTATTCTTTTAGAAAGTAAATTTCTGACTTTTCTGACAGTTTATTCATTTTTTTACCGTAAATTTGTGCGCTTAATAAGAGAACACAGATTTATCAAACTTATCTAAGTAAGCAAAATGAAAAGAGACGATTTAATTTTCGATATCATCGAAAAAGAACATCAACGTCAGCTCAAAGGTATTGAACTGATTGCATCAGAGAATTTTGTAAGTGACCAAGTAATGGAGGCAATGGGCTCCTGTCTCACTAACAAGTATGCAGAAGGTTATCCTGGCAAACGTTACTACGGAGGTTGCGAAGTAGTAGACCAGAGCGAACAAATTGCTATCGACCGCATAAAGGAAATCTTTGGTGCAGAATGGGCTAACGTGCAACCCCACTCAGGCGCACAGGCTAATGCAGCTGTATTCCTCGCTGTATTGAATCCGGGTGACAAATTCATGGGATTGAATCTGGCTCACGGCGGTCACCTCTCACACGGCTCTTTAGTAAATACTTCCGGTATTATCTATACTCCCTGTGAATATAATCTGAATAAGGAAACCGGTCGCGTAGACTATGACCAGATGGAAGAAGTTGCTTTGCGCGAAAAACCTAAAATGATCATCGGTGGCGGTTCAGCATATTCCCGCGAATGGGACTACAAACGTATGCGCGAAATCGCAGACAAAGTAGGTGCTATCCTGATGATCGATATGGCTCACCCTGCCGGACTGATTGCAGCCGGATTGCTGGATAACCCTGTGAAGTATGCTCATATCGTTACTTCTACTACCCATAAGACTTTGCGTGGTCCTCGCGGTGGTATCATCTTGATTGGCAAAGACTTCCCTAATCCTTGGGGAAAAACAACACCGAAAGGTGAAATCAAGATGATGTCTCAGTTGATCGACTCAGCCGTATTCCCGGGTATCCAAGGTGGTCCGTTGGAACACGTTATTGCAGCAAAGGCTGTTGCATTCGGTGAAATCCTGCAACCTGAATTCAAAGAATATGCTGCTCAAGTGAAGAAAAATGCAGCCGTACTGGCACAAGCATTAATCGACCGTGGCTTTACAATCGTTTCAGGTGGTACGGATAATCACTCTATGCTGGTCGACCTACGTAGCAAATATCCTGATCTCACAGGCAAAGTTGCTGAAAAAGCATTGGTATCTGCCGATATCACTGTAAACAAGAATATGGTTCCGTTCGATAGCCGCTCTGCATTCCAAACTTCCGGTATCCGTCTGGGTACTCCTGCCATCACTACTCGTGGTGCTAAAGAAGATCTGATGCTGGAAATTGCAGAAATGATTGAAACGGTTCTGTCCAATGTAGAAAATGAAGCGGTTATTACCGAAGTTCGCGCACGCGTGAATAAGACTATGGAAAAATATCCGCTGTTTGCATACTAAGAAAACGTATATAAAAGCTTTTAGTTATAAAAAATCCGCAGTCTTCATCAGGCTGCGGATTTCTTTTTTATGTCTAATAGCTGATTTAGCTCAACCCTTCTATATTTCCATCCACAATATCAATATGCATAGCCTGCGGTTCTTTGGGAAGTCCCGGCATACGTAAAATTTCTCCTGCAATGGCAACAATCATTTCCGCACCGTTATTGATTACAATATCTTTGATGTGGAATTCAAAATTATTCACTGCGCCATATATCTTCGGATCGGCAGAGAAAGAATATTGAGTCTTGGCTATACAAACCGGATAATGGCCAATGCCCATCTTCTCTATCAGTTTAATGATTTTGCGTGAATGAATGCTATAAGTCACCACACTGGCACCATATAGATTACAAGCTATCTTCTCTATCTTTTGTTCTACACTATCATTCTCACTATAACTGAAATTCAAAGGTTCGGAAGATTTCTTCTCAATAGTATCCACTACCAGATTAGCAAGTTCCACGGCTCCTTCTCCACCTTCTGTAAATGCATTATTGACGGCAAAACCAACGCCTAATTTTTCCTCACAGTGATGACGGATCGCTTCCACTTCCTCATCCGTATCACTGGCAAAACGATTGAAAGCCACCACCACCGTCTGACCGAACGAACGCAGATTACGTATATGCTTATCAAGATTACCGAAACCTTGCTGCAATCCCTCCATATTGGGCTCTTTAATACGATCGAGGCTGACACCTCCATGCATTTTCAAACCTTGTGCAGTGGCAACAATCACAGTCAACTTTGGTTGCAATCCACTTTTACGGCATTTGATATTATAAAATTTCTCCGCACCGAGGTCAGCACCGAAGCCGGCTTCCGTTACAACATAGTCGCCGAAAGTCATGGCCATTTTCGTTGCCAGAATAGAGTTACAACCATGTGCAATATTGGCGAATGGACCTCCATGAACAAAAGCAGCCGATCCTTCGGTAGTTTGAACTAAGTTCGGATTAATGGCATCTTTCAACAAGACAGTAATAGCTCCAGCAATACCTAACTCCTTCACTGTGAATGGACAACCATCAAATCGGAAACCAAGAATAATATTCTCAATCCGTCGTTTTAGGTCGTCTATGTCCTTTGCCAAACAAAGAATAGCCATAATTTCGGATGCAGGGGTAATATCGAAGCCGGATTCTTCGGTAATACCGTTCGTACTGGGACCTAAACCCGTGACAATACTACGCAAAGAACGGTCGTTCACATCCAGTACACGCTGCCAGATAATCTCTTTCAGCCCGAATCCATCCGCCTGATGCTGATAAAGATAATTGTCGAGCAATGCGGATATCATATTGTGCGCCGAAGTGATGGCATGAAAATCTCCTGTAAAGTGCAGATTTATCTTTTCCATAGGAAGCACCTGGGCATAACCGCCACCTGCTGCCCCACCCTTCATGCCGAAACAAGGTCCTAATGAAGGCTCACGCAAAGCAACAATCGCCTTTTTACCAATTTTATTCAATCCCAAAGCCAGACCGATAGAAACTGTAGTTTTACCAATACCTGCTTTGGTAGCAGTAATGGCGGTAACCAGTATCAGGTTACTTTTCTTCACTTTCTCTTCATCAATCAAATTCGTTGGAATTTTAGCGATATACCGTCCGTAGTTTTCTACTTCTTCGCGCGGAATACCCACACCTTCGGCTACCTGCTTAATTTTCTTCAGCTCTATGCTGCGAGCTATTTCAATGTCTGATTTCATACAGAGTATTTTTTTAAATAACAACTTTCTTTTTGAAAGCTACAAATGTACGAAAAAGAGTGCAGATAGCAAGATTTTAGAATAAGAAAGCCTCTGCTGTCTTATTCAAGTGTCAAAGCGATACCTTCTATACGATCCGAGTTTGAACCTTCCGGCTCGATCATATCGAAAGAACGTGTTCCGGTCGGCAATGGAGCGAAATAAAGAGTATAATCAGCTTCCCCACTTTCCGGCATGTAGAATTTTTCCCCTAAAGGAATACCCTCCGAACGAAGAACAGGACACACTGTTCCATTATCCGCTACTAACTGGATATTCTTCATTATTTGTATCCAGTATTTCGGTATATAATAGGCACGAATCCGCAGAATCGTGGCAGTATCCGTTAATATAACCTGGCGAATTTCAGGAATATCGTTATTGCTTTTTTTCACCTTCGGGAAGTTCACCACTTTATGTCCATTCTCTTCCCCTAAGCTCATCACATATTCGTTTGCATTTAACAGGCGGCGAAATTTTCGTTTCAAGCTGTGTGCACTATATCCGAACCATTTTTCTACGATGCGTCCTTCAGGTGAAATAAGGACATAATTGGGTATTCCACGTACTCCATATTTGGCAAATAATCCATTGCTTCCTTTCAATTCATTCAGATTCTGCCAAGTCATTTCATGGGTTTTAGAGGCAGTTTCCCAACCTTTCTTGGTATCGATGCTCAGACTTACTATTGTCAGGCGATCTTTGTACATCTCAGCCACTTCCTTCATTTCGGGTAGAGCCATAAGACACGGACCGCAACCACGACTCCAGAAATCCAACATGATATACTTACCTTTGAAATCAGCCAAGTGGTGTACATTCCCTTCCAGATCATACAAATCAGCATCTGCCATTTCATCACCCACTTCCACTACTTGGGGAGGAAAGAGATATGTATATGTATTCATTGCCAAATTGGTCTGTTTTTTTTCATCGGTCAGTCCTTCATAGAGAGCAATCACTTCTTCTTTATAGGGATAATTTTCCGTATACTTTGCTGACATTGCCAGCTTCTCCAAGTGCTCCAGCCAAATATCGTCAACAGGAATCTGCTTCATACGTTTTATAGTGTTGGCATCAATACGGATCGTAATTTCATCTTCCAGCTTTCGTAAACTATCAGCTTGTGCACGTATCGCCTGTCTTTCTTCGTCCACCGCACTTCCTGCATACTTCCGGCGGTATGCACGCTGCAATAAAGCATTGCGCTGATATTCATTCCACAATTCGCGTGAGTCGTTTATAAAAGCCTGATTAGCCACTTGTTCCGGAACAGTGCTTTTCACATCCCAAGTCCGTATCAGTGTGTTTTCACCGCTTATCTGTATATTATCTCCCGAACGAACCCAAAGTCTTAAGCTCATAGAAGGAAACTTGTCACTTCTTCCCATCATGTCCACTATTTCAGTTTCATTTCCCAATGTTTCTGCCTGAAAACGAAAATGTCCGTTACGAATCGTATCAACACCGATACTGTTACCCACATTTCCATCTAAACGAAACAAGGTGACTAAAGTTCCGTCTTCTACATTCTTCACTTGCCCTTCTATTGTAAAAGTCCCTTGAGCTTGTGCTGCCCAAACGCTTGCCATTAAGAACAGCGTTACAATCTCTTTCTTCATATACGTGCTGTTTAGTTATAAAATTATATATCTACGTACAAAACTATATGATTTCTCCGAGATCGGCAAACAAAATTACGATTATTTCGTAATCACCTGTTTACTTTAATATTAAGTATCTACTACCCGAATATTTTTACTTTCAGTCAATATATATCCGTCCATCATCCGTATGATTCTTTCTGCTTCACGGGCATTCTCTTCAGAGTGGGTAACCATAACAACAGTGGCCCCATCACGATTCAGTTCTTTCAGGAGGCTCATCACTTCATTACCGTTCGTAGAATCCAGATTTCCCGTAGGTTCATCAGCGAGGATAATACGTGGATTGGTAACAATGGCACGCGCTATGGCCACACGCTGTTGCTGTCCACCGGAAAGTTGTTGCGGATAATGCTCGGTGCGGTGAGCTATCTGCATACGCTCCAAAGCCTCATTGACACGTTTCACACGCTCACGCGTGGACACTCCGGCATAGAGCAAAGGAAGTTCCACGTTTTCAAAGACTGTAAGTTCATCTATCAGATTGAAACTTTGGAATACAAAACCAAGATTTCCGTTACGCAAATCCGTACGGTCATTCTCGGAGTAGTGGGAAACTTCCTGATCCAGAAACCAAAGTTCACCGGAAGTGGGGCTATCAAGCAAACCTATCATATTCAGCAAGGTAGACTTACCACAACCGGAAGGTCCCATAATGGCAACAAACTCTCCCTGATTGATTTCCAAACTTACTTCATTCAATGCAGTGGTCTGCACGCTTTCCGTACGAAATATCTTACTGAGTCCAATAGTCTTTATCATATTCAATTTATTTTTTTCATTATAATCAAATCTCGTTATCATTATATCCAAATCTATTTTTCATTATGTATGAAATGAATCTTACTCATACCTCAATGATTCTACCGGATTTTGTGATGCTTTCCGCCATGTCTGTCCAAAGACAGTAAATGAAGTAATACCCGCTATCATTGCCCCTGCCAACAGGAATAGCCACCAACTAATGGGCGTTTGATAAGCAAATTCACTCAACCAACGATGCATTAAGAAATATCCTAACGGGCAAGCCATCACGAAAGCAATGCCTATCCAGCGAAGATATTCCAAACAGAACATCCGTACTATGCGGTCGGAATGAGCCCCATTCACTTTGCGGACACCTATCTCTTTAGTCCGCTGCTCGGTAGAAAGAGCAACCAGCCCGAATACCCCCATCATAGCAATAACAATGGCAATGATGGTGAAAAATAACAGCATCCGGCTTTGTTGCTGCTCTTTGGCATAATTCTTGTTCAGAGTATCGGAGAAAAACTGATAATTGAATTCTTTGACGAAAATATCATCACGCACCGCCCATTCTTCAAATTTCTGCTGAATATATTTCAAAGTCTCCTGTTTACGCTCGGGGGCTATCTTAATATACATATCGCCCAGACACTCCGGATTATAGTATATATAAGCAGGTTTCATTTTCTCACGCAATGACTGAAAATTAAAATCTTTCACCACACCAACAATACGGGATTTCACAGCCCATCCACTAAATTCTTTATAGACTTCCATACCTATCGGGTCAGCAACTTTCATCGCTTTCCATGCTGTTTCATTGATGACAATCGTCGGCTGAACAGGCTTATCAGAATCACTCTGCATCCAGTAATTCTCAAAATAAGAATCCATCAACTCCCCTTTCAATAATTGTAATCCGAAAGTTTTTACAAAATCACCATCCGCCCATATCTCCATCATTTGCAACGAATCTGTTTTTCCATCTATATCTGTCCACCTGATTGCCGCTTGTCCGTTTTTCTTTTCCAGATTTCCTTCTCCAAAACTTTCAATAGGCGAACCCATCGAAACACTCTTAATATCGGGATTCCTCAATAAGTCTTGTTTGAAATCAGCAACTTCATACCATAAGCTTGTATGGATGGAGACAATATTCTCTCTGTCAAGTCCCAAATCCTTATTCTCCATGAAGTGAAGTTGCTTCAGTACAATGAAAGTCATCAACATCAATACTATAGCTATGAAAAACTGGATGCAAACCAATCCTTTGATAAGCCCTCCTTTCTTGCCGGTCTTTCGTCCGCCTTTGAAAGCAAGCAACGGATTGACTGATGAAAGATAAAATGCTGGATAAGCACCAGCCAAACAACCTATGCCTATAATACCAAACAGAATATAGAAAATAATATCCCAATTCATTCTTAATGTTATAGCAGTTTCCATAGCTTGGTTGAACAGAGGCAGCATAAGTTCCGTCAGAGCTAAAGCAAGTACCAGAGAAATAAATGATTGTACTAAACTTTCTGAGAGAAACTGTGTAATAAGTGTTTTCCGTTTGGCACCCGTTACTTTGCGCACCCCTATTTCTTTATAGCGTAGTGACGCCCGAGCTGTGGAAAGTGTCATGAAATTGAATGCACCCATAAAGATGACCAGAATGGCTAACGCCACAAATAGGTACATAGTGGCAAGGCTACCATGATTCTTAACGTTTTCATCAGAGAAAGTTGTATGTAGATGAATATCTCTTATCGGCTGGAAACGCAATAGCGTTCGTTTCTCACCAAACTTTTTGAGAGCATGCCTCATTGTTCTTTGCTCCTGACGATACAACTTACCCTCGTCACCCTGTTTCATTTTTACATAAACATGCATTCCACGACGCATGCTATCCCAATTCCACCCCATGGAGAAGAGACCGTATGCATCTATCGAAAAGGCAACATCAAACTGTATGTGACTTTTCGCAGGTATCTTAACCACGGCAACAACAGTGTGTACATCAGTCCGTCCAACATAGTTTCTTTTCACTTTTTTTCCTATGGCAGAAGCATTTCCAAATAGTTTTCGTGCCATAACCTCGGATAATACAACATTATCAAGATTATCCCATAGTTGTTCGGGGTTACCTTCTATTATAGGGAAGGGAAAGACATGAAAAAACGTACTGTCCACATGGACATATTTACCAATTATTCTTTTCTCATCATCTGTCTCCAGTGTAAGGTTATCTTCATATTTGATAGCTGTCGCATCTTCTACTTGTGGAAAATCTTCCTTAAAAACTTTCACAAGTGAGCGTATACTTTCAGGAGATTCCTTTACCTCGCCACTCGTCTCCCGGCTCACTTCTATCACTCTGGAAATACGGTCTGCATCCGGAAAACAATTATCATACGTCAGCTCGTTTATCACCCAGAGGTAAATGAGAAACGCTGCCGTCATGCCAAATACAAAGCCCAGCATATTGATGGTAGAAAATAGGAAGCTCCGCTTGATCAACCGGAGTGCAACTTTTATATAATGCTTTATCATAATCGCATTTATTAGAATAAGACTTTCTTCTACGGAAGTTTCGCAAGAACTATACCAAAAGAATAATGCATTGTTTTTCATTTACTTAAGCACAATATCATTTCACAAAATTGCACGATATCGTACACCAAATGCACGCTTCCGTACACTTCTTTTTCAAAAACTTTACCTATCTTTGTACATGTCCGGAAAAGAGCCCTGTATCCGCACATTTTAAACTTAACTTTAAGTATGATGAAACGAGGAAAGATACTCATTGTAGACGATAATGAAGACATTCTCTTCACCTTGAAAATGCTACTGCGTCCTTTGGTAGAAAGTATTACTATGACAACTGATCCACGTGAATTGCTGCCGCTCATCTCTCGTACCCACTTCAACGTCATCTTGCTTGACATGAATTTCCGTCGGGATGCCGTCAGTGGGAAAGAGGGATTCCATTGGTTGAACGAGATACTGAAGCTGGACGAGAAAGCTGTTGTTATCTTCATTACCGCCTATGCAGATACGGAGAAGGCTGTTCAAGCCATTAAACAAGGTGCCACAGATTTCATTCCCAAACCTTGGCAAAACGAGAAACTGATAGCCACCATCTCCTCCGCACTGCAACTCAGTTTCAGCCGGACGGAAGTAGAAACCCTGAAACAACAGAAGGAGACTTTGAAAGAACAAACAGAAGCTTTGACTCTTCCCCCTGAGCCAACGCGCGTCATCGGTGAATCTGCCGCCATGCAAGCTATTTTTCAGACGATAAGAAAGTTCTCCGAAACAGATGCGAACCTTTTGCTCCTGGGAGAAAACGGAACAGGTAAAGACTTGATTGCCCGCTATGTTTACGAACAGTCCCCCCGCAAGAATGAGATCTACGTACCTATCGATTTAGGAAGTATTCCGGACACGTTGTTCGAAAGCGAATTGTTCGGATATGAAAAAGGTGCATTTACCGACGCCCGCAAGAATAAGCCGGGACGTGTGGAAGTTGCTTCAGGCGGAACGTTGTTTCTGAATGAAATCGGCAATCTGAGTCTTCCGCTTCAAGCGAAGTTGCTTTCGGTCATTGAACAGAGAAAGTGTTCACGGCTCGGCTCTACCACCTCCTATCCTGTAGATGTAAGGTTGATTTGTGCCACAAATACGGATTTATACAGTGCCATCGATGACGGACAATTCCGCCAGGATTTACTGTACCGCATCAATACGATTGAAATTCGTATTCCGCCTTTGCGGGAACGTGGGAACGACCTGTTCCTGTTAGCCGATTTCTTTCTCCAACGCTATCGGAAGAAGTATAAGAAAGAACTTCGGGGAATTTCCAAAGAAGCACGAAAGATGCTACAACTTTACCGTTGGCCGGGCAATGTGCGTGAACTGGAGCATGCCATCGAGCGTGCCGTCATCCTTTCTACAGGAACAATGCTGACGGCAGATGATTTCATGCTACGTTCGCCTCAATCTTCCAATGCCATTCCCGAAAAAGAAAAATATAATCTGGAACGAATGGAACGGGAAACTATCAATGAGGTGCTGCGGATATGCGGAGGAAACATCACGTTGGCTGCGGAAATGCTGGGGATAACGAGGACATCACTATATAGAAGGATTGAAAAGTTCGGATTATGAAGAAACAAGCTTGGGCGAAGACGCCTCTCTGGCTTACGGTCGGATTGCTGGCATGTTGTTTGTGTTCGGCATGGCTGGCCGTGCACGGGTTTTATATCAGCCTGTTTGTAGCACTCTGCCTCACTGCGTTTGTGGCTTACGCTATCTATCGGTATATATTACATTCTGCACGTGCGATGGCTCAATTCATTTGGTCAGTGCGATACTCTGAATTCCTATCTTCTCCTGCCGCCCATCCTAATGCTCCGCAAACTCTCCCCGAAGAGTTATTGACCGAGATGCAGGATGCCCTTAAACACTATCGCAGTAATCTGCAAAAGAAAGAAAGCCAGTTGCAATACTTCCAGGCTCTGGCCAATCACATAGATATGGTAGTACTCGTTTATGCTCCTGACGGGCAGATGGAATGGATTAACGAAGCGGCAAAGCGTCTGATACACATGGAACATCCGCGAACGGTGGATGACTTGACAGAGTTTCATCCGAATCTGCCGGAAAAACTGCGCACATTGAAAGCGGGCGACCTTTCCGTATGGCAAATCAAACAGGAAGAAGAGACTGTGCAATTCGCTCTTTCCGGTATGGAGTTTGTCATTCAAGGCAGGAAGCTGTTGATTGCGGGAATGAAAAATATCCATTCCGCCTTGGATAGCCGTGAAACGGAAGCATGGCAGAAGCTAATCCGCGTACTGACGCATGAAATTATGAATTCCATCACTCCTATCATATCACTGACCGAACTTCTTACCAAATATGCCGATAGTCTGGAGGGGGATGAAGAAACCAAAACAGAGATGAAGCAGATGCTGCAAACCATCGGTCGTAGAGGGAACGGGCTGGTACGCTTTATGAATAGTTACCGGGAAGTATCGCACCTGCCCCACCCTTTATTAAAACTTTATAATGCCGGAGAACTGCTGAAAGGAGTCGTTCAATTGATGCAAAATGATACAGATGATCTACACCTCTCTCTTCCCAACGTTCCGTTGCGCCTGATTGCAGATAAAGAGCAAATAGAACAGGTACTTATCAACCTGATACGGAATGCCCGCGAAAACGAAGCGACACAAATCACTCTTTCCGCGGGCATCACTCCAAGAAATCACCTTTTCCTGCGTGTTACTGATAATGGAACCGGCATCGATCCGGAAGTTCAGGAACGTATTTTCATTCCATTTTTCACCACAAAACCGACCGGTTCAGGTATCGGGTTAACCATCTCGCGCCAAATCATGCACCAGCATCATGGAAGCATTACGGTGCAATCAAAAGTGGGAGAAGGAAGCACGTTTACACTTCTGTTCCCAATAGTTTAATAAGTGATTAGTGCTACGCTATAATGCCGCAAGGAGACTAATCACTTATCACTAACCCCTAATCACTTATTACAACGCTTTTTTGTATAAATCCAGAATAATCTCCTTCGTCACCTCGCGAGGATTACCCGGTGTACAAACATCGGCAATAGCAGCCGTAGCCAGCTTGTCGAGATCGCTTTCCTTGATACCTAATTCAGAAAGGTGTTGCGGAATACCTACTCTTACTGACAGCGCTCTCACCGCATCTACGGCAGCACGTGCAGCTTCTTCCTGGCTCATACCTTCTTTATATACTTTCATCGCCTTAGCAATTTCCACATACTTATCAAGTGCAGCAGGAGCATTAAATTCCATAATGATAGGCAGCAACAACGCATTAGCCACACCGTGAGGTATATCAAAAATAGCACCCAATGGATGTGCCATACCATGAACAACGCCCAAACCTACATTAGAGAATGCCATACCTGCAATATATTGCGCTACCGCCATACCATTACGTGCCTCTGCATTTGTCGGCTCAAACACGGCCGTTTCCAAATAACGGGTAATCATTTCGATAGCTTTAATTTCAAACATATCGCTCATTTCCCAAGCTCCCTTAGTAATCAGACCTTCAATAGCATGTGTCAATGCATCCAGTCCCGTAGAAGCGGTCAGCCCTTTAGGCAAAGTGTACATCAATTCGGCATCTACAATGGCGATGGCAGGAATATCATTCGGATCTACACATACCATCTTCTTTTCATTCACTTCGTCGGTAATCACGTAGTTGATAGTCACTTCGGCAGCCGTTCCTGCTGTAGTAGGCAGAGCAATGATAGGCACGGATTTCTTCTGAGTCGGCGCCACTCCTTCCAGAGAAACCACATCACTGAATTCCGGGTTATTAGTGATAATGCCGATAGCTTTTGATGTATCGATGGAAGAACCACCACCAATAGCCAGAATAAAATCGGCACCGGATTCTGCAAACGCTTTCACACCTGCATTTACATTACTAACCGTAGGATTTGGTTTAATATCGCTGAATACAACATAGGGTATGCCTGCCTTATCCAGTACGGAAAGCACCTTGTCAGCTACACCAAATTTAATCAGATCTTTGTCGGTAGATACAAAGGCTTTTTTCAAGCCGAGACGTTTAATTTCCTGTGGGAGCACTTCGCGGGCACCCGGTCCGAAGTAGGATACTTCGTTCAAGACGAATCTGTTAATCATAATACGATAATTTAAGTTCCGCAGTGTCATTTTGAGATTGAGTGTGCGGAAGGTTGATACTTCATTTTGTTCCGACAAAATTAAGAAATATAGAGGAGGAAGGGACAAAAGATTCTGATTTTTATAGTGTGCGGAATGCTTTTTAGTAATCATAAAAAAATAAGTTCTTCATTTAAATGGCAGCAAATCATTGAAAGATAAAGCAAACATGCTATATTTGTACTATCATTGAAACGATTATTAAAAACGATAGATATGGGAAAGAAAGAGACCAAAAAATATTCTGATATTCCAGTGCAACAAACGAACGCTTCCGAACCGTCAGGTATCTACGGAGATATAAATGCGATGAAGGTTCAATTGGTCAATCGTATAATGCGTATAGACGAACCGGAAGAATTAAATTCTGTATTGGAGTTTGTGAAAGAACGCATTGCACAAAAAGATAAATTTGAGCAGGAATGGGAACAGGGACTAACCGTTGAGGATTTCCGCATACAGTGTAAACGCAAATTAAAAGAAATGTATGCTCGCAACTAAAATCCTTATACACCCTTCTGTTTCAGATTTTTTTAGAGGAACTTCCTAATATCCTGATAACTGAAGGCTATCTGAATATTTATGAAAATGCAGAACTACTTGTAGACGAAATTATCGATTTTATTCAGGAAATTCCAACAGCAGTTCATTACCACCTCAGCCCTTCAGCCGAAAGCCATTTTTCCCGTTACGGAGAAAATATACAATACACTTTTTTCAAAAGAAGCAAGTCACCTCGTACAACATGGTATATCTTTTTCATTAAACAAGACGAACGTATTCTGGTTAAGTATATAACAAACAATCACAAGGAAGGACAATACATACGTTAAGATTTGCTCGTCACTATTTAAACCTCGACCTATCCACTTCCTCCCTCTTCTTCTCCCTGTATCCTCCGAATTTATACGTAAACGACACCCTGATTTCCCTGAAACAAGTATAATCATTCGTCACGTTCTGCGTACCAAAACGGATGCGTGGTTTTATCTGTCCCGTCTCAAAGATATCATTGCAATAAAGATTCAGAATAGCCTTTCCTTTGGCAAAGCCATACCGCAAAGCAGCATTTACATACCCTGAAGACGGTAAATCATAAATTCCCTGAGTCGCTTTACTACGAGCCATTCCCGTCAGTGTCAGTTTCAGATCAGGCTTCTTAGAAAGAGTGAAAGTATTTGTCAGTACGGCAATACCATAACAAATATTCCGGTTGAAAGGAATATCCCAGAAATCCTCATCTTTCTCATGATGCCATACACCAATCAAAGTTAAACGAGAATTTAACAATTGCTTTATATCAAATGGTATAGAAGCCTGTAATCCTGCTTGTTGCTGGTAATTAAAATTCAAATGCTTATAGATCTCCACCAGACGTTCGGAGGATTGATAAAGAGTCTGGACTGAGTAATCTTTCGTATGATTAAACCATGCACTGAAGATGTATTTACTCTTCAAAATATGTGTCAACTGAAGTTGATATTCCTGAGCCGGTTTCAGGAACGGGTTCCCATGTATTTCAGAATATCCACCGCCCAGATAAGAAATAGCATCCTGTACCGCCCAATAATCAGGATAATCTTTATCACTGCTCAAAGCCAATTGCCAAACATAGCCGGGGGCGGGCATATAACTCAGGTTAATGGTAGGATACCAATCCCATTGATTCCATACCGGTGTCTTATAATGTTCCACGGCAAGCGAAGCATCCAGGGAAAGTTTATCACCAAAACTTTTATTGAAACCCGCATAGAAGTTCAGAGTTTGTTCGCGACGGCGGGATTGCATATTATCGGGAATACCTGTGCTTACACCTGCCTTTGTTCCCACACCCTTCTCCGTATCATAATAATATTGATAACTGTGGTCGATACTGGTAGTATAAACGGCACCATAATTCAATCCCCATCCACGCCCCAGATTATGCTCCTGGGCAAGGAAGAATTTCCAGCGATTGATGCGCTGACAGTCTTCAGTATAAAAGGCCAGCTCTTCACCTTGCATGCTGCTATGCAATAACTGATCGGATGGAGAACGGTAATAAGTCAATTCAGCACCAGCTTTCAGTCCGAAAGGTGTACGGTAATCCAGACGCCCATTGTGCAGCCAATCGGTACTGCTGCTACGGGTGTTGGACTGCTGCGTACCGTAAATATCCATCAGACTGTGGTAAGTCGAATAACTTCCATTATAAACAAAACTCAGCTGATGATCCTTGGCAATATTGTAATCCGCCCCTACCCGGAAACTATGGGTATGTGAACGGCTCCGGCCCATCTCATCGGTTGTGATGTGATGAACCGAACCGTCCGCCAGAGAGTGCATAGCTTCTTTATCGGTTAAAGAATATCCCCGTCCGTGGTTGTGTGAGTAAAGAAAATCTGCTGAGAATTTATTTCCATTATAGATCAGGCTGGCACGTTCGTTGAAGCCCTCGTAATGTTTCTGATTATATTTGCCATAAAGCTCTCCCTGCCAGGAAGACGGGCCTCCGGTGCTTTGTTTCAGTGTGATATTGATAAGTGCACCCCGCACCTGATAGCGTGCCGGAGCATTGTACATCACTTCCGCCTTCTCAATGCGACTGGAGGGGATACTTTTCAGCAAAGAATAAAGCTGTTCGGTACTCATGGTGGTAACTTTGCCATCCAGTATTACAGTTACCCCCTGCCCTGCCAACATCAACCCGCCATTCATCTCGGTTACGCCCGGCAGTTCCTTCACAGCGTCATAAGCATTATCTACGGGTAGATTGCCGATAAGGCGCGGAAGATCGTACACCAGTTTACCTTGCTCCGCTTTCACGATGGGACGTTGCCCGGTAATCATTACTTCAGGAAGAGATTGATAAAGACTGTCCAGCTGCTTGTCTTGTGTTATAATACTGTCCGCGCTGAGCGTCCGTTCGCTCTCTACATCCGTACTCTTTGTTATTTCCTGAGCGGAAACTCCTGCACTCAATGCACATAGCATCAGGGAAAGATAGTAATAAGACTTCATGTTCATTTGTTTTAGATACGACATAAATGTGTTCAGACTTAGAGATGATTGGGTGTCAACCTTGGTTGACAGGTCGATTAAGCTTGGTTGACAGATCCATTAACCTTAGTTGACAGGCCGGTTAACCAAGGTTGACACCCAATTATGCAAGGGACTGCACAAGATTCTCCCTATACCTTTTGCAAAAGATGCCTTGTGCAAAAACGAATCATCCCTTAAGCTCTTGCACTGCAAAGTACGGTGAAATCTTCCGGACTTTGTGTTATCTGGAACTTACGTAGTCTTATCTAGTGTTATCTGAAGTGTTATTTAGTCTTACCGTCCATACATGTACCGGTTATCTTTCCTATCTTTGTCCATATAAATACAAGAGCTACATGAAACTGCCATTCAGACCTATTGCCATATTAGTCATAATCTCTCTGCTGGGTATCTTTATTTACCAGGCATACTGGATCACGGGGCTATACAAAACGATGAAGCACGAACTGGAACAAAGCATCGTAGAGGCCATGCGCATGAGTGATTATAATGAGATGATGCTGCGTGTAAAGGAGATGCAAAAAGAAAATAAAGCCCACGGTTCCGTAGAGGTTTCAGCAGGATACAATTCCGATTCCGGAAAATCATTTGTCCGCAGCAGTACAACTGTTAACCAAACAGACAGTGCCGGAAGTCGTTCACTTTTAAAAGAAGGTATCCCTATGAAGTATGACAGTGTATCAGTAAGTTATCCGAATGACTCGACAAGAGATATCCTTTTCACACGAGGACAGGAAGGCACAAATATTTCAGTCTGGGCAGAAAGAGATTCAGTAAAAGAGGTCCTGGAAGATACAGTGATTAATGAGGATGAACCTCAGGCTTCTTTAAGAGCCGAAGGTGGAATAGACATGATGCTGCGTGACCAAAGCAGTATGGTGGAACTTGCCACTTTCATCCAGCGTGGAATGCACTCGGGACTGGATATTTTTATAGAACCTGATATAGCCGTTTATGACAGTCTGCTCAATACCTATCTGCAAGAACGGGGGCTTAAACTTCCCTACCGATTGGAGCGTCTTCATTCCGGTGCCGATCCGGACTCAACGCTGGTTTACACTGATACGCTTGCCATTGTCGGGACTCCCGGATACATGCCCAGTGAAAAAGCAAAACAATATAATTATGCTTTCGACATTCACTCCAATCAAAGTTACCGCCTCACGATAGAACCTATTTATAAGCTTGTATTGCGACAGATGAGCGGTATTCTTACCACATCATTCGTTATTCTTATTATATTAGGCTTCTCCTTCTGGTTTCTTATCCGCACCATTTTGCGGCAGAAAACACTGGAAGAGATGAAGAGCGACTTTACCAACAATATCACCCACGAACTGAAAACACCTATTGCCGTGGCGTATGCCGCCAACGATGCTTTGCTTAATTTTAATCTGGCAGAAGACAAGCAACAACGGGATAAGTATCTGGGTATCTGCCAGGAACAGTTACAGCGATTAAGCGGACTGGTGGAACAAATTCTCTCCATGAGTATGGAACGCCGTAAAACCTTCCGTCTGCATCCGGAGGCGCTCAGTTTGCACGATCTGTTCCCGGCACTCATCGAACAGCATAAACTGAAAGCAGGTAAGCCTGTAGAAATCAATCTCGACATTGCACCGGAAGACCTGACAATCATTGCCGACCGTACACACTTCAGTAATATTCTGAGTAACCTGATAGATAATGCCATCAAATACTCTCCGGATAAAGCCGACATAATGATCTGTTGCCGGAAAAAGGAAACGGAACAAGTGGAAATCTCGGTTACAGACCACGGTATTGGTATCCCTACGGATAAACAGCCTCACATTTTCGATAAATTCTACCGGGTTCCGACAGGAAATATCCACAATACCAAAGGCTACGGGCTGGGGCTTTTCTACGTAAAGACAATGGTAGAAAAGCACGGTGGAATTGTAACTGTACGAAGTGAAGCGGGAAAAGGAAGTACTTTTACAATAAGAATCTGAATAACGTTGCTTGTTATGATGCATTACATTGCTTGTTATAAAAAAGAATCAAGATATGGACAAAATCAAGGTACTGCTGGTTGAGGATGAACAAACCCTCGCCATGATTATCAAAGATACACTAGAAGGCCAGAACTTCATCATCCATACTGCTGCCGATGGCGAGGAAGGTCTGCGTATGTTCTTCGACTTACGCCCTGATGTACTGGTAGCAGATGTTATGATGCCCCGTATGGATGGTTTTGAAATGGTACGCCACATCCGCCAAACCGACAAACGAACTCCGGTACTTTTTCTCACCGCCCGTTCTTCCATCAACGATGTGGTGGAAGGCTTTGAACTCGGAGCCAACGACTATCTGAAAAAGCCTTTCGGCATGCAGGAACTTATCGTGCGCATTAAAGCGCTGGTAGGCAAAGCATTTACATTTAAAGAGGAACCGAAGAAAGAAGAAACTTGTTTCGAGATAGGCGATTACCATTTCAACTCTGTCACACAGATATTGTCCCATACCGGAATAGAGCAGGAACTCTCCCACCGCGAGGCCGAAATACTGAAGCGCCTGTGCGAAAACCGTAATCAGGTAGTGAATACCCAGAATATCCTGCTCGATCTTTGGGGGGACGACAGCTTCTTCAATTCGCGCAGCCTGCACGTGTTCATCACTAAATTACGGCATAAACTTTCCAAGGACGAACGTATCCGCATTGTCAATGTCCGAGGCATCGGATACAAACTTATCATCAACTGAAACTTCTGTTACGGAAATAAGAAAACGGGCTGCATTTCTACACGAGATACAGCCCGTTCATTTACTGGTTAGAGAGGAACAAAATAGATTGCTTATCTACTAATTCAATTATTTACACCTCAAAGATAATAACTATTTCCAAACAACCGTATACAATATACAACTTTTATTTTAATAAATGCTATATATTTCCATAATTCATACTTATTTCATATATTCGCCATTAAATAAAGGCTATTAAGTAATGAAATATATAGGACTAATCATACTTTTCTGTCTTTTCTCCTTCCGGGTAAATGCTCAGAATGAAATACCAGCTGACAGCGTGCGTAGTATGAATATGCCGGAAACAAAGGATTTTGATGGTTTTCTTCTGGATATGAATTTAATGAAGATGGCAGCTCCCCAAGTGCCTAAAATGAAATTGGAAATTCCGGATGCCAGCAAAGATTATAGTTTCTTATTTCGCCTGGACCCGAACATAACCTACTCTCAAGGCTACTCACACCTGTTTAGCTTGGGTAGTTCCACCCTATACAGTATGAATCCTTTCGGATTGACAGGTTTTGGTTCATCTCCTCAAAACCTGCAGATGGGAAGTTTCCGATTGAAGAATGGCATGCGTATCAATACCTATGGAGAATACAACAAGGACGGATGGAAAGTTCCAAATCCTTCTGCTTTACCGTGGGAACGGAATAATTTTAAAGGCGCTTTTGAACTGAAATCAGCGAATGGATCATTCGGCATAAGAATCGAAGTGCAACAAGGAAGAACAGCACCTTATTAAAGAAGATATGAATATGAAGAAAAAAATCTTGGTTATAGGCGCCAACGGGTTTACAGGACGCCGGATATTAAATGATTTGTCGCGCAACGACGAATACATTGTAACGGGCTGTTCCCTGCATGATGACATTGCTCCCGGTTCTGGAAATTATCGTTTTATCAGTGCAGACATCTGCCAGATGGGAGAACAAAGTGCACTGTTCAGGGAAGTACGCCCTAATGTAGTGATCAACACTTCTGCCTTATCTGTTCCTGATTATTGCGAAGCTCACCATGAGGAAGCGGATAGTATCAACGTCAATGCTGTAGGACAATTGGCATTCCGGTGTGAAGCATCCGCTGCACGCCTTATCCATCTTTCTACCGACTTTGTATTCAATGGAGATACAACGCAGCTTTATACGGAAGTAGATACGCCTGATCCAGTCAACTATTATGGTGTCACCAAGCTGAAAGGTGAAAAACGGGCAGCTGAGTTATGTAGTAATTACGCCATTGCCCGTGTAGCAGTAGTCTATGGCGCTGCCTTACCGGGACAACATGGAAATGTACTACAATTGGTTGCCGACCGTTTAAGAAACAACGAAGAAATACGAGTCGTTTCCGACCAGTGGCGTACAGCAACTTATGTAGGTGATGTTTCGCAAGGAATAGAGAAGCTGATAAACTATCCTAATAATGGCATCTTCCATATCTGTGGTTCGGAATGTCTGACAATAGCTGATATTGCCTACCGCATAGCAGATATCCTGAACCTGGACTATTCTTTAATTCTGCCAGTCACCACCAAGCAAATGGAAGAAGCAACTCCCCGCCCCCGCTTCAGTGGATTGAGCATAGAAAAAGCACGCAGGGAATTAGGATACCAGCCACACACTCTGGAAGAAGGGATAAGACTCATGTTTAGTGTTTAGTGATGAGTGATTAGCCAAGTTTGTATAACATTCCAACTACTAATCACTCACCACTAATCACTAAACAACGTTTCCGCAATCCCACTTTCTTTTTTATACATTCGTACCATTTCCAAGAGTTCATCTCCATACTTTTCCACTCCTTTTTTACCAAAGTAAGGAATGCGGAGAAGAGTGGTCTTATCTTCCGGCAATAAATTCGTAATACCGAGAATTGCCTTTTGTTGAATTACAGTATATACCGGTAATCCCAACCGGGATGCTTCTGCATTGCGCCATGCCACCAGACGCTTGTACAATTCGGGATGCAGGATGTCCGAAGGTACTTCCACAGTTGCCTCCCTTTTACGTGCAGAACTACTTCCACCGTCTTCAGTTTCGTCTTTACGTTTTCTTCTTCCGGAAAAGTTGCCGCCGCGTTTTTCTCCTTTATCCTTACCCGATGCGGCATCGTCAATGGAGAGGACGGACTTTTGTTTCAGATATTCGCCTACATGGAATCCCTTATCAATTACGAATTCCAGCAAATCGACTTTCAAGAGAAGCAAATCATCCAACTCTTCACTGACAGCCTTCAACTGTTTCTTTAGCTCTTTATTGTCAGACTCTACAATTGTACTACTTCTGATGGCATCCAAGGGCGTCAATTGTTCTTTGAAATATTCTGCTCCCAAGTGAATGCGCTCCTGCAAACTTTTATCTGTAGCATAATCCGCTGCACCATCAACCAGGCGAGTATATTGTAAGCTAAACTTTTGAGCAACTTTCGTAACCTTCTCATGGAAACGTTCCGTTTCTGATTTATATTCAACCAGCAGTTTAGGATAGAGTTGGTACAAGTGTTCATCCAATAACCTCACAAAACGCTTCAATGCCAGTTCCAATGGTAAGAAATCAAACAATCCTGATAACAATTCCAGAAAATACGATTGTTGCAATCTCCGGTAACGCGTTTCATCAGGCTCATTTCTACGTGCATCTTCTGTAAAGGTACCCACAGCACTGTCACTGATTACTGCCCTGGCAGATAATGGAGCACTTAATACCAGACCTTCCAACGTCTTGCAACGGCTCAGAGCCACATACGTCTGTCCATGTGCAAAGGAAGCGCTGGCATCAATTATTGCACGCTCAAACGTCAACCCCTGACTTTTATGAATGGTTATAGCCCATGCCAGTTTCAGTGGGAATTGTTTGAAGACTCCCTCTATATCTTCTGTAATCTCTTTTGTCTCTTCATCCAGCACGTATTTTGCATTGGTCCATTCCTCTTCTTGCAGCATAAAGACGTCCTCACTTCCTTTACTACGCACCTCAATGCCTAAAGCGGATACATTTACCACCTCACCGATCATGCCATTGTAATAACGGTGTTCACCGGATGAATCGTTCTTTACAAACATGATTTGCGCACCACGTTTTAACTCCAGTACTTCATCAGTAGGATAAGAATACTCCGGGAATTTTCCATCTATCTGGGCGCGAAAGGTAAAAGAACGTCCGGGCAGTTGTGCCAGTTCATATTCATTGATACGTTGCGCCTGGTAATTATGGGTGGTAAGTTGGATATATCCTTCCTCTTTCGCAGGATTGAAATTTGGAATGTATCTACAGTTCAGTTCATCCAACAAAGTTTTGTCACAACGATTCTCCCGGATACGGTTCAACATATCCAGAAAATGAGTATCACTCTGTCGATAAACTTTCTTCAATTCAATGGTACAGTACTCCGATTTCCTCAATGCATGGCTGGAAAAGAAATAGGGAGTATCATAATAGCGGTTTAGCATCTGCCATTCTTCGTCTTTGATAACCGGAGCAAGTTGCTGCAAATCTCCGATCATCAATAATTGTACACCACCAAAAGGCTTGCTACGGTCACGGAAACGACGCAACACATCATCTATCGCATCCAAGAGGTCGGCACGTACCATACTGATCTCATCAATCACAAGCAGGTCTATACTACGCATGATGTTAAGTTTCTCTTTTCCGAAACGGAAACGGTATTGTGCCTTACCATCCGCACTGAATGAAGTATCGGGTACGTAAGGAGCAAAAGGTAGCTGGAAAAAAGAATGAATAGTTACACCACCTGCATTAATAGCCGCAATGCCTGTCGGGGCAAGAACAACCATACGTTTAGGACTTCCGGACTTCAATTGTCGCAAGAATGTAGTTTTTCCAGTACCTGCTTTACCGGTCAGGAAGAGATGAGTGCCTGTATTTTCTATAAATTGCCATGCAAGTGACAATTCCGGGTTTTGTTCCATTATTTCATAAATGTTGTTTGGAGGTGTAAAGGTAACATAAATAAAAGAGGAAAAGCCCTATCGGCACATCTTTTTACATAAAAATGAAAAAAGCTACAAGCTACAAGTGGCTGCACTATATTCCGAAAGGCACTCGTAGCTTGTAGCTTGTAACCCGTAGCTTTCTTACTTGAGACTTCCCGCGATTATATCCAATAATTCGTTTGTAATCGCTTGCTGTCTGCTTTTATTATATTGCTTCGTCAAATCTTGTATCAGTTCATTCGCATTATCTGTTGCAGTCTGCATAGCAAGTGTACGGGCAGCATGTTCAGAGGCATTGGAATCTTGAAGTACAGTAAAAAGCTTCTGGCTCAACACCTTTGGCAGCAAATCTGCAATAAGTTGTCCGACAGATGGCTCCACTATATAATCATTCTGAAAACCGCGTTTTCCCGATCCTTCTGTTGCAGCAGTTGCTTCCACCTTACTTAAATCAATAGGAAGATATTCCTCACGCGTTAGTATCTGTGACCCCATCGACTTGAAGTGATGGTAGATCAGCTCTACACGGTCGATTTGTTTTTCTACAAACTCTTGCATCAACAATCCAGCAAGTTCATATGCTTGCACATAGGATGGTTTCTCTGCCATTCCCTGATAATTTCCTCGCGATGTATAGCCTAACTTCTTAGTAGCTTGTTCCACCTTCTTTCCTATAGGATATATCAGGATGTTCTCCTTACCAAGTGATTTGTATTCTTCCAGCGTTTCTCCAAGCTTCTTTACCACATTCGCATTGAAAGCTCCGCACAGCGAACTGTTGGATGAGAAAACCACGACCGCTACCCGCGTAACAGGACGCACTTCGGTATAAGGCGACTCGAACGTGGCATCTGTAGACAAGAAGTTTGTCAGAATTTCATTCAGTTTCTGTTGATAAGGCAGCATATTCTCAATCCGCGATTGTGCTTTGTGCAACTTTGCGGATGCCACCATCTTCATCGCCGATGTAATCTGACGCGTACTCTTGACGGAGTTTATTCTGTTTTTTACTTCTTTTAAAGAACCCATAGCATCTTTTTTAGTGGTAAGTGATTAATGATTAGTGATAAGCGGCACATGAGCGCATACCACTAATCACTTGTCACTAAACGTTAATCACTAATCCAAATATTGTTTCGACATGAGATCCGCAGTTTCCTCTATCTTCTTACAAACATCATCATCAATGACACCACTCTTTAGTACATCGAGTACATCCGCACGATGATTCATTTCAAGTGCTTCCAAAAAACTACGTTCAAAATCAGTCACCTTATCTAACGGAACATTACGCAACAGTCCATGAGTACCACAATAAAGAATGGCAATCTGCTTCTCTACCGGCATCGGACTATATTGCGGTTGAACCAACAAACGGGTATTCTTTTGTCCCTTATCAATGGTCAGTGCTGTAACAGGATCCATATCGCCGCTGAACTTTGTAAATGCTTCCAGTTCACGATATTGCGCCTGGTCTATCTTTAATGTACCGGCCACTTTCTTCATCGCCTTAATCTGAGCATTACCACCCACACGACTCACGGAAATACCTACGTTAATAGCCGGACGGTTACCTTGGTTAAACAAATCAGTATCAAGGAATATCTGTCCGTCGGTGATAGAAATCACATTCGTCGGAATATAGGCAGATACGTCTCCTGCCTGCGTTTCGATGATAGGCAATGCAGTCAGTGATCCGCCACCTTTCACTTTACCTTTCAGGCTTTCCGGCAAATCATTCATTTCACGTGCCACTTCTTCCTGATTAATAATACGCGCAGCACGCTCCAGCAAACGGGAGTGCAGATAGAAGATATCACCCGGATACGCTTCACGTCCTGATGGACGGCGTAATATCAGTGATACTTCACGATAAGCTACGGCCTGCTTAGAAAGATCATCGTAAACTACCAATGCATGACGACCGGTATCACGGAAATATTCACCAATGGCAGCACCTGCAAACGGAGCATAATATTGCAACGCGGCTGGATCACCTGCCGTAGCAGCAACAACAATCGTATAATCCATTGCACCATATTCACGCAATGTGTTTACAATGGTAGCGACCGTAGAAGCTTTCTGACCAATAGCTACATAGATACAATACACAGGGTTTCCTGCTTCATAATTGGCGCGTTGATTGATGATCGTATCGATAGCAATAGCTGTCTTTCCCGTCTGACGGTCACCGATGATCAACTCACGTTGTCCGCGACCGATAGGTATCATAGCATCCACGGCCTTCAATCCGGTTTGCAACGGCTGATTTACAGGCTGGCGAAAGATAACACCCGGTGCTTTACGTTCCAAAGGCATCTCACACAGTTCTCCACCAATAAGACCTTTGCCGTCCAGTGGTGCCCCCAACGGATCGATAACACGTCCCAGCATACCCTCTCCCGCCATAATGGAAGCGATTCGCTTGGTACGCTTTACGACGTAGCCTTCTTTGATTTTATCTGTAGGGCCCAGCAAAACAGCGCCTACGTTGTCCTCTTCCAGGTTCATCACAATCGCCTTGATACCGTTATCAAACTCCAACAGTTCGTTTGCTTCGGCATTGCGCAGTCCATAGATACGTGCCACACCGTCACTGACTTGCAGCACCGTACCGATTTCATCCAACTGCACACGGGTATCGATTCCCTCTAACTGGTGACGGAGAATATCGGAGACTTCGCTTACTTTTATATTTTCAGACATGTTTCTTTAGTGATTAATGATTAGTGCTTATACAATTCTTCTGTTCTTATCAATGAACTGTTGTTTCACTCTCTTAAGTTGCGTGGCAATGCTGGCATCCAGGCGGAAATCGTTAATATCAAATATGAAACCTCCTTCAATAGAAGGATCAACTTCAGTTTGCAACTCCATCTGTGCATGTAGCAGAGCAGAAGCACTATTCCGAATGCGTTCCCAGACATCCCGGCTCACAGGTACGGCGGTAATCAGTTTTCCTACGCCAATATGCTTCAACTTCCTGTATAGGTCGAGATAAGTCAGACAGATGTACTGCAAATAGTACTCCCGCCGATTTCTCAGCACAAGGGTGATAAAGCGGGAAAATTCCCGGCTCACTTCTCCATTGCCTACAGCAGCGGTGCAAATCAGAGCAAACTTCTCCTTGATTTTCAAAATGGGATTATCCAACGCCTCACGTAAATCAGGATGCTTACGAAAGCTCCGTTCCAGCATACGCAATTCATGATATACGCGGTCTTCTGCCCCCGTATCTTTCGCGTATTCTATCAACGCTTTGGCATATCGCATCGAAACAATTCCTATATCCATTTCCTTTAATTATTAGTGATCAGCGATTCATAATCAGCATTACGCTAATCACTCATCGCCAATCGCTTTATCGCTACTTAATTGCTTCTTGAGGCTGCCAGCACTTCGTCCAGCATCCGGTCTATCATCTCCATTTGTTCGTGCTCTTCATCCAGATTCTTACGGATTACTTTCTCCGCAATATCTACAGAAAGCACGGCAACCTGGCGACGAATATCACGTATTGCCTCTTCTTTTTCTTGCTGTATCTGCTTCTTCACATCGTCCAGCTCTTTCTGCGCGGCAACTTCCGCCTGCTTGCGTGCTTCGACGATAATCTTGTCACGCTCGTGCATCGCCTCCCGCAGAATGCGCCCTTGCTCCTTATTGGCAGCAGCAACCAATGCTTCACTCTCAGCTTTCAGCCTTTGAAGTTGCGCATTAGCTTCTTTTGCCACTTCCAGCGATTGGTCAATGTAGGTTCTACGACCTTCTACCATTTTGGTAATGACAGGAAAGCCATACTTCGCCAACACCACGAACACCACGCCGAATGACAAAAGCATCCAGAACAGCAGACCACTATCGGGTAATAACAATGACATAATTTATCTATATTTTAATTATAAGAAGAACACTAACAGACACACAACTACCGCCAACAGGGCAACGCCTTCAATCAATGCAGCGGCAATAATCATGTTCATACGAATGTCTCCTGATGCTTCCGGCTGGCGGGCAATAGCCTCCATAGCTGAACCACCAATTTTACCAATACCTAAACCTGCGCCGATAACGGCAAGTCCGGCGCCAAGTGCTGCACCCAATTTACTAATTCCAGCAGCAGCTGCAGTAGCTTGCAATAATACAGATAGTAACATAATTCTTAATTTTTAAATGGTTTATTATTAATTGTTGTTTTCTTTCACTTTAACTTCTTTATGTTCTTCCTGGGCCAATCCGATGAATACGGCAGACAACATAGTGAATACATATGCCTGGATAAATGCTACCAGCAACTCCAACGCATTCATAAAGATGTTGAACAGCACAGAGGCTACGGTCAGCGTACCATTTAATGCAGGACCCATGCTGGCAGAAATAAAGATGAGGCACGTCAATACCAGCATTGCCATGTGCCCGGCCAACATATTGGCAAAAAGACGGATCATCAAAGCAAACGGCTTGGTAAAGATACCGAAGAATTCAATAAAAGGCATCATCGGCACAGGTACTTTTAACCACCAGGGCACATCCGGCCAAAAGATATCTTTCCAATAAGTTTTCGTTCCAAACAGGTTGACGGCAACAAACGTAAAGAGTGCCAGCACCATCGTAATAGCGATATTACCTGTCACATTGGCTCCACCCGGAAAGATGGGAATCAACCCCATGATATTATTTATAAAGATGAAGAAGAACGCTGTCAGCAGGTAAGGTGCAAACTTCCGATATTTCGGCCCTACACAACTCTTGATGATATCGTCGTTCACCATCATAATAAACATCTCCATAAAACCGATGAAGCCACCCGGGGCTGCACTGCCTTGCGGATGTTTTCGATACCACTGAGCAACAGCCAAAATAATAATCAGTAGCAATACACTGTTAATCAGCAATGACAACGTCACTTTGGTGATCGAAATATCCCAAGGACGTATTTCATTTCCAGCTGCGTCATATTCTACCACTTTACCTTCGTATTTACTACCTTCCGGGGCGATAGAGAATCCTTCGTAAGAACCTTCATTCTCTTCCAAACGAGAAGAGAGAAAAGCATGCCAGCCAGTCTGCGAACTATATACGATAATAGGCAACGGAATAGTAACATGCGTCTTTCCCCATGTGGTGATGTGCCATTCGTAAGCATCGCCAATATGTCCGAAGACGATTTCTTTCACATCTACCGTATTTTCTTTCTGTTCGGCAGAAGTGACATCATCCCGTTTGGCTATGCTGTCAAGCTCCGCTTCACCCCCCTGTGCCGCAACGGGCAGAGTGGTGAACAGCATTCCCAGCATCAGGAGTATTCCAGTCAATAGATTACGCATTTGTCTCATTTTTCTTTTCTTTTTTCTGTTTCTTTCCTACTTCATAAGTAAAGAAGAACCACGTCTCATATATCAAATAGACTATGTAATAAAGGATGAATGTCAACAGAAATAACTTGGCTTCTTCACGTACTGCAAAGCAATACACCACCAAGAGTATCACGGAGAGCAACATTTTCATCACTTTCATCGCCATGTAAAGCAGCAACATCTTCTGCGGGGCATGTTTACGACACGCGTCGAACATAGATATTTCGAAAAAACCGAACAAGAAGAAATACACCGGAATAAAAGGGTATCCTCCGAAATAGTGTCCAGGTAATAGATAATGTAAAATCCCTGCGCCCACCCATCCTGCTATTAACGTTAACAGGGTGATCTGGTATAAGAAATTGCGTTTTGTCAAGCTGATACTCATAGTACTAAATTAAAAATTAGAAATAAAAGATAATTCCGGAAAAGGAAACATTAGTCAACACAGGCGGAAACCACTCCACCGCTTAACTCAACGAACCCACCTTCGATATCAAGAGTCTGTTCTTCGCCCCCTTCCGGTACATATATCACCTTTCCTTCACGAAGTGAGGACACGATGGGTGCATGTTGCGGAAGAATGGTAAACGTTCCTATCGTTCCAGGCAGCGTTACACTTTCAATCTCTCCATTATATATTTCCTTTTCAGGAGACACTATGTTCAAATACAACTTCTTCATAGCCTCTTTCCCTTCTTCTAATTTTTAACCATTTACTTGTTCCAATAACTTCTTGCCTTTCTCTATTGCTTCTTCAATCGTACCAACATTCAGGAAAGCAGGTTCGGGCAGATAGTCCACCTCACCATCCAGAATCATCTTAAAGCCTTTGATAGTATCTTCTATTGGCACCATCGTTCCCGGTACACCGGTAAACTGTTCGGCAACTGCAAACGGTTGCGACAAGAAACGTTGTACACGGCGTGCA
Organism: uncultured Phocaeicola sp.; assembly: GCA_948566455.1. Taxonomy (GTDB): domain Bacteria; phylum Bacteroidota; class Bacteroidia; order Bacteroidales; family Bacteroidaceae; genus Phocaeicola. The sequence continues at coordinate 58,821 of CAOYQO010000002.1, forward strand.
CGATTCACTAATGTACGGTCGGCGTCCGAAAGCTCTTCCATACCAAGAATAGAAATAATATCCTGTAGTTCTTTGTTACGCTGCAAGATTTGTTTCACCCGTTGTGCCACTTCATAATGCTCTTCTCCTACAACATGCGGGTCAAGAATACGTGAAGTGGATTCCAAAGGATCAACAGCAGGGTAAATACCCAACTCAGTAATCTTACGACTCAACACCGTTGTAGCATCCAAGTGCGTAAAGGTAGTAGCAGGCGCCGGGTCAGTCAAGTCATCGGCAGGTACATATACAGCCTGCACGGAAGTGATAGACCCATTGCGGGTAGAAGTAATACGTTCTTGCATTGCACCCATTTCAGTAGCCAACGTTGGTTGGTAACCTACAGCCGAAGGCATACGTCCCAGCAAAGCAGATACTTCGGAACCAGCTTGTGTAAAACGGAAAATATTATCTATAAAGAACAATATATCACGCGAGCCACCGGTTTCAGCACCCTGGTCGCGGAAAGACTCAGCTACTGTCAGTCCGGATAATGCCACAGATTGACGTGCACCGGGAGGTTCGTTCATCTGACCGAATATTAAAGAAACCTGTGATTTCTCCACTTCATTGTAATCCACTTTAGACAAGTCCCAGTTTCCTTCTTCCATACTTTTCTTGAACTCCTCACCATAACGGATCACACCGGATTCAATCATTTCACGCAAGAGGTCGTTACCTTCACGGGTACGCTCTCCTACTCCTGCAAACACAGAAAAACCATGCTGCTTCTTGGCAATATTATTGATGAGTTCCTGGATCAGTACTGTTTTGCCTACACCAGCTCCACCGAACAAACCGATCTTGCCACCCTTGCTATAAGGCTCCAGCAAGTCGATAACCTTGATACCTGTATAGAGCACCTCTTGTACGGTAGTCAAATCTTCAAACTTAGGAGGATCACGGTGTATGGGATAAGCACCGGCACGGTCTAGCTCTTTCATACCGTCGATGGAATCACCCACTACATTCATTAACCGACCTTTAATCTGGTCGCCCACCGGCATAGTAATAGGACCGCCTGTGGGATGCACTTTCATACCCCTCTGCAAGCCGTCTGTACTATCCATGGCTACGGTTCTCACCGTGTTCTCGCCGATGTGTTGCTGCACTTCTACGATTAATGTTTTTCCATTTGATCTTTTTATCTCCAGTGCGTCATGGATACTTGGAAGCATCAATTCGGCATCCGTACCCTCAAAATAGACGTCTACTACCGGTCCGATGACCTGAGAGATATGTCCGATAATTTGTGACATAAGCAATCTTTTTATATAATTTCTCTTTTTCTAAACTCTTCGAGTCGCGTTCTTGTCATTCCGCTGCTATGAGCTTAACACCTATTGAATAGTTTTTGTTCAAAGCTTCAAATCTTAATTCTAACGGGATAGTTACATAAGCAACTTTGCAAATGTAAACACAAAAACTTTCAGATTGTACTCTATGAAAACGTTTTTTCTATAAATTATACCCTTTTGAACTATTATTACTACAATCAGAACAAAAAAGCGACATCCATTTAACGTTGCTTAAACATTCACCAACAGATACAAAGAAGGAATTCTGTTATTTTTGTATGAACAAAACAACATTTAGCAAGTTATCTTTTGAAGTATAAATTTAATGAAAGGAAAAAGCATGAATTCACACCAAAATCCATTCGCAGGAAACACCCCACAGGATGTAACTGAAAGACAAGGCGAAAATGCCATTTTCATTGTTTACAAATTAAATCAATCTCCTGATTCAGTTGAGAAAGTAAAAGATGTATGTGCCAATTTCTCGGCATTAATACGTAGTATGCGTAACCGTTTTCCCGATGCACAGTTCAGTAGCACGATAAGCTTTGGTGCAGACGTATGGGACCGTATTTTCCCAGGCAAAGGTAGGCCCAAAGAACTGGAAGTTTTTAAGGAAATCAAGGGAAGTAAACAAATAGCAGTATCTACCCCTGGTGATATATTGTTTCATATCCGCGCTAAGCAAATGGGGTTATGTTACGAGTTTGCCTCTATTATTGATGAAAAGCTGAAAGGCGCTGTTGAAGCTATTGATGAAACTCATGGTTTTAGATATATGGATGGCAAAGCAATCATTGGGTTCGTAGATGGAACAGAATCTCCGGCTGTAGACGAAAATCCTTATCACTTTGCCGTAGTTGGTGAAGAAGATCCTGATTTTGCCGGTGGAAGTTATGTATTTGTGCAGAAATATATTCATGACATGGATGCCTGGAATGCCCTTTCGGTAGAAGAACAGGAAAAAGTGATAGGCCGACGTAAATTCAATGATGTAGAGTTATCAGATGAAGAAAAACCGGCTAATGCTCACAATGCAGTTGCTAATATTGGTGATGATCTTAAAATAGTACGTGCCAATATGCCATTTGCAAATACAGCAAAAAGAGAATATGGAACCTATTTTATAGGTTATGCAAGCACATTCAGTACTACGCGTCAGATGCTGGAAAGTATGTTTATTGGAAATCCGGTAGGTAACACCGATCGTTTATTGGATTTCAGTACTGCAATTACAGGAACTCTGTTCTTTGCACCGTCCTATGATTTTCTTGGAGAAGAGTAGTAACAAGAAGACATAAAAAAAGCTATCTATCCCAGACAGCCAATTTTTTGTTAACCTTAAATCTAATACTATGAAAAACACATTGCAAAGGTACGGCTTTTCTTGATTTCTCCAAATTTCAGAGTCATTTCACTGCATTTTACAACAAGGTTTAATAGTTGCATCCACCTTGTTAACAGTTTGCCAAGAAAAAGACGGAAATAACGCTATATTCTAAACAGGAATTAAGAATAATACAAAACAGAGAGGCTTTGACCTCTCTGTTTGTTTACAAAATAGTTGGTATAAGAAAAAAAACTACTCAGTTACAGGTCTCTGCATACAATATGCAGAAGACCCGTCATGGTAATAGTTATCCTTTACAGAAGTACATTTAAATCCATTTTTTTCATATAAATAAATGGCAGGAAAATTAGAAACATTCACTTCTAAAATTATCTTCTTCAAGCTTTCTTTTAGAGCAATAACTATTATCTGATCTATTAATAATTGCCCCACTCTTCTGCCGCGAAAATCAGGATGAATAGCTATCGAGTAGATACGCAAACTACAGGCACGTTGATTTATCAATGCACTAAAATATCCCCCTACCCTTTGCTGATATTCTGCCACATAAAAGTATCCTTTTGCTTGGGAAATAAGATAAGCAAATTGCCGTTTTGAAAAACTATCCAAATCAAAACATATCTGTTCTATTTCCATAATCGACGGAATATCATTAATTACCGCCGGACGGAGTATAAATCTCGGTTCCATACAGATTAGAAACGTCTGATATCCAGTATACGCCAGAAGTTATTCAACAACCGGTAGTAAAGTTCATCTCCCAGAATCGCATCTTCCAATCCATGGTCAATGCTGGGATTATCATTAATCTCAATAACAATAGCACGGTCATTTACCATTTTCAAGTCTACTCCATACAATCCCTTCCCAATAAAAGAAGCTGCACGCAACGCTGTATCCAGAACCTTACGCGGCACTTGATAAATAGGAATCGTCTCTACCAGTCCGCAACGGCTTCGTCCGGAAGCATAGTGACAATAGATTTGCCAATGTCCTTTAGCCATATAGTATTTACATGCATACAAAGGTTCCCCGTTCAAAATACCGATACGCCAATCGAAATCTGTCGAAGTGAACTCTTGGGCCAACAGAATAGACGATTTATCAAACAAGACTTTCAGAGCTTCATCCAGTTCTTCTTTATTATTCACCTTCTTCATTCCAATGGAGAAAGAACCATCCGGAATTTTCAAAATAAAAGGACTACCAAGCTGTTCAGTAATCTCCTCATAGGAATTGACGTTCGATTTAAACAGCAGCATGGAGAGTGGCGCTGGAATCTTTTCTTTTTCAAATAATTCTTTTAAATAAACCTTATTAGTACAGCGGATAATAGATTGCGGATCATCAATAACAGCCAGTCCGTTTTGTGTAGCCAATTGAGAAAGACGGAATGTATAATGATTCAATGAAGTCGTGGTACGAATAAATAAGGCATCAAATTCCATCAGCCGTGTAGCGTCTTCTTCTGTCAGTAGTTCGGCATGGATATCCATTTTTTTAGCCAACTCAAGTAACTTGTGAAGTGCTTTTTTATCACTTGGAGGGAATTTTTCATTCGGGTCATAGAGTATAGCCAAATTATACCGTGCAGATTTTGAAGCCTGAGGGTTACGCCATACCTTTCTGTTAAACAAGTCCAAGGCATTGGCAAAATAATCTTCTTCCTCATTATTCAATGAACTTAATGGTAAGAACTGAATATTTTCTATCTGGTTTTTATGCCGCGTATTCAGCGTAACTCGCAATAAAGGGGCCGGATAGTTTTCAAAGATGAAGCGGGCAATACGCTCCAACCCTTTCTCTTTACACGTACCGAAGTATACATTCAAATACCAAAGATCATCAGTTATATCATTTTTCTGAATCCACTGGTAACAGAGTTTCTGAAGACTGCTATCCATACGGATACCTGTACCTGCTTCCACCTTATTAATAATATCAACTCCGGGAATGACTTTATGCCCCCTCGTCTGGGCTAATAGTGAGCAATAATAGCCTTCGGAGTTATAGCTATAATCATTACTCAGGTTAATTACCAACTTACGATCCTTTCCTGATGATTTATACTTCAGGTAGTCGGATACGGTTAAAATGCTGTTTGTTTTGGAATATGGCTTCCAATCATCCAAGCTGTCTACAAGGATCAATACATTATTCATTTTGTCTCTTTAAAAAAGTGCCCGAAAGTAGTGAATTAAATAATACGTGATATCACAGACTCAATAATTATTTTATAGAGTCAAAAAGTTACAAACAAAAGCTTCTTCAGGTTGTTTCTATTAGCAACTAAAAACAGTCCTTGATTATGAAAAAGTTTAAATTCAATTTATTGGCAGGCTTGTTATTGCTGATATCTGCATCCGTATGTGCACAAAATGCTCCGGAAAAAGTACAAGAAGCTTTCAAAAAGATGTATCCAAAAGTGACCACCGTGGAATGGGAGCATAAAGGTGATTACCACATTGTCGGATTTGTTTCAGATAGTCATGATATGAACGTCTGGTTTGGTAACAATGCCCGATGGATAATGACAGAGACAAATGTAGAAAGCCTGGAAGAAGTCCCTGCTCCCATAGCTAAAGCATTCATGCAGACAGAGACACCTCCCATACAAATCAGATATATAAAGATTATTACCTTTCCTAAAATGCCTACCGTAGTAATCATTGATATAGAAGAATATAATTCTAACAGAGAAATTCAGCTTTTCTATGCTCCTGACGGTAAACTACTACAGAGTCTTGATGTATCCGGTGGTGATGGAGAAATCTATCCCGAATTATTTGGGTAATATAAAATTCTTACCAAATAGAAAACAATTGCACAAAACAGTGTGTTATCTATTAAAATAACTATAAAAAAGCATGACTTATGAATAGACGTTCACAGCTGGAGCATGAAGTATCATTAGCTCAAAAACGTATCAAAGAAGCTCCCAAAGATACGCCGGCAAACATCAGAAAAATTTGGGAACAAGAGTTAGTTGAACTCGAAGTAGAGTTGAACAATCTGACTGACGACGAGGAAGACAATAACGATTAACGCTCTAACTATGAAATGGGATAATCAACTGATAAATCATTTGCAATGGTCGAATGCAATTATCAATCGTGAAGGAAAAGAAATCGTAGCGCGGGAAATTGCTGCAATGGCGGAAGAAGGTGATGTGATTGGGGCTGGTTCCGGCTCTACTGTCTACCTTACATTATTTGCATTAGCGGAACGTATTCGCAAAGAATCTCTGCACATAGAGGTTATCCCTGCCTCTGCTGAAATTTCCATGACCTGCATACAACTGGGTATACCACAAACTACTCTTTGGAATAAACGTCCGGACTGGGCTTTTGATGGTGCTGATGAAGTAGATCCGGAACGGAGTCTGATAAAAGGACGTGGTGGAGCCATGTTCAAAGAAAAACTTCTGATAAAAAGTAGTGGTAAGAGTTTCATTATTATTGACGACACAAAACTGGTTGATCATTTGGGGAGCCGCTTTCCAATACCTGTAGAAGTCTTCCCAAGCGCATTGACTTTTGTAGAGAGTGAGATGCGGCGATTAGGAGCTTCTGAAATAACACTGCGTCTTGCCGGTGGAAAAGATGGACCTGTTCTGACTGAAAATGGTAATTTTATTCTTGATACCCGCTTCAGTTACATTGATCCTTCTTTGGAAGAAAATCTAAAAATGATTACCGGAGTAATTGAAAGCGGACTTTTTATCGGATATGATGTTGAAATAGTAGTTGCAAAATAAGACAACAGTTGTCGCAAAGAATGTGACAACTGTTGTCTTATTATATAGAAAGTAAATCTTAATATACCTCTACTTTTTCAGCAATACGTTTTGCCTTGTCCCGTAATGCATCCAAATCTGAATTCAGCGGTGCATAACACAACACTACTCCCATACGACGGTTAACACGTGTTGTCGGCTTACCAAAAATACGAATATAGGTATCTTCTTCCTTTGTTACCTCCTCAACACCTCTATAATTCGGACGTTCCTGGCTGGCAATTGTTGAGAGAATAACAGCACTGGCTCCTATCCTTTCCTGTTTGATATTTGGAATGGGCAGGCCCAGTACTGCACGCAAATGAAGTTCAAACTCATTCAGGTTTTGTGTACCGGCTAAAGTCACCATACCCGTATCATGTGGACGCGGAGAAAGTTCCGAGAAATACACTCCATTTTCATGACTCAAGAAAAATTCAACTCCCCAAAGACCAGCACCCGTCAGAGCGCGTGTTACTTTTTCAGCCATTTCCTGTGCTTCTTTCAAGTGAGCAGGATCAATATGAGCCGGCTGGAAACTTTCACGATAGTCTCCTCCTTTCTGCACATGACCGATAGGAGGACAAAATAATGTAGGACCATTCTTCTGCGTTACAGTGAGCAGAGTTATTTCGCTATCAAACCTTATAAATTCTTCAATAATAAGTTCCTTTATATCACCACGACTACCGTTGCAACCATATTCCCAGGCATGTTCCAGTTCATCCGCGCTCTTCACAAGAGACTGTCCTTTTCCTGAAGAAGACATCAATGGTTTCACCACACAAGGAAAACCAATTTTCTCAGAAGCAGCTTTCAACTCATCGAAAGATTTGGCATAAAAATATTTAGCAGTTTTCAAGCCCAATTCCTGGGCAGCAAGATCACGGATAGCCTTGCGATTCATAGTAAAATTCACAGCACGCGCACTGGGTACTACCTGAATACCTTCTTTTTCAAAACCATAAAGACGCTCTGTGCGGATGGCCTCAATTTCCGGTACAATAATATCCGGCTGATGTTTGCGTACTACACGTTCCAAAGCATCGCCGTCAAGCATACTGAACACCTCACACTCATCAGCCACTTGCATGGCAGGCGCTCCGGCATAGGAATCGCAGGCAATGATATATTGGCCTTTGCGTTGGGCAGAAATAACGAACTCCTTACCCAGTTCACCGGAACCTAACAATAAAATTTTCTTCATTTTTGCTATGTGTTTATATTAAGAAGCACAAATGTACATAAAAAAATAAGTAGCTACAGCTTTAAATAATTGAAAAAACAAATGGATAGCTCATTTTTATCTGTATCTTTGTACCATAAACAATAGGGTTTATTCTGAAATCTTCTTTGTGCATGTTTGCCTTTGCGGGATTCCGCAAATTATTCCATTCCAAATTTGACCTCACAATCAGCTCCTTTGTTCATTATACGATTCAATTGTTGTATGCTAGTCCTGAATGATTGCATGCTACCATTAGTCAGAAAAACTAAGTGCAGTGTTTTTAAACTGCATAATATATAATAATTTTAGAATGGCAGTAAAAAGAGTAACATCAAGTAAAAGAGACAGAGAAAAAGCGAAACAGAGTAAGCGAGAAGAAAAACAGAAAAGAAAAGAAGAACGCTTGAGCAGTGGTAGCCGTAGCTTCGAAGAGATGCTGGCATACGTAGACGAAAACGGTATTCTTCATTCTACACCCGAAGGTGTAAAGCCTAAAGAGGAAATAGATGCTTCTGAAATAGAAATATCAATTCCTAAAAAAGGCGAAGCAGAAGAAATTCTGCCTTTAAACGGACGCATTGAACATTTTAATGTATCCAGAGGTTATGGTTTTATAAAAGATTTAGGAAGTGGTGAAAAATATTTTTTCCATATTACTTCTGCTCCTGAAGGTATAACAGAAGGAGACAACGTTACATTTGAAATTGAACGCGGTACGCGAGGTATGAACGCCGTGCGGATCTCAATCATTAATAAATAACAATTTTAACTTACAAAAAGAAATGAACATTTATGTTGCAAACTTAAGCTGGAACACAAACAGTGACAGCTTACAGGAATTATTTTCACAGTATGGCGAAGTAACTTCAGCCTACATTATTAACGACAGAGAGACGGGACGTTCACGCGGTTTCGGCTTCGTAGAAATGCCGAATGATGAAGAAGGTCAGAAGGCTATTGACACTCTTAACGAAACAGAATTTGAAGGCAAGAATATCGCAGTAAGCGTAGCTCGCCCCAGAACAGAAAGACCCGCAGGCGGCAACCGTGGTGGTGGTTACGGCGGCGGTAACCGTGGTGGCGGTTACGGCGGTGGTAACCGTGGCGGTGGTTACGGCGGCGGCAATCGTGGTGGTGGCTATGGCGGCGACCGCGGTGGAAGATATTAATCTTACAGCTAAACAACAAATGAGAACTGTTCGGAATAATTTCCGGACAGTTTTTTTATACCCCCATTCCATCTATTATATATCAATAATATCTATATTTGCATATATGACAACAAGCAAACATATTATACTGATTATACTGACACTTTCACTGCTACTGTGCAATGTGTGCATCTACGCTGCTACAGTCAACTACTCCGTGCGCGGAAAAGTCATTGATAAACAATCCCGGCAACCGGTAGCATACGCCAATGTAGTGGTTACAGGTATCCCAGGAAAAGGAGCATCCACAGATTCACTGGGTATATTCCATATAGAACAAGTACCACCTGGGATTTATCGTTTCGAAGCAACGCTGATAGGATATAAAAGTGCTGTAACTTCCGAGTATCTGGTTTCTGCCTCTACACCTTTCATTGAGATTGAGATGGAAGAAGATGAAAATATGCTGGCTGCAATTGTGGTTACCCCCTCTCCTTTCAGGAAAACGGTGGAGAGTCCGGTAAGTATGCGTATTATTGGGCTACAAGAGATAGAAAAAAGTCCGGGTGGAAACCGGGATATTTCGCGAATTGTGCGGGCATATCCAGGTGTATCGTTCTCACCTATCGGATACAGAAACGATTTGATTGTACGGGGTGGATCACCTTCGGAAAATCGTTTCTATATGGATGGAATAGAAATCCCGAATATCAATCACTTTGCTACACAAGGAGCATCAGGTGGCCCGGTTAGCATCGTTAATGCAGATTTGATACGGGAAATCAGTTTCTATACCGGAGCATTTCCTGCGGATCGTTCCGGAGCAATGAGTTCTGTATTAGATTTCCGTTTGAGAGATGGTAATCCGGATAAACAGACTTATAAAGCAACCTTGGGAGCTTCCGAAGTATCCTTCAGTGGTAACGGACACCTGAGTGATAAAACGACGTACCTGTTCTCTATCCGACAATCGTATCTGCAATTATTATTCAAGGCATTGGGCCTACCTTTCCTGCCTAATTTCATTGACGGGCAATTCAAACTAAAGACAAAATTATCAGCACATGATGAACTGACTGTACTGGGTCTGGTAGGAATTGATAAAATGAAACTGAACACGGACGAGAAAGGAGAAGATGCGGAATATATATTAAGTTATCTCCCTACCATTCATCAGGAAACATTCACCATAGGAGCATCTTATCGCCATTATGCAGGAAAACACGTACAGACACTCACGCTAAGTCATAATTATCTGAATAACCGTAATGTGAAATATCTGAATAACGATGATTCTTCCGAAGATAATCTAACCCTCCGTCTGCGATCTGTAGAGCAAAAGACTACCTTTCGTTTCGAAAATCGAACAAGACTGGGGCAATGGACTTTGAAAGAAGGTGCCGAAGTAAATTATTCTAATTATACCAACCGCACCAAACAACGGATACTCAGTTCCAGTTCTATTTACCATACTGATTTGAACATATTCAGCTGGGGTGGCTTCTTCTCCACAGACTATATCAGCACGAATAAACGGTTCTCCGCTTCAGCAGGTATCCGGACAGATGGCAATAATTACAATCAGGAAATGAAGGAGTTATGGAAGCAACTTTCTCCCCGTTTTTCATTATCCTATGATCTTACCAAACAATGGGCATTAAGTGGAAGTGCAGGTTTATACTATCAACTCCCCCCATATACAGCTTTAGGATTTAAAGACAATGACGGCATCTATATAAATAAGAACCTTAAATACATGCAGGTTTTGGAAACCAGTCTTGGGCTTGATTGGCATTTGGAGGACAGGTTGATGATCTCGGCAGAAGGATTCCTCAAACAATATGGACGCATGCCCCTTTCCGTACGGGATAATATCCCATTGGCATGTAAAGGAGATGATTATGGTACTGTAGGTAATGAAGTACTGATTCCTACAGAGCGTGGACGAGCTTATGGCATAGAAACCATGTTGCGTTGGCAAGTACCGGGACAATTTAATTTTGTATCTTCACTCACGTTATTTCGTAGTGAATTCCGTGATATCCCCTCTGCGTGGGATAATCGTTTTATCCTCAACGTCAGTGGCACCTACAATCTGCCTCGCCGTTGGAGCATTGGAGGCAAACTCAGTTATATCGGTGGTGCTCCTTATACTCCTTATGATGAAGATAAGTCTTCATTGGTTGAAGCATGGAATGCGCAAGGACGTCCCTATTATGATTATTCAAAGTATAATACGGAACGACTTCCCAACTTTGCCCAATTCGATGTTCGTATAGATAAGTCTTTCTATTTCCATCGTTGCATGGTAGGCTTTTACATTGATATACAGAATATAACAGGAAGCAAACTGAAACAGCAGGATGTGATTATGAGTACAGGAGTTATTGAAAATCCTTCTGCTCCCATTGGAGAACAAAGATATAAAATGAAGTATTTAAAACAGGAAAGTGGAACAGTTTTACCGTCAATCGGACTTACGGTGGAGTTCTAATAAAAAAAAACACTTATAGCTGCGTTGCCCCTCACTTATATAAGCGTAAGCTTGCGCTTATATAAGTGAGGGGCAACGCAGCTATAAGCGTCGACCTACGCAGCCGCAAGTATCATTTATTGATGTTGATCTCTCAGCAAATCATTCACCGTCTTCACCGGATTGAATGTACTTAGAGGCACCTCTACAAATACTGTATTCCAGTCACTCATTGCACCGTTCCACAAACCGGGAAGTTCCAGTGCCTTAAGATCCTTACCATTCTTCGATTTGTAAGAAATAAAACCGGTAGCTTTATCTACGAAGTTTACAAGGTCAAACTTATGGCCTTTATAATCACGTACGGCACAAACCAGATCTACAGGATTAAAGTGCGTTCCTTTCTCAAACATTTCTTTCTTCTCCGGATCATCCATATCAATTTGGGAGCTTTCAAGAATTTGCAAAGAAATAGTTCCGTCACTGTTATATGCCAGGAACGGACCACCACCCGGTTCGCCTACATTCTTCACCATACCGCATACACGCATCGGACGGTTCAGCTTCTCTTTCAGATAAAGTACAAGTTCGGCATCTTCCAGATTCTTGGTTTCAGGGTTCTTACAGAAGAGTTTCTTTTGCAGGAATTGCAGGATTTCAATCACCTGTTCGTGAGTATATCTGCCACTGTCCAAAAGTTCCAGATAAGCAAATGCCTTTTGTTGCAAAGCAACCAATACTCCGGCAATCAACTTTTTGTAGAGCACAGTATCACCTTTCAGCTTATCGGGTACCACATTATCGATGTTCTTAATAAAGATCACATCTGCATCCAGGTCATTCAGATTTTCGATCAATGCACCATGGCCACCCGGACGGAACAGCAACTTATCATTATCACGGAAAGGTTGGTTATCCATATCGGCGGCAATCGTATCCGTACTCGGCTTCTGCTCAGAGAAAGTTACATTATAATCTACTCCGTATTTCTTTGCATAAACAGCCGCTTTATCTGCCACCAATGCTTCAAACAAACGGCGGTGTTCGGGAGAAACAGTAAAATGCACATTTACTTTACCATTCTTATTGGCTGCATAGAGCGCACCCTCTACAAGATGTTCTTCCAGCGGTGTACGATTACCGTCTTCATATCTGTGGAATTTCAACAGACCTTTCGGCAATGCACCGTAATTCAATCCTGCAGCTTCAAGCAGTGCAGCAACTACGGCTTTATAGTTTCCCTCAGACACCAACGCAGGAATATCTTTTCCAGACATCTTCTCACAGGCAGCATTCAAATCATCATAGAAAGCAAATTTTTCAATCTGTTCAAAGAATGTCTTTTCAAATTTAGTTTCAGGAGCATCATAATCAGCTCCGAGAAATTCGAACAAATTCTTGAACATACGGCTCGCTGCGCCTGATGCAGGAACAAACTTCACTACTACCTTATCTGTCCGGGTATAAGCGTCCCATGCATCGAGATAGAGCTTTTGCTCATCTGCTGCAGGAGCCAGAATTCCTTTTTCCAGAGAAGCGGCAGCAGCCAGCTTCAAATATGGAAAACCTTTCTCGAAACAAGCCAATTGTTCGGCTATCTGTTCTTCTGAGATACCTTTTTGCGTAAGCAACTCTTTGTCTTGCGGTGTTATCATATTATCTATTTTTATTAATTGATTGCCAAAAATACAAAAAAACTGCAAGCCCTATCAAGAAAAAGAAGAAAAAAACTACCTTTACACCACAAAAATGGACGATTATGGAAAGAGATGAATTTTTCACTACCGAAGAGAAGAAATTGCTCTTCTCTCTCTACCGAAAATTATTACAGTTGACCGGTGAGACATTACAGAAGGGCGACTGCAGAAAACTGAAAACACATCTTATCAACTCTATAAAGGATAACCGGGTTCAACGCGACACTTTCGGATTAAATCCACTGGTTAAGGATATGCAGACTGCCGTTATCGTTGCCGAAGAAATCGGAATGAAGCGGGCGTCGATTCTGGGTATTATGTTGCACGAAAGTGTGAGAAACGGAGCTTGTACTCCCGAAGAGGTGCAGGCTGCTTTCGGTGAAGATGTGGCCGGCATTATCCGTGGACTGATACGCGTAAATGAACTTTATTCCAAAAGCCCGACTATCGAATCGGAAAACTTTCGCAATCTGTTGCTCTCTTTTGCGGAAGATATGCGCGTAATCCTGATAATGATTGCTGACCGAGTGAATATCATGCGGCAGATTAAAGATAGCAAGAACGACGAAGCCCGTCGGCAAGTGGCCAACGAGGCTGCATATCTCTATGCTCCCCTCGCTCATAAATTGGGGTTATATAAGCTGAAATCGGAACTGGAAGACCTCTCCCTGAAATATACGGAAAAAGAGGTCTATTACCATATTAAGGATAAACTAAACGAAACAAAGGCATCCCGCGATAAGTATATTGCAGCTTTTATCACCCCGATGCAGAAAAAACTAGAGGACGCCGGACTACATTTCCACATCAAAGGACGTACAAAGTCTATCCACTCCATCTATCAAAAAATGAAGAAGCAGAAATGCCCTTTCGAAGGAGTGTATGACCTTTTTGCCATCCGTATCATTCTAGACTCACCTGTAGACAAGGAGAAGCAAGAATGCTGGCAAGCATATTCCATTGTAACAGATATGTATCAACCCAATCCCAAACGTCTGCGCGACTGGTTATCCGTGCCCAAAAGTAATGGCTACGAATCATTGCACATCACCGTGATGGGCCCTGAAGGTAAATGGGTAGAAGTACAGATACGTACTGAACGCATGGACGATATTGCCGAACGAGGCTTGGCCGCCCACTGGCGCTATAAAGGTGTGAAGGGTGAAACAGGATTGGATGAATGGCTGACTACGGTACGTGAGGCTTTGGAAAATTCAGATAGCAATGGATTGGAAGCTATGGACCAGTTCAAACTGGATTTGTATGAGGATGAAGTCTTTGTGTTCACCCCGAAAGGTGATCTGTTTAAGTTAGGTAAAGGTGCAACAGTGCTGGATTTTGCTTTTCATATCCATAGTAAATTGGGATGCAAATGTATCGGTGCAAAAGTTAATGGCAAGAATGCGCAACTTCGTCAGGTACTGAACAGTGGTGACCAAGTGGAGATTATGACTTCGAATACCCAGACACCGAAGCAGGACTGGCTGAACATCGTGACTACCTCCAAAGCACGTACCAAGATACGCCAAGCTTTGAAAGAGATGGTTGCCCGGCAGCATGCCTTTGCCAAAGAAACTATTGAAAGGAAATTCAAAAACCGAAAAATAGAGTATGATGAAGCTGTCATGATGCGCCTCATTAAACGCCTCGGCTTCAAAACTGTGACTGATTTCTATCAAAACATTGCCGATGAAACGTTGGATGTAAACGAAATCATCGACAAATACCTGGAGCAACAGAGACGGGAAAATGATACGCATGACGACATTATATACCGTAGTGCTGAGGGATATAACCTACAGCAAACGCAGAACGATGAAATCACCCGATCAAAAGAAGATGTACTGGTAATCGATCAGGATCTGAAAGGACTGGACTTCAGGTTAGCACGCTGTTGTAACCCGATTTATGGAGATGATGTATTTGGCTTTGTGAGTGTGACCGGTGGTATTAAGATACATCGCAGCGATTGTCCCAATGCCACTCAACTACGAGAACGATTCGGATACCGGATTGTGAAAGCACGTTGGGCAGGTAAATCGCAAGGTACACAATATCCTATAACGCTTCGTGTAGTAGGCCATGATGACATTGGTATTGTAACTAACATCACCTCGATCATATCTAAAGAAAATGATATTTCTCTACGCTCCATCGGCATAGACTCTCATGACGGACTATTCTCCGGCACTATGACAATTATGGTAGGCGATACGGGACGTTTGGAAACACTTATAAAGAAGCTGAGAACAGTAAAAGGAGTGAAACAAGTTTCAAGAAATTGAATATGAAATACGATTTTAAGAAACAAATCAGAAGCTTTGGATACGCCTGGAAAGGCCTCCGGCAATGTATTGGGAAAGAACAGAATCTTAGTTTCCACCTGATTACTACAATAATCGTGATAGGTGCAGGAGTCCTTTTCGACATTACACGTATGGAATGGATGATCATTATCCTTTGTATTGGTATGGTCGTAGCTGCGGAGCTCTTCAATACGGCAATTGAAAGATTGGTGGATCTGGTATCACCGGAGCGTCATCCCATTGCAGGACAAGTAAAAGATATTGCCGCCGGTGCAGTGCTGGTATGCGCTGTTGCGGCGGCAATCATTGGAGGGATTATTTTTATCCCATATTTGTTTTGACACGGGTTTATCTCACTCGTCTTCTCTTATAATAGGGACGTGTCAGCAGGAAATAAAATAGTAGTGCTACAATGATTCCCACACCTATAATTTTATAGATCAATTGAAAATCTACATAAAAGTGTGGCTGCCCAACACAGGAACCGTCTTCATACATAGAATACAGTTCTATGTTGTTTGACAGGAAGCAACATACTGCAATACCTATTAAAATCCCCGTTTCCATAGCCAAATGGCAAGTTGTATTGGCTGTTCCACGCTGGCAATGCTGCGAAAGCTTGACGAATATCTTCGTAAGAGGTATTGTAAGTATCACCAAAACAAGCAGGAAGAAAGTCGCACTGTAATCCCCATCCTTTATTATAGGTATTACTATCCCCGACACAAAAGCTATCAGCACTACATTGAGGGCAGGCAGCCAAGCCCGTGACAGTAAAAAACGGTCGATATTACAACGTCCTATACCTATAGGGGCACGGAAAGCAACATACACCCGCAATGCAAACAGTATACTAAATATACCGCACAATGCGGAAAGATACACTACCATACTGAAGCCTTTGAGCTGGAGCATCCATATTCCTACTCCCACTCCTACCAACATACCCAGACGAGCCGCCAAAGCATATGTCATATTCCCTGCGCTACGGTGCGGAGAATTTGTAATATCAATAGCAACTGTAATTCCCGCTGTGGCCGCTAATCCGAAAGCTCCTCCCTGCACAACGGCAAGTAACAGCAATTTCGTTAAAGTATCAGCAAATAGATAACCCACCGTCGCTGCTAACATTATAAATGTGGAGTAGACAAGCACGTGCTTTCGCTTATACGCGTCTCCCAGATATGCGTGAAATGGTCCTACAAGGAACATACCCACCGCAAACACCAAAAACATACTACCCACCTGTACAGTAGAAATGCCTAAGCGTGACACCATCACCGCAGGCAGTACTGGGAATAGCATATATAGGGATGCAAAAAGCAGGAAATTAGCCATGCATATCCGCATAAATCCCAGCGACCAAAGATTATCAATATTGCTCTTTCTCATTCGGAAAGTCTAAGTTCTTCACATCAGATATATAACGGCTTATAGCGTCAGTCATTATCGTATGCAAATCGGCATAACGACGTAAGAAACGGGGACGGAAACCATTATTCATACCCAGCATATCCTGAATTACCAGCACCTGTCCGTCTACTCCACTACCGGCACCAATACCGATAATAGGAATAGTAAGTTCGCTGGCCACACGTTCTGCCAATTCCGCCGGGATTTTCTCTAACACAATGGCAAAGCATCCTGCCTCTTCCAGCAGATGGGCATCACGTACCAGTTTCTCAGCTTCGGTATCATCCTTGGCACGAACAGTGTAAGTACCATACTTATTGATAGATTGCGGCATCAGTCCCAGATGTCCCATAATAGGAATACCTGCACTCAGAATGCGCTTTACAGTACCTATTATTTCTTCGCCACCTTCCAGTTTCAAAGCATCTGCATGACTCTCTTTCATAATGCGGATGGCAGAAGCAAGCCCTTCCATCTCATTGCCCTGATAAGAGCCGAAAGGCATATCCACTACAACCATAGCACGTTTTACTCCACGAACTACGGACTTAGCATGATAGATCATCTGATCAAGGGTGATCGGAAGTGTCGTCACATTACCAGCCATTACATTACTGGCAGAATCACCCACAAGAATTACATCCATACCTGCACCATCCACAATCTGTGCCATAGTGTAATCATAGGATGTCAACATAGAAATTTTTTCACCTCTTTGCTTCATTTCAACAAGGCGATGAGTGGTCACTTTACGAGTGTCATCTGAAATATATCCAGCCATAGTTTCATTTACAATTTAATTATTTACAATGTATAATTTTGACTGTGTACAGGATACACGTTGCAAATCATATATCGTAAATTGTAGTTCATACTTTTATTTATCGCTGCAAAGGTAATCCTTTTTCCCTTTACTTATGCAATTCTGTTAATTTATCGTAAGTAAATCCCTGGAAATCATCCAGAACATAGTGGCACAACGGGGTAATTTCTTCTCGTGAATTAGTGGTAGCCAGAGCAATAACTGTAGCACCGGAAGCCATTCCGGCTTTCAGACCATTAAAGGAATCCTCGAAAACATAAGTTGTTTCCGGAGTAGTACCAAATACTTCCATACCAAGCAGAAAACAATCAGGTGCAGGTTTAGAGGCAGTGAACATTTCTGCTGTGAGAATACGGTCGAACATACTTTTAATTTCAGGTTTAGCACGGTATACAGCTTCCATTTTCTTATCATTGGAGCTGGTAACTACAGCCATTTTCACACCATTACGGTGAAGATCGGCAATAAATTCCTCCACCCCGGGAACAAAATCGTATGACATATCCTGTTCGAAGCGGTCGAGACCTACAGTGATTTCCTCTCTCTCTTTTGTCATACCGGGAAAGAAGGTATCGTAGATATACATCAGGGTCTGTCCCTTAACACGACTTTCCAGATCTTCCATACCTAAGTAATCTACTCCCATTTTATGCCAAAAAACGCTGTACTGCGTCTCTGTGTCGACAACGACACCGTCGAAATCGAAGAGAACAGCGATGTTTTTAGTTTCAGCCATATAAACTTTCTTTTACCTTATAATGTTAATACCTTATCTATTACGATACAAAGGTCAGAATAATCCTTGAACCGAGCAAATAAATGAGTAACTTTGCTGCGAATACCAGATACGCGGACGACATGGACCGGAGCGGACGAACGCGGACTCATCACTTTCTTTAGATAAATAGTTATGGATAATAACCCTCACATATTAGGTACCGAGAGCATCGGAAAACTGCTGTTGCAGTATTCCATACCCGCTATTATCGGCATGACAATAACTTCCCTATACAACATTATCGACAGTATCTTCATTGGTCATGGTGTAGGTGCAATGGGTATTGCCGGATTAGCTATTACATTTCCTTTGATGAACCTTGTGGTAGCATTCTGTACGCTGGTATCGGCAGGCGGTTCTACCATTTCATCCATCCGTCTGGGACAAAAAGATTTAGACGGAGCAACTGAAGTACTGGGAAATACGCTGATGTTTTGTCTGATTAATGCAGTAGTATTCGGTGGACTTGCTTTTCTATTTCTGGATGATATATTAAGATTCTTCGGTGCCAGTTCCGAAACATTACCTTATGCACGTGACTTCATGCAAATTATCCTGGCAGGCACCCCAATTACTTATACAATGATCGGGCTAAACAATATTATGCGTGCCACAGGATATCCTAAAAAGGCGATGTTGACTTCCATGGTAACAGTGGTCTGTAACATCATCCTTGCTCCTATCTTCATTTTCCATTTTGACTGGGGAATTCGTGGAGCAGCTACGGCAACCGTTATTTCACAGTTCATCGGTATGGTATGGGTGGTGAAGCATTTTCTTAATAAGGACAGTTTCGTTCGTTTCCGCCCGGACTTTTGGAAACTGAAAAAGCGCATCATCAGTAGCATCTTTTCAATCGGTATGTCTCCTTTCCTGATGAATGTATGTGCCTGTGCCATTGTGATTATCATTAATAACTCGTTGCAACGTCACGGGGGGGATATGGCTATCGGAGCTTATGGTATCATCAATCGCCTGCTCACTCTCTATATAATGATTGTATTAGGATTGACTATGGGTATGCAGCCCATCGTAGGATATAACTTCGGTGCACAAAAGCACGACCGTGTGAAACAAACACTGAAACTGAGCATTCTGACCGGTGTGTGTATCACAAGCAGCGGTTTCCTTATTTGCGAACTTTTCCCACATGCAGTATCCGCTATCTTCACAAATGATCAGGAACTGATTGATATTGCTTCCCGCGGTGTCCGCATTTGTGTGCTGATGTTCCCATTGGTGGGTGCACAGATTGTGATCGGTAACTTTTTCCAGAGTATCGGAAAAGCTAAAATCAGTATATTCCTTTCACTCACCCGGCAACTTTTATATCTGCTTCCCGGTCTGATCTTCTTTCCCCGCTTTATAGGATTGGATGGTATCTGGACCAGTATGCCGGTAGCTGACTTTTTTGCTTTTGTTACAGCCTTGATTGTGCTAGGAGTATATATCCGAAAGAAAAACAGAGAGAGTATTTCGTAAGTAATTTGCACCACTCCTACAGAGGGTACAACCTTCAACCAAAAAGGGTGTAGCCCTAACCCCCAAAGGGCTACACCATCCATATCAAAGAGTGTAGCCATCCGGGACAGAAGGCTACACCCTTTTTATTCCGCCCTACAGATACCTGTAAGCAAGACGAAAACATATAAATGAACTTATTCGCTCTTAATGCTATGTACGGGATTTTCGTTGGCTATGCGCCAGGCTTTCCAGATGACGCAGGTTGTAATTATTGCCAGATTAACAATTGCTACCAATACATATACAGGCCAACCCAAGGGTACTTGCACAGCAAAAAGATCCATCCACATTCCGTTAACGTACCACGCTCCCACCGTACCAATAATAATTGCCGGAGCTGCTACATAAAATACATCGTGCGACAATAAGTCCAGGATTGTCGATGCTTCGGCACCATTCACCTTACGGATGGCTATTTCTTTTGAACGGCGGCGTACCTCGTCAGTTACGTAGCCTATCAGCCCCATTATCATAACGAAAAACATTACGATAGTTGCCAACACCGTTGCATTACGGAAGACATGGACGACATTGTACAATTCCCGGATTTCTTGTTCCAAAGAAGTAAAATCCACAGTTTTGTCGGGGAAAGCAGCAGATGCATCGCTGTTCAGTTTGCGAAGGTTCGCTGTAAAAGGTTCTTTGAGACGAATATGGATGCAACCACCAAACTCATTATGCCGAACGATAAGTGGTTGTTGTGGAACATAATAAGAATTCATTTGAAAATCCTTCAGCATTCCCACAACTTTAAGATCACCCAGACTAATGTGCCCATTGTGTATTGTACGCCCTAAGACATCATCTCCCCAACGTAGCATCTTGACAAAAGTTTCATTCACCACTGCTTCATTTCGCTCACGTGCCATACGTCCTTCTTTAAGAACCATTCCCATCATTTTCAAATATCCCTCAGTTGCTGTACAATAACGTGAAGAAAGTTGAGCCTGCCCGCTTTCATTAAACACCATCATGCCACTCATTGCCACACACGGCGGACAAGAAGCAGACTCTACCGCTTCTACATAAGGTAAACTAGCCAAAAACTGACGGGCCACACCACGTTTTGCCTCATTGCCAAAATAAAGCTGACGACCAGTAGCTATATTCCGGGCATTATACCCCATATCTTTATTCAGCACATAGTGATATTGAGCCATTACCACGCACATTAATCCGCAAATAAAAGCTACACCTGCAAATTGAATAAAAAGCAACGGTCGTTTCCAACCTTTCTTACCTTCTGTATAGCGCCGGAAAACCTGCGACACAGGTATCCGGGCAAACAATCGTCCCGGTAGTACAGCACCAACCACAAACAAGATTAACAACACCAGTACCGGTACCCAAAGACGTTCCGGCATAAAAAGTGATCTTATACGTACTTCCATCGTATTTTCTATAAGTTCACGGAAATTGTACAGCAGTACCACCATTACTCCCATTGCCATAAATAACAGAATGCCTGTTTCCAGCAAAAACATACCGAAAATAGCACTTCCAGAAGCGCCACTACACTTATGAATCCCGACTACCTTAGCACGATACACCAAAGAGGAAATGGAAATAAGTACATAGTTCAGTGCAGTAATAAACAGAATGGCACATCCCAAAATACTCATGATATAAACCATACGTTTCGTTATATCACTATCCTGATATACATCATAAATAGATTTTACAGTAAGTGTGCAACCTACTCCCTGCATCATATCTCGAGGAACGTGGTTTTGAACCATGGCATCCAAACGGGCACTAAACTTTTCAATATCTACCTTTACGCCCGGACGGAAACGAATGTATTGAAAATATGAATCTCCTCCTTTCCAATTATTATCATCCCATCCCCGGCTCCATGCCGTAGCAAGAGAAATTACAGCTTCCGGATTCATCGTGGAATTTTCAGGCACAGCAGCATACGTCCCCTTCACAGTCAACTGTATTTGTTTGTCGTAACTTATCACCTTCCCGATAGGATTTTCATTACCAAATATTTTCCGGGCCAGACGATCACTGAGAAAGACAACATCTTTCTGTTGCAGTTCCCGTACGGCATCTCCCGTCAGCACCTCAATACCCATGGTACGGAAAAAGAGAGAATCAGCCATAATCTTATTATCACTGAAACGTACACTACCATTGTATAGCGGACCAGTAACCATATACTTACAAATGGTGACAGCAGCTTCCACTTCATCCGGGAAGCTCTCAAGGATAGTCCCCGCAACCACCGGTAAGTTCATCTCGCTTGGTTCTTTGTCACGTTCTCCATTTATAGTCCAAATGGAGAAAACCTGATAAAGCTGGCCATAGTCCTTATAGCAGGTATTACAACTCTTCTCAAATGCTACACGAGCGAAAAGCAGAATACTCATCGTCAAAGCCAGTCCAAGAGAAATAACCTTGATCACATTAGAACCACGCCCGCGCAGCAACGTTTGAATGACATAATAGATTTGCTTCATACCCTAAAAACTTCTTTATTCGCTTTTAATACTATTCACCGGATTTTCATTCGCTATCCGCCATGACTTCCAGATGACGCAAGCAACAATAAGTAACAGGATAACCAATGCTATCAGCACATATACCGGCCACGAAAGCGGCACCTGTGCAGCAAACTGATCCATCCACATCTCATTGACGTACGCCGAGGCAATAATACCGATAATGACAGCCGGTCCCGCTACATAAAGGACATCCTTTGAAAGTAACTCCAATATCCCCGAAGATTCCGCCCCATTCACTTTACGAATGGCAATTTCTTTGGAACGACGGCGTACTTCATCCGTAGTATAACCTATCAAGCCCATCAGCATGACAAAGAACATGGTTACCGCCGCCAATATCGTAGCATTGCTAAAGACACGAACCGGATTATACCGTTCCAATATTCGTTGTTCCAATCCGGCAAAGTCAATCGTTTTGTCCGGATAAGCTTCGTTTACGTCTTTGTTCAGACGCCGTAAATTCTCAGCAAAAGGTTCTTTGAGGCGCACATGGACAGTATTACCGAAAGTACGGGTATATCCGAACATTATGACATCCTGTGGCTGGTAATAGGAACCTATATGAAAATTTTTCAATATACCTACGACTTTAAAATTCTTGCCTTCTGTACGTAACGGGTGGTTCAAAGCCTTGTCTCCCCAACGCATCCTCTCCGCAAAAGCCTCATTCACTACTATTTCATCTGCTGCACGCGGAGCACGACCTTCCTTCATTGTCATACCCATCATTTTAAAGTAATCTTCAAGAACAAAACTGTAGCGTGTTGAGAAGAGGGACTGTCCACTTTCGCCTTCAATCATTGAGCCACTATAGCTCCAGATAGGGGTACTGACCGCAGAAGAAACTTCTTCGACATAAGGCAGACCACGGAAAAACTGCAATGCCGGTCCACTCTCCTCCTCACTACCAAAATAAGCATTCCCCACCGCTACACGCTGCGGATTATATCCCATATCTTTATCTTTCACATAATTGTACTGCGCCAGCACTACATACATCAGTCCACAGATAAAGGCCACACCTGCGAACTGGATAAAAAGTAATGGACGTTTCCACCCTTTCTTACCTTCCGTATAGCGACGAAAAACCTGCGACACCGGTATCCGCGCAAATAATCTACCTGGCAATACTCCCCCCACAACAAAAAGAACCAACACTACAGCAAGCGGTACCCAAATACGATCGGGTGCAAAAAGTACACTCAGCTTGGCTGCGGTAGTATCTTCTATAAACTCCTGAAAGTTAAGCAATATCAGTCCCATTAACACCAGAGCCAGTACAATGATAATACCTGTCTCCAGAAGAAACATTGAGAATACAGTACCTCCACTTGCACCACTACACTTATGTACTCCCACCGCTTTCGCGCGGTAAGTAAGCGAGGAGATGGATATCAATACATAGTTTAGTGCTGCAACAAAAAGAATTGCAAGAGCTAGGATACTCATAATGCTATCCATCCGTTTCACTTGGTCTTCGTTTCGATATACATCACGGATAGGTTTCACAAAAGCTGTATAGCCATAAGCTTTCTTATCCTCTTCCGGTCGATATTTCTGTATCATGTCATCCAGTCGGGCATTGATAATCTCTTTGTCAGCTCCCGGACGGAAACGGATATATTCGTAGTAACTGTCTCCCCCACGCCAGGAATAGTTACCCCAACTGCGACTCCAGGCTGTGGGCATAGATACAACTCCCTCGGGACGCATCGTAGTGTTTTCCGGTAAAGCGGCATAAGTCCCCTTCACTGTAAATGCTATTTCTTTATTGTAGCTCAGCACTTTTCCAATAGGATTTTCGCCGCCGAAGATTTTCTGTGCCAAGCGGTCGCTCAGAAAAATAACATCCGGTTGTACCAGTTCATCCTCCGGATTTCCACTCAGTACCTCAATACCCATAGTTCGGAAAAAAAGTGAGTCTGCCAACAGTATCTCGTCATCGAAACGAACACTGCCATTATACAACGGACCACCGAGAAAATAGGCGATACTGGTGGCTGCTTCCACTTCTTTCGGGAAGTTTTCCAATATGGCACCTGCCACGGGGCCACAGTTTTGCTTTTGAGGCTCAAACTGTTCACCATCAGCTGAAAAAATAGAGAATATCTGATATAAATTGTCATAGTCTTTGTAGAAGGTGTCGTAACTTTGTTCAAAAGCCACACGAGAAAACAGCAAAATACTCATCGTCAATCCCAATCCAAGGGAAATGACTTTGATAATATTCGAACCGCGTCCACGTAATAAAGTCCTTATGACATAATAGATTTGTTTCATACTTTACTATTGTAATAATCGTAACTTACATTTCCTGTGCTGCAACACTTGCCACTATACTGCCATCGAACAAATGAATCGTACGATGGGCGAAAGAAGCATCGTGCTGAGAGTGTGTCACCATGATAATAGTAGTTCCTTCCCGGTTCAACTCTGTCAGCAAATTCATCACTTCTGTACCATTCTTAGAATCCAGATTACCGGTCGGCTCATCGGCAAGTATCAACTTAGGATTAGTAACCACAGCACGAGCAATGGCTACACGTTGCTGCTGACCACCGGAAAGCTGTTGCGGGAAGTGTTTGGCACGATGACTGATATTCATTCGTTTCAGTATATCTTCCACCATCCGGCGACGTTCGGAAGCTCTGATGCCCAGGTAAGTCAAAGGCAATTCCACATTTTCATACACATTCAGTTCGTCTATCAGATTGAAGCTTTGGAATACAAAACCCAGTTTACCTTTACGAACGCGTGTACGCTCTTTTTCTTTCAGATTCCCTACTTCCTGTCCCAGAAGTTTATATGAACCTTCCGTCGGATTATCCAGTAATCCCAGAATATTCAACAGGGTTGATTTTCCGCAACCTGACGGTCCCATAATAGCTGCAAACTCTCCCTCTTTCACTTCAAGGTTCACGTGGTTCAATGCTACTGTTTCCACTTCCGATGTACGGAATACTTTGCTGATGTCATTAATTTCAATCATGATGTTCTTTAAATTATGAGTTATTAGTTATTTCTCTTAATCTACTCTTTAGCATATTAAGATTAATACACGCAATACTTTAACTATATAAATGCAGAAAGCGTGCCAAAACTTAAAATCCGTTTATTATCAAGGAATTAGCTTTCCAAGCCCAGCCATCAAGTGTCTAATAATTAGACAACTCCGTCTAAAAAATAGACAACTATCGAATAATTAGTGTAGCATGAAAGGACAGAAAAAAGGAATATAAGACAATCATTAATCAAAAAGAAAACTCTATCTTTGCATCCAGTTTTCAATATAGAGATTATATATACTATTAATATCATTCACATGAAACTATCTAAACTCTTATTCATCCCGCTCATAGGTCTGTTTATGGGCGGTTGCGACATGATAGACTACCATCCTTATGATGTGCGTATCAGTGGTCCGACGGATATCAACAACCGCAATATAGCAAAAATAGAAGCCAATTGTAAAGACAAGACGACAATCCGTTTTGTTACCATGGGTGATTCACAACGTTGGTATGATGAAACCCAGGATTTTGTCAATCACCTCAATAAACGAGATGACATTGATTTCGTCATCCATGGCGGAGATTTCAGTGATTTTGGTGTCACAGACGAGTTCCTGTGGCAACGTGATATCATGAATAAGCTGAAAGTTCCTTATGTTGGTCTCATTGGTAATCATGACTGTCTCGGCACAGGTGAAGAAACTTATCGCGCCATTTTCGGTGATCCCAATTTCTCATTTATTGCCGGCCGCATCAAATTCGTTTGTCTGAATACCAATGCTCTCGAGTTCGATTACTCCCGTCCTATTCCTGACTTTGACTTCATCAATGCTCAGTTGGAAGATCGCCGCGAGGAGTACGACCGTACCATCTTCTCCATGCATATACGTCCATTCTGCTTCGAGTTCAATAATAATGTAGCTCAGGTTTTCCAATATAGCATTAAGAGGTTTCCCGATTTATTATTCTGTACGGCAGCTCACGAACATCATGTATTCGAAGAGGATCTTTTTGATGACGGCGTGATGTACTACATGAGTGATTGCATGAAAAACCGTTGCTACTATATATTCACTGTAACTCCTGACAGATATGAGCGCGAAGTGGTCTATTATTAAAGCATTGACATGCTTCCTTCTTGTCTATTCGTCAACCGGCTATGCACAGGAAGTGAAAACAATAAATACAGAGCCGGCCCAAGTGTTCAGGGATACTATTATTATTGTGAAACATGATACGATATGGATAGAAAAAGAAACGACACAGATAGATAGTGCCGATATTAGCAAAAAGCGTTCCAGTCGTTATGACAAGCGTGTCCATCGTTACCGGAAACATTGGGAAAGTCTGATACCGACTCATACCAAACTGCAATTTGCCGGTAATATGGGATTGCAGTCACTTGGTACCGGATGGGATTATGGCAAACGAAACCAGTGGGAAACGGATATTCTCTTTGGTATTCTGCCTAAATATGATTCCAAACGCACCAAAATCACCATGACCCTAAAGCAGAACTATATGCCTTGGAGCATCTCACTGGGAAAAGATTTTGCGGTTGAACCTCTTGCCTGTGGCATGTATTTTAATACGGTGTTTGGAGGCGAATTCTGGACACATGAACCAGACCGTTATCCGAAAGGTTACTATGGCTTTTCGTCCAAAGTACGCATACACGCTTTCCTAGGTCAACGGTTAACTTACAACATACCTCCACGCTGGCGCTTGGGAGCAAGAGCCATTACTTTCTACTACGAAATAAGTACATGCGACTTGTATATAGTAAGTGCATTCCTTAACAAATACCTGAAACCTAAAGATTACCTCAGTTTATCATTCGGCCTAAAAACACAGTTGTTCTAAACCTAAAAGGGCTGCATCCTCCTATACGGAAGTGCAGCCCTCTCCTATAATCTTACTGAGATCCTATTAATAAGAACGAGCAAACAAAGCTCGGCAAGCCGACGGTTTACCGGTCACCATACAGATACCCGGTTCTTTATCATCATCCAAGAAAGTTTCAAAAGGAATACAACGGATAGTAGCCTTTGTATCTTCCTTGATCTTCTCCTCAGTTTCGGTAGTACCATCCCAGTGGGCAAGGATAAAGCCACCTTCTTCAATCTTTTCCTTGAATTCGTCGTAACTATCCACTTTCGTGATGTGAGAGTTACGATAGTTGAGAGCCTTCTGGTAAATATTTGCTTGAATTTCTTCCAACAGATCTTTTACGTATTCCTCGATACCATCGCAAGAACGGGTTTCTTTTTCCAGCGTATCGCGGCGCATTACTTCCATTGTATTGTTTTCCAGATCACGACCACCCATCACAAGACGTACAGGTACACCTTTCAATTCATAGTCTGCAAACTTGAAGCCCGGACGTTTGTTATCGGCATTATCATATTTCACCGAAACACCCATAGATTTCAGTTTAGCAACGATACCGGCTACCTTCTCATCAATCTTCTGCAGCATCTCTGCATTCTTATAGATAGGCACGATAACCACCTGTATCGGAGCCAAATGAGGAGGCAGTACAAGTCCGTTATCATCAGAGTGAGTCATGATCAGTGCTCCCATCAAGCGGGTAGATACCCCCCATGAAGTAGCCCAAACATATTCCATTTTATTTTCCTTGTTCACGAACTGCACATCAAATGCCTTGGCAAAATTCTGTCCAAGGAAGTGAGACGTACCACTTTGCAAAGCTTTTCCGTCCTGCATCATGGCTTCGATAGTGTAAGTATCCAGCGCACCGGCAAAACGTTCATTGGCAGATTTCACACCTTTCACTACAGGAACAGCCATATATTTTTCGGCAAATTCAGCATATACGTTCAGCATACGTACTGCTTCTTCTTCAGCTTCTTCACGAGTGGCGTGTGCTGTATGTCCCTCCTGCCACAGGAATTCTGCAGTACGCAGGAAGAGGCGGGTACGCATTTCCCAACGCATCACGTTCGCCCATTGATTACACAAAATAGGCAGATCGCGATAAGAATTAATCCAGTTCTTATAAGTATTCCAGATGATGGTTTCAGAAGTAGGACGGATAATCAGTTCTTCTTCCAGTTTAGCTTCCGGGTCTACAATTACTCCGCTACCGTCAGGAGCATTTTTCAGACGATGGTGTGTTACTACTGCACACTCCTTTGCAAAACCTTCCACATGTTCCGCTTCACGGCTGAGGAAAGACTTCGGAATCAGCAAAGGGAAATAGGCATTCACGTGTCCTGTTTCCTTAAACATATCATCCAGCTGACGCTGCATTTTCTCCCAGATAGCGTATCCGTAAGGTTTGATCACCATACAGCCACGCACAGCCGATTGTTCCGCCAGATCGGCCTTCACCACCAACTCATTATACCACTGCGAATAATTCTCGCTGCGTTTGGTCAGGTCTTTTAATTCTACTGCCATTTTATTTCGTTTTTTAAAGTTTTTTCGGATGTGTCTATTAAACAGTCGGCAAAAATACAAAAAATTGCGTGAATAGTGCGTTTGATAAACACACTATTTTAAAAAAGCCGCTATCCGGATGATTTAGGGATAGCGGCTTTCATTTTATGTTGTTACTATACATTTACTCTATTCTCCAATAACAATAGCGTAATAATCTTCTAGATCTTCATGAAGGAGAGCAGAACACCCTAATGAAGAAGTTAATGCGTCAAACTCCATGACAGTAATTATCTGGCAAGAACCGACTTCTTTCACAATCAATAAATCTCTATCCCCAGTTATCAGATAATCAGCTCTTGACACTAATGCAAGTTCTAATAAATAATCATCCTTAGGATCCCGACAACGGGAAGAAATATTACCTATTTCGTAGTACAATGTCTCTTGAGCCAAAAAATCCCATAGCATATCTAAATGCTCTTTGGAGAAATGTTTTACAAATTTAGGACGTGAAGCAACGCTTTCAATCTCATCTAAAAGTTCTTTAGAAACTACAAGTTCTACATTTCCATTAGATATGAGTTCCAACAAGCAAGACAGCTTCTTGCCTATAAGAAAGCTAATCCAAAGATTTGTATCAATAATTATTCTCATTTCGCAATCGCTTTTCATACGCCTCTTGCCTAACAGCTTCCACTTCTGCATCTATCTCCTTTTGGGAAATTTCATCTGTCTTAAAAGTTTCTAATAATCGTCTCAACTTAATGCCTCTCGTTTCAGCAGCAAGTGCACGGCTCAATTCCAACTTATCATCATCAGAAAGTTGTTGAGTTAACTCTAATATCTGATTATAATTCAGACGTATTTTCAATGATACTGTTGCCATACGATTATACATTGATATTACCCATAAACAAAAGTACAACTATTTGGGCAACAATCAAACAAAGAAATGATTATTTTTCTAAAGATTGACATCCTCTCTTATTTATCTATACCCAGCTTATCAGCCGTAAGCGTCCAAAACATGGTATACACCTTTCAGGCGAGTACCAGTAGGTACTCGTCACTTGTCTTGGATATTAAGTTTTAATGCGATTACATTAGTTTCTATAAAAAAGGTACCCTGTGATAGAGTACCTTTTTAATTGTGTGTATAACTTATTTCTGAACTTCCCCTTTTTCATTGAAAAGAACCGGATTCTCGGTACCGGCTGCATCCACCAATGTTACCTTGTAAGTCTTAGTTCCATCTTCAGCAACTTCAACGGCTGCCTCTTTGATGGTTGCTTCCGAGTAGTTTTCCTTGATGGCATCCTGAACTGCCTGCGGGAGTTCTTTTACATCAATCGGTTTAAACTCGTTGATCATCGTTACGATTTCAACATCCGATACCATGTTGTTAGCAAATGCTACTGAAGTACCCAATCCCATTACCAATGCTACTGCTAAAAATAACTTTTTCATAATTCTAATTGTTTAAGTTAAACATTTCTTGTTAGCTCTCACATAATATAGTACAAGACGCATGCCAAAACTATTTCCAAACAAGTATCACACTATATATCAACCACTTAAGCCAAAACCATATAAAAGACATTTTCCTAATTTGAGTATTTTTTCTACAACTATGTGGATATCCGTCCACAGTAATATACACTTTATAAACTATCACCTTTCTATTTTTCACTCCTACCATTAGGACTATGTAAACAGAAGAAATTCTTCATAAATCCAATATAAATAATACTAAGCAATAAAATAGTACACGATAAATATAAATAGCCATGGTCCAAGAAATATATATATCCTATTATTACAATTACCTGCATAGCCATATAAATCAGCGATACCACTACATGAGGCATCTTCAATTCATTCGCCATCAATTGATACATATGTTTACGATGGGGCAAACCGATATTCTCATGAAGCATCAGGCGATGAATGATAGTCAGAACACTGTCGACACCATAGACAGACAATAAGATAATCCAACTGAAATCTTCAGTCTTAATTATAAGTTTTCCTATCAGAAAAAGAAGAATAAAAGCAATACTCACAGAACCGACATCACCGGCAAAACACCTCGCTTTCTTACGGAAGTTAAAGAAGCAGAAGACCAGGACGGAGCAGAAAACGGTATAGATTAGAGCAGGCTCTACAAACTGAGTTACTTCAGCATTGATATAAGCCAATGCACCAAGGATAACCAACGAATAACCACCCGTTATCCCATTGATACCATCCATAAAATTATAGGCATTGATGATGCCTGTACAAACAATCAAAGCTATAATAATCCACCACCACGAAAGAGAAAACAAGCCCCATTGGTAAAACATCAAAGCCATAGCAGTGAAGTGAAACACCAATCGCAAACCTTGGGAAATGGAACGGATATCATCCACAAAACTAATAAATGTGATTAGAGTCAATGCCAATATAAACCAAAGATATCCCCAGTCATTACTCAGGAAATAGCCCAAAGCTCCAAAATAGAAGATGATTCCGGCACCACGCAAAGTAATCCGGGTATGGGAACTTCTCTCATTCGGCTTATCGATGATATTGCACTTATCAGCTATTCTAAAATAAAAAAGTTCTGCCAGAAATAGCAGAACCAATATAATCAGGTAATACATAACCGTACTTGCCCCTTTAATTTTAAATGTTAATTATTAATTTGAAAACGATTTTATCGTTTTCATAATCCCATCAGCAGCACGAACAGGCATTCGTTCAATGCCAAGTGCTGCTTTAATCTTCTCATTACTCACCACGTAATTCTCTGTCAACTTCCGAAGACGTTCAGTATTCAACGGCAAATGAAGCAATGTTCCCAAACCAGCACAACTTTCCATCATTTTCTTGTTCATCTTCCAGATGTGAGGTTCCTTGCCCATAGCTTCACACATGAGAGCAATCAATTCATTGGTAGACAGAGCTTCATCATCACCCATGTGATAAATACCACTCGTTACATTCTTTGTCAGCAAACCTTCCACCACATAGCAAAGGTTATCTATAGAAGTGAACGAACGCTTATTTTCAAAATCTCCCAAAGGCCAAGGAATACCCTTCTTTACCACATTATAAAGTAGATTCAAGTTCCCCTTGTTACCCGGGCCATGAATCATACAGGGTCGAAGAATATACACCAGTTTATTACGCTGCATAGCAACTCTCAAATCTCCATTCTCAACTCTCAACTTACTAAGAATATAATTCTCGGCTGCTATCTTACTCTCTCCATAAGGTCCCACTGGTGCAGGTATCACATCCTCCCTCAACATATCCCCCACTACACTATCAGCAGCAGCCTTCACAGAACTGAAGAATATGAACCTCTTTGCTGTAGATTCCAGAAAGAAATCAAAGATTTTTTGTGTCAGTCCTGTATTGATATCAAAATATGTCTGTGCAGCAGACTGATTCTTTGTATCATGTGCCTTGCCTGCAAGATGAATGATAGCATCAAACTGGGGTAAATTCTGCATAGGGAAAGAGATCGTTTCAATATCTTCCCAAGCAAAAGTTTTCACTACTCCCTCTTTTTCAGGTGCAACAATATCTAAGCCATAAAGAGTATGATATTCCTTTAAAGCCATAACAAAATTGGAACCCACGAAACCGTGAACTCCGGTAATAAGAATATTCATAAAATCGCAGAAATAAAAAACGAATACTTACTGTTTAGTAAGAAAATCAATAAGAAGATTTTGTAGTCAACAAGGATCTTGTCGTCCATCCCATATAATTATCACTTCAATTCTATCCTCATAAATCTGATAATAAATATGGTCTTGTTTATAAAAAATGCATCTAATTTCTCCATATTGAGACAAATGCAACAGTCGCTTACCTACGTAAGGAGAACTTCCCAATGACTCTATAAAAGATATAATTTTAACAGCAATATTATTTGCCGTTTTTTCCCAAAGCAACCCTGTATGTATGATAGTATATCATAAAGAGACTCTATAGCCAAATCAGACCAGACTACTTCCATCCCAATCTATCAGCTAACAATCCATATACCTCACTATTAGGTATCATCCGGCCTTTTTCACGAGCTATTTGAGCATATTTTACTGCCCCAATAATAATTTCGTCCGACAATAATTCTATTTCTCCTATCGTAGAAGGTGAACGGTATTCCATTACAGGCTCATTGACGGTCTGCTCTATTAGTTCCTGCTTTTTATATGCCTTAGACTTACTCATTATCTCAACATTTTCTACAAAGGTGATTTGCAATATCGGAATATCCTAATTACTATTCCATAACTTGCGACTTAAGATATAATTTCTTCACAAACTTCATATCATGTGCCACCATTATCCTCACAAGCTCAGGAAAACTAGTTTTCGTAGGATTCCAACCAAGTACTGTTTTGGCTTTGGTAGGATCACCTAATAATTGTTCAACCTCGCAAGGACGGAAATATTTCGAGTCAACTTCAACAAGCACTTTGCCTGTATTCACATCAATTCCTTTTTCATCAACACCCTCACCTTCCCAGTACAGTTCAATGCCAACCTCACGAAAAGCTAAAGTAGCAAATTCGCGAACTGTATGCATCTCACCGGTAGCTATCACAAAATCTTCCGGCGTATCATGTTGCAGCATCAACCACATACACTCCACATAATCCTTCGCATACCCCCAGTCACGACGGGCATCCAGATTACCCAGATATAACTTATCCTGAAAACCTTGTGCAATACGAGCAGCGGCAAGAGTTATCTTACGGGTTACAAAAGTCTCTCCCCGACGCTCACTTTCATGATTGAACAGAATACCATTTACAGAAAACATGCCATAACTCTCACGATAATTCTTCGTAATCCAGAAACCATACTGTTTTGCTACACCGTATGGACTACGAGGATAGAAAGGTGTTGTTTCTTTCTGGGGAATTTCCTGTACCTTACCATAAAGTTCCGAAGTGGAAGCCTGATAAATCTTCGTCTTTTTCTCTAAACCCAAAATACGGACAGCTTCAAGCATGCGAAGCGTTCCTACAGCATCAGCTTCAGCCGTATATTCCGGAACATCAAAAGACACTTTTACGTGACTTTGTGCCGCAAGATTGTAGATTTCATCAGGTTGTACCTGCTGAATAATACGAATCAATGAACTACTATCCGTCATGTCACCATAATGAAGATTAACTAGTCGCTGTTGCCTCATGTCACGTACCCATTCATCCAGATATAGATGCTCTATACGTCCTGTATTAAATGAAGAAGAACGACGGAGGATACCATGAACTTCATAACCTTTTTCTATTAAAAATTCGGCAAGAAATGAACCATCTTGTCCAGTAATACCTGTAAGCAATGCTATTTTTTTCATTATGAATCTAAATTTATTATTGATACAATTTCTCTATTTCTGTCCAAATTACATGCTGTTCAAAATTATCAACAACAAAATTCCGTCCATTCTTTCCAAAATTCAGTCGAAGTTTTTCATTAGAATAAAACCTTTCAATAGCGTTTATTATGCATTCAGGGGTATGCTCTACAAACACTCCTGTCTGTTCTTCAATTATTGAATCAACACACCCTGTTACACGAGCTGTTATTATAGGTAATTCCATTGAAGAAGCTTCTAATGTTGACATTCCAAAGCCTTCTCTATATGAAGGAAAAACAAAAACATTCATTAGGGCATAATAATATTCTATAATTGAATTTAAAACATATCCTGTATTTATTATGCTAGAAGTATCTTGTATAAATCGTTTAATTTCTATAGGTAAAGAATCTCTTTCTTCCATCATCCCAACCAATAACAGAACCATATTATCATGCCTTTGGGTAAGAATCTGAAAAGCCTTAACCAATTCTACAATACCTTTATCACGAACTAAACGACCTGTATAACCCACTACAAAACTAGAATCAGCTATTCCTAAACTATCCTTCAAATCTTTTAAGCGTTTTAAATCTAAGTTCTCCTTATTGAAGCGACCGACATCAATGCCATTGCAAGTACCTTTAGACAGTAGTACTTGTTTCGATACTAAGTTCAATTTATCATCAATACTTTTCTTATATAGAGAAGGGCTTACACACACTATTTTAGTTGCTAAAGCTGCGACAAGTTTATCTATTGATATTAACAACTTCCTTTTGAATCCCATCGAAGTCTCATAGACCAGACCATGCCTAAAATAGATTCTAACTGGAACGCGTAAAATGAAAGCTGCAATCATAGCAATTAACGCCCCTTTAGGAGTATGCCCAACAACAATATCTATTTGCTTAGATTTAATATATTGCATGGTTTTAGAGATTGCCACAAAATCTTTCATAACAGAAATTTTTCTCAGGATTTCAACCTCTTTATATTCAAAACCATATATTCTGGAAAAAGATTCCAATTCAGGCGAACTACTGCATACAATATACTCTTTATAGCCTTTTTTATTAAAATATGAAAGTTGATTACCCAAAAAATAGGGAATTACAAAAGAGATATTCACAACATGAAGAATATTCATAATAATTATTTTATAACAGCCATCAATTTGCTTGAAGCCTCCGTTTTCAACTTAAATGATATACTATTTGAGCGTCTTTTTATCAAGATATTTTGTAATCCAAAAACAGTAAACAAGGCATATAATAAGCATTTTACATAGTTAATAAGAAGCATTCCATATCTTTTTAAGAGATTAGCGCTATAATACTTTATAATTAAAGTCCTAACCCCCTTCATTGACAAAAGATATTTATACAAATACGGAACACCTATCTCACGATAAAATAATAGTGGTTCAGACAAATTATAAAAGTTAGATTTCTCTATAGTGCGACACCAAAGTTCCATATCTTCAACTCTAATATATCTTGAGTCATACGGATTATTACTAAACCAGTCTCTTTTCCCCATTACTGATGGATGTATGAAGCATGCATGAGCAAATACATCCCCTATTACAGACGGATTTACCTTGTTTTTCAAAATGCCAACAACTCGATTTCCAGTATCAATCGAATATGCCCAACTACCAACAACATCTGCCTGTGGATGCTCTTCCAAATATCTAAGTTGTTTTTCCAGTCTTTGCGGGTGCATAATATCATCGGCATCCATACGAACAAAATATTTACAATCACTTAGTTTAACGAGTTCGTTCAGACGATAAACGAGTCCTTTATTCCGCCCATCTGAAATAACTTTGACTCGTGTATCACTTGTATATTTACGAGCCAATGCCAATGATGAATCTGTACTTCCATCATCTATCAAAGTCATTTTCCAGTTGGTATAAGTCTGATTTAGTACAGATCGTATGGCATAATCCAAATATTTTTCGGCATTATAGAAGGGAATACCTACGTATACAAGATTCATACTTATCAAATTTTAGTCCAGCTATCCAAAGCGAGAGTTTTATTGGAAGTAAAAGTCCAGCGCGAAGGAGCAATAACAAGTTGATTCTTATGCTGATTAAGATAGGCTCCCCACCAAGAGAATGTACTATTGGAAATGATATTTACTTTACACAAAGACATCAAATAGATATATGCAAATTGTGATATTTCATGATTAGGAACAAAAACTGTAGATTCTGGCAAGGATACATGATTTTTCACCCACAATATATCATCTGAAAAAACAAAGAACTGTTTATCCTCTTCAATTTCGGAATTAGCTCGATCTATAGCCTGCTCATAGTATTTCTCTGTACAAACCCCATAAACATCAATGTTCTTAGGTGAAAAATAATCTCCTCTTCGTACATGCAAAGAAACTGAGATTTTAGCAGAACGGATGTTTTCTTCTATTTCAGATAAAACATTAGGATTTTTCCACTCACTAAGTACTTTTTGCATTGGAAAATATGTCGCATATTTTTCCTCTTGCCAATAGCCTTGTAGAAAGATTTTTCCTCTAGCTTTTTCTAACAAACAAATATCAAACATACTTTCTGATAAATAGGTATTCGACCATTGGAATAGAGCTTTAAACAAACGATTCTTGACACCTGTATATCGAGTAAAGTATGCATTATAAAGCGGTATGTCAGGTATAAAAGAACACAATTCCAACTTTCTCAGTTGATCTGATGTTCCAAACGAAGCAACATCATAGAATACTTTTTTATCAGTTTCAATTTCGAGATATTGTCCAAATGAATACTGAAAAAGTTGATTACCTAAACCTCCCCATAATCGTACTATAATCATAAAATTATCATTAAACTAATTAGAAATATGAATCAGGGATTAAGTTAAACTCATGATGAAGCAGATTTCAATAATGATGATTTACTGAGTATCTTCAATTATAACCTCAACCACTGATTCGCACTAGAAAATAAATACTCAATATTACACAGAAATAGATATACCTCAAACATTATATAAACCTAGAAGTATTTACATATTTAGCAATTATTGGTAACACAATGAAACTGTTCAGAGATAGAATAAAGACCATCAATAGTGAATCAATATCAACATGAAAAATCTTATTAGAAAACAATATAACAACCTCTAGTAGCAAATAGTGGATGACATAATAATTCATCGATTTACGACCAATAGCATGCAA
Organism: uncultured Phocaeicola sp.; assembly: GCA_948566455.1. GTDB lineage: Bacteria > Bacteroidota > Bacteroidia > Bacteroidales > Bacteroidaceae > Phocaeicola. The sequence continues at coordinate 96,178 of CAOYQO010000002.1, forward strand.
TATGGATGTATTTTGAGGCAAATAATAAAATATATTATTTATCATAATATTCCACTCAAAGAACCTAATACATATAGTAAATAGTAACCATGATTACAATGATTAGCTCTCATATCTACATTAGAGAATAGCGAAGGTATTGATAAGTATGCCACATAAAATAGCATAGATATAATAAACACTATTTTTTTATACTGGACATCTTTTAATAAATGTCCCATTCCCAAAAAGAATAGTCCAGACAAAATATTGCCAAACCAAACAATATAATTACAATTTGTAACATCAAGTATATATGCAGCTATAATACATAAAAACAGAAGTGTCAAATAATATTTTTGACTGCATATTGTATTGTACATTAATTTAGCAACAAATAATGAAGCGAGAAACCAAAGAGGTAAATTACCCATAACAGCCCCTTCTTTCAATATCTGATAAAACGGAGACAATATATATTTTACCCAAGAAATTTCTCCATAAAAAAACAAAATTACCGACCAAACTATTATGCCATAAAGCGAGTATTTAACATAGGGATACAATAGTTTTTTACCCTCTAAAAACATCTGATTATTACTTTTATGGAAAAAGAACATTCCGCTTTTAAAAAAGAACCACGGCATAAAAAAGAAAAGTGGTCGCATTAGAACCACAAAGAAATTCCCTGTATGAGTAAAGTTTACTATATGAACAAATATCATATAAACAATCATCAGTCCTGAAATTCCATCAATATCTTTGCGTCTCATAAAATATATAATCTGCCCAAGCTTTCAGAAGAAAGCTCCCGTGCCTTGAGTTACTTTGCGTATATTTATATTTTGTTACGTTCCTCGTTGTCCATATTCATTGTTTATAGTATCCAAGAGTACATGCCTTCTTTACATAATAATTGAACATAAAAAGGAGTTTCACCAAAAGAATTTTTATCTTTCCACAATTTAAACAATATTTCATATATATTTCTAAAGATCTAATTTCTTCTTTAGCAACAAAGCTACTAGAAACTGTACCATGATGAGATCCTGTAGATTTTCCACCTTCATGTATCACTAACCAAGATGGATCCAGAATAAACTTATAATGCTCTTTCTTTAATTTATAACCTAGAATTATTTCTTCTGCATATAAGAACGTTCTCTCATCAAACATGCCAACCTTCATGAATGCATCTGTTTTTATTATGAAAAAGCATCCAGATGGAACTTCAAAATCGATTAATCTCTCATATGGACGTTCTTTATAGTATACCATTTCTTGGTATTTTCTGGTAAATAGTTTACGAATAGGATAAAAGCTATCCATTATGCAATCAAAATAGCTATAAACCTTTCTAATACAAATTTGTCTGTTTGCTTCATTACTAATGTGAGGCGTCCATACTAACGGCTGAATTCCACAATAATGCTCACCTAATTCAGACAAGGTATCAATAAGATTGTCAACTAACCTCTTTGTCCTAATTTCAACATCCGGATTCATTATTACCAAATAGTCAATCTCATACTTCTCTAACAGATACCGAACCCCGGCATTATTTCCTCTTGCATATCCGACATTCTCATCTAATTTTAAAACACAAGTATTGTGAATGTTGGCAGAAATAAATATTTCGACCTGATTATTTTTAGTTGAACAGCCATCTACGAAGCATATCACATAATCATCAGATATAGCGTTCTCTACAATACTTGATGCTGCAATTACTGCATCTTCAACTGTATTGTAATTCAACAATATTACAGCATATCTTTTTTTAGTCATTTTTCAGTCTAACGTGTTAACGATTGATTTGGAGCAGAATTGTTTTTGCAAAAAATAAGGCATCAAGAAAGTCAAAAAGATTACCACTATATCAAAAATAGAACACATATTAAGGAAGCCAAATATTCCTCCTACAGAAAAAGAATAATATTTATAAATAACACTTATCCTATAGCAGGATACTCCACTCCCCTTTCGTAAGTATATAGTAAAGGAAAAAGCTATAATAAATAGAATTATTACTGGCAATACGGGACCAAACTCTATATATAAATCACCATACACCGTTTTGAACCAATCCACTCTTACCCCTGTATAATGATACCAATCACTTTTATCTCCAGCTTTAAAACTACTATCAAATAAGCTAAAAAACTCAGAAAACAATCTTTTTCCTCCAGTAAAATTCACTTTGTCCCAATATTCATAACCTAGAACAGGAAATGTTTCTCCAAGATATTCATAGATTGAATCCACTGCTGTCCTCTTTACATTCTCCCCAAAACGTTCTTCGGTAATTTGAGCAACGACAACAAACAGTATTGCGACAACAGCAACTGCCACCCACAAAACTTTTCTTCTGAATCTGTAAGACATAGTATTCCAGAAAAGAATGAAGAAAAAAGATAGATTTAGTATGCCAAAAAACAAATTTGCTCTTGACCCTGTAGTCAAACCTATTGATAGAGCATTAAATAAAAATACTATCAAATAAGACACTAAGAACTTTTTAGAGCATTCAGCACATTTATAACCCCTGAAAATATATAATAAAACAAAAGGAACAATCATCACATGTGAAAAACGTCCTATAGAATTAAAAAGTCTAGCTAATGGATTCCCACTATAATACAAATCTGAAATATTATCTCCTCCCATGCTATGTATATTCCCAAAACCGAAAGAAATGGCTGTTTTCAGCTGTGTTAGTTTAATCAATGCATATATAATATCAATAGCAAATAAGACATAAACTATATTCCAATTTCTCCGGGAATAGAGTAAGGTTGAGAAATTCATTTTCTCAACCTTGATTTTATTCAGAGGCATTAATATCAAATAAACACAAAAATAATTGATAAAAAATGGTATTGGAGAAAGTGGTTCGTATTCATAAGATGATGTATACATAACACTCCAATATAATCCGGACAAACAGAGATAAACACTGAAAGCCGCAAATATAGAATACATCAACCATACAAAGGAATATATAGTGAACCCAGATTTTCTATAAGAAAAAATGAAGGTACCAAAATACAGCAAAAAATTTAATGGCATTACAACAAAAACGCTCATCATTTCTTTTTTAGAAGAAAAGCCCAAACAAATGTCATCCTTCGCATTAGTTGATACAGCAAACGACTTTTGACACAGTTCTCCAACTCTACAGAGTCTTTGATATCACCTTTAGAAAGGCGATAATACATATACACATTAATTTTCAGTTTATCCAAAATAGAAGCAGCTTTATATTCCCCGCACAAATACGCTCTAAAAGCTCCATTTAAAGTGGTAAAACCACCATTATCCACATCTTTCAATGTACCGGAAGCCATCATTCCATTAGGATTTATCCGATAACATCCGGTTACATCTTTTAAGAAGACCGATTTGCACTTTCCACATATATGAATGAAGAGAGGCCAATCGTAGCCATAACTATAATATTTGTCGAAATTAGTCAACAGTTCTTTCTTAAACATAACAGTGAGAGTTTGTGGAAAATTATTGCGCAGTAAAGAGGGTAATAAATATCCTGTTTTGGAGTGAGATAATTGATTTGACACAGTTGAAGAGTTTTCAATAAGCATATTGTCTAAATTGACTAATTGGAATTTTGAATAAACAAAGCCTATATTTTTGTCTGACTCAAGTATATTCACCTGCTTCTGCAATTTTAGAGGATCAGTCCAATAATCATCACCTTCACATACAGCCACATACTTTCCCAGACATCGTGGATACTGATAAGTATATGAAACAGGTATCCCTTTAGAATACTGATTTATTGTTTGATATATTGGTTTAAACAATTTTGGATATTTCTCTTCATATTCGCAAAGTATTTTTTTAGAACCATCTGTAGAAGCATCGTCATGGATCAACACCTCTATCGGAAAGTCCACCTTCTGCATTATGAAACCATCCAAACATTGTCTTATATAAGCTTTATGATTGAAAACTAAACAAATTATACTAACTAGAGGTTTAGGACAATCCAAGTATGATACCATCATAAACTTTGTATAATCTATTTCCCTATCCAAATAAAAGTCATTCTTCCTATAAAATTCAATTATATTCTTATCATTAGCAACCTCCATTTTTACTTTATGCACATTTATTTTACAAAGATAATTCTTCGTATTATTTAATAATAATGTGGCTATCCCTTTATGTGAAAAACATTGTTGTACACTCACATTGCTTATAAAAGCCTCCTTTTCTCCTTCAGTACAATAATATGCAACAAGCCCCACCAGCTCCCCATCATAATAAGCTTCTTCTCTTTGGGCATATTTGAAAAGTTTATTTGCATATTCTTCAATATCAACCCTTTCTTCTAAAGGAGGAAGAAAAAATGGAGACACTTCTTTCAGATGTTTATAGATGTCATTAAAGGTCGAAAAATTATGTAAATATTGTATATCCATATTAATGAGCATAAAGGCTAAAATCTATACCGATAACTATATATGATTTAGTATAGCCTATAAATTCACAGCTACTATTATCAGTTTCTCATGTAAAACTTTATTTTATATATTTTTTACAAGCAAGTAGTTCTTAAAATTCGTCCTATTTTAAATATTATTTTACAATAGTCTTTAACAAGTCAAAATTCTGTTTAATAAGTGCTTTTATTTCCTTATTTCTATCAATAAGCATACGTCTAATACCCTTTCTATTTTCATATACCTCAAATGCTTTAGATATCATATCACTAAAAGAATGTGGGTCTGCTACATACCTTTCAACATTAGCCACTTGTGCAAATCCTCGTAATTTATGCGCTTTAGGCTCATGACCATAATCAATAATCATAGTTGGTACAGATTGAGAAAGACCAGCAACTGCAGCATGAACTCTTCCAGAAATAAGCATATCAAACTGACCAATAATCGCTTTTGTTTCTGCTGGAGTATAAATTCCATTAAATAAATAAACTCGATCTGCTATTGCTGTTTTGGTTAATAGTTCATATATTCTTTTTATAAGGGGATAATCGCGCCCTTTTGTTAACTCGAATTCAGCAGGAGGAACCTGGAAACCATTTGAGTGAGACATCAAACAAACATCAACATTAAATTTTTCAACCATTTGCTTTATCATTTTTATGTAACCATCAAATTCCTGATCTTCCCAATTCTCTCTGCTAAATGGCCCCTTGAGTAAATTCCACCCACATAGCACAAAACCGATAACAGGTTTCTGTTTATTCGCTAATGGTGTACCTTCTATATATTGCTGTATTTGGGCTAATGTAGCAGGTTCAAATTCAAACGCTGGACATGCCAGACTATATACATTGGAAACGTCAAATCCAAAATCACTCAATACAGATTTACTAATTTCCTCTCTATTAGTTACAAGAGCAAAGTTATTAAAGACCAGATGTGCAAAGTCCAAAGTAGAGTCTCTATTAAAAGGACCAGGAGAACCTGCTAACATAGCAGTAGGCTTACCTAATAATTGTGCACATCGTTCTTTCAACAGACCTATTAAAAACCTATTGGAACCTACTAAATCTGCATTTTGTCCCCATATATCTCCTGAAAAATCTATAACCAAATCAGAGCTCAAAACATCTTCTATATAAGGAGTGGTATCTATCAATGTACCTGTCTGCTCATATACACTTGCTATAGCATATTCTTTATATGCTAATGGCAAATCTTTCTCTGTCCATGAGTAATATTCATCCATCGGAACAGAAGTTATTTGCTCCTTACTTTGAAATTCATCTGACATCTGAAATGTTGTCTGTATTGCTGCATGAGGGAATACACGGTGAAGTTCTCTGAAAAAAGGTTCAATGATATAATAATTACCAATATTACCAAACTCCAATCTACCCCAATGCAAGGTTCCTTGCCCAATCACTAAAATTTTCATATTTATTGTTTTATATCAATTAACACTTTCATATTTATTTCGTTCATAGCTTTATCTAATGCTGATTTACTGGGAAATTTCATTACAATTGTTCCAATAGAATTATTAGCACATTGAAACGAAGATATATTATCCCCTCTATTCAACCATAAATCAGTCTCTACAACATAATCGTTTAAATCCGGTGCAATCCTTATCTGCTCAAAAAATCCCGATGTATTTGAATGAAGAATAAATTCTGCCCAATGCCCCTTATATGACCATTGAGATATTTGTCCTATATCATCACCAATTGCTGCACTCACTGCATTCTCTATGAGATCTATATTTGTAGCATATCTAAGCATCTCAGATAATCTATTCCCTCCTCCTCGCGGTGAAACCTCCATTATATATCCCTTCCCATCTACACCAATTCTTGTCTCAACATTGTAGATAGAAGTTTTCATATGCAATAATGTAAGTAACCGTTGAAGTTCTGAAGTAAGTTCAGACTCTTGTTCCAACGTCATCGTAGATGGCCAGCTAAATGCAGAAGGTGTATAAGGATTAGAAGCTGAGTCATCAAATCTTTGTGCAGAAAATGAAACAAAACTCAATTCTCCATTAATAGAAAAACAATCTGAATCCGAAGAACATCCTTGTTTTTCAATGAATTCTTCTACTATTACTTTCCCCGATATTGAATACTCTTTTGCATAATAAAATGCTTGTTCAAAACACTCAATTTCATCAACTCTTGAAACACCTTTACTCCCTGCTGAATCAGTAGGCTTTACTATAATTGGAAAATTAAAGGCATTCACATCTACTTTTGCATCCTTATAATCCACATACGCTCTTGCCTGCGGGACATTGAACCCATGTTCTGCAAGAAACTTTCTAAAGCGATCTTTATTTTGGAGGATACAAATAGATTCATAGGGGCCTGCCTGTGGTAAATTCATTTGTTCTGCTACATACGCAGCAGTAGTTACTCCTGGATCAACCGCAAAAGACATAATTCCGTCTATTTGTTTTTCTCTTGCAACAGCCAAAACCGCTTCTCTGTCTATAATACTAACATTACAGTACTCATCAGAATATTTGTGTGCTATATTATGCGGAAGATAATCACAAGTTATAACATAATGTCCCAGCTTATGGGCAACATCTATTACCGGAAGTAGATATCTAAGTCCTCCAAGAAGCATTATTCTTTTCTGTTTCATTTCACTATAAGGTTAAGTATCCTCTCAATATCCTTCCTATTAAGTCCGTAATATATTGGGAGACATATAACAGAATTCGCCATCTTCATTGCATTCGAAAGTTTTTGAGGAGATGAACTTTCCAATCCCTTATAAGTAGAAAATTCACTTATCAACGGATAGAAATATCGCCTGCCTAGCACATTCTGCTCTTTCATCTTAAAATAAAGTTCGTCACGGGTCATGCCATACTTTTCAGCATCCACGAAAATCGGGAAATAAGAATAGTTGTGACGTACACCCGGCATATCTTCCATAAAACTGATACCCTCAACATCTTTCAATGCTTCCCGATACTTGACAGCAACCTGACGCCTGGATTCAATAGCCGCATCCACTTGCTTTAAATTAAGCAAGCCATAAGCAGAACGAACCTCGTCCATTTTCCCATTAATACCAGGAGCAACTATTTCTGTCTCTCCCGCAAAACCGAAATTCTTCAAATAATCAATACGCTTTTTTGTCTTTTCATCATGACAGATTAGCGCACCTCCCTCTATAGTATTATAAACTTTCGTAGCATGAAAGCTCAATGTTGACATATCTCCTGCGTTCAGGATTGACTTTCCATTTACCTCCACCCCAAAGGCATGGGCAGCATCATAAATCACCTTCAGTCCATATTTATCGGCTATCTCCTGAATGCGTTCCGTATCACAAGGTTTTCCATAAACATGTACAGGCATAATAGCTGTAGTCTTTGGGGTAATTGCTGCTTCTATCTTATCGGGATCAATATTGCAAGTTTCGGGGTCAATGTCAACAAACACAGGTTTTATGCCATTCCACCACAAAGAATGGGTAGTAGCTACAAAACTATAAGGAGTCGTGATTACTTCTCCCGTTATACGTAACGCCTGGAGTGCACACATCAAAGGTAACGTACCGTTAGTAAAAAGACTGATATAAGGTACTTTTAAATACTCACACAACGCCTTCTCTAATTCCTGATGATAATGACCATTATTGGTCAGCCACTTGCGATTCCAGATGTCTTGCAGATAAGGAATGAAATCGTCCAGTGAAGGAAGTAATGGAGAAGTAACCGTAATTACTTTATTTTCCATCTTACTACAATTAATTTGTTTTTGATTTTCTACTTACGTCTGAGCGCAGAAAGCACCAACTGCTTGATCTCAAGATATTCGTCAAGATGCAGTTTCTCATAAATAATTAAAGCTAAGAATACTCCTACCGAAATCTGAATGAACAATAATGCATAAACAGGAATATTCCAATGAGAAAGTCCCCACATGACAAATGCTACCACTAAAGAAACTACAAAAGTGGGAAGTATGTCTTTTATCTGTGTTCCTGTCGGATAATCTATTAAGCTTGCCGAATAATAGCTATTCAGAAAATAAGCTATAAACGAAGTTATCACACTTCCCCAAAGCATATATTCAATACCGCAAAAGATACCAATAACAATGGGACCAACAGCTATTATTTTCTTTATAATTTCTAACTTCAAGAATAGGTCCGAACGTCCTTTCACCTGAAGAATATTCAGATTTATGGCATGAAGAGGATAAAGCATGCCGCTAAAACAGATGATTTGCAAAAAGTAAACGGCAGGCAACCACTTTTCGCCTATCAAGATAATAATCAAAGGTTTCGCTACAGCAGCCAATCCCAACATGCAGGCAAAGGTTATCAGCATGGTAATCTTTATCACCTTCCGATAAGCTTCACGCAAGCGTTCCGGTTCCTCCTGAATAGAACTTAAAACCGGATAACTGACACGTTGGACAACGGTGGTCAAATTACTGGAAAATATCGTATTGAATTGCTCGGCACGGGTATATTGGCCCAATTGCGCAGAAGTATAGAAACGCCCGATGATGATATAATAGATATTTTTATAAATAGTGTCCAACAAGCCCGAGAGTAATAGTTTGGATCCAAAACCAAAGAGTTCTTTAAAACTCTTCGTAGAAAATTCCCATACCGGATGCCATTTGCTATATATCCATAAAAATAGTGTATTCAGAAATTGACGGGAAAGTTGCTGACCAACCAAACTCCACACCCCCATACCTCCTAATGCCATTCCTATTCCAATAACTCCACTACTGATAGAAGAAATCAGAGAGACTTTTGTTTGTGTCTTGAAATCTACCTCCCTCACAAATTGGGTGCGGGGGATGATAGCAAGTGCATTGATAATCAACACCCACCCTATAACTCTTGTAACTTCTACCAGGATGGGTTCTTTGAAAAATACACTAATGGCCGGAGAAGCAAAATACAAAAGCACATAAACAAGAATACTGACAGTCAGATTAAAATAGAAAACAGTATTATAATCAACTCGTTTTACGTGTACTTTCCGGATAAGTGCATTGGAAAAACCACTGTCAATAATGGAAGTGGAAACAGCTATAAATATAGCTATCATTGCCATTACGCCATATTCCGCAGGAGTCAATAAACGAGCAAGCACTAATCCCACCAAAAAGGCGATACCGGAACTGGCTATGTTATCAATAAAGCTCCATCCAACACCACGGACAGTTTTATGTCTTAACGAATCAGACAAATCTTCTAATCTTACTCTTCTATCTCCTCAAACGGATAAGGATTATCCGCAATATTTTTCAACTCTTCTATGATTTCTGTTTGTTCAGAATTCAAAGTTGCCTTGTCCCAACCATCAATAATGCCATAGGCCTCTTGAAGCAAGGATTCTTCATAAATCTCCCCATAACAAAAAGCCAGCAAACGGACTTTTAGCAAAGAAGGGGGAAGCTGTTTCAAAATATTGCAGATGCGGTCTAAAACAGCTTGTTTCTTTTCTCTTTTATCTCCATTGTCGTAGATGGTGGCATTATAGCCCATCAGAAGAGCTAAACAAAGGTTGGCTTCTTCTTCGATACCGGAACTTTTTGCGGCAAAAAGAGAATCCGATTCTACAAGAACCTCCTTGTTCAGTCGAGTAAAATCATCTGAATAGATGGGTTCACCATCCATGCCAAGATACATAAGCTTATGAGCCAAATGCTGAAGCTCACGAGCACAAGAAAGCAGATCATTCATTGAAATATGAGTATGATATGATTAAATATTATTTTATTATCTTCAGATAGGATTTTGGTACTTTTACACTGGCTGTCAAAATACCATTAATACGAATAACGACGTATGTCTTATTGGCTTCTGTAGCAATTTCTCCTTCAATACCACGAAAATCGCCTTTAACGACCTTAACTTTATTCCCTATTGTGAGAGGTTCATTGTCAAAGCTGACACCGTCCGGATTCAAATCCATGACAAACATGAAATCCTTCATCTGTTTGTCGGGAACGACAAGCATGGAGTGAGTGAAAAGATCCTTCATATAGAAAAGCCGTACACCATAAACATTAGAAATGTCACAGGCTGTTTGCTTGGTGGCACAAACGAAAATCAAATTGCGGATAACAGGGACTACACTACGCTTCCGACGGTGTTTCAACTGAGATATTATAATTTTAGTCGGCAGATAATAGTCAATATCCAAATTTTCGTTTGATTTCAGCTTCTCAAGAAACTTGCCAATTGCAAATTCTTGCTTATCACGTGTACGAGCTGCAAACCAATATTTCTGAGTTTCAACCACTTGCAATAAATAAAATCGAGGATATTACTTTAGGTATGGATACGCTTCGCGGCTTGAGCAAGACATTTCCTCTTTCAAGCCGAAATAGATAAATCAAGTCGTTATCTACTTTTAATATATTGAAGACGAATGGATTAATAAAGAAAAACGTCTTTTAATCGTTCGTTTAAAAGATGGCATTTTAACCTGTATCTTCCCTAAGATTCTTTCGATAAAAAAACAAGTTTAAAATCACAATTTTATTTCAGGGATAACTCACTATGGATTAGTAACATATGACATTTATTAAAGAGAAAATCGATTTTATCTATCAGAATATTTTGTTGTTTCATTTCAAGGCATTATCTTTGTGCATATTAAACGAACGATTAAAAAACACCCCACATCCATTACAATTTTTCTTGAAACATCAGCTTTCATTCCGTTTCATGTATCTATTTCAACTATCGCAACCTCATCCCGACAGTTTCCTAACATCATATTTCTCTTTTATAATAATGTACGCACGTATACATACGCACAGGCGCGTATTTCCCTACTTTTTCTTTAGACCTTGTTACACACACTTTATATGAATAGGTAGGTAGGGCTACCACCTATTACATCGTTTTGTGCATCACACACAGAACAGAAAAGTTTCATTTTTCTATACCATTATGACAGATTTCACGAGAATAACCGTTAATTTTGCTTTCGAATGCAAATTTAAAATAAATTACTAACATCTAAAATTGTAGTTTTATGACTAAAAAAACACAATCTTGAGCATTGAGCTCATAACTAAAGATGCCTGTGGCATTGAGATCGAGAGAAAAGGAAACAGGATCGACATCCTGTTGGTTGAAAATGAACCGGTTGACCAGCAGGTCATAGTCAGGGCGGAAGAAAGAATAGAGTTCCTCACTCCCTGGATAAACATGCTTATCCATCATAAAAAAGAGGCGGGACTCAAAGGGACAAAGCATCTGGCAAGGAAGCTGTACCGCATGGCAAGGTTCGAGAAAGGAAAGCATGAGGAAGGATTTCTGACGTTGGAAAGCATTAATACCGAAATCATTAGCTTAAGGAAAGAAATCAGGGAAGAGAAAGCGGGAATGGAAAAGAAGAAGGAAAAGATGTAGGAATTCAAAATTGTGCAAAAACGCCTTTTCGGTTGAAAAAGGCGTTTTTGTCATTCCGGATATTATACCCTACTTCGCACCGCCAACAAGGCAGACTAAAACAACTAACAAAGAAATGGAAAATATTCCGGTTACCGCATACAGCGGATTCAGCAACGTTCGGGGAGAGATAACCCTGAGAAAAGTAATTGAAAACATCACAAAGGGAGTACACGCAAAACTTGTATTCAAAATAAGACTGCTCGTCAGCCAGGGAAAGACAGAAGAGGCAAACAATGTGAAGAAGCAATTGCCATTCTACACCGTCACGGCAGGATACAGCGAAAAAAGACAAGCTTACAGCATCACAAGGTACACGCATGTCATCCTGTTGGACATTGACGACCAGCCCGAAGAGAAGTTGGAAGACTTGAGGGAGAAAATCAACAAGGATCCTAACACGCTGGGCAGTTTCCTCACTCCAAAGGCACATGGATTCAAGATATTCGTGTTCCTGCAGACGGAAGATGCCACCACTCTCAGGGAGACATTCTCTAACGGAGAAAAGGACTTTGCTGCGTTGGAGAAATATCACAGAATGATGTATGATACCTGCAAAGAATACTATGAAAAGCTGCTGGACGTGGAGGTGGACGGAAGCGGAAAGGATATATCAAGAGGATTCTTCACTTCTTTCGATGAAAAGGCATATCTGAATGAAGAACTTATGAAAGAGGTCGATGAGATACTGACCGGTATTGTGCCGCCTGAAAAACCGCAGACGGGGAGAAAGAAGAGTGGGAAGGCGATGAGTGAGAGTGATAAGGTGGTAAGTGATAGGGTGATAAGTGATAAGGCGGAAGCTGAGCCGTGGGAAAGGATGGAATTCAACAAGGCGGTACTCGCAGTAAAGAGGATTGCTAAATTCGAACCGGGAAGCAGGGACAGCTTCATATTCGCTCTGGGAAACAAATGTTATGCAAAAGCATTGGAAGAGGGCGTGGCAATTCGTTTGGCTCAGGAAAATTTCGGCGGTGAAGGGTTCGATGTGGCTGTGCCCATACACAATGCATACATCTATACCGACAAGACGGAGGAAGCAGCCATCCATCATAAGGAAGAGAAGCCGGACATTATCAACCAAGTACTCGACTTCCTGAAGGCACATTATGATATCCGAAGGAATGTAATACTGGACAGGCTGGAATACCTAAACTTCGATGAGAAAGAAGAGAGATGGAAAGGCAGGTTCCGACCTATGAGGGCAAGAAGCTACAACTCCATATTCCTGGCCTTGCAACTGGCAGGCATCAAGTGTTTCAGGAATTATCTGCAGGCGGTCATTGACTCCACCTATGCCAGGGATTTCAACCCGTTCACAGACTACGTAGAAAAACTGGAACCCTGGGATGGGGAGACAGATTATATCGGCCGGCTGGCGGATACGGTACAGGCGGAAGATCAGGAGTTCTGGAAAGAAAGTTTCCGCAGGTGGTTCGTGGGAATGCTGGCATGTGCACTGCAGGACGAGCAGGTCAACCATCTTGTGATCATCCTGTACTCCGAACAAGGAAAAGGAAAAAGTACCTGGATACGCAGGCTCTTACCTCCCCAGTGGAGGGAGTATTACCGGAACGGAATGGTGAACCCGGACAACAAGGACCACCAGCTGCTGCTCAGCACGCACCTCATCATCAATATGGAAGAATTTGAAGGGGCCAGGATAGGTGATCTGGCCGGATTGAAACGGGTCATCACACAGGAAAGCGTGACGGAGCGGAAAGCATACGACATGCAGGCATACAATTTCATACGGCATGCATCCTTCATTGCCAGTACGAACAATCGCCAATGCCTGCAGGACATAGGCGGAAACCGGCGTTTCCTCCCCTCCTCCATCATTACACTGGATTATCGCACACCGGTCAATTATGAGGGGATATATGCGCAGGCCTACGCGTTGATAAAGGAAGGATACCGGTACTGGTATGAAGGAGAGGAAATAAACGAGCTGAACAGGCACAATGAGCTGCACCGCATGAAAGATCCCGTGGAGGAAAACCTGCTCGTATACTTCCGCAAGCCACAACCGCAGGATTACTGCATAAAATGGATGCCGGCGGCAGCCATACTCAGCAAGATCGCCATTTACGGAAAGATACAGGTGAACAGGCAGACCATACAGACATTGGTAATGTCACTGGAAAAATACGGTTTCCGGACAAGAAGGAATGAACAGGGAAGCACGGAATATGAAGTGGTGGACATCCAAAACGATGAAGTGGACAAGGGATTCAAATAGGTGGAACCGGGTATTGTCAGACATAAGTGCATCACCCGATGCAGATAAGTGAGAAGGCCATCGCAAATATAAGCGTCGCCCGATACAGATAAGTGCGCAAGCCAACGCAGATATAAGCGTTCGGCTTGCGCATTATAGGATTATTCCCCCTGAGATAAAGCTCGCTTACCCCCACTCGATATCGTCAAAAAAAGCTTGAAATCGTAAAATAAAGAATGCCATTTCAGAATTAACATTCTAAATACCAACGTTATACGATTTTTCTTTAAAATTTATTGATTTTAGAATCTATATATGATCGTTTCCCGTTATTTTTGTCTTAGTCCATTTCAGCCTATATAAAAATTACATTTTCCACATCAAAATGTAACATGAACTGGAAATATTTAACTCGACTGAAATCAAGGAAGGGAACAATATTTAAATCCACTAAAATTAGAATGATATGACACAACAAGAAGACAGAAAATTCAACAGGATTCAGAAGGGGAAATCCTGCGTAGGGTATGCAGAGTTTAAGGACAATTGCTGGAATTTTTCTATAATTTCCACGCACGAGCATTCGGATGTCCTTACCAACGAGTATCTTGCCGGGTTCATACAGGGAGAACTACAGGGCGAGGATATGATACGCGCATCACGCAACAATACTTGGAAGAACTCCTACTTGTGTGACACAAGCCATACATTTCCCCATACGTGCCCTCCGGAACCGAAAGACTTGAAGAAAGCGGAAAATTCGCTGAAAAGCAACTACCTTTTTACTACAAAATGGATAAGAGACAATCGGGAAGAACCGGCTATTGGCAAGTATGTGAAAGCGATAGAAAGGCTATTTTATCGAATGTGGGGTATATACGATGCCTTGTCTTGCGGGTATATACGCTCCATTGACGAAGTGAAGAATGACCTTTTCAATTGGGATACATTCAGTTTAGGCTACGGGGAAGATAAAATATCTTTCGGAGACATCTACTTTATCAATACTCAGATGGACTTGATGGATGCCGTGGCCAACTCACTGGAAAGCACATACGGTTTGCACAAGCCCGACCATTGTTCCGCTTTCGTCAAACGGACAGATGACGGAGACATCGTATGGACGCACAACAGTTGGTGCGGCTACCTGTCGAATTCACACACGATTTCCTACACAATCCGCAATAATGAGGGAGGGATCGACTTTGTGTCACAGAATTCGTATTGTTTCGGGCAAGTAGGCAGCAACATGGATTTTGGATTCAACAAACATGGCATTTGCTTCAATGAAACTACTCACCGTTATTCATACAATCCCATGTCGCAGTCGCAAAAAGAAGAGGCAGTATGGCTGTGTTGGCGTTCTGCTGCTGCCGAAATGTTCGCGACAGACATTGATGATTTCTTCAACTACATAAAAACCAGCAATTCGGGTACCTATCTGAACGGTTATATGGTTATTGATGCCAATACGAAAGAAATGTCATTGATAGAAATGAGTTATAAACGCTTTGCAACGTTAAGGTGCGGAAAGGATAGTTGCTTAACCGGGAAATATGAACCTGAAAATGAATTCGATCCGGATTTGGATTATGATAAGCACCTGATGACTAATGAATATATCTTGGGAGTAAACTATCCGGTATTCAAAAAAGTGGCGTATGACTTAGGCTCCACAGACAACAGACCACTCAGGCGAGTGCAGTTCTTTGACATGATTGGGAATGTGAACAATGAGGAAGACGCAAAAGCATTGATTACCCACATAGCAGATGACGAGCCACTGTCCATCTATGGACGTTGGGACTTGGGATTTGGAACAACGGAATACCCCAGAACCATTCCTGACGGAGCAGTCGACTCTAAGGCGTTTTCTGCAAACAAGGTTCTTGAATTACTTTCAGGTCTAAAGTACGAACCGTCCGATGAAGGCACGAAAACTTCATTTTGGATGCTGTACGGGGTAGCCTGGTTCAAGGGCAAGCCTTTCGTATGGTCACAGTCACCATGGAAAGAATACAAAGATGATCCGGCGAAAGACTTCGTACCGGATGAACTGACCGGGAAGTGGCATCAAACCAAATTGTTCCTCAAATAAAAGGGAACCGATATAAAGATAAGAGATACTATCAATTGTTGACAATAGTATTTCTTATCTTTTTATTTATCAACGATCTAAGGTCTTCCCAGATACCTGAATATCAATTCCACCTGCATGGAAGTAAATATCTGCTGGCGCTTTTTATAGCCTGTCTGAAGCAAGGCTTCGCTCAGTTGCAGGTTATATCTAAACCATTGTGCCAAGCGGTTCAGGGCAGACACGGGAGAGATATTCGGAGCATAAGCCTCGGCAAGCTCACGTTTGGAGTAAGGGCGTACGGGCCAGGCTTCTTCAGGGGCCTTTTCATTTTCATTACTTGTTTTCATAAGAGTTATTTTATTGATTATCATAGCATAAAGATAAGCATTTTATATTACATATAGCTCACCTTAGGCAAATACTTTTCACTCTTTATCATGCAGTTTCATGAAGGAATAATCTCTTTCATTATTCACCCCTCAGCACATCGTACCTTTGTTTCGTTCACCACGGGAAGCACAGTATTTCACTGAACTTACACGGGTGAAATTCATCCTTCATTTTTTATTTTTAATTCATAATTCACAACTATGGCATTGAATTACAGTATTGCAATGATGGGCAATCCAATGAATCAGGAAGAGGCCAAAAAAGCGTATGCGAAAGCGCAGGTTTCGCAAGAGTTATCACTAAAAACACTCGCCAAGAGAGTATCATCGCAGACCACCGCCAGCAGGGCGGACGTGACTGCCGTTATCATCGCTACCGTCGAGAATATGATTGACGGCCTGCGGGCAGGAGAACAGGTAGACTTCGGAGACCTGGGAAAATTCCGGTTACAGATAACCAGCCGGGGGGCGGAAACGGCGGAGAAATTCACGGCTGCCAACATTACCGGAGTCAATATTCAGTTTATCCCCGGAGAAGATCTGAAAAACATCTTCGCCGGTATGGAGTTCTCACCGGTCCCTACCCGTGCTGCCACACGCGCCGTGCTCAAAGCACAGAAGGCAGGACAGACCACTGTGGATATTTCCAAAACGCCCACACCGGGAGGAGACGATGGAGGAAACACCGGTGGAGGTGGAAATTCAGGAGGCGACGGAGGTATAGAGGATGATCCGCTGGGATAGGATCTAAAGGCGCAGCCTTTAGAAATTAATAATGAAAGAATTAATAATTAAAGGCTGCGCTATCATTAAATCACTAATAACTAAATAACAGTTATATGGAAAAAAAATCAAATTCAACCTGGAGTATGATCATCAAAGTGGTAATTGCCGTGGCATCTGCCCTGGCAGGCATATTCGGACTAAATTCCTGCATGAAATAGACTATGAGAGCAGGAAGTTTTTATCAGAACTATCGGGAGGTAAAACTCCTGGTAGTTCATTGTTCAGCAACACGCTGTAACAAGAATTTCTCCGTAGAAGCTCTTCGAAGATGTCATTTGGCAAGAGGCTTTGCAAGCATCGGATATCATTTCTACATCACACGTGACGGTGAAGTACACATCTGTCGTCCGGTTCACCAGATCGGAGCACATGCTACAGGATGGAATGACAAGAGCATCGGCATCTGCTACGAAGGCGGACTGGATGAATGCGGCCGACCGGCGGATACAAGGACGTATGCCCAGAAATGTTCCCTACTCGATTTGCTGCGAAAACTGAAAACAGATTATCCGCAAGCCAGCATATTGGGACATTATCAGCTCAGTAATTCCATACACAAGGCGTGTCCGTGCTTTGATGCAAAAGGGCAATATCGGGGGCTTTAAGCTCCTGATACTAAAGGTAAACCATGGAGAATTTCCTCTATGGCGGAATATATGAACTATTTCGGTCAAGGCCCCGAAGAAAAGTTTATCCTAAGTATTAAAAAGTCGAATAGCACTATTACAGACTGCCTGTTTACGTATGAGAAGGAGTATACCAAAACTGATACAACAACCACAAAGTATATATTTACAGCCCAGAGAAAAGAAAAAAAACGCTTCACTCTCTACTATCAGATGTTGATGTTCTTTGCTAATGGAGGCGGTACTTGCTATGTTCTTTCAGCAGGAAACTATAAAGACAACCAACTGCTGAACAAGAATATGATGAGCAATGCGATCAATGCTCTTGAAAAAGAGCGGGAAATAACAATGGTTGTGATCCCCGAAGCAGTGCATTCTCCGGATTGTGCAAATATTCAAACCATAGTTAATAACATCTTGAAACGTTCAACTGCATGTAATGCGTGGGGGACATTAGCCGGCATAATGATTATCTCACCTGCCTTTAGTCTGTGAGGGATACCTCCGACATGTATTTCAACTTCCCCATCAAGAATTTGTACCAGAGCATCAAAAGGTGCAGTATGTTCACTTAACCCCTGTTCTTTATCGAAAGAGAATAGAGTTACATTTCCTGCCTGATTTTTAATAATCTGTTTACTAACTATTCCACCACTGGCATAGTCTACCTCTCCAGCGATATTAAATACTGTTGCATACGCAAATGTTGTATTAATTTTCATATCTCATTTATTTTTTTAATTGATTAATGCAAAATTAGTGCTATTCTAAAATAGAATTTGTAACAAATGTTACAAGGTATCACAAATATCCTTATCTTTTAATATAGATAACTATTATGTTGCAAAACAAAAACAACAAATACATGGTTCATTTCTATTTCTGCTCTAATACAACATTATATCAATAATGAAAACAACACTTTATGCGTATTGTTTCTTCCGGAACGTAATTCAGATTTGGCAGTGTAAGCGAGTTGCAAATTCAGAACATCGAATCATCTATTCAGTTCATGAGGATACAATTGAAATATACGTCTTCTCTATGAGATACCATTATACCAAAAAGTAAACGGTGAAAAATGTATCTCATTTCCTTATTTAGAATTATATAAATAGCACAAAAAAAGCAATTACATCCCTTGTAACTGCTTGATTTTCAAAAGAGCGGAAAACGGGGCTCGAACCCGCGACCCTCAGCTTGGGAAGCTGATGCTCTACCAACTGAGCTACTTCCGCATTTATCCCATTCAAAGACAGTGCAAAGGTAAAAGAAGTTTTTTTATATTCAAAAATAAAAATGTACTTTTACAGCCACAAAAGTGAAAAATCCATGAAACGAATCATACTAATCACCGGAGGGGCACGCTCAGGTAAAAGTAGCCATGCAGAAAAACTGGCACTAAGCCTTTCTCCTAATCCTGTTTACCTTGCTACTGCACGCATTTGGGACGAAGAATTCCGGCAACGCGTCATCCGCCATCAGCAAAGGCGTGGACCGGAATGGACAAATATCGAGGAAGAAAAACAGCTAAGCCGTCATCAATTATCCGGGCGAACTGTATTGATAGACTGCGTAACCTTATGGTGTACAAACTTCTTTTTTGATGTAAATGCAGATACTGACAGTGCCTTGGAAGCTGCCAAGGAAGAATTCGACCGCTTTACAAAGCAAGATGCCACTTTTATCTTTGTCACCAATGAAATTGGTATGGGAGCTACTTCGGATAATGAAATCCAGCGTAAATTTACAGATATGCAGGGATGGATGAACCAATATATTGCCGAACATGCAGACGAGGTATGGCTGATGGTATCAGGAATTCCGGTGAGGGTGAAATAAAAGGGGGATAGAAAAGGTGATAAAGTGATAAGGTGATAGAAGGTGATAAAGTTAAATAATAGAGCGATAAACTTATGAAAACATTTAAAATCGTACGACCGGATGAGAGTATCCGTCCGGCATTGATTGATAAAATCAATAATTTAACTAAACCGAAAGGTTCATTGGGTACTCTTGAGGAGTTGGCTTTACAAATAGGCTGGATACAACAAACCCTGTCCCCCACCCTGCGACATCCGCAGAATATTATTTTTGCTGCCGATCATGGCATAGTAGAAGAAAAGGTCAGCCTTTCACCCAAAGAAATTACCTGGCAACAGATCAGTAACTTCCTACATGGAGGTGCAGGAGTGAACTTCCTTTGTCGCCAACATGGATTTACCCTGAAAATAGTAGATGCCGGTGTAGATTATGATTTACCATACGACAAGGGTATTATCAATATGAAAGTACGAAAAAGTACACGAAACTATCTGTATGAGGCAGCCATGACGGAAGAAGAAATGGAGCTTTGCCTGGAACGCGGTGCAGAAGTGGTACGCCGCTGCCATGAAGAAGGCAGTAATGTGCTCAGTTTTGGAGAAATGGGTATAGGAAATACTTCTTCTTCGTCCATGTGGATGACCTGTTTCACCGGAATACCTTTAGAACAATGTGTAGGAGCAGGTAGCGGACTGGATAATGCGGGTATCCGCCATAAATACGAAGTGCTGAAACAATCGCTCGATCACTATAAAGGAGACGGATCACCGCGTGATATCATCCGTTACTTCGGCGGACTGGAAATGGTTATGGCAGTAGGTGCCATGCTACAGGCAGCCGAATTAGGCATAATTATCCTAGTAGATGGTTTCATCATGACAAACTGTATTCTGGCTGCTGCCAAACTATATCCCGAAGTAATGAATTATGCCATCTTCGGGCATTGTGGAGATGAAACCGGACATAAATTGTTGCTCGACAACATGGAAGTAAAACCATTGCTGAATCTTGGATTGCGTCTGGGCGAAGGAACAGGTGCTATTTGCGCCTATCCTATTGTAGAATCCGCCATCCTGATGATTAACGAAATGGATAACTTTGCACATGCATCCATAACAAAGTATTTTTAACTATATGAAAATCCTCGCAGCACTCATATTTTTCACGCGCCTTCCTTTCTGGAGGATCAAAGAAGTCCCGGCAAAGTACTTCAAGCGTATCGTTCCCTACTGGCCATTAGCCGGATGGTTAACGGGCGGTATCATGGTCGGTGTTCTATGGGTGACTGCCCAGGTGCTGCCCGTATCTATCGCATGGTTGCTCGCTATTCTATCGCGGCTGCTCATCACTGGTTGCCTGCACGAAGATGGACTGGCCGACTTTTTCGACGGCTTCGGTGGAGGAACCACCAAAGAGCGCACACTTGCCATCATGAAAGACTCTCAGATAGGAAGCTATGGAGTCATAGGATTGATAGGTTATTTCCTATTATTGTTTCTACTCTTAGGAAATCTGCCGTTGAAGTTAATCTGCGCCCTTGTCATTTGCGGGGATTGCTGGTCTAAATTTTGTGCATCGCAGATTATCAACTATCTGCCTTACGCACGAAAAGAGGAAGACAGCAAGGCTAAAGTTGTGTACGACCGTATGACCTGGCAAGAATTGCTGACAGGATTCATCTGTGGACTTTTGCCCATCGTATTATTCCTGCCGATAGATTTCTGGCTCGTTACAATTTGCCCGATTCTCACATTTATCTTCCTGTACCGATTGATGAAACATCGTCTTCAAGGTTATACGGGAGACTGCTGCGGAGCTACATTCCTGCTTTGTGAACTATCATTCTATCTGGGTGCCGCTATCTTGCTATATGCACATATCAGGTACGGTAATCCAGACTTTATCAATGCTTATTTAAAATAGTCATCCTATGGAAGTTACATTTATCAGACACACTTCGGTCGACGTCCCTCCCGGAGTGTGCTACGGACAATCAGATGTCCCCTTGCGTGACAGTTTTGAGCAGGAAGCTGCCATTACTTCTGAGAATTTGAAGACTTACCGTCCGCAAGGCAGGGATTTCGATCATGTATACACCAGTCCCTTATCCCGTTGTGTACGCCTCGCGACCTATTGTGGATACCCCGATGCCGAACGTGACAAACGAATTATGGAAATAAACTTCGGAAACTGGGAAATGCAGAAGTTTGATGAAATAAGTGATCCGAGATTGACAAAATGGTATACCGATTATATGAATGTACCCGCAACAAACGGAGAGTCATTCGCCATGCAATATCAACGTGTTGCCAGTTTCCTGGATGAGCTGAAAGAAAAAGAGTACGCACAAGTTGCCATCTTCGCACACGGTGGCGTACTGATTTGTGCACAACTCTATGCAGGAACCATCAAACCGGAAGAGGCGTTCAGTGCCCTGACACCTTATGGAGGAATCATTCAACTGAAAATCTAATCATCCGTTTTCGGCCATGTGAAGATAACCAGCGGTCCTTCATGTGTATCTGACTGTACCTTGTAAATACCTCCGAAAGCATGAATAAAGTGCGCATTGATTTCATGACGAATCAAAGTCGTTTTATTGTCAAAGCGTGACTTGGCAAGAGGTGTGCCGATTATTTTAAAGGTTACGATACCTTTTTCTTTATCATAACGGATGCGGACAACAATGTTGTAAGAGTTCTTATCGTTCTCTGCAGGCACCAGCAGACTGGAAAGCAATGTAGAGAACCAGTTTTCATCCGTACATATCATCTGACTCTGGATATTCGTATCTAATCGGATGGCAAGACGTCCGTTTCCTACTTGTCTGGCAAATTCAACTTCCTTGCGGCACAGCGACATGACTTCACATCCTTCATGCTTATATTTTGTTTTACCGGATTCCAAACGGGAAAGTTCCAGGATACTATTGACATACTTCAGCAAATTCTCTGCATTCTCCTGTATCATCTTGCCATATTCCACCTTAGCCTCAGGAGCCAGTTCTTTCGACTCTGTCAATAGCTCGGCAAAACCTACCACTACATTCAACGGGGTACGTATATCATGACTAATCTCCGATTGCAGGCGATCTTTAGTGACATTATCCGCTTCTGCCTGCATCGCCGCATCCGCTGTTACTTTCTCCGCCACAGCTATTTTCCGGGACAGATAGCGGGTATATAGATAAAACAGAAGCATCAAAACCAATAGAGTCATCAAGAATAAGAAACCTTGCTTATAATTGGTATCTTTTATTTTCTGCTTCTCCAGCAAAAGCTCATCAATATGATAAATCTCCTTCACCTGTTGCAACTGATTGGCCGAGAAAGCATTGTCCAGTGAATCTTGTGCTGCAATCAGATAACGGCGTGTTTCAATAGCTCCGTCGACATCACCTTTATCAATCTGAGTGGATGCTTTGTAATTGATGAGTGTGGCAAACGTGGATACATAATGATTCAACACTATAGGTGTTACTTCATCAATCAGAGCAATACTCTTATCATACTCTTTCGTACGGGAATAATATTGTAATTGCACAAGCTGGACATTCAGCCAGAATACAGGGTCCACATGATCTTCCAATAATGCTTTTGCTTTGTCTATATGTTCTTGCGCCTCGGTCATCTTTCCACGATTCATAAAGTGAAGTACATATTTTACCTCGCAGTCAATTCTCAAATTGCTCCAATTCTTACGTGTTTCGGGTTCGCGGGAGACAATATCCTGCAAGGTTTCATCCATCTGCGCCAGATAAGGACGCTTCAAACTATCCTGACCTGCATTGCCATATACCTGGGCAATGCGTGAAAGAATATCAATGCGCAAGAAGGGTTTAGTTTGAGGTGTAAAATTCTGATAGGCTTTCAAGAGAACCTTCAGAGCTTCATCGCTTCTACTGGATACATTATAAGCACATCCCAGACTATTATAAGCTGCAATTTCCCCATTATTGGAATGATGTTTCAAGGATTCCTGCAAAGTTTCTTTAGCCACATATATGGCCTTTTCTATCTGCCTTTTCGAAGCTAATGCGCGACTGATAGCGGCTTTCTGTTCCAGATAATAGTCATAAGTGCCCACTTCAGTAACATAACTTTTCAGTTTATCCACCCAGTACGCCAGACTATCCGGTTCGTGTGATTTATCGTAACAGGCAGCAAGGTAATAAGCTCCCAAATTCTCATAAGACACATTCTTTTGCGCACAAGCTTCTTGATACAAAGCCGTAGAAAAAGGCTTGTTATAAGGTGCATACTGGTGCTTATAAACGATACCACGCAGATACTCAAGCTTGTCGGACGTACTCGGCATAGCCTGCGCCACTTTCAGAATACTATCCTGATACTGCTGCGCATTGGCATCTTCCGCCTGCAACGTGTAAGCATGTCCACACAAAAAACAAAGCAATATGATTATAGTATGTTTCATAAAGCGGTATCCTCCATTTTAGATTGAAACTTCAACGGATGTGTAAAGCAGAAACGTGCACCTTGTGTATAGTTAGAGTCTACCCACAACCGTCCCTTCATGTAAGTAACAATCAGTTTACAGATAGAAAGTCCCAAGCCGCTTCCCTGTGCAAAGTCATTCAGCTTTTCAAAACGTTCAAAAATCAGATCCTGCTTTTCAAGCGGAATGCCACATCCTGTATCGGTGACAGAAAAGAAAGCTGTATTACGATCGGACATTTCCAGCTTCAGTACAATGGAACCTTCCTTGGTAAATTTAGTGGCATTCACCAATAAGTTAATCAAAACCTGACGAAGCCGGGCATCATCC
Source organism: uncultured Phocaeicola sp. (assembly GCA_948566455.1). Taxonomy (GTDB): domain Bacteria; phylum Bacteroidota; class Bacteroidia; order Bacteroidales; family Bacteroidaceae; genus Phocaeicola. The sequence continues at coordinate 120,786 of CAOYQO010000002.1, forward strand.
GTATCCATTACTAAGTCGGAAAGTTCAGTATCGAAGCGTAACTCCACTTCAAGCTTGCGGGAAGCAGATACTGTTTCCACCACTTCTTTACATAACTTCACCGCATCATACGGACGTATGTTGAATGTGATATTATCATTTTCAAAATCAGAAAAATCAAGGATGTCATTAATCAATTTCAATAACTGGAAAGAATTGACTTTGATGATTTCACAGAATTCTTTGCGGGAATCTTCATCAAATGAATCATCGTCTGATGACAATACAGCGGAGAATCCTACTATGGCATTAAGCGGCGTACGCACTTCATGGCTCATATTGGAGAGGAACATATTTTTCTTTTTTATAGCCCGTTCTGCCTTCTGTATCATACATTCCTGTGAACGTTTCGACTCCTTCAAACGGAATATTTTTTTCCAACTGAAATAAAGGAAAAGAAACAAAGCAAGCGTACAGATAATAATGCCACCCAGATAAAAGCGATATGAAAACAACCGGTCTTGCTCATTCTGATAAGTCAACTGGTCTGCCTGGAAATGGGTAGTCAACTGGTCGATTTCTTTAGGGTAATTTTTCTCGAAAGATGATTTTATGTACGAAAAGACTGCACCATACTGTACGTAGGCTTCTTCTTTCCGTCCCATCTTTACAAGCAGATTCGCCTTATTCATCATCGTTTCTTTATACAGACTGCTGTTTATTTTAGCATAATCCGTATGGAAGAATGTATCATAAGCTTCCAGAGCTTTCTCATATTCACCTTTTTTCTCCCAATACAAGGCATCTGCTATCAAAAGATGTTGCAGGATGCCGGGAACCAGTTCTTCACGCAACGGCTCCACTTCATCCAAATGTTGACGGGCTATCTTTATTGAACCATTCAGTAGTTGGCAATAGGCATTGAAGATATGACGGACAGCCTGTTCCTGTACAGATAGCCTCTCTGCCGGATAACGATTCAGGCGGGTCATGAAGCGAGCAGCCTGGGCATAATTCCGGATACGTAAATTGTATTCTACTAATTCGACCAACAACATACGGATGTGTATATCTTCACCATGTAACCGGTCGAACAGTTCCAAAGCTTGTGCATAAGTGTCACCGGCTTCTTTTATACGTCCTGTATAAGAATAAACTTCCCCCATAGCATTCAGGGCAAGAGCCATCCCCAAATGATCGGACCATACACTTGCCTTAGAATACATCTGTTCACTTTGTGCAATAGCAAAACGAATTTCTCCCCGAAAGAGAAATGATTTAATAATAACACGCTCTAACTCAAAATAAGTTTTGTATTGTTTGCTTGCTTCCAGATAGTCGAGTATACTGTCTGTAGGAATCATATCACTCTCTTCTTTGGTGAGATAATCGAATCCCATACTGGTATGAAAGGAGTATATTATTTCATCCTGTATATTGTATTTATCCTCGTGAGGTGCATTCTCTCCTGCAGATAGAGAAAAAAAGCCCCCAAAGCATACGATATGAAGAAGCAGATATTTCAGTAAGTTTCTCATGAAGTTTGTTTGTTTCGTGCTGTGTGGTGTTTGTGTTGTCATTCACCGCATACGTTGGCAAATATATTCAATATTTTCCGAAAAGCAAAAAATTGTGAATACCTAAATGAAAAAAGAGACCAAAGTAATCGTTATTATCAGGATTATTATCATTATTCCTTCTGCACGACGGTTGACACTAACTGCAATTTTCATATCTTCTGTAGTCAGGAGGCGACCATTACTTCCAATGTAAGGCTTCCATACTTCCTCACCAAAATAATTATGCGGGCCTCCGAAACGGCAATTCAGAATGCCGGCAAGAGCAGCTTCAGGATACCCGGAATTAGGGCTGGCGTGCTGATTACCATACATACCGACAAATTTTAATAGATTCCAGAACCCACCGCGTGGAAAAGCAAGTATCATAAGGAAAGCTGTCAGACGAGCAGGTATGTAATTAGCAACATCATCCAAACGGGCAGCAAAACAACCAAAGTCCCGGTAACGTTCGTTACGATACCCAATCATAGAATCGAGGGTATTCACCATCTTATAGGCAAGCATACCGGGGACACCCAACAATATATACCAGAATAAAGGCGCGATCACTCCGTCACTCAGATTCTCAGCAAGAGTTTCAAGAGCAGCAGTACGTACTTCTTGGGCAGAAAGTTCCGAAGTATCACGACCGACAATGCGGGTCACCTGCTTTCTTCCTTCTTCTAACGAACGGTCTACAGCTTCGAATACCATACGGACTTCACGAACAAGTGTAGTGCCCGCCAAACAGAAAAAGATGGCAAGTATCTGCAACGTCAAAAATCCCCCCGGAGAAGATGATGCTACCCAACGAAACAAGTAGGAAGCAACAAAATAGATAGCAAGAACGAGAACGATAGCAGCAAGTGCACCTTTCAACTTTCGGTTCTGTCCTTTATTCAACAGATGTTCAGAAAATGAGATCATCTTTCCGAATGCGACGACGGGATGGGGCAACCAAACGGGGTCACCAAGCCAGCGATCGAGCAGCCAGGCGGCGAGTAAAGGCAAGCTAAGAGTAAAAACGGTGCCCAGAATGATGAGAATTTCTTCCATATGCATTATATTGTCCTACCACCTCCCCCTACGGGTATTTACCCCTTCTTAACTCCCCCGTTAGTCGGGGGAGAACAACCTCCCGAGAGAAGGAGAATGAGAATGATATTTCTGTTATTAATAAGTTTCAAACCACTGCCCTATCGCCTGTACAAGGCGGTCATTCTCCTCCGGTGTCTGAGTAGCAATACGGAAAAAGCGTTCATCCAGACCTTCAAAGTTAAAAGCGTCCCGAATAAGAATACCATGTTCGTTGGCAAGATAATCCTTCAATGCGGAAGCCTTACCAAAACGAAGGTGAACCAACATAAAATGAGTTTCCGTAGCCCATACCTCAAGACCACCTGTCTGTTCCAATGCATTGCGTAAACGAGCTGTCTCCTGTAAATAAGTAGATATATTCAATGGATTAGGAACGTCATATTCAAGCAAATAAAGACCAGCTTCAATAGCCAGTTGATTTACCGACCAAGGCATACGGTGGGTACGCAAACGGCTAAGCAAACCTTCATGAGCAGTTATATAGCCCAGACGCAAACCGGGAACTGCGTAACGCTTCGTCATAGAATGAAGCAACAGAACATTTGAAAAATGGGCAGCTTCAACCGATGAAAACAGAGGTTGCAGAGTAAAAAACTCATAAGACTGGTCAATTACAAAGCAAACTTGTGGATTATGTTCTATTAATTCTTTCAGATATGCTTTTTCTATTACTGCACCTGTAGGATTGTTAGGATTACAAAGCCAAAACATGCGGATGTCAGGTGGCAAGAGATAATTATCTTCAGCCGTAGGAAGTTTATACATTGATGCTACCCGATGCCCATGCATACGGCAAGCATCTGCATACTCACTGAATGTAGGCTGAAAAATAGCGGTATTAGTACCCCTAAATGTTTGCGCTATCAGGTAAATGGCTTCCGTGGCACCATTCGTTACACAAACGGAAGCGGAAGGAAGATGGTGTTTCTCTGCCAAACGACCTTCCAATGTATAAGGCTCCGGTTCGGGATAAGAAGAAATTCCACTGATATGATGGCAAAGATGTGCCTGAAGGCCAGACAAATCCACACGGCCATATACATTGGAACTGAAATTAACCTCTATCGGGCGTTTATATTTATATGCATCGTCTCCGTGTCCTTCAATCATGAGTGGTCAGTATTTGGTAGATAAGCGGCAGATTGATGTGACGACGCACATGATCGGCGAGTTTATCATATTGTTCTTCTTTGAATTGTTGATAATCAAAAGCCGTTCCGGTATCAGCGAGCTTATCTGCAAAAGGTTCGAGAAGGAAGTCTATAAACGCAGGGTTGTCAAGGATACCATGGATATAGGTTCCCATACAAGTACGGTTGACATAATAACCATCCGTACGACCGTCTTCCAAAAGATTCAGCGGGGAAACCGGAACATCATGGGTAGGAATGGTAGTGCCCATGTGAATTTCATAACCCTTTAGCAATTGTCCATTGTCAATTGTTAATTGAAATTTGACTTGTCGGGTAACTTTTTCTCCCGTCATATGGGTGCTGACGGGCAGAAGGCCGAGGCCGGGTAAACGTTCTATTTCTCCTTCTACATGATCGGGGTCGCAAACTTCCTGGCCCATCAGTTGATAGCCACCACAGATACCCATGACAGTGGCACCTTCATGGTGTGCCCGGATGACGGCTTGTGCTACACCGTTACGGCGCAGTTCATGCAAGTCGGCAAGCGTACTTTTACTACCTGGCAACAGAATGATGTCAGCTTTAGCTATTTCATCGGTATTATTAGTATAAAAAAGATGAACACGCGGATCGCGTTCGAGAACATTAAAATCAGTGAAGTTACTGAGATGTCGCAGGAGAATGACAGCGATATTGACTTTACCTTGTTCCGCCTGTACAGATTTCGTGGCAAGAGCCAGGGAGTCTTCTTCTTCGATATAAATATCGCGATAGTAAGGTACTACTCCTACCACGGGTATGCCACAAAGATCTTCGAGCATCTTGATTCCCGGTTCGAAAAGACGGATATCTCCACGGAATTTATTGATAAGGATACCTTTAATACGTTCCCTTTCATGAGGACGAAGCAGCATCAACGAGCCATAGACACTGGCAAAGACTCCGCCTCGATCAATATCTCCTACAAGGATTACATCTGCCCCGGCATGTAGAGCCATAGGCAGATTCACCAAATCCGTATCCCGGAGATTTATTTCTGAAATGCTTCCAGCACCTTCCAATACAATAGGATTATAACGAGTGGCAAGACGGTCATAGGCAGAGCAGACTTCACGACGGAGTTCTTCGCGCCCTTCCACGCGGAAATAGTCGTAAGCATTGCGGTTGCCGATAGGGCGTCCATTGAGCACCACTTGTGAGGTATGGTCAGAGGAGGGTTTCAACAACAGCGGATTCATATCTGTATGACAGGGTACACCTGCTGCTTCGGCTTGGACAGCCTGTGCACGGCCTATTTCCAGCCCCTCGGGAGTAGCATAGGAATTAAGTGCCATATTTTGTGCCTTAAACGGTGCCGGGTGATAACCATCCTGACGGAAGATGCGGCAAAAGGCAGCGGCTATAATGCTTTTTCCTACATCACTACCGGTTCCGGCAAACATAACTGGATGAAGTTTCTTCATATATATTTTTTTAGCGGAAACAAAATAACTTTTCTTGAATCTATAGCGGCAGATAGCAGTCCTCCAACAGTATAGCATATCATATCCGACCAGAGAAAACCATGTCCAAAAATTAATGCTCCAAGCGTAGTACTTCGTACGATGTTTGCCCAATCTGCCTGATATAATTGACTGATCTCTATACAATAAGAAAACAACAAAGAGATTACAACAGATTTAACTATAGATATCGATGGGAAAAGAAAACGGATTCCCCAATATACCATAGCCGCCCAAAGCGTATCACCCGAATACTCTGCTATAAACTCAGGCAATACATCACCATATTTTCGGGAAGCAAGCCCTAACACCATAATAGCGAAAGTGACAGCCAGATAAATACAACGCTCGTTTTTCACACCGCAATATTTTTTAGGATGCAAATTTATAAAATTTAATGGATAGCCGGTACAAATTCCCTATACAGAAATGATTTTTCAGTAAAATGACAGCTAAATTGAACAATAGAAAAAAAAGAGTGTTTGAGATAAACGAACCTAAACCAACAACTTGACGTATGAAACTAATTTTATGTATCGTTCTGTTGGGAGCAAACTTAGCCGTGTCGGCACAAACGAACCTCTCCCTCAGCTACGACGACGCCTTACAAATGTTGCAGAAAGGCAATCAAAGCCTCAAGATCGCCGACAAAGGCATTGAAGCCGCCCGCACAGAACGGGACAAGCTCAATGCTCTGTGGTATCCCAGCCTGCAGGGAGCCGGTACCTACGTCCATATGTCCGAAAAGATAGAAGTAAAACAACCTCTATCCCAGTTCACCGATCCCGCAAAGGATTTTGTACATGACATCATCCCCGACGACCAGTTCATCAGCGGGATACTGGACCAGATAGGCGCCCATACCCTCGTCTTCCCCCTCGCTCCCCGCAACCTCACCACCGTAGGCCTTACAGCCGAATGGATCGTCTTCTCCGGCGGTAAGCGTGTGCGAGCCGGTAAAATCGGAAACCGGATGATTGACCTCGCCCGTGAAAACCGTGCTCAAACTGACGCAACCCAACGAACCCTGCTTGCCGAAAGTTATTATGGTCTCAGCCTTGCCCGCGAAGTCGCAGCAGTACGCCGGGATACCTATAATAGTTTGAAGCAACATTACGAAAATGCTCTCAAACTGGAGGCTGCCGGAATGATTGATAAAGCCGGACGCCTTTTTGCCCAAGTCAATATGGACGAAGCACAAAGAGCACTGGAAGCAGCACAGAAAGAAGTCACCGTGGTAGAAAGTGCCCTGTGCACCCTGCTCAATCTGGAAGACAGTTGCAAGATTGAGCCTACCTCCCCTCTGTTCATCAACTCCACGCTTCCGCTCAAAGAAGAATTCGTGCAAACCATGCGTGCCGGTAACCCCATGCTGAACCAGCTATCCATTCAGCAGAGTATCGCCAAGCAGCAGCTACGGATAGACCAAAGCGGTTATCTACCGGACATCGCCTTGTTCGGTAAACAAACGCTATATGCCCACGGCATACAAAGCAACCTTGTTCCGCGTACAATGATCGGCATAGGCTTTACCTGGAATCTTTTCGACGGGCTGGCACGCGAGAAACGCATCCGCCAGTCACGAATTGCCGAGCAAACTCTTGCATTGGGTAAAGAGAAAGCACAGGATGATCTTTCTGTAGGCATAGACAAACTATACACCGGATTACAAAAAGCCCAGGACAACGTACGTGCACTGAACTCGACCATTGCCCTGAGTGAAGAACTTGTACGTATCCGCAAGAAATCCTTTGCAGAAGGTATGGCAACCAGTACCGAGGTAGTGGATGCCGAGACCATGCTTGCTACCGTCAAAGTAGCCCGTCTGGCCGCTTATTACGAATACGATGTAACACTCATGAATCTACTGGCTCTCTGTGGTACGCCGGAGCAGTTTAAAGACTTCAACAATTGACAGTTGACAATTATAAATTTATAGCAATATGGAACTAACAAAAAAAAGCATCAGCACCACATTTGTCATCATATTGGCAATCACCATACTTGTCTCTATCCTGGGAATGGTCCTTATGAGTCATCAGCCCCTCGTTCTTCAGGGACAAATAGAAACAACGGAGATCCGTATCAGTGGTAAATTACCGGGACGAGTGGATTCATTTCTTGTCCGTGAAGGAGACTGGGTAAAGGCAGGCGATACACTTGTCGTCATCAACAGTCCGACGATAGAAGCCAAATACCGGCAAGTAAATGCCCTCGAGCAAGTAGCCCAGGAGCAGAACAAGAAAATCGATGCCGGTACACGCCGACAGATCATCGCCACCGCCCAGCAACTCTGGAACAAAACCAAGAGTGACCTGACCCTGGCACAAACAACTTACGGGCGCATCCTGACACTTTATAAAGACAGTGTCGTCACCTCCCAACGGAAAGATGAAGTAGAGGCCATGTACCGTGCCGCACAAGCTGCTGAGCGCGCCGCTTACGAACAATACCAAATGGCCGTAGACGGAGCACAAAGCGAAGACCGCGCATCGGCACGCAGCATGGTAGATGCTGCACGCAGTACAGTAGATGAGGTGTCCGCCCTCCTTGTCGATGCACGTCTGACAGCACCGGAGGCAGGACAGATTTCAACTATATTTCCCAAGCGTGGAGAGCTTGTTGCACCAGGCACACCTATCATGAACCTTGTCGTTATGAATGACGCTCATGTTGTACTCAATGTACGCGAAGACCTGATGCCACAATTCAAGATGGACAGTATATTCCACGCAGATGTCCCTGCCATCGGTAAAAAGAACGTAGAGTTCCGTATTTATTATATCAGTCCGCTGGGTAGCTTCGCCACTTGGAAATCAACCAAACAGACGGGAAGCTATGATATGCAGACCTTTGAAATACATGCCCGTCCCACACAAACGGTAGAAGGGTTGCGTCCGGGAATGTCGGTGCTGCTTACTATTAATGATTAACCGATAATCTGTGTGAATGATGAAAAGTCCGTTATACAATGTACTCCACCGCGAACTTTGCCGTATGACCTCCCGCAGGTTATACCTCGGCGTATGCCTCGTACTGCCCCTATTCTGCTTATTCTTCATGGCAACCATTTTCGGTAGCGGACAAATGGAGAACATTCCTATTGGCATTGTCGATCAGGACAATACTGCCACATCCCGGCAAATCGCACGAAATATATCTGCCGTACCCACTTTCAGCGTCACACGGCATTTTACCGACGAAGCCGCCGCCCGGCAAGCCGTGCAACGCAAAGAAATATATGGTTACCTGTCTATTCCTACCGGCTTTGAACAGCATGCTACGACAGGAATGGATGCCACGCTTTCTTACTACTACCATTATGCTCTCCTCTCCGTAGGTAGCGAGTTGATGGCAGCTTTCGAAACCGCGCTGGCACCTGTCGCTCTCTCTCCCATTGCCATGGAAGCTATATCTTTAGGGCTCAATCAGGAACAGATAACCACATTCCTCCTGCCTGTACAAGCCAGTATGCACCCACTCTATAATCCCGACCTGGATTATTCTGTTTATCTGAGCCAACCTTTTTTCTATGTCCTGTTCCAGATACTCATCCTGTTGATGACAGTATATGCCATTGGCAGCGAAATCAAGTTCAATACAGCACAGGAATGGCTGACCACAGCACGAGGGAATATTCTGACTGCCGTCATCGGTAAACTATTGCCTTATACATTCATCTTCTCAGTAATCGGTATATTGGCAAATTATATCCTTTATGGAGTAGTACACATTCCTTTCCACGGTAGCTTGCTGATGATGAACCTCATGACACTGATTTTTATCATCGCCACGCAAGCACTCGCAGTGTTTATATTTTCCATCTTCCCACGGATAGCATACATTATCAGTATCGTATCCATGATCGGTTCATTGGGTGCTACTCTTTCAGGTGTCACCTTCCCCGTAACAAGTATGTATCCTCCGGTACACGCAGCATCCTATCTGTTTCCCGTCCGGCACTTCACTGAAATCTCACAGTCGATGATTTATTTTGACTCAGGTTTCGGGTATTACTGGCAATCAGCAGCTATACTTTTGCTTTTTCCACTACTGGCATTATTGATACTGCCGAGATTGAGACACTGGATTTTGAAAGATGCAGTAGAAGAAGATTCAGCCCCTATCCACAGTACGGCATATTCCTCCTCAATAGCCACTATCATTTTCAGGGAATGGCGTGCCATCAGCACCAATGCAGCAATCCTCCTGGTATTAATAGGCGGAATCTTTGCTTACGGCCTTCTCTATAACCTGATGTATGCTCCCAACCTTGTACGGAAAACTCCGGTTGCAGTTGTCGACAATTCTCATTCGGCTCTCAGCCGCGAATATATCCGGCTACTCAATGCAACTCCACAAGCCTCAGTCTACGCACTGACACCCAATTACCTTGAAGCAAAAGAGTGGCTGAAACAGAGCAAAGTAGACGGTATCCTATATCTTCCCGCCGATTTCGACGCCCGTGTAGGCCGTGGGGAACATTCGGTCTTTAGTGTTTACGCCGCAACGGATGCTTTCCTGAATTTCAAGAATCTGCAAGAGGCTTCTTCCCGCGTGATGCTTGCCGTAAACGATGCACACCGTGCAGAGGGTGCCGTATTCTTGCCACCACAGGGATTACTGGCAGTAGCCTCATCCGCACCTGTCAATGTAGCGGGCACAGCCCTATATAATTATACGGAAGGATATGGTTCATATCTTATTCCGGCAGTTATGATTATCATTATCTTTCAGACTTTATTAATGGTGATAGGAATGGTGACGGGAGAAGAGGCAGAACGAAACAGACGCCCTATTTTCTCGAAACAATCTCAACTCAATATGAATCTTACCTGGCGCCAAGCATTATATAATGTTTCCGGAAGAACCTTCGTTTACGTTATGCTTTATTTCATCTTTGCCTTATTTTTATTAGGCTTACTCCCCCATTTTTTCAGTATCCCTAATATTGGAAACGGCAGAGACATTATCACAATGATGATTCCCTTCCTGATAGGAACGAGTTTCTTCGGACTGGCTGCATCACGTTACTTCACAGACTCTGAAGCACCTTTACTAATGATCGCCTTCTTCTCCGTAGGCTATATCTTCCTGTCCGGTGTCTCTTATCCACTTGAACTAATGCCATGGTATTGGCAGGCAGCACACTACGTAGTTCCGGCAGCACCTGCCGTGCTTGCTTTCGTCAAACTGAATTCAATGGGAGGAGATATGGCAGATATCCGTCCGGAAATGATCACCCTGTGGGTACAAGTGGTAGTGTACTTCTTGCTGAGTTTATGGGTATTCAAGCATAAGCATTATCGTTTTCGTTTATAAGCAAATGATTGCCACCGTTCCTCATCCCATCCCTGGCGCTGCATTTCCATACGGGCCATGACAAAAAACAGGTCGGAAAGTCGATTGATAAAACGCAATATATCTTCCGGTACAAGATCTTCCCGATTCAGCGTCCAAAGCCTGCGTTCGGCACGACGGGCTACGGCACGGGCAAACTGTAATTGAGCCGACACCTGCGTTCCACCCGGTAGCAGGAAATAGCCGTTGTCTTCAAGCTGAAGCATCATTGCGTCCATAGCCTGTTCGCACCGCACTGTCATTTCCACAGCATGAAGTTCGTTGGGATTGCCACTACCCGGCCTCTCCGGATCTGCATCCCGTAAGCCGGAAGGGGTTGCAACATGGCTCATCACCACCATCAACTCACGTTGTATATCATGGAGTAATTCCTGCCATACATCTTTCACCGGAAGCAACGACCTGACAATTCCTATCACCGTATTCAGTTCATCAATGCAACCATTGGCTTCAATGCGGATATCATCTTTCGGAACACGCTCTCCACCGTGGATGCCTGTCATTCCTTTATCTCCTGTTTTAGTATAAATCCTTCTCATAAATTACAGGTATATCTTACATTATTTCACTCTCCCGGAACTTGTTCGAATAATGACCAAATTCCCGTTTCTCCCCAATACAAATGCGTATAACTCGCTATCAGGTTTTTATAACAAAACACGGCTGTATTCACGGGGTGTCCTTTAGCATTATAAACTTGCACAGCCGAAGCAAGCTTCTCATCCTGCTCAATGATCCGTGAATAATGAAACTCATGTCCACGCAGCTTCACCCCACGAAAATCAAAGCTTCTATACCCCATTGCCAAACGCATATCATCCTTGCAAGCGGAAACTTTCATAGGTAATGCGTCTACCATTTTGAAAGCTGTATAGGGATCTTTGCACATCACCAGTTCCGAAGCCAGATACATCATACCACCACATTCAGCAATTGTTTTTCCTCCCCGCTCAATATGAGCCTTGACTGAATCTATTACACGGGGGGCGGCACTCAATTGAAGCGCACGATTTTCCGGATAACCTCCGGGCAGATAGAGCAAATCCACATTATCCGGTACTACCGCACTGTTATCTTCCGGATCGAAGAAAGTAACCGTACCAAACTGATTCAGATAATCAAGATGTTCAGCATAGATAAAGGAGAAACTTTCCTTATTGCATGCCACCCATATATTTCCGGATAAAGAGACATTCTTTTTGACTTCTGTGGTGACATCCACCTCCCGGCGTGTGATCTGCAACAAGAGATCAAGATTCAATTGTGCGTCTAGCTGCTTCAGCAGTGTCTCAGTGATACCATCTTCATCTTTACGACTGAAATCCAGTCCCAAATGCCTGCTTTCCTCTTTCAAAGCATCGAATTTCCGCAAGCAACCCAAACAAGGCACATTCAGATCATCGCAAATCTCACGCAACATTTCCTCATGGCGGTCGCTCCCCACCTGATTGAAAATAACGCCTGCGACTTCCACTTGCGGATCAAAATCCAAATAACCTTTAATCATTGCTGCCAGTGAATAAGCGGCCGACTTAGCATTTACCACCAACACAACAGGAAGATTCAAAATCTTTGCAATCTCTGCCGATGAACCTTTACTACGGTCGTATCCGTCGAACATGCCCATCATACCTTCTACGATACAGACATCCGCATCTTTGGCATGTGAAACATACACTTCATGCATATGTTGTTCGGAAGCCATAAAAGGATCCAGATTGTAAGACGGAATTCCGCAAGCTTTTTCATGATACTTCGTGTCGATATAATCCGGCCCGCACTTATAGGGCTGTACACGTAGTTTTTTCTGCGTCAATAACGTCATCAACAATCGACTGACAGTGGTTTTTCCAATGCCCGAAGTAGGCGCCGCTATCAGAAATTGGGGAATATTTCTTATCATACCGCACAGATTTATTTCCCGCAAAGGTAGTATATATTCCCTAAAACTCTTACCTTAGCTGCCCAAATAAAAGTAAATTACTATGATTACTGAAGAACTCAAGAAATTATATTGTACGTATACCGGACACGAGCCGGGAACTATTGAAGAACTTCCTTCATCCGGCTCCAACCGTCGTTACTTCCGCCTTACGGGCACCCCTACCCTTATCGGTGTCAGCGGGACTTCCCTCGAAGAGAATCAGGCTTTCCTCTATATGGCAGACCATTTCCGCAAGAAAGGACTACCCGTGCCACAAGTCGTAGCAAAGAGTGATAACGATGCATTTTATCTGCAGGAAGACTTGGGAGACACTCTCCTGTTCAATGCTATCGAAAAAGGACGCAAGACCAGTGTTTTTGATGAAGAAGAGAAGCAACTTCTGCGCAAGACAATGCGTCTGTTGCCTGCCGTACAGTTCTCCGGTGCAGACGGAATGGACTTCTCATATTGCTACCCACAGTCAGAATTCAACAGTCGCAGCATCTTATGGGATTTGAATTACTTCAAATACTGTTTTCTGAAAGCTACCGGAATGGAGTTTCAGGAAGACCGTCTAGAAGATGATTTCCAGAAAATGGCAGACGTGTTGATGCGCAGTAGTTCGGCCACATTCATGTATCGTGATTTCCAGAGCCGGAACGTTATGATTAAAGAAGGTGAACCATGGCTCATCGACTTCCAAGGCGGACGTAAGGGACCTGTTTATTATGATGTGGCTTCCTTCCTGTGGCAAGCCAAGGCCAATTATCCTGAGAGCCTTCGCAAAGAGCTTTTAAAGGAATATCTGGACTCTCTGTGTAAATACCAGCCTGTGGACGAGAAATATTTCTATGCTCAATTACGTCATTTCGTATTGTTCCGTACCATGCAAGTGCTGGGTGCTTATGGCTTCCGTGGCTATTTCGAGAAGAAACCCCATTTCATCCAAAGCGTCCCCTTTGCTATTGAAAACCTGCGACAGCTATTGCAGGAACCCTATCCCGAATATCCGTACCTCTGTCATGTGCTGAAAGAGCTTACTGAACTGAAACAATTTACTGACGACCTCCAGAAGCGCCGTCTTGTAGTAAAAGTCACCAGTTTTGCATATAAAAAGGGTATACCTGAGGATTCAAGTGGCAACGGTGGTGGCTTTGTATTCGACTGCCGTGCCGTAAACAACCCCGGTAAGTACGACCGTTATAAACCCTTCACCGGACTGGATGAACCTGTTATTCGCTTCCTAGAAGACGATGGAGAAATAACCACGTTCCTCGAACATGTATACGGTCTGGTAGATGCTTCCGTGAAACGATACATGGAACGTGGATTTACGAACCTTTCCATTTGTTTCGGATGCACTGGCGGGCAACACCGTTCGGTTTATTCAGCACAACACCTGGCAGAACATCTGAACCAGAAATTCGGAGTACAGGTAAATCTGATGCACAGGGAACAGAATATTGAACAGACTTTTAAAGCGAAAAACTAAAGAATAAGTAGAGGATAAAAATATTGGTCTAAACTTCCGATAATTCAAGAAATAAAAAGAATGAAAGCAATGATATTTGCCGCAGGCCTCGGCACCCGCCTGCGCCCACTGACAGACAATATGCCCAAAGCACTTGTCCCCGTAGCAGGCAAAACGATGCTGGAGCGTGTCATCTTAAAGCTAAAAGATGCCGGCTTCCATGATATCACCATAAACATCCACCATTTTGGAGGTCAGATTATAGACTTCCTCCGCGCAAACCAGAACTTCGGTATGGATATTCATATCAGTGACGAACGGGGTGAACTGCTGGATACCGGTGGTGGTATTAAAAAAGCCCGTCCTCTGCTGGAGAGCAATGAGCCTTTCCTTATACATAATGCCGATATCCTGACGGACCTGGATCTCAATGCTTTCTACCACCACCATCTGGAAAGTGATGCAGATGCCACTCTGCTCACTAATCACCGGAAAACATCCCGTTATTTGTTGATGAATCAAGATAACCGCCTTTGTGGTTGGACAAATCTTTCTACAGGCGAAGTACTCCCCAAAGAACTTGATTATCCCAGCGATCATTATCAGCTGCAAGCCTTTGGCTGCGTCCATGTCCTTTCCCCCTCTATTTTCCGCTATATGAAAGATGAACGCTGGACTGGGAAATTTTCCATTATTCCGTTTTACGTGGATATCTGCCCGGAAGCACGTATTCAAGGATTTCCTATAGACAGCGAAAACTGGTTTGATGTGGGCAAGCCAGAGACACTTGCAAAGGCAGAAGCCTATTATGCGTCTTTATAAAACAGGTTTCATCTTCACCAACTGCCCCTGGGTATCAAATAAGTATTCGTAGTTGAAGGAACCGTAAATACGATACTTCCAGCGGGCACTTTTCTCAAAACGGCGACTGTCATCCAGAATGGTCGCCTGATAGACGGTCTCCAATTCATGAATGAACTCTTTAGATTCCGGGTCCGGGTATCTATAAGTGGGGATAATAACACGTATATCAGGATATTGCTCTCGCAGATTTTTGATTTCTGTACGGACAGCATCTCTTTCATTAGAATTCAGAAAAAAGAGCAAGCATACCGGTTGTCCCTGCCCTGCAATGTCCGAAAAGAGCAAACTGTCTTTCTCTGCATACTCCACTTGTTTGAAATTAACAAAACGATCTCCCGGCTTCAGGCTACGGGTAGCATCCAGCATCCGTTTCAATCCTATCAATACAGATGTACTGTCGCGCATTTGTGAAGGAGTTTTCTGATACAATGTCTCCAGTTCATCCGGATAGATTGCCGCCCAACGGTCGAACACCATCCAGCCTATTGCATTCTGCGCATTGTCGAATACAAACTGCCGTGTAGCTTCCAACGGAAAAAGATCTTCATGCCAAAGTTTCCAAAGGCGTACGTTTTGTGAATGGGAATTGGTACTCTTATCCGGTACAGGCATTGCAGGTGGGACTACATTTGACAACGTCAATTTCCCTCTTTCGGGATAAAAGAAATTAATACTGCCGGGATGCTCCATTCCATAGATATGCAACGTATCTTCTTTTCCGGAAAATGAAACTTCCCCGTTTCTGATAATAGCGAAGTCCAGGGGAGCTTTCCCATAATCACGGTCACCCGTCATACGGTCAGCACCATATCGCCACAGGTAGACCATATCTCCTTCGTAAGCGTCCAGTCCGGTGCAATGCACAATAAAAGTCTGTTCTTGCGATTGGCAACTGATGAGTCCCAGAAACAAAGAGTAAAATATCCATTGATTGATTTTCATAAAGCCCAGATAGATTAAGTAAACAAACACATTGTACAAAAGAACAATCTTTTCAGTAAAGATGCAAGCAAAAAAGACAATATATAAAAGCAATTGTTAATGAAATATCCATATATTTGTGACATAACATTAAAAAGACTGACTATGAAACGACTGAGATTAGGACTATGGGCATGTTTCTGCCTTTGTGCAGCCACCACCCTTATGGGACAAAACAAGGTGAAAACTACTGCCGAAAAGGTAATGCTGTTCATTGACGGCGCCCAAGTGACGCGTACCAAACAAGTAGATATTCCGGCAGGAAATTCAACGCTCATCTTTACCGGATTATCTCCCTATATGGATGCACAAAGTATGCAGGTCAGCGCAAAGGGAAAACTCACCGTTACGGCAGTCAACCGGCAATACAACTATATAGACAGCCTTGCCGTCAGCGAAAAACAACAAAGCCTGCAAAAGGAGCTTAAAAAAATAGAGAAACAGCAGAAAAAACAAAATGCCGAGCTTGGACTTATCAATGCCGAATATGAAATGCTGAAAACAAATTGCTCCGTCAGCAATAAGAATACCGCTACTTCTCTGGCCACTATCAAAGAAGTGAATCAATATTACTCCGGACAATTGAAAACTCTGAAAACAAAAGAACTGGCTATCAATGAACAGATAGCCGAACTTGCCATCAAACAGGGGCAACTGAGCTCTGAACTGGCACAACTAAGTGGTAAATCTCTAACCCCTATGAGTGAAATTATGGTCAATGTAAATGCGCCAGCAGCTTGCAAAGCTACATTCACCCTGAACTATTATGTAAAAAATGCCGGTTGGTTCCCTTCCTATGATGTTCGTTCCGGTAGCTTGGCCGAGCCTATCTCCATCATCTACAAAGCCAATATCTTTCAGAATACCAAGGAAGAGTGGAAGAACGTAGAATTATCCCTTTCCTCCTCTAATCCTTCCACCGGAAGCGTAGCCCCCACTCTGTCTACTTACTGGTTGGATTACGGACTTACAGCACCACGCTACAATTTGAATCTCAATGGAAACACTGTTTCAGGAATCGTTCTTGATAATGAACGTACGCCCGTAATAGGTGCTACCGTTACCATTCCGGGGACTACGATAGGAGCCATAACCGACATAAGCGGTAAGTATTCTATAACTATTCCCAATGGACAAAACAAACTTCAATTTTCATATATTGGCTATCAGACTCAGACCAGAGATATACAAGGGAATATTATGAATGTTACCCTTCAGGAAGATACACAGGCTTTGGATGAAGTAGTGGTAGTAGGTTACGGCGCTGAAAAGAAACCTCTTATGGCAGGTGCTGTCTCCGGTCTTAAGGTAAACCATAAAAGAGATATTCAATACGAAGAAGAAGCCAGCATGGCCCTTGACGTTGAACAAAGCCAGGGACAGATGGGCTACGAATTTGAAATAAAAGTGCCCTACACCATTCCTTCTGATAACAAGCCTGTAGTTGCTGAAATCGGTCATTACGAATTACCCGCTTCTTATACTTACCAAAGTACTCCGAAGATAGATAAAGATGCTTTCCTGATTGCCCAGGTAACCGATTGGGAAAAGCTGAACTTACTTGAAGGCGAAGCAAATGTTTATTTTGAGAATACTTTCATTGGCAAGTCCATTATGAATGTCACCCAACAGAACGACACACTATCCTTCTCTTTAGGTCGTGATAAACGTATCATGATACAGCGTACGAAAGAGAACGAATATACCTCACGCAAGTTTATGGGTTCCAATCAGACGCAATCCATTGCATGGAAACTTTCTGTCCGCAATACGCGTCCAGAGCCTGTCACCCTTACGCTTTACGACCAACTACCCGTATCACGCAACAATAACATTACCGTAACAGCAGAAGAAATCAGCGGCGGCAGTCTGGATGAAGCGAAAGGTATCATCACCTGGCAAATTACCTTACAACCCGGCGAACAACGTGATTTAGCTTTACGTTATAAAGTGAAGTACCCTAAAGGGCGAAACTTAATAATAGAATAATGCTTTTCTTAATTAATCTAAAGACAAGTTGATAGACCATCTGCTCCATACAGGCAGATGGTCTATGCAACAGAAATGTATTCAAGAAAGAAATAACATAACAGTGTATTACTTATAATAAATATTAATTCATATAATATTAATATAGATCACATGCATCCTTTTCATTTTTTGATTGTTTATTCTAACAAAAGAAAGAAGAAGTTATGAAAAAGATTATCGTATTATTGATGTTGGTTTTCATAGGTGCATCTACAACAATCTATGCACAGGAAAGTCAAAGTGAAAGTCGTCGTGCTGAACGTAAAGCACAACGTGATGCAGAAAAAGCTCGGGAGAAAATAGAAGAAGAACGAGCATACACTGATGCAGTACAAGCCATAAAGGAGAGAAAGTTTGTATTGGAAGCGGATCGTGTAACATTCAAAAGAGGCCGTAGTGCTTTTGTTACATCCAATACCAATTTTATCCTTTTAAATGGTGACCGGGCATCCGTACAGATTGCTTTCAATGGCGCCTTTGCAGGTCCTAACGGAATTGGAGGTGTTACAGTGGATGGCACTGTAGGTGAAGTAAAAACCACCACCGACAAAAAAGGGAATGTAACTTGCAATTTTAGTGTGACAGGTGTAGGAATCTCAGCACAAGTCTCTATCAGGCTCACTCGTGGCCGCAACAATGTATCTGCCACAGTAAATCCTAATTTCAACTCGAATAGATTAACACTGGACGGTAAACTCGTTCCATTGTCCGAGTCGAATATATTTAAAGGACGGTCGTTCTAATTATTGTAATTGAACACTTGCGACTGCAAGAGCCTGCGCTTGTACAAATGAATGTTCACACTTGTACAAGCGCAGGCTCTCGCAGCCGCAAGTGTTTTTTTATGAGAGTTACAGTACTCTTACTTTCCGCTCCATCGACTTAATCTATTTTCCACTTCTTCAGTAGACACAACCTCTTTACACTGCATCTGTTCCAAAGCATTATCAATCTTATCACGCAGTTCAAAAGAAAAGTATAGAACATCATCCGGACAACGATTATTTAATAATGCCTCAATGTCTTCTAATAGCCGTTCATCGTTTACCGCCATTAGGCGTTGAAACAAAAGTTGTTTACGTTCTCCTGTCGTCATAAAGTACCGTATTAATTACATACTACAAATATAGAGTTTTTATTTATGATTCATCCTTTCGATGTTTTTATACATACTTCTGCTTTCCTAAACATAAAAGCCTAAAATACTTTTCCTTATCTAAAGATATGTTTATCTTTGCACCCGCTTAGGTGATGTGAAGTGTGTTCAACACTCCACATAAAAGGGAATCCGGTGAGAAACCGGAACAGTGCCCGCTACTGTAAAGCCTTAATTTTGTTTCAGATAACGCGAAACAAAAAACGGGAAGTATTCATTGAGGAACTTCCAGAAACCACTGTCCAACAAATGGGAAACCAAGGATGGGAAGGTTACTTTCCGTAAAGGCTGAGTCAGGAAACCTGCCTGGGTAATCACATAATTAACGCCGTCTCGGGGTCAAGAAGGCAAGTATTAATTCTTATTTATCAATCAATGAAGAAACAGAATTGGCTGTTCATCCTCATGGGAGGATGTGTAGCAATGAGTGCATCTGCACAAGAGACAAAACAGAGTCAAGACCTGAGTGTAGAACTTAATCCCGTTGTAGTAACAGGTACAGGTACGCATCACAGACTGAAAGACACCCCAACACCAGTGGAAGTAGTAACAGCGAACGACATTAAAAAGGCTGGAATTACAGATTTCCGTGAGGCGATGACTGCTTTGGTTCCGTCGCTGTCTTTCTCTACCAACTCAATGGGAGACTACCTTATGCTAAACGGACTGTCGAACAAGTATGTGCTTATACTTATTAATGGCAAAAAGCTAACAGGAGACAGCAGTAACAACATCGACCTGAACCGCATTGACATGAGTAACGTAAAACGTATTGAAGTCCTGAAGGGTGCCGGTTCCGCTCTTTATGGTAGTGATGCTATTGGTGGTGTAATCAATATCATTACAAACCAACCGATAAATGACATAACAGTTACCAGCAATACAAAGGTAGAAGAGCGTGGACAATTCACCCAGACTGCCAACGTAGACATCAAAACAGAGAAGTTTGCTTCTTATACTTCTTATCAACGTCGTCAGGCCGATGGTTGGACTCTCACACGTGTAGATGCAGATGGTGAAGCGAGAGACCAACATGATGCTAACGCTTTCTATACGGACAATTATACCCAGATGTTTCAATTTACACCGAACGACAAACTGTCAATGTATGTTGAAGGTAGTTATTATGACCGTACAGTTAAACGTCAGCCCGAATACCTGAAATACAATCTGACATACGATGCATACAGTTTAGGAGCAGGAGCTAAATATAATTTCAACAAACGTTCTTATATCCAGTTTGATATTAAGAATGATAATTACGATACCAATTATCTGTACACCAATGAGGATGGAGATAACAAAGTTGGAGACGAAGTGCGTCAGAAACGGCAGCACTATTATAGCGGAAACCTGAAGTCATTATTCCGCTTTACGGAAAATACCCGTACCATATTCGGAGTGGAATATATACAGGAAACTCTGGATCGACCTTCATTCAACGTTGATGAACGCGCATACACTTGGGCTGCCTATGCACAAGAAGAAATCACTTTGTTTAAGAACTTACAGATACAGGCAGGATTGCGCTATGTATATCACGAAACAGCCAAGAGTAACGTTACACCCAAACTTGCCGTAATGTATCGTTTGGGCGATTTTACCATTCGCGGACAATATTCGGCAGGATTCCGTGCCCCAGGACTTGATGAGCTATACAAATACTCTTATTCTCAAAGAGGAACCAGAGCAGGAACATTAAGTGCCGGAAACAAGAATCTGGATGCAGAGAAAAGCAACTATGGCTCCATCAATTTAGAGTTCAATAAGAAATGGTTAACAGTGGGAGTAACCGGATATATCAACGAGTTACGCGATATGATTGTAGCGCGTACCGTTAAACTATCCGAATTTTCAGAGGCTGAACAAGCAGCTTTCCAGGAAATCGCAAACGAATTATATGGTGGCAATGCCAAGCTGGGTAATATCCAAAACTACGTCAACAACGATAAAGCGTTAATCAAAGGATTTGAAGTGAATCTGAATGCAAATCTGGGTTATGGTTTCTCTTTAGGCGGTAATTATACCTTTGCCGACGCCAGAACTAAAGACAGTGAAACCGGCTGGCACAAAATAGAGCGCAGTGTTCGCCACTCGGGTAATGTAAACGCAAACTATGCGCATGCTTGGAAGAGCTATCGGCTAAATGTCAACCTGAATGGTCGTGTACAAAGCAAACGCATCCATGAGACTTTAAAAAATGATGAATGGATTGACGAATCCGCTCCCGGATTTGGTTTATGGAATATCAGCACAAGACATACTTTTGACGGCTTAAAATACTTTACCATAGAACCGGGCGTAGGAATCAGCAATATTTTCGATTACAGCGACCGCCGTCCGGATGCATCCCATCTGGCCTCTCTTACACCGGGACGCACATTCTATGTAAGCCTTTTATTACGTTTCAAAAAATAATCCCACAATATCTATTTATGAGGAGGGTTATCCTACACTGGACGCTACACTGGCACAGTTGAAAGAGACACGCCCGAAACAAGTAACACTGATACCGTTGTTGCTGGTATGCGGTAATCATACGAAAGAAGACATCGTCGGAGTATGGAAGCCGGAAATGGAAAAGGCAGGTTATCAGGCCAATGTCCGCATGCAGGGAGTGGGTGAACAACCCGCTATCCGGAAGTTATATATGGAACACATTGAGTCGTTGCTGAAATAGCTACACCCTTTCCTTCTCAGGGCTACACCCTTTGCCTCGGATGGCTACACCATTCCGGGTAAAGGGTGTAGCCCTTTTTACAGCCTTTTATGCCCGAAGTTTAAAGAATAGAGCGTATCTTTGCGCCGTAGAAATAAAAGCGATATGAAACAGCCAAAGATAATAGTTGCCGGCATCGGTCCGGGCAGCGAACAAGACATCACGCCCGCAGTTCTGAATGCGGTTCGCGAAGCGGATGTAGTAGTGGGATATAAATATTATTTCCGTTTTATCCAGCCTTATCTCAACCCTGAAACAGAATGTATAGATACGGGCATGAAGCGGGAACGCACTCGTGCGGAACAGGCATTTGAATTGGCGGAACAGGGAAAAACGGTTTGTGTCATCAGTTCCGGTGACGCGGGGATTTATGGAATGACTCCGCTGATTTACGAGATGAAGCGGGAACGGAACAGCAACGTCGAAGTGATTGCCTTTCCGGGTATCAGTGCTTTTCAGAAAGCGGCTTCACTGCTGGGTGCTCCTGTGGGACATGATTTCTGTGTGATTTCTCTTTCCGATCTGATGACACCGTGGGAACGGATTGAGCGTCGCATCCGTGCGGCAGCCATGGCTGATTTCGTAACGGTTGTATACAATCCGAAAAGCGAAGGGCGGTATTGGCAACTCTATCGACTGAAAGAGCTGTTTCTCGCAGAAGGACGCGCTCCGGAGACTCCGGTAGGTTATGTACGCCAAGCCGGACGGGAGGAACAGGAAGTGCATCTGACGACACTCGCTGATTTCAATCCCGAAGAAGTGGATATGTTTACGGTCATCCTGATCGGTAACTCGCAGTCTTATGCGTGGAACGACAAGTTCATTACTCCCCGGGGATACTATAACCGTCCGGATAAGGATGAACAACCGACTAAGGGGATAGGTCAAAACATCATGATACAAAGTTTCCGGACCATTGAGTCGGAACTAAAGAATAAGAATATTCCTCTGGATCATAAATGGGCTTTGCTGCACGCCATCCACACCACAGCTGATTTTGAAATGGAAAAGCTGCTATATACGGACAAAGGTGCTGTGGAAAAGCTTTATCAGAGAATAGCGGACGGCCGGTTGAAAACGATTGTTACGGATGTGACGATGGCTGCCAGTGGTATCCGCAAAGGAGCTTTACAACGGCTGGGGGTAGAAGTGAAATGTTATCTTTCCGATGAACGGGTAGCAGCAATGGCAGCGGAAAAAGGGATCACCCGTACACAAGCCGGTATACGTCTGGCGGTGGAGGAACATCCGGATGCCTTGTTCGTATTCGGTAATGCGCCAACGGCTTTGATGGAACTTTGTGATCTGGTACGTAAAGGAAAGGCTGTACCAAGCGGTATTATTGCCGCGCCTGTGGGTTTTGTACATGTACAGGAATCCAAACACATGGTGAAGTCGTTCATGGAAATACCCAAATTGATAGTGGAGGGACGAAAAGGAGGAAGTAATTTGGCTGCAACGCTGGTGAATGCAATCTTGTGCTACAATGATGCGGAACAGTTAAGGCCGGGACGGGATGTGTAAATAAATACGCTATGATACGAAACTTTATCATCATAGGTATGGACGACAACCGGGAACCTTTCTTCCCGCCCGAAGTGCTACGGTATATCCGGGAAGGAAAAGTTTTCTCCGGTGGCTTGCGGCATCGGGAAATTGTAGAGAAGTTACTTCCGGAAGGTGCGGAGTGGATTTCCATAACAGTTCCACTGGATAACGTCTTTACCCAATACGAAAACATTTTTGCAGACTTCGAGAAGAAGGCTTCCGATGCATCGATTGTCGTATTTGCATCCGGAGATCCTCTGTTTTTCGGCTTCGCCAATACGGTAAAACGAAAACTGCCCGATGCAAAGATACGCCTCTACCCGGCTTTCAATTCCCTGCAAACATTAGCGCACAGGCTGGTGATGCCCTACGACGATATGCGTACCGTCTCTCTGACAGGACGTCCGTGGCAGGAACTGGACAAAGCACTCATAGAACGTGCCCACAAAATAGGCGTACTGACAGATCGGGAGCATACCCCTGCTACTATCGCCGCGCGGATGTTGGAATACGGATACACCGATTACACGATGTACATCGGCGAGCACCTCGGCAATCCCGAACGCGAACGCATCCGGCAACTGGGCCTTGAAGAAGCCTCAGAAGAGGTCTTCGAGCACCCCAACAACCTGCTACTCTATGCAGACACCTCATACAAATCTATGCAGACACCCTGTACTGATCTATCAGAGTTCAGGAATCACCTCACCCGCCCCTTCGGTCTTCCCGACGAACAATTTGCCCATTTGGACGGACGTGCCCGCATGATTACCAAAGCTCCGATCCGCCTCCTTACCTTGCAGGTATTGGAACTGAATCGCCGCCGTGTTTTTTGGGACATAGGTTTCTGCACAGGCTCTGTCTCCATCGAAGCCCGCCTGCAATTCCCGCATCTTACGATTGTTTCGTTCGAGATACGTCCCGAAGGAGAAGAACTGATGCGCATCAACTCCCGACGTTTCGGTGCGCCGGGAATCACAGCCTTAATCGGAGATTTCCTGCAAACTGATCTGGAAGCTCTCCCCCGCCCCGACGCTGTCTTTATCGGCGGACACGGTGGAAAATTAGAAAATATACTGGTACGCCTGAAAGAAGTATTGCAGCCCAACGGTTGCATCGTCTTCAACTCCGTGTCCGAAAGTAGTAAGGAGCTATTTCGTCAAGGAGTTCATGCTGCAGGAATGACCTTACATTCCTCTCTGCGTATCATCATCAACAATTTTAACCCTATAGAAATAATGAAAGCAACGATATGAAAACAGCTATCCTTTTAGTAACAGGCAACAGCCTCAGCCTGGCCGAGACACTGCACCAAGAAATGAACGACTCCGAAATATTCACACTCGAACATTTTCCCGGTTGCACTTATATCTCATCCCTTTCCGATTTCATAGAAGAGAATTTCGACGAATATGATGCATTCATCTTCATTTGTGCCATGGGCATTTGTGTCCGCACCATTGCCCCCCATGTAAAAGATAAGCACACCGACCCAGCCGTGATCTGCGTGGACAGTATGGGGCGCAATGCCATATCCGTATTGTCCGGTCACATCGGGCAAGCCAATAAAATCACCCAAGATGTCGCCCACATTTTAGGGGCGAATCCCGTCATCAGTACCTTGAGCGACAATAGCGGATTATGGGCTCTTGACACCCTCGGACAAGAGTTCGGTTGGGAGGTTTTGGTAGGTATGTCGCACGCATACTATAAAAATATAGAACTCCTCGACGACGAAGAAGAAAGCGATGAGGGGGAAGATTACAATGAAGAAGAAGAGTACGGCGAAGATGAGGATGAAGAGTACGACGAGGATGAGGATGAAGAGTACGATGGGGATGAGGATGAAGAGTACGATGAGGATGAGGATGAAGAGTACGACGAGGATGAGGATGAAGAGTACGACGAGGACGAGGATGAAGAGTACGATGAAGATGAGGATGAAATTGAGGATGATAACAGTATCATACTTCAAATGAGGGACGGTACCAATTACAACGAGAGAACCAAGGAATTCAACGTCATCATTAACCTCTTCGTCAACAAATACCGTACCGCCCTGTTACTTGAAATCCGCGATGAAGGTACTGACTACCTGGAACGTACCCGACCCCAACACGTCGACGTCTATTACCATCGCAGCGACATGGATCTCAGCCAGTACAAACTGCTGATTATCGTCAGTCCCTTTATGTTCTTCGACCCCGCAATAGCCCACATACAGTATATTCCTAAAATATTGCATGTCGGCCTCGGACTCGCACTCGATCCCCCCGAATTCGAAGAACTATTCGTCAATCTCGTTGTAGGCGCACCCGGTAAAAACATCTGCGGGCAAGCCATCAAAGAAGTAGCCACCATCGATGTGAAACGCAACGTAGAAGTGATAAAAAAATTACAGAAACTGGTCGACGTCCGCTTCTATACGGCCGAAGAACTGAGCCAGGTAGAAGTTCCCAATCCCAGCACCACCGTACAAAAGTACATGGGCACGCCCAGTGTATGCGAAGCAGCAGCCATACTCTCATCGCATCACGGTGTGCTATATGCCGAGAAATTCAAAGGCATCAGCAAAAAATCCACCTTCGCCATTGCCATCGAGAACGGATACCTGCGTCAAGGGCACATCGAAATCGTCGGCGCCGGTCCGGGTAATCCCGACCTTATCTCCGTGCGTGGAAGGCAAATGCTAGAGAAGGCAGATCTTATCCTCTACGCCGGCAGTCTCGTCCCCCGCGAACTGACATTCTGTGCCAAACCGGGTGCTACCGTCCGCAACTCAGCCTCTATGGACTTGGAAGAACAATTTGCACTGATGAAGAAATTCTATGATGAAGACAAATTCATCGTCCGCCTGCATACGGGCGATCCCTGCATCTACGGTGCCATTCAGGAACAGATGAACTATTTCGACCAGCATCACATGAGTTATCACATCACACCGGGCATTTCTTCCTTCCAGGCTGCTGCCGCTGCGCTGAAGTCTCAGTTTACCATTCCTGAGAAAGTGCAGAGTATCATCCTTACCCGCGGCGAAGGACGCACCCCCATGCCGGAACGCGAACAACTCCACCTGCTGGCACGCTCGCAAAGCACCATGTGTATCTTCCTCAGCGCCGGCATTGCCGAACAGGTGCAGGAAGAGCTCTTACAGGAATATCCCGAAACCACCCCTGTTGCCGTTTGCTACCACCTTACCTGGAAAGACGAGCGCATCTATCGTGGAGAGTTGAAGAACCTTGCAAAGATTGTGAAAGAGAACAACCTAACGCTCACCACCATGATTGTCGTAGGTGAAGCCATCGACAACCGCGAAGGCCTTTCCCGGCTCTACGCCCATGAGTTCAAACATCTCTTCCGTAAATAAGAAGGGAGTGATAAGGTGATAGGGTGATAAAGTATCTGTATTATATATCACGGAGTGTTATCACTTTATCACCCTATCACTTTTTGTTCAACTAAAACCTAAAAGTAATGATATTAATATTAGGTGGAACCACCGAAGGACGCATCGCTGCCCGTACCCTTGAAGAAGCCGGAAAACCATTCTACTACTCTACCAAAGGAGACGAGCAGGAAGTAACTATGCACCACGGTATCCGCCTGCATGGTGCCATGGATAAACTGGACTTGGAGCGCTGTTGCCGGGAACATAACATTCAATTACTGGTAGACGCTGCCCACCCCTTTGCCATACAACTACACCAGACCGTAGAGAAAGTAGCCCATACCCTGAACCTGCTTGTCATCCGATTCGAACGTATTTATCCGCCACGCGATGAAGAGCACATCACCTGGTGCGATGATTTTGAAGATGCCATCCGGCAAATCAGGAAAGAAGATATCTTCACCCTCCTGGCACTGACAGGGGTACAAAGCATTGCCAAGCTAAAGCCCCTCTGGCAGGAAAGTGCCTGTTGCTACTTTCGTATCCTTAACCGTGAGAGCTCCCGCCGCCTGGCCGAACGTGAAGGTTTTCCCAAAAAATATCTGCATTACTACCATGCAGGCGAAGACGAACGCATCCTGTTACAGCGACTTCACCCCGAAGCCATATTGATAAAGGAAAGCGGACTTTCCGGAGGATTCAATGAAAAAGTGGAAGCTGCCCTTCAGGAAGGTATCCGCATTTTTGCAATCCGTCGTCCGCCAATGCCCGGAAGTTTTATGATAGTGAACGGTGAACATGGCCTACGCCGGATGATTGAAAAGCATCTGCCCGATTTTTACCCTTTGCGTAGTGGTCTGACTACGGGTACCTGTGCAGCCGCGGCCGCTGTAGCTGCAACCTGGGATATTTTCAATGTTCAACGCCAGCCCCGACCCGAAGAATTCCCTGTTATTCTCCCTAACGGAGAAACCATTTATGTTCCCGTCGAAGAGCAAGAACTCTACCCGCATCCCAGCTGTGTAAACGATGACTGGAGGCTGGAGGCAGATGCCACTGTCATCAAAGATGCAGGTGATGACCCCGATGTAACCAATGGCATGCAAATCAAGGCCAATGTTGCCGTGCCTTTCCGTTTTGACGATCCAACACCCGCAGAACTTGGTGCTGATGATTATACCGTTATTGTCTGTGGAGGCGAAGGTGTAGGCATTGTTACCCTATCGGGTTTAGGACTGGAAGTGGGAGGACCTGCCATCAACGTTACTCCCCGCAAAATGATTGAAAACAATGTAAAGGCATGCCTTCAACGACTTGGCATTTCCAAACAACCCAATCCTTTTGCCGTCACTATTTCCGTGCCGGGTGGCGAAGAGATAGCCCGGCGGACTTTTAATCCCCGTCTGGGTATAGAGGGTGGTATTTCTATCATCGGAACTTCGGGTATCGTGAAACCTTTTTCTTCCGAAGCATTTATAGATTCCATCCGCAAATCTATGGAAGTAGGTCGAGCAACAGGAAGCCCGCGCATCGTCCTTAATTCCGGTGCAAAGAGTGAAAAGTATGTCCGAGGGTATTATCCTGAACTGCCTGTACAGGCATTTATTCATTACGGAAACTTCATTGGAGATACGATAAAGATTGCCGCAGATTTGGAAATCAAAGCGGTGACTTTGGGTATCATGATAGGAAAAGCCGTGAAGTTGGCAGAAGGCAATCTGGATACGCACAGCAAACAGGTGACGATGAATAAGGATTTCCTACGTGAAGTAGCACTTTCTACCAGATGCGGCGGGGAAACACTTGCTGTTATCGAAAAGATAACATTAGCCCGTGAGTTATGGACATTGCTCTCTGCTGAAGATTTGCAAGCTTTTTGCTCCCGTTTACTCGAACTGTGTCATCAATATTGTGACCCGTTGCTACCTGAAGGAGAGCTAACGATTCTGCTCATCAGCGAAGAAGGGAAAATAATTACATAGAATAAAAAAAACAAGTTTTACATGTAGTCTATCAGGCTGAAAGTCCTACGCTATATAATAAAAGCCCTTCAGGTTATATGCGAAACTTAAATTAAAAACCTCAAATATGAAACACCCTCAAATAATCCTCGTCACCGGTGCTTCTTCCGGTTTTGGAAGAGTCATTGCTACGCAGTTGGCTGCACAAGGACATATCGTTTATGGCTCCAGTCGGAAAGCAGTATCCGATAATCCCGGCTTCACAATGTTGCAATTGGATATTACTGATCCTGCATCAGTATCCAATGCCATATCGACAATTCTGAAAGAGCAAGGTAGCATTGATGTACTTGTCAACAATGCCGGGATGGGTATCAGCGGAGCTATCGAACTCACTACCGAGGAAGAGATACAGCGCCAGATGAATACGAATTTTACGGGTGCCGTCCGTATGTGTGCAGCAGTACTGCCTTTCATGCGCGAAGCCGGACACGGACGAATCATAAATATCAGTTCCATTGCAGGCGTCCTTGCCGTTCCCTTTCAGGCTTTCTACAGTGCATCAAAGTTTGCGATTGAAGGATATAGTGAAGCACTTTACCAGGAAGTAAAACCACTGGGTATACAAGTTTGCGTAGTCGAACCGGGAGATTTCCAAACTGGTTTCACAGCGCAGCGGCAAGTGAGCCAGACCACTCTCTCCCATCCACAATACGAAGAGAGTTTTGCAAAAGCCATGCAAAATGTAGAGTTGTCTGAAAACAATGGTTGCCGACCGGAAAAGTTAGGCAAAGCAATCTGCAAACTGGTAAATAGCCGCCGCCCTACTTTCCGCACAAAGGTCGGTCCGTGGGAGCAAGTATTCTTTGCCCGCATCAAACCTATGCTGCCGTTTAGTCTGGTAGATTGGCTGATCAGGAAATTCTATTAATTAGCTGTGTAGCTCATCCCCTTTGGGCAAAACTTTATAGAATAACATTTTGTGTGTTCTTTCCAAAACACTACCTTTGTGGCATACCCATTCAAAAAGGAGGATGTATGACAACTTTTGAATTAAAACGTAGTATTTTACAAGATATCAACGCATTGATGGATGATGAAGCGGCGATGCGCCGTATAAGTCGTTATATACGTCGTTTGCGTAATTCTACATCAACAAAAGATGTAGCACATGAAGACATGATTCCGTATACAATGAATGAATTACATGAGCGAATTGATAAAGCAGAAAAAGCGATCATCGAAGGAAATGTAATTGATTCTGAAACAGAAGACGCCCAATTAGCAGATTTCATGCGCACACTATGAAAATAAAGACTTATCCTGAAACTACTCAGGAGCTACGCAAGATTGCCGCTTTTTGTAACAGCAATGGGGCATTGAGATTGCACACAGGTTGATTGAAACCTATCAGAGAAACAAAAAACGTCTTTCTTCCAATCCTTATATGGCTCCAATAGAGCCTTTATTAGCAAATCGGGAGTATGTTTACCGAGGATTACTCATTCATAAATATTGTAAGGTAATATATCGCATAGATGAAACTGCGGGCATAATTTATATCGTAGATGTATGGGATACCCGTCGTGAGCCCCACGAAATATAGCACAGCGACTCGTAACCCGTAGCTTGTAGCTCGTAGCTTATAATATTCCCCCAACAGGAATTGTATGTAATCATATAATTTATATCTTTGCGAGCAAATAAACATCAACCCCTTACAAGGTTCAAGTAATGAAACAGACTATTCTCACTATTTTCTTTGCAATCATAGCATTGGGAGCAAGTGGCCAATCCCCTATCTCCTTTCAGGTAAAAGCCGGAGTCGGTACCTCCAACTTCTATGGAGAAAATGTAGAAAGTGATACACGTATCGC
The DNA here is from genome assembly GCA_948566455.1 of uncultured Phocaeicola sp. GTDB lineage: Bacteria > Bacteroidota > Bacteroidia > Bacteroidales > Bacteroidaceae > Phocaeicola. The sequence goes on from CAOYQO010000002.1 coordinate 151,338, forward strand.
CTACAAAGTAGGTGTCGGCATGAACTATGAACTCAACCGCACATGGGTGTTTCAACCATCACTGAACTTCGTATCGATAGGTGCCCGTGAAGAAGTGGAATACGTAGGCAAAGTGAATATGAACGAGTTGTATATCCAGCTCCCCATCATGATGGCCGCCCGCCTCAACCTTGGAAAGAATTACAGTGCTTCCTTGAGTGCCGGCCCGTATATTGCCTATGGCGTAGGCGGAAAGACATCCGGCGAGATGGAGGAATATGATTACAGTAGTGAATACAATCCTAACAGAAGCTACAGATTCCGTATAGATACTTTCGGTAACCGGATAGATGACAAAATGGGAAACAAACGCTTTGACGCCGGCCTTATGTTCGGCCTCAACATCGAATATCACAATTTCATATTCGGAGCAGAGCTTCAATTAGGAATGATCAAGGTAAACGACCAGCTGGATAATCTATTGCAATCATCCGGCATTGAGAAATTCTCTCCCAAGAATCTCGCTTCGTTCTTCACCGTAGGATACCGTTTCTGATTTACAACTGCTCCGCCTGCTTTCGTTTCATTTCATTCAGTACACTGCATGTCAACGGTATGGCAAGAATGAACGTAAGAAGGTCAGCAACGGCCTAACACATTTCCACACCCTGCAAACCCAGATAATGAGGCAGGATAAAAATCAGCGGAATAAAGAACAATCCTTGGCGGGCAGAAGAAATAATGGTAGCCTTTACCGGTTTACGAATCGTCTGCAACATCATATTACTCATCACAATCCATGAACCCAACGGAAAAGTAATGAACTGCCAACGCAAGGCAGCAGCACCTACTGCAATTACATCCGGGTCTCCCTTACGGAACAGAGAAACAATCTCTTCTGCAAATCCCATGCCTGCCAGCGCACACACCAGTAAGAAAATGAATCCCACCTTTACACAAAACCAGAATCCCTGACGAACACGCGCATACAATCCTGCACCATAATTGAAGCCGCATACCGGCTGAAAACCTTGCCCAAAACCTATCAGAAATGCATTAATGAACATTGCGATACGGGTAACAATAGACATGCCCGCAATAGCCGCATCTCCATAAGCCCCGGCAGCCACATTCAGCAAAATAGTAGCTACACTCGCCAGCCCCTGACGGGCAAGCGAAGGAGTACCACCACCGATAATTTCCTTTATGAAAGCCAGTGAGGGCGTGAAGTTCTTGAAACGGATACGGATATTGCCTCCCTTTCTACCCATATACAACAACAGGGAGAAGCTACATATCTGACTGATGACTGTAGCCAGCGCAGCACCCGATATCCCCATATCAAAAACAAAAATCAAGATAGGGTCCAGTATCACATTAATCACCGCACCCGATACGATTCCTACCATCGCATACGCTGCATTTCCTTGGAAACGAATCTGATTGTTCAGTACTAACGAAGCAGTCATGAAAGGGGCACCCAGCAATATGATGCCTAGGTATTTCTCCGTATAAGGCAGGATAGTAGGTGTAGAACCCAATGCTAACGACAACGGGGTAAGGAAGATAAGTCCCACTACTGCCAGAAATATACCCATAAACAATGCCCAGAAGAAACCGGTAGCCGCCATCTTCTCTGCATTCCCAGTCTCCTGCGCACCGAGTTTCCGCGAAATATAGTTCCCCGAACCATGTCCGAAGAAAAAGCCCACCGCCTGAATAATGGACATGACCGAGAACACAATACCTACAGCCGCCGTCGACTGAGTATTGATCTTCCCCACAAAGTACGTATCCGCCATATTATAGAATGACGTAACCAACATACTGATAATCGTAGGTACAGCCAATGATACTATCAGACGAGGCACCGGGGTGGTAGTCAAATAGAGATAATTATCTTTTGTCGAATGTCTCATAGAATTTTCACAATCTCTGCAAGCAGTTCACCAATGGTTTGCACAGTCACCGCTTCGCCGTTTACCGGGTGTAGTACAAAAGTACCGTCCCCTTTCAAATCTCCCGTTTCAATATAAACGTCCGACTCCACGTTTCGGTTTGCCAGAATACCATTTCTTTGCAAAGCTTTCCGCACCATAGCGTATTTTTGTCCGTGCCCGACAATACGGATATGGGAAGTATACTCATTGTTCACCCGGAATAATCCTGTCTCCAGATCAAACACAATTCCTTTACGGGCAAAGAAACCACTGAGGGTTCCATCCAGTGAAAGGTCTTCGGGAGTTCCGATAGTCACCCCGTTCACCTTATCCATCAACCAGATTTTATCCGCAATCTGCAAGGCAAGTTCCAGGTCATGTGTAGACAGGAAAATAGTCTTATCCGTCTGCCGGCTCAGCTGATGGAGCAATTGCATCATTTCCACTTTACTCGGGAAATCAAGAAAGGCAGTGGGCTCATCCAGGAAAATCACCGGAGTTTCCTGAGCCAGTGCCTTGGCAATCATCACTTTTTGTCGTTCACCATCACTCAGTGTATGTACCATGCGATGTGCCAAGTGAGATATTCCGACCAGGTTGATAGCATGATCCACTACCTCTTTATCTTCTTTGGAGAGTGTTCCCCAGAAACCGGTATATGGACTGCGTCCCAGACCGATAAGTTCCACAGAAGTCATATTGCGGATGTCGCACTTTTCAGTCAGGACTACACTGATCACTTTTGAAAGCTGTTTGTCCGTATAAGAGCCAATCTCTTTTCCCTGTATACGTATTTCACCGGATAACTTCGGTTGAAATGCAGAAAGTGTACGCAACAATGTAGACTTCCCCACCCCGTTGGCACCCAGCAGACAAGTCAACTCCCCGCTATTGATTCCGGCACAAATATCGCTTGCCACGACTTTCACATCTCCTTTACTAGGATAGCCAATGGATAGTTTCTCAATATGTATAGTTTCCTGTTTCAAGACCTCTTTATTTTCAATTCTCAATTATTCTTCCAGTTCCCCTTTACGCTTCCTGAAGAGCACAGATGCCACCACCGGAGCACCTACCAAAGCTGTCACCGAGTTCACCGGCAAAGCTCCTTCAAATCCCGGCATGCGGGCTATGAGGTTACACACCAACGCCAACGAAGCCCCTACCAACAAAGTGGCAGGCATCAGTATCCGATGGTCGGATGTATGAAATATAGCCCGGCAAAGATGGGGAACAGCCAGACCGATAAACATAATCGGACCGCAATATGCCGTCACAATCGCTACCAGTACACCTGAACAGGAGATCACCAACAGGCGTGCCCGCTTGATGTTCAGCCCCAGATTCCGGGCATATCCATCGCCTAGCAGCAACAAATTCATCGTCTTTATCAGCAGAAACGAGAGTGGCAACAAGACCACCATGATACAGACAAACAGTATCATCTGATCCCCCGACACACGGGCAAAACTACCCAGTCCCCAAATGACGTATGCACGAATATCTTCCTCCACACTGAAATATTTCAATACGCCGATAATGGCACTTGCCACATAACCGATCATCACACCGATAATCAGCAGCGTCACATTTCCCTTTACTTTCTGTGAAACGTATACGATAAGCGCCATCACGGACAGTGCTCCGATAATCGCTGCAATGGACAACGCCACTTCTCCCATATATCCGAGCTTGCTCAATGCCACACCGCCCATCGCTCCCGATAGCAATACCACACAGGCTACTCCCAGGCTGGCACCCGAACTGATACCCAACACTGACGGTCCTGCCAGCGGATTCCGGAAAACCGTCTGCATCTGCAAACCACTCACCGATAGCCCCGCTCCCGCCACCAATGCCGTCAATGCCTGCGGCACACGGGATTTCCAAATGATATTCTGCCAGATAATGGACTCATCTGTATTCCCCCATAAGATGTTCCAGACGGAACGAAAAGGAATATGGACAGAGCCTAACAGCAGGTTCAGTAAGAAAAACAGGAATATAGATGCCAGTATCACCAACATCAGGAGCAGTGTCGGCCTTTTCATTGCAAACGTGCGTAGTATTTCGGTTGGTAATCAGGTAATAAATTGGGGTGGAACGCATGGATCAGATCTTCCAGCACTATTTCCGGTTCCATCGGCATACTTTCGTAGAAAGGTTGCTCGCGCATATTGCAATAAATAACGCCTTTGTCACGGAATGCACGGAAGTCGGCATAACGGGGATCAAGGGATTTCAAAGCGTCATAAGAGAATGTGCCGTCGTAACTATTCACAATACGCCAGTAATCGGCACTCTCCGCTTGGCTGTATACTGTTTCAAAATCTAGTGTAACGCCACCGGAACGGGGATCGTCTTTCAAGAAGTAATCGGCTCCCGCATCACGGAACAGCTCGGCCAGGAAGCTCTTACCGCCTACTGCATACCAGTTTCCTCCACGTATCTCACCGCTGAATACTACCGGACGCTTCTTTACATCAGCAGCCAGTTGTTTCAGATCGTTATAATGCTTTTCTATTGCAGCAAATTTTTCATTTGCCTCCTCTTCCTGTCCAATAAACAAGCCGATGAATTTAATCCATTCCGCCTGTCCCAGCGGAGTCATTTCCTTATATCCCAGGTGCGGAACCAAAAGTATTCCGATTTCACGCATCGTATCATATCCGCCACGCTTGAAAGGGGAGATAAAAATGACATCCGGATTCACACTCATGATCACTTCATTATCAAAATTACCTTCAATTCCTATTTTGGCAGTCTTACCCGACTTCAGGCGCTCATTCATTTCTTTGTTGAACAAGTGGCGTGTACTGGTTATACCCACCACCTTATCGCAGGCTTCCAGTTTGATGAAATTGGATAATTGTAAAGAAGTCATGCAAATGACACTGCGTACCGGTGTTTCGATCACCGTATAATCAGAAGGAATCCTTTCGGGTTTCGTCCCCCGGGGCACCAATGCATAATGGAAAGTATTACTACTTTCATTTTGAGGATCACGCAAGTCCACCAAGCGGACATGATTGGGGAGATATTTCACTTCAAACCCTTGGGCATAAACCGGATAAATAGAGTCTGTGGCTGATACGGAGGCTGTGATAGCCTGTAAATCAATAGAGTTTTGTTTGTTTTTCGGGCCACAAGCCACACATAAAATACTTAAAAGGGAGACAGTTATTGCAGTAGTTCGTTTCATGACAATAAAAAGGTATAGAATTCGAGCACAATATTCGTCATTTTTGGGGAGATACGCAAATACCCGTCCTGTAATTTAACCGAATTTGTGCCCGAACACCTCTTATATAAGAATGTCTAAAAATTCATCAGATCATTCAATGCTTCGCTCATACTTGGATGTGTAAATATATAATCACGCAAGAAAGTATATTCCTGTCCCGTTTTCATTACAATAGATACGATATTAATGATCTCACTTGTTTCCGGTCCAAACAGGGAACAGCCCAGAATCTTATTTGTATCGGCATCCACTACTACCTTAAACAATCCGTCAGTCTCACCTAAAGTACGTGCCCGCGGAATGGCTGCTACGGGAAGTGTATTCACCTTTATGTTCAGTCCTTTCTTACGGGCTTCCGTCTCACTCAGCCCCACACGTGCCAAAGGAGGGTCCATAAATACCGAATAACTCACAGGCTCACGGTCGTCCGTACGCCGTTCTCCTGCACCAAACAAATCCTCACGGATAATGCGGTAATCGTCCAATGAAATATAGGTGAATTGTAATCCGCCTTTTACGTCGCCAATGGCACGGATGGCCGGATTAGTAGTACGCAACCATTCATCTACAATAATGGCTCCCCGTTCATTCACTTTCACGCCGGCAACTTCCAGGTTCAGTCCCGAGATGTTCGGACGACGCCCTGTTGCCAATAAGATAGCATCTCCTTCCAGGTGATGGATTTCATGAGTTACAGCATCCTCATAAATCACTGTTGCACCGTCCACGGATTGTACCTTTGCGTTGAGATGGAATACAATACCTTTCTTTTCCAATACGGTCTGTACGCTGGCGGCAATATCCCTGTCTTCGCGCTCAATCAGTTCGGGATACCCTTCGAGTACCGTCACCTTCGAACCGAAAGAAGCATACATGGAAGCAAATTCCAAGCCGATATAACCTCCACCCACGATTACCAGCCGTTCGGGAAGTTCTTCCAGTTCCATGATGGAAGTGCTGGTGTATACGCGGGGATTCTCTTTTATTCCATCAATAGGTGGTACAATGGTTTCCGCACCGGTATTTATAAAGATCTGAGAAGACTGCAATTCAATTACTTCTGTCTCCGTCCGCACTTCTACCACATCAGGACCAGCAAACGATCCGACACCTGTATACACCGTCACATTAGGATTATCAGCCAGATTATGATAGTTCTTATTCCGCAGGAAGGAAGTCACCTCTTCTTTACGACCAATGGCCTGACGATAATAATCCTTCTTCTCTTCCCACGTAGCCTTTACCGGAGTTTCCTTAGCCAGATGTACCAACGTCTTTGTAGGAATACAGCCGATATTGATACACGTGCCTCCATACATACGATCTGAACGTTCTACTATGGCAACCGTCTTCTGACGTTTTGCAAATTCGGCAGCCAGGGTCTTCCCACCCTTGCCGAAACCAATGATAATGGCATCATACTTTTTCATATCTTTATTTTTTTAAATGTTCCAGTACACTCTTCGCACTGTCTGCTAATATAACAATTGCACCGGCCAAAATGGCTGTATCTTTTATAACTAATCTTCCTGCACCGGTCAATAAAGGGAAACCAAACTCTCCACTGCCCAGGTTGGGCACCCATACTTCGGGTGTGGTGACAAGGAAAGAAAGCGTTCCGAGAGTCATGATAATAGCAAGTCCCGCACCTACCAGTCCTACTTTCGGCCAAAATATGCCGAGGAATGTAAGGATACCGATGCTCATAATAAGAATACCCAATCCGTGAGAAAAACCATACGTATTATTCTCCTTGTGCCACTCATGCTTCGCGGCATCAAATTCTCCTTCTTTCAGCTTATACTCTTTATAGTCGGGAACATCGTGTGTATAGAAGAAGCTCATGAAAGGGCTGTTTGCCACAAAAGGTACGATGCCTTCCGCTTCATAATTCCAGAACTTCAATCCGCCGATCCAAACGAAAATAACCAGAATTGCCACACGGATAAGATTGATACCTAACTTTTGAGTAGATGCAGCCAGTGTCAGGGCTGCTACGAACATAGATTTTAATTTTGTTTCCATACGATTATTGCATTAATGAATTGTTTTGTTTTTCTGATGCAAAAATCGGGGTTTATGTCGGGGTGTGAAATGGCAATTCCACCGTATCAGTTGGCAATATTTCCCGTTGTGTTCGATTTACGGAAATCAGATACACTTTCACCGGTCATTTTCTTGAAAAAACGGCTGAAAGTGGACAAATCTTCAAAGCCCAGCAGTTCGCTGATTTCCTTGGCACTTTTAGGGGTATAGAGCAATAATCTCTTGGCCTCCGACTCTATCCGTTCATGGATAATACGCAGCGGGGAAGGTACTCCGCAGGAGGCAAACAGATTGGAGAGTGTCTTTGGGGAACGGAATAACAGGTCGGCATAATCCTGTACCTGCTTCTTTTCGCGGAAGTGCTGGTCAACCAGAATATAAAAACGGCGGACGATATCAAAGGCTTTTTCCTGTTCCGGCGTGACGCCACACTTTTCACGGGCAATGCGGGTACAGGTGATGATAAAACGTTTGAGAATGATACGTAGCATTTCCTCTTGCAGATTATCGCGAACGGCGGACTCCTGCCGGAAGATACGAATAATGTCATTCAGGTTGGCGGATTGTTCCGGCGAAAGTTTCAGTTTCATCACTTGGGAAGAACCATGAAAAAGGAAACCGTTACAGGATACTTCGTCATCATGACCGAATATACAGTAGAAATTGCTGTTGAACAGAAAAGTGAGGTACTCTCCCTCCACCGATTTAATTTCAATATGTTGCAAAGGAGTAAGACTTATGATTTCGTCCTGTTCCAACTGTATGGGAATATGGTCTATCTCCAGAGTCAAGTTTCCACTCCGCACCCAAATGAACTTATATAAAGTAGTATCCTGTTGCAGTGCTTTATTTTCGTGGAAACAAAAGGTCATTGCCAAGTTCCCGTTCAGGCGGGTATTTAATTGATAATCTATCATGATGTTAAAAAGTTAGAGTTCTTTGTCGTATGCCGAAATACAAATATACGCTATTCCGGAAGCTAATGCAAATAAAAGAAGCAATCTATTTCATCATCTCCGCTTTTCGTAATGCCCTACCCCATGTAAGGTCATATTTCGTTATAACTATATTTTAGTTTATGAGTAGAATATACAATCCAGTCCCTAATAAAATAGAGCAAGCCATATTCTTAAAAAGCATTTGAATAACGACTACACAGATACCCGATAGTATTTCCGGAGTGCCGTATGAAGGTGATAGAAAATCTATATCTTTATAGCAATAAACTACCAACATACCGAATATAACCGGAGGTAGTACTCTACCTAAATAGTTTACATATTGGGGAGTATGCGCCGAAGACCTGAAAACCCAGAAAGGAATCCAACGGGTAAAAATCACAACAAAATCAACTACCCCATTAATAACGACAAACAGCGTTTTTAAAGAATAACAGAAACGTTTTTAAAGAATGTACCCAACGTTTATTAAAAACGTAAAAGGGGTACTTAAAAGCAAAAAGCGATAAATACAAACAAAAAAGGCGATAATCCTTATGAGGAAGTATCGCCTTTACCGTTTTTCGTATGTTATTATTCCAAGAACGGATATCCCCAATTCTCAACAATAAAATTATATTACTAAAAACAAGAAAACCGGCAGTAATAATACATATCCGCCAAAGTCCGGAAAAGAAAGATTAGATTTTGTCATTTGCTAAGTTTTTTAGGTTTACTATTAAAGTTATGTTCTCTTCAAAGCCCTACAAATATACTACATCAGGAAGGCGAAGTCAAGTCTTTCAGCCGTTTTTTCCAACTGTTTTCAGACTTTACATGCTAACCTTTTCTCGTACAGATCTTTGCTTCATTGAACGGCAGACAAGTATATTGATAGCATCAAGTTGGCAAGCAAGCTATTATTGCATTCGGTTCATTAAAAAGTACCGTTGCACCAGAGCGTTTGACTTTAGTAAGCAAGAAAAGGTAGATAAACAAGAAATCGGGTTTTATTTTGTTTTATATTCAGAAAATCCCCAATTTTGCACTCCCCATAAAAGTTATTATGAGGGTGCTTATCACTAAACACTAACCATTAATCACTAACAAAATGTCCAACCCCGTCATATTCGTATCCCTCGGTCCCGGAGAACCGGACCTTATCACCCTGAAAGGCTTGAAAGCCCTGCAAAATGCCGATTGTATCTTTTGTCCTGAAACTCGCACCATAAGCGGACAGATATTCTCGCGGGCTGCCGGCATACTGCACGCGCTGGATATTCCGGATACCACCCTCTCCCGCTTTGCATTGCCTATGAGTAAGAACCGGGAACAGGCTTTCGCAGCTTACGATAAAGTGTATAGCGAAGCTTCCCTTCTTCACAAAGAAAATAAAAAAGTCTGTATCGTTGCCGAAGGAGACGCAGGTTTCTATTCTTCCATACACTATATCTTTGAAAAACTACAAGCCGACAATATTCCTGTGCAACACATTGCCGGTATCCCCGCCTTCATTGCAGCAGGTGCCTGTGCAGGACTTCATATTGCCAGCCAAGAGGAACGCCTGACCGTCATTCCCGGTATCATTACCGCCGAAGAAATAGAGAAATATATGGAGGAAAAGACTACCATTGTCATCATGAAACTTTCTCAATGTATCGAAGAAGTTCACCGTTGCATCCATCTCCATCCCGAATATAACTATCATTATTTCGAGAATATAGGCATGGAAAAAGAGAAATACCTGCATGATACAGAGCTGATTTCGGCACTCTCTTTCCCTTATTTTTCACTATTAATCATACGCCACAGCACCTTCTGAGGCGCATTTAATACTATTTCGCACATCATTGGATTAATTTTCACAAAAATGCCTTACCTTTGCCCACTGTGTAATACAAAAGATTGATAGACATGAAAAGACTTACATTGTATATGTTTATGCTCGTACTGAGCATCGGTTACGTTTCGGCACAGGGGAAAGCTGATATTAAGTTTGATAAGACCTCACACAACTTCGGTACGTTTTCTGAAAATGATCCGATAGTAAGTTGTGTATTCACATTCACTAATGTGGGCGATGCTCCGCTGGTTATACATCAAGCCGTAGCTTCCTGCGGATGTACAGTTCCTGAATATACCCAGGAACCCGTATTGCCGGGCAAAACCGGAACCGTTAAGATTACTTACAACGGAACAGGTAAGTATCCGGGACACTTCAAAAAATCCATCACTTTGCGCACGAATGCCAAAACAGAAATGATGCGACTCTTTGTAGAAGGAGATATGACACCGAAAGATGCAAAATAAGCATCTTTATATATAAGAATAAAGGAGAATTTTTCAATTCTCCTTTTTTTTTGCTTTCTTTGAAGCTGATTTGGATAAAATAAACAATTAATTGACGGCATAATAACTATAAAACATAAAAGCAATTAAGAAACTATGAAACAAGAAGAAGAGAAATTGACCGGTCTGCCGGAAAATGCATTCCGTGAATTGAAACCGGGCGAGGTCTACAACCCGTTAATGAGCCCTGACAAGAAGTACCCGGAAGTTAACCTCTGGTCTGTATTATGGGGTATCGCCATGGCTATCCTCTTTTCGGCTGCGGCAGCCTATCTGGGATTAAAAGTAGGACAAGTGTTTGAAGCAGCCATTCCTATTGCAATTATTGCCGTAGGCGTATCAGGCGCTGCCAAACGTAAGAATGCGTTAGGAGAAAATGTCATTATCCAATCCATCGGTGCCAGTTCCGGCGTTATTGTGGCAGGTGCCATTTTTACCCTGCCCGCCTTATACATTCTACAAGAAACTTATCCGGAAGAAATCACGGTTACTTTTACTCAGGTATTCATCAGTTCATTGCTGGGAGGCGTATTGGGTATTCTCTTCCTCATCCCGTTCCGCAAATACTTTGTCTGCGATATGCATGGCAAGTATCCTTTCCCCGAAGCAACAGCTACCACACAGGTACTGGTATCGGGCGAAAAAGGCGGAAGTCAGGCAAAACCGTTATTGCTGGCCGGCATTATCGGAGGTCTGTACGACTTCATCGTTGCTACATTCGGCTGGTGGAACGAAAACTTCACCACACGTGTATGCGGCTTTGGTGAGATGCTGGCCGATAAAGCAAAACTGGTATTCAAAGTGAATACAGGTGCGGCCGTACTCGGTTTGGGCTATATTGTGGGACTAAAATATGCTTCTATCATTTGTGCCGGTTCACTGGCTGTATGGTGGATTATCATTCCGGGAATGTCCATGATCTGGGGCGACAGCGTGCTGAACCAGTGGAATCCGTCAATTGTGGCTACCGTAGGCAGCATGGCTCCCGAAGAAATTTTTAATTATTATGCCAAGAGCATCGGTATCGGCGGTATTGCTATGGCAGGTATCATCGGTATCATCAAGTCATGGGGTATCATCAAAAGTGCCGTAGGACTGGCAGCTAAGGAGATGGGTGGAAAATCCAATGTAGAAGCCAGCATGAAGCGCACTCAACGTGATATTTCGATGAAGATTATCGCTATCGGTTCTATTATAACACTGTTGCTGGTATTCTTATTCTTCTACTTCGATGTGATGCAAGGCAGTTTGCTGCATACTGTGGTAGCTATTCTGCTGGTGGCAGGTATCGCTTTCCTGTTTACGACTGTGGCTGCCAATGCCATTGCAATCGTAGGTACGAATCCGGTTTCCGGCATGACGCTGATGACATTGATTCTGGCATCGGTAGTGATGGTATCTGTTGGTTTGAAAGGTCCTGAAGGAATGGTAGCTGCATTGGTAATGGGTGGCGTTGTGTGTACGGCACTATCTATGGCAGGTGGGTTCATTACTGACTTGAAAATCGGTTATTGGTTGGGTAGTACACCCGCCAAACAGGAAGCCTGGAAGTTCCTCGGAACGATTGTTTCAGCTGCAACCGTAGGTGGTGTAATGATTATCCTGAATAAGACATACGGATTTACCAGCGGACAACTGGCTGCTCCACAAGCTAATGCGATGGCGGCAGTTATTGAACCGTTAATGAATGGCGTGGGTGCTCCCTGGTTGCTTTACGGCATTGGTGCAGTACTTGCTATCGTACTGAATGCATTCAAAATTCCCGCACTGGCATTTGCATTGGGTATGTTCATTCCATTACAACTGAACATTCCTCTCGTTGTGGGTGGTGCTGTGAACTGGTACGTAACCAGCCGTAGCAAGGATGCTGCTCTCAATGCAGAACGTGGCGAAAAAGGTACGTTGCTGGCATCCGGTTTCATTGCCGGTGGTGCACTTATGGGCGTAGTCAGTGCAGCAATGCGTTTCGGAGGTATCAACCTGGTGAATGATGCCTGGGTAAACAATACGTGGTCAGAAGTACTGGCATTGGGTGCTTATGCATTGCTGATAATTTACTTTATCAAGGCTTCGATGAAAACCAAATAATAGAAATACAATGAGAACAATTTTATTTATCACAGCATTGTTTATGTCAACTCTGCTATCTGCTCAGAAGCCCGTTGAGATACCCTTGTGGCCCAACGGTGCTCCTAATACGAATGGCCTGACAGGAGATCAGGAAGATTTGAACGGCGGCCGTGTGGCCAATGTCGTTAATCCGACCATCACGGTTTATCGTCCGGCAAAGCCGAACGGTATGACTATCTTGATGTGTCCGGGCGGCGGATATGCCCGCCTGGCAATGAATCACGAAGGCCATGACATGGCATCTTGGTTCAACACACAGGGAATCACGTATGCTGTTCTGAAATATCGTATGCCGAACGGGAACCGCGAAGTGCCCCTCTCAGATGCAGAACAGGCCATCCGCATTATTCGTCAACATGCCAAAGAATGGGGTATCAATCCGAATCAGGTAGGCGTTATGGGTGCATCGGCAGGAGGACACCTGGCTGCTTCTCTCTCTACACTTTACAGTAGTGATGAAACGCGTCCGGACTTTCAGATATTACTTTATCCGGTAATCTCGATGGTACCGGGCATTACTCATGGAGGTTCGCGCAAGAACCTTCTTGGTGATAACCCGACCAAGGAACTGGAAGACGCGTATTCTCTGGAACGTCGTGTATCTCCCCGCTCTCCACAAGCTTTCATCGTACTTTCTGCTGATGATGGCGCTGTGCCGCCCATGAATAGTATCGGCTACTTCCTTGCTCTCAACCAACAGAAAGTTCCCGTATCCATGCACATCTACCCCATTGGCGGACATGGCTGGGGCTTCCGTGATAACTTCACTTACAAACGCCAGTGGACAGAAGAACTGGAGAAGTGGTTGCGTGACGGGGTGAAATTCGAGAAAAAATAATTAATATATCAACTCATGAAAAAATTGACTTTTATCACCTGTCTCGTATTACTACCCCTCGCCCTTCAGGCACAGGAAGACCGTTACGACCAGTTGACCAATCCGAAGTTGACCAGTATCAACAAAGAGGCTCCCCGAAGTACATTCACTTCTTATGCCACCGAAGAAGATGCTATCGTCAACGACCGGACGAACGGAGCCAGCCGCCTATCCCTCAACGGGAAATGGAAGTTCAACTATGTGGAAAACTTTGCCGACCGTCCCACAGACTTCATGAATGTGCGTACTGATGTGAACCGTTGGCCGGACATCAATGTGCCGGGTAACTGGGAGCTGCAGGGCTTCGGTACTCCGATCTACGTCAACCAGCCTTACGAGTTCTGTTCTAAGGGTTACGAACCTTATTGGGACAAGCCTAATCCGCCTTATGTACCCAAAGACTGGAATCCGACAGGAACATATCGCCGTGATTTCGTTGTAGGTAATGACTGGGATGGAAAAGAAATCTTCCTCAGTGCGGACGGTGTACGCGGTGCTGCTTTCTATTACATGAATGGCAAGTTTGTAGGTATGAGCAAGGATGCTAAAACTCCTGCCCGCTTCAACGTTACCGCCATGATCAAAAAAGGTAAGAATATGATTGCCATTCAGGTACACCGTTTCTCGGATGCCAATTATCTGGAATGTCAGGACTTTTGGCGCATCAGCGGTATAGAGCGCGATATCTATCTCTATGCCACGCCCAAAATCCATATTGCAGACTTCAAGGTAGAGACTCCGCTGGATCCTTATTACAAGGATGGTATCCTGCAACTGAAAGTGAAGCTTACGAACGAAAGTGATATAAAGTCTCCTTATGTAGTTTCCTATCGTTTACTCGATGACCAGGATCAGCAAGTAACCCAGTCCTATACCCGTGTGGAAGGTGATCAGACCGAAGTAGAATTCACGAAGAAAACCCTCCATGGTGTAAAGCATTGGACGGCTGAAACACCTAATCTTTATACACTCGTCATCAGCCTGAAGCGCACCAATGGCGAAGTAATAGAAGCTACCAGTTGCAAGGTAGGTTTCCGTACGATAGAGATTAAGGATAAGCAACTGCTTGTAAATGGCGTGCCTATCCTTATAAAAGGTGTGAATGTACACGAGCATAATGAATACACGGGGCATTACGTTCCGGAAGATCTTATGATTAAGGATTTCGAACTCTGGAAAAAGTATAATGTGAACACCGTACGCACTTGCCACTACCCGCAACAGGAACGCTTCTACGAACTTTGCGACCAATATGGTATGTACGTAATTGATGAAGCAAATATTGAAAGCCACGGTATGGGTTATAACCTCAATGTAGGTGGTACTTTGGGTAACAATCCGTTATTCATGAATGCTCACCTCGACCGTACCATGAATATGTACGAACGCGATAAGAATCATCCGTCTGTAATCATCTGGTCATTGGGTAACGAAGCTGGAAACGGACTGAACTTCTACGTTACTTATAATACTCTGAAGATGCTCGATAGCCGTCCTATCCAGTACGAACGTGCCGGATTAGAATGGAATACGGATATTTATTGTCCGATGTACTCTTCTCCCCAATCTATTGAAAAGTATGCCCAGAATAAGGAAATGACTCGTCCACTTATCCTGTGTGAATATGCTCATGCTATGGGTAACAGTCTTGGCAACTTCCAGGACTATTGGGATGTAATTGAGAAATATCCGATATTACAAGGTGGTTGCATCTGGGACTGGGTAGATCAAGGCTTTGCCGCCAAGACCAGCGACGGACGCAAATACTGGAATTATGGTGGTGACTACGGCGATACCGGAACTCCTTCCGATGGCAACTTCTGCATCAATGGTGTAGTTTATCCCGACCGCAGTATAAAGCCCCAGACTATTGAAATGGGTAAGGTTTATCAGAACATTAAATTCATTAAGTTCGATCCGCAAACCTGCACGGTGCAGATACGCAATGACTTCTCATTTACTGATCTAAATAAATATGATTTCCATTATGTCGTTCGCGATCATGGAAAAGAGATTTATAAAGGTCAGATGGACAATATCAATGCTGCTCCGGGCAAGACAGCTACCAGTGCATTCCTGCAAGGTATTCCTAAAGAAAAGAATACTACGGGAGATGTACGCATCGAGTTCTATGCAACCATACGTAATGCAGAACCTTTCTTACCGGTTGGTACGGTAATCGCACGTGAACAAACTTATGTTCATCCGTTCTTTAAGAAAGAAGTGGTACGCATGGATCCCGCTAAAGTAGATGAAGTCTTTTCACAGGTTGTTTTCAGCGGTGATGATTTCAAAGCTACATTTGATAAACAAAGTGGCTTGCTGACCTCTTATATCTATAAGAAACAAGAGTATATCCATAACGGTCAAGGTCCGCAACCTTTCTTCTGGCGTGCACCTACCGATAATGATTACGGAGCAAAGCTTCCCACTCGCCTGAAAGCATGGCGCGAGGCCAGTTACCAGACACCTAAGGCAGAATCGTTCAATGTTTCTAAAGATGGTGACAAGTCCATTGTAAAAGTTACCTATCGTTTTCCGCAGGTAGATGCGCAGTGGGAAATTACCTATAAAGTCTTTGCCAATGGCATTATCAAAGTGGATAATCGCTTTGTAGCCGAAGGTACGGAAACTCCGATGATACCCCGTGTAGGTTTGCGCATGCAATTATCGGAAATATTAAACGACCTTACTTACTACGGCCGTGGTCCGGAAGAGAACTATCGTGATCGTCGCACTTCCCAGTTTATCGGAGAATATACTACTCCGATAAAGGACTTGTACGAACCGTACATCCGTCCGCAAGAAAATGAGCATCGTACGGATATTTACTGGTGTGCACTCACCACTAAACAAAAAGCCGGTTTACTCTTCATTGCCGACCGTACGTTTGAACTGAATGCTTCCAACTATCTGCTTGGAAGTCTGGATAGCGGCGAAACCATCGACAATGGTGCTCCACGTACCAACGAAACGAATCACCGTCACCTCACCGACCCACAACCTGTAAAACAGGTAGATATGTTTATCGACTATCGTATGATGGGTGTAGGTGGTGATAATAGTTGGGGAGCTATAGCACACGAACCGTATCTGATTCGGCCCGGTGTAGAAAATACCATTGAATACGGCTTCTCCATCGTACCATTTGACAAAAAGGCGGATTACAAAAATTTAATCTATCAATATTAAATTTAATCTGTCCAAATTAAGGATTTATGAAAAGGATGTCGTACTTTTGCGACATCCTTTTTTATTTATATTAATAAACGAAAGAACAATGAAAACAATGATTACCCTCCTGTTCAGTGCGCTTTGTGTAGCTACTGTCAGTGCTCAGACAGATGAAAAAGACAACGCCATGCTGAACAATGGAATAAATTTTCTGGATATTCCTTACGTAGCACACACGTTGGAAGTTACTGATGGTGAAGAAGAACTTATCATCAATTGTGATGAAGTAGATTGCACCACCTTTGTAGAATATACTCTTGCTATGGCCCTCTCTCCTACCGAAGACGGGCAGATAGCCGAAGGCGATTTTGCCGATAAGCTCCAGATGATTCGCTATCGCGACGGAAAGATAAACGGTTATACTTCCCGCCTGCACTACATTGCAGACTGGGTAAACAATGGTGTTCGTAACGGTTTCCTGGAAGATGTAACAACAGCTAACAGTCCATATATACAGCAAGTTTCTCTTTCCTACATGTCTTCTCATCCCAAGCTATACAAGCAGCTAAGTAACTCTCCGGAAAACGTAGCAAAGATGAAAGAAATAGAAAAGTCATTGAATGGTCAGGAATTCCATTATGTTCCCAAAGATAAACTACCATTCGCCGGTCTGCCTTGGATAAAGAATGGTGACATCATTGCTATTACTACAAATACTCCGGGACTGGATGTAGCCCATATGGGTATTGCTTTCTATGTAAACGGCAAACTGAGTCTGCTGCACGCTTCTTCTAAAGAGAAGAAAGTAGTTATTTCTAAAGTGACTTTGGGACAGATGCTGAAGAAAAATAAAAATTGGACGGGAGTCAGAGTGCTAAGAATGAAAAAATAAACTTTAGATATTTATTATCAAAATAAATACGGAAACTGCCATTAATGGAGATTCTGTGTAAACAATAAGCACTTTTCAATCAAAAAGCGTGACCTTTCATCAAAAAGGGTGTAGCCTTAACCACAAAAGGGCTACACCATAAGAGTAAAAGGGTGTAGCCATCCAAACTAAAAGGCTACCCCCTTTTAAAATGTCCTACAGATAGTTGTAGCCCATATTTTAAACGCTAAAAGAAAAAAAACATCTACTTTTTTGCCTTCACCCATATAAAAGATGTAATCATATTTATAGGATTTATGGTTAATTAAAAAAATAGCTTGGAGATATCTTTGATAACATCTCCAAGCCCCCAGAAAAACTTAATAACAACTTGTTACCCTCGCATCAGCAATTCCGGGAATGTAAATCCTTGCATGGTATAGCAGATAAAGAAGATGGTAGCACTAACAATCCACAGAATAAGCAATGTCCACTTCAACCCGGAAACCATAGGTTGCCAATTGAACACCGGACGGAAGATTGCGAAAACAAGGCTAACCAGAGGAATACCTACTACGAGGATACCTGCAATATATAGTACGATGGCTGACAAAGGAGATGTAGGCAATACAAAATCAATATCCGGAAACCAGGACATCAACGCTGCACCACCCCCAATAGCAACTGCAATAGCGGCAATGAGCAAAGCTACAAATACAATACCGAAAACAAACAGTACCGGACTGCAAATGATAGCCACAATAACCAGACAAATCTTCAGGAACCAACCGACAATCATTAATAATGTATCACCAGTCCTTTGCATAAAAGTACGAGGTTTATCAGACTTCATATAATCGTTTACATTATTGGTAACTCTCTCAAAACCATCAGTCACAGTCTTTCCTATGTTCTCTACCGTAACAGCTTCACCACGCATGTTCAACTTCTCAGCTGCTGTACGAGCTTCGGGAATCACTATCCAGCAAATGATATAGAGAGGAAGTAAAAACTTGAAACCAAAGATTGCACAAAGAACAAAAATCAAACGGAACCAAGTAGAATCCCAACCTAAATAAACACTAAGTCCCCCTATCACGCCACCCAGCATTTTATCGTCCGGATTGCGATACAAACGGCGACGGGTTGAAGTATAAGAAGAATTATTATCACCATTCCAGGAACCGGAACCATAACTTTCACCGGAGGCACCCTTCGTATTTCCGGAACCGGAAGCAGCATTCTCCTCAGTCCCTGTTTCCATCTCTTCAGGTTTCCCCATACGATTGATTACTTCTTCTACATCAGTTATAGTGATAACCTGAGAGCCAGCAGTCAGCTTCTCTAAAAAAAGTTCAGAGATGCGGAGTTCGATGTCATTTACAATCTCGTCAGCACCGGCTTGTCTTCTAAAGTGCAGTTTCAGATTGCATAGATAGTTATCCAAAAGGCGATAGGCGTCTTCATCAATGTGGAAAACAGTTCCGCCCAAATTTACTGTTAATGTCTTTTTCATTGCTATTTGTTTTTAAAATTTATACTGATACGAGGTTTTTAATATCCTGAATCTAATAGTTGGCTATATGATTCACTGTTTCATTCAACTCACGCCAAGAGACTTCCAACTCTCCAAGAAAAACTTCCCCTTTCGGAGTGAGCTTGTAATATTTACGTGGTGGTCCTTGTGTGGACTCTATCCATTCGTAACTTAATAGATCGTCATTCTTCAGACGAGTGAGCAGCGGGTAAAGCGTTCCTTCCACTACGATCAGCTTGGCTTCCTTTAGTTTCTGGATGATATCCGAAGCGTAGGCCGGTTCTTTGTGAAGCAGTAGCATGATGCAATACTCTAACATGCCCTTACGCATTTGCGACTTTACATTATTTACGTCCATCTCTTATTGGTTTACGATTCGACAATTTTCTATTTTACAGCAAAGATAGCAACTGATTGAAATAGAGCTTTTCTTTGTATGACACAAATATATGCATTATCTTAGTACTATGCAATACAAAGTACCTTGTATTTTGTTTAATTAACACTCTTCTCTATTCACACCTTATTAATAAAGCACCAAGGGAGAGAATAACATATAAGAGAAAAATGTATCTTTGCGGAAAAGATATAAATACAACGAACTATGTTAATTATCAGAAAAGCAACTACAGCCGATTGTGAGCTGATTCATAAACTTGCATGGCAGATATTTCCGGAGACTTACAAGGACATACTTTCACCGGAGCAAAACGATTACATGATGGAATGGATGTACTCCATAGAGAACATCCGCAAGCAAATGGAAGAAGAAGGACATGTATATTTCATTGGATACAAGAACAAAGAAGTGTGTGGTTATGTATCTGTGCAACAACAAGGTGAAGATCTATTTCACTTACAGAAAATATATGTACTCCCCTCCTTTCAAGGATCACATTGCGGTAGCTTCTTATTTCATGAAGCCGTCAAATATATCAAGGAAGTACATCCTGGTCCATGCCTAATGGAGTTGAATGTGAACCGTAACAATAAAGCGCTGAATTTCTATGAACGTATGGGAATGAAGAAATTGAGGGAAGGGGATTTTCCGATAGGAAACGGATATTATATGAATGACTTTATAATGGGGCTTGAGATTCAATGAAAGAATGAAAAAATTAAAGGCTGCGCAAGGTTCTCTTTTGAACTGCGCAGCCTTTAATTTTTAATTTCTAATTATTCCGTTACTCGTTCTAACCATTTTACCATGCCAAACATAACGCCCATTGACACAAGACAAATAACAAAGAACACAGTCCAGCACTGCCAGATAGGAATCTTATTATACATCATAGGACCAAGGAATAAGAAGAGATTTCCTATTGCTGTTGCACCCAACCACAAGCCTTGACACAAGCCCTGAATATGTTTGGGAGCTACCTTAGAAACAAATGAAAGCCCCAATGGTGAAATGAAAAGTTCAGCTACAGTCAGGAAGAAATAAACCACTATCAATACCCATGGTCCGGCTTTCAACCCAGCTTTGGCAGAATCCGCCATTGCCTTAAATTCAGTACCTGACGGGTAACCTTGCATTGCCGAATAAATGGTAAGGAATAAGAATGCAAGTCCTGCAATCCCCATACCGATGGCAATCTTCTTAGGAGTAGAGATTTGCTGACCACGACGAGCCAATGTACCAAAGAAGAGCATGATGAGCGGAGTAAGTACTATCACAAAGAACGGATTCACAGCTTGCCAAATTTCGGGTGCAATACTATCGGTTACTACGAAGTCGCGGGCAAAAAGTGAAAGCGACTGTCCATTCTGGTGGAATGAGAACCAGAAGAAAATCACGATACCTAATACTGCAAACAGTGCATATAAACGTTGCTTTATCTCTTTTGCCATAGCTGCTTTCTCGGCAGGTGTATAAGTCACCGATTCCTGTTTTTCCTTCTTGCCCGGTGTAGGGAATACCTTCCGACAAGCAATGAAAATAAAGAGAGAAATAAGCATAGCTACTACCGAAGCTATGAATGAATAGTGGATACCTGTATTGAATACGTCAAGATATTGGGTACAGAAAACACTCAAATCACTTGTTACCGTACCTCCTACTTTGACAACCAGTTCATTCAGATTAGAGAGATTATCAGAAGCCATATTGCCACCTTCCTTAATATATTGATGGCACAATGCAGGCAGATCAGCATTATACATCATGCTATGAACCTTCAGCCACCATTCTCTAAGCAAGGGAGCAACAAAAGGCGCAATCAACCCACCAATATTGATAAATACATAGAATATCTGAAAGCCGGAATCACGACGGCTCTTAGCCAGCTTCAAGGCTTCAGGTCCTTTTTTCTCAGCTTCTTTCTCAAGGTTGTCGTACATCTGGCCTACGATAGCCTGTAAGTTTCCTTTAAAAAGTCCGTTACCGAAAGCAATGAAAAACAAAGAGACACAAGTCAAAGGAAGCAACCAACCAATATTTTCAGCAGTGGACAGTACAGGAATAGATAGAATGACATAACCCAATGACATCACTATCAATCCTGACATGATTGTTCCTTTATAGTTTTGCGTCCTATCGGCAATAATACCGCCTACCAAACTCAGTACATAGATACCACAATAAAAGACTGAGTAGATAATGGAACTGGTTTCGTCACTCAGGCCGAATTTGGAGCAGAGGAACAGTACCAGTACGGCATTCATGATGTAGTAGCCGAACCTTTCGCCCATATTGGAGATAGCAGCTGCCAACAGACCTTTAGGATGATTCTTGAACATAGATATAAGTTTTTTAAATTAGTAATTAGATTGATTTTCGTTTATTAAATGCAAATATATACATTTTGCTGAAATAACCTGTAAAAAAGTGAAATTAGTCATGAAAAAGGATGCAAACTTCAGCATGAACCTCCTTAATTAAATCATTTGGATCAAGTTTAAGTTGCAGGCCACGCTGACCCGCACTTATGTAGATATAAGGATAATTGAGACAAGATTCATGAATGTATGTAGGGAAAGGTTTCTTCATACCGATAGGAGTACATCCACCACGAATATATCCCGTCAAAGGAAGTAATTCTTTCATCGGAATAAGATCACACTTCTTATTACCGGAAGCTTTAGCCGCCAATTTTAAATCTACCTCATGCTCACCGGGGATGACACATACGAAATAGCCATTCTTATCGCCATGCAGGACAAGGGTTTTGAATACCTGTTCGATATTCTCCCCCAAACTATCAGCCACATGAAT
Organism: uncultured Phocaeicola sp.; assembly: GCA_948566455.1. Taxonomy (GTDB): domain Bacteria; phylum Bacteroidota; class Bacteroidia; order Bacteroidales; family Bacteroidaceae; genus Phocaeicola. The sequence continues at coordinate 173,637 of CAOYQO010000002.1, forward strand.
AGCGCTTAAATCGTTTTCATCCACCTCATAGGGAATGAGTTCGTATGGTATTTTGGCTTTATCCAAAAGCCTCGCCGCATTCGTCTTATTGATTTTCATAATTTATCCTTTTAATTCTTCTCGCAAAAACTTAGGGGTATATCCCTTCTTACTCTTGGCCACTTCTTCCGGTGTGCCGCAACTGAGGAGTTGCCCCCCACCCTTACCACCATCAGGTCCCATATCGATGATATAATCAGCCATCTTGATAACATCCAGATTATGCTCGATGACAATCACTGTGTTACCTTTGTCCACCAATTTATTAAGCACATTCATCAGTACGCGAATGTCTTCGAAATGAAGTCCGGTAGTAGGCTCATCCAGAATATAAAGGGTTTTCCCCGTATCTCGCTTGGAAAGTTCCGTAGCCAATTTCACACGTTGGCTTTCACCACCGGAAAGGGTGGTGGAAGATTGTCCCAACTTTATATATCCCAGACCGACTTCCTGTATTACCTTAATCTTATTCAAAATCTGTGGCACATTTTCAAAGAACTCCACCGCACGGTTAATGGTCATATCCAGTACATCAGCAATAGATTTTCCCTTGAAGCGCACTTCCAATGTCTCACGATTATAGCGTTTGCCATGACAGACTTCACAGGGTACATATACATCGGGCAGGAAGTTCATTTCAATTGTTTTGTAACCATTTCCCTGGCATGCTTCACAACGTCCGCCACTCACATTAAAGGAGAAGCGCCCCGGCTTATAACCGCGTATCTTGGCTTCCGGTAATCCTACAAACAAATTACGAATATCAGAAAAAACTCCCGTATAAGTGGCCGGATTAGAACGCGGCGTACGTCCCAGCGGAGACTGATCCACATTTACCACCTTATCGACGTTTTCCAATCCTTCGATGGTATCGTATTCCAGGGGATCCTGAAGCGAGCGATAGAACTTCTGCGAAAGAATAGGTTGCAATGTTTCGTTGATAAGCGTAGATTTTCCGCTACCGGATACACCGGTGACACAAATCAACTTACCAAGAGGAAATTCCACATCCACCCCTTTCAGGTTATTCCCCCGTGCACCACGTAGCCAAAGGCTATGTCCATTACCTTCACGACGTTTTTGGGGGATTTCTATCTCACGTTCACCATTAAGATATTGTGATGTCAGCGTATGTGTCTCTAACATTTCTTTCGGAGTTCCTGCAAAAACAACCTCACCACCCAAGCGTCCGGCTTTCGGGCCCATATCAATCACATAATCGGCAGCCATCATCATATCCTTATCATGCTCCACAACAATGACGGAGTTACCGATATCCCTCAGCTCCTTCAGAGAATGAATAAGCCGCTGATTATCCCGCTGATGCAAGCCAATACTAGGCTCATCAAGGATATAAAGTACATTCACCAATTGCGAACCGATTTGGGTAGCCAAACGAATACGCTGGCTCTCACCACCGGAAAGGGTTACAGAACCACGGTCAAGAGCAAGATAATCTAATCCGACATCCAACAGGAATTTCAAACGGGTGCGGATTTCTTTCAATATCTCGACAGCAATTTGTTTCTGTTTATTATCCAGATACTGATCGACATTCATCAGCCAGTCGTAAAGCTCATTGATATCCATACAAGACAGTTCATAGATATTCTTATCATGGATACGGAAATGAAGGGCTTCTTTATTCAATCTCGCTCCTTTACATTCAGGGCATACAGTAGTTTTAGCAAACTGTTCCGCCCACTTTTGTGCAGTGGCGGAAGCATCCTTTTCCTGTAACATCTGAATATACTTCACTACTCCCTCAAACGTTACAAAGTAATCGGAGGAAGTGCCGATAAGAGAGCTTTTAATCTTAATACGTTCATCCGAACCGTAGAGAATTTCATCAATGGCTTCATCCGGCAACTCCTTAACAGGAGTCTTCAAGGTAGCTTCATATTTTTCCAATAAAGCGGCAATCTGCCAGAAAATCATGCTATTCTTGTACTTACCTAATGGAATGACAGCTCCTTCGTATATAGAAAGTTCCCGATCCGGAATCACTTTTTCCACATCAATCTGATTCACAACTCCCAATCCCTTACATTTAGGGCAAGCACCTTGAGGAGAGTTGAATGAAAAATTGTGGGGTGCCGGCTCACGGTAGGACAACCCGGTAACAGGGCACATTAACCGCTTGCTATAATGACGTACATTTTCGGACTGTAAATCAAGTATCATCAACAACCCGTCACCTTGTTGCATTGCGGTAGCCACACTGTTTTTCAGACGCACGTCATCTTTATCCGTCACAACCAGCTTATCAACAACTACTTCTATATCATGATTCTTATAACGATCCAACTTCATGCCGGGTAATGCCTCCTTGATTTCACCGTCTACACGAACATAGAGATACCCCTTCTTACGCACCTGTTCGAACAGTTCCTTATAATGTCCCTTACGAGTACGAACTAATGGAGCCAAAATATAAATTTTCTTGCCTTTATAATCATTCAGGATTAAATCAAGGATTTGCTCTTCAGTGTATTTCACCATTCTCTCACCCGAAAGATAAGAATAGGCTATACCGGCACGTGCATAAAGCAAACGCAAATAATCATAAATTTCCGTTGTAGTGCCGACTGTAGAACGGGGATTCTTATTCGTCGTTTTTTGTTCAATAGAAATAACCGGACTTAATCCCGTAATTTTATCGACATCGGGACGTTCCAGATTTCCCAGGAAATTGCGGGCATACGCAGAAAATGTTTCGATATACCGACGCTGTCCTTCGGCAAAAATCGTGTCGAATGCCAACGACGACTTGCCGCTTCCGCTTAGTCCCGTAATAACGGTAAGACTGTTACGGGGAATTTCCGCATCGATATTTTTTAGATTGTGCACGCGCGCACCATATACATTGATGTATTCTGTTTCTTCTGTCATTTATCTTAATATATTAATATCACTTTTAATCTTGTAATTAACTCCATCTGCTCCCACCGCTTCTACCACTATAAAATAAACACCTTCAGGAACATTCTTTCCATGCGCAGTACCGTCCCATCCTGCATCAATATTCTGCAATCCCCAGCGGTAAAGTTCCTGTCCCCAGCGATTGAAAACATACGCATTGAAGCGAACCAGCGACTTGTGCTTTACACGAAACACATCATTCACTCCGTCGCCATTAGGCGAAAAAGCATTCGGCACTTTAAGCTCCGATTCAGTAATACGAATCATAAAAGTACCGGAGGTATTCGTTGCTTCTGTCTCAACATCCGTCATAGTCAAACGGACATAAAACATACCGGATTCCTGAAAACTATAAATAGTTTCAGCATCAAAGCGCGTCAGGAAAATATCATTGAAAGCTGCGTCGCGAGAGAAGTTCCATTCATAACGGAAGTTTGCAGTCTCATCCGATGGCTCCCCGGAGTCTTCATCTCTCCACATAAAACGAAATTCAAGAGGAGCGGCACCCGTATAGGTATCATCCGGAGAGATAGAAACGTTCTCTTCCGGAGCTACTCCGTTTTCGGAAAGCAAAATAGCCACGGGAGACACTTCCAAGACTCCTGTCCTTCCCCCGTCAGCCCACACCGGTAAATACCCGAGCAACAGTATCGCCACACAACCGATATATGAAAACAATCCGCATCGCATAATACCTGCAAAAATAACGGTTTCCCAGCGAATATCAGCGGATACATAAGATTTTTCAGTTTTAAAATGCACAATATTATTTCTTAACGCATTCCTTTCGTTAAATTTAGGCAAAATCCTTACCTTTGCAGCTACTTTGGGAAATTGTAAACGTAAACCAACGATATCGAATGAGAACGATTAACCGGATTTTCTGCTCCTTACTGCTCGCCGGTGCATGCAGTCTCGGAGCAATTGCACAAGAGAACCAGTCATATTTTCTGCATACCATTGAAAAAGGGCAAAGCCTTTATTCCATATCCAGTATGTACGGTGTCACACAGTCGGACATCGTGAAGTTGAATCCAGGAAGCGATGAAAAAATATTTGTAGGACGCACTTTACGCATTCCACGCACCGCTGCCAATACTCAGACAGAAACTTTCCATACTATAGCCCAAGGTGAAACCTTGTATAGGCTGACCGTTAAATATGGTATATCCGCCAAAGCTATTTGTGATGCCAACCCCGGACTGAGTGCTGAGAATTTTCGCATCGGACAGGTAATACGCATACCTTCCGTCAGCGAAGCAGGTATAATTACTACGGAAACCGTTAATGAGCCTGCAATTCCCTTAATTCAGGGACCTGTACAATCTCGTTGCCGGGATATGCACAAAGTTAAGCGGAAAGAAACTGTTTACAGTATCAGTCGTGAGTATGGTATTTCCGAAGCAGAACTGATAGCAGCCAACCCGGAATTGAAAGGTGAAAACAAAATAAAGAAAGGTACTTTCCTCTGTATTCCTTATCCTACTGCGCAAGTAGAGAAGCCTACCCAGCCACAGGTAGTGCCCAGTGACACCCAATTATTCAGTGAGAACAAGAAAACAACTGAACGTTTCAGTACGATTAAAGCTGCCCTGATTCTTCCTTTCTTGGATGTTTCCAAGAGCGAGGCTGCCCGTGTGATAGAATATTATGAAGGCTTCCTCATGGCAGTAGACAGTTTGAAACGCAGCGGAGTTTCCATTGATTTGTACGCTTATAATTCCGGTCCTGAAAATGTTTCTCTGAATCCGATCCTCTCCAAAAAGGAGATGAAGGATATGGATATTATTTTCGGTCCGTTATATCCACAACAAGTCAAGCCACTGGCTGATTTCGCCCAGAAAAATGATATTCGGCTCGTGGTACCATTCTCATCAAAAGATAACAGTGTATTCCGCAACCCTGCCATCTATCAGATTAACACTCCCCAGTCATATCTTTACTCAGAAGTATATGACCACTTCGTTCGCCAATTCCCGAATGCCAATGTCATCTTTATAGAGGCCAGTACAGGCACAAAAGATAAAGCCGAATTTATCAAAGGACTAAAGGATGAACTAAAGAATCGCTCTATCCCAATGAAATCCCTGAAAGAGGATGCAACGGTAGAATCCCTGAAAACAGTGTTACGCTCTGATCGGGAAAATATATTCATCCCTACATCGGGAAGCAATGTGACTCTGATAAAAATACTACCTCAACTCACCCTATTGGTTCGTGAGAATCCGGAAAGTAACATCCATCTGTTTGGTTATCCGGAATGGCAAACCTACACCAAGGATCACTTAGAAACCTTCTTTGAACTGGATACTTACTTCTATTCATCATTCTATACCAACAATTTGTTACCTGCGGCTATCAGCTTCACCAAGAACTACCGCAGATGGTATGGTAAAGAGATGGATGAGCGTTACCCCAAATATGGAATGTTAGGCTTTGATACCGGTTATTTCTTCCTGAAAGGCTTATCACGCTATGGTTCCGAGTTAGAGAAAAATATGCAACTCATGGATCTGGTGCCTATTCAAACCGGATTCAAGTTCCAACGCGTAAACAATTGGGGTGGCTTCATCAACAAGAAAGTATTCTTTGTACGCTTCACCAAAAATTATGAATTGGTGAAACTGGATTATGATTGATAACAGAAGTTTTTAAATTCAAAGACAATGAAGATAAAAAGCATTATAGGAGCCGTCCTGCTACTTACCGTATGGGCTTTGCCCGGCAGTGCACAGATAGGCGAACAACGCCATAACTTAGCAGTAGGTTTCAACGGCGGTATCAATATCAATAGCGTCAGCTTCTCTCCTACTGTCCGGCAAAAAAACCTGATGGGCATCAATGGCGGTCTGACAATGCGCTATATCTCTGAAAAGTACTTCAGTATGATTTGCGGTGCGCAAGTGGAATTAAATTTCTCACAACATGGCTGGAGCGAATTTGATGAAGATCACCCTGAACTGGAATATACGCGTACAATGAATTATGTGGAAATCCCGCTTCTGGCACATTTGGCTTTTGGTAAAGACCGTGGAGTACAATTTTTTATCCATGCAGGTCCACAAATAGGCTTCTTTATTAGCGATACCAGAAAGAAAAACGATGCGTGGGAAAATTTCACAACCCCGGAACAGCATGATAAGGATGTGGAAAATAAATTCGATTATGGTATTACGGGAGGGGCAGGACTGGAGCTACGTACTAAAGCCGGAAATTTCCTCGTGGAAGGAAGATATTATTATGCCTTATCCGACTTTTATAAGAGTACCAAGAAAGACTATTTCTCACGTTCGGCACATGGCACTATAGTGGCTAAGATAACTTACCTGTTCGATCTCAAGAAATAATTCTAAGATATAAATAACAGAAAGCGCCCCGGAACTTTTATATAAAAGTTCCGGGGCGCTTTCTGTTATTTATATCTTTTATCTCAATCGGTCAGCTGCTTTCACCATTACCTCATCACGATAGATAGCACGGAAAGACAGATAATTTAAAATGACAGAAATAGCAGGAAGGCAAAGTGCCCAACCTAACTGGAAAGTCATTGCATCCAAATCATCTTTCAGCATAAACATAAATACAAAAAATGCTGCATAATACCCGATCAATAAAATACTATTAAATACCGTCATACGAACCTGCAGCATTCGGTTACGAAAGAGAAAGATAGTACAGAATGCCACGACTGTACTTAAGAATAAAATTCCGAATAAGCCCCACGTAGATTGAAAGGTATCTTCCGTCAGCGTCACACCCAACGGCTTAAAAATATATGCAGTCACTCCGTCTGAAGCAATAAACTGTCCTACAGGCAAACACATGGCAGCTATCAGCAAGCCTGTCACTATTAATAAATAAATAGATTGAATACGTTGTATCATTGTTCTTTTCCTTGATTAAAACAACAGAGGTGTGCCCAAGCAAACTTTACCTGAACACACCTCCGTAGTAATTTCATTTACTGTAATTTTTCTTTTTCCTTAGCCGGGTTACGATAGTAGATCTTACCTTCAACGTACTCCTGCGTTGCAATCAATGTCGGTTTCGGCAATTTCTCATAGTAGCGTGAAATTTCAATCTGCTCCCGATTCTCGAACACTTCTTCCAGATTGTCATTATAGGAAGCAAACTCTGCCAGTTTCTTAGAAAGATCATTCTTGATCTCTACACTGATCTGATTTGCACGCTTACCTATAATAGCTACGGTTTCATACACGTTACCGGTATCTGCACACAACTCCATCATGTCACGGGTAACCGTGGTGCCAGGAGCATTTGTCTTCTTATAATCCATAAATATCTAAATTAATATTATCCTATATCTGTTTGCTTATCCTCATTCAACATCTTCTCGGAATCCTTAAATATCTTCTCGGCTTCCTTCATATATTTACTTTCAGGAAACTCATTCTTGAAAGCATAATATTCATCCACCGTTTCACGATAGCGCTCTGCTCTCTTATCTTCCACACTATAAATGGCCATTTCATATTTGGCACGCAGAATAAGAATAGACAGATCTTCGCGAAGATTCGTATAAGGATAATCCTTCAAAGCATTTTGCGCAGTAATCACACAAGACTGATAGTTATTTCCCAAATAGTTACCCAAATTGTAATACATTCTGGCTGAAAGATACTCTTTCATTACCAACTTATCCTGCAATTTGAATATCATATCCTGAGCTTCATCTTTCTTTGAACTCTGCGGGAAGTATTCCATGAACATCTGCAACTGCTGAATAGCACTGTAAGTACCAGACTGGTCGAGACGAGGTTCCGGAGTATCCAGATACAATGCCTTACCTGCATGGAAACGTGCCAATTCAGCAAACGTACCGCGAGGATATACATTATAATATTGGATAAAACTCTGAGCTGCCGTTTGGTAGTCTTTCTGGTTATAATAGCTCATACCCAGCATGTAGAGGGATTCCTCTGCTTTGTCTGTACCCTTGAGGATAGCAATTAACTCATTAAGCAACGTTGCAGCACGGTTGTACTGCCCTTTTGCGAAGTAGTTCTTTGCCGCCTCATACTTATATTCATAGTCGGTGCTTTTTAACAGTTTATTGTACTCTCCACACGAGGAGAGCAATATTGCTGCAAGCAAAGTTATTAAGATGTTCTTCTTCATTCTTAGCTTTTCAAATAATGTGCAAAGATAAAGGTTCGCATCGAATAAAGCAACGATACGAACCTTAATTTTTCAAAAACCAGACATTGACCGACAAACGCCCGTCTATTCACGACAAAACGGAATAATGAACAGTCGAAAATAACGGTCATTATAATTTATACAAATCACTTGCTGCAAGCAGGTCCACTTTCTTTTCAGTCAGCACACGGATGCAGTTCTCCATGTCATTGGGACGGATGATAACATTAGCAGTGTTACCATTAGCAAACGAATACATGTATTCGATGAAAACACCTTCATCGGACAAGAAACGCAGAACCTTTGACAATGATCCCGGAATATTGGGACAACTAATGCCTACCACATCCGTTACATTCACTGCAAAATGATTATCTTTCAAAGCTTTATATGCCTTATCCGGTTCAGATACAATGCCACGAAGAATACCAAAATCAGCATTCTCGGCAATACAGAGAGCGGAAAGATTGACACCTTCTTTCGCAAGCACTTCAGTCACTTCGGTCAGACGGCCAGACTTGTTTTCAAGGAAAATAGAAAGTTGTTTTGCTACCATGATCTTAATTATTAATGATGAATGATGAATGATGAATGATAAATTACGGACATCCCACAGGAAATTAATAATTTATAATTCATAATTTATAATTAATTAAAGTTTCCGATTATCAATCACCCGTTTAGCTTTACCAACACTGCGTTCAATGCTGCGAGGTTCTACCAGACGTACATCTACTCCCAGCCCAAGTACGCTCTGCAGGCGAGCTGCTAATTTCTTCTTTAACGCTAGCATCTTGTTTATTTCATCCGAATAGTATTCCGGGCGTACTTCAACCTGCAACTCCATAGTATCAGTATTGTTCTTACGGTCTACAATCAGAAGGTAATGCGGCTCAAATTCCGGCATTTCAAGGATAACGGATTCTATCTGAGTCGGGAATACATTGACTCCACGAATAATAAGCATATCATCACTACGACCGAGGATGCGATCCATACGAACAAGCGTACGTCCACAAGTACATTTGTCATAATGCAGAGCGGTTAGGTCCTTGGTGCGATAACGCAACAAAGGCATCCCCTCTTTAGTCAGATGCGTAAAGACCAGTTCACCCGTTTCACCCGGAGCCACAGGTTCCAATGTATTCGGATTGATAATTTCAGGAAAATAATGATCTTCATTGAGGTGAGTACCATGCTGACATTCACACTCATACCCCACACCAGGACCGGCTATTTCACTCAATCCATATATATCATAGGCTTTTATACCTAATTTTTCTTCAATTTCATTACGCATATTCTCTGTCCAGGGTTCTGCACCAAAAGCACCAATCTTCAACCTGAACTCTTCGCGTGGAAGACCGGAGTCTTTAATGGCATCCGCTAGATAAAGAGCATACGAAGGCGTACAGCAAAGCACCGTAGAACCAAAATCATGCATTAAAGTAATCTGCTTCTCTGTGTTACCACTTGACATCGGAATAACAGAAGCACCTATGTTCTCCGCACCTGCATGTGCACCCAGACCACCGGTAAACAAGCCATATCCGTAAGCCACATGAAAAAAGTCGGAACTATCTGCACCGTATGCTGTAAATGCACGTGAAAGGCATTCTGCCCAAGAAGACAAGTCCTTACGGGTGTATCCCACTACAGTAGGTTTTCCTGTGGTACCGGACGAGGCATGGATACGTACGATCTGGCTCATTGGTACAGCACAAAGTCCGAAAGGATAATTATCGCGCAAGTCGTATTTTGTAGTAAAAGGAAGTTTTACGATATCGTCTATACTGTTAATATCGTCCGGGGTAATTCCCAGTTCCTGCATTTTTTTACGGTAGAAAGGAGTGTTGTGATAAACATGCTCCACAATCTTTTTGAGGCGAATGCTCTGGATTTTGCGAAGGCTTTCACGATCCATACATTCGATGCTTTCATTCCAAATCATGTCTTTGTTGTATTACATTGATGGTTATTATTAATTCTTATTTCCTGCAAAGGAATAAAAAAATTTTGTTTATCTCAAGTATTTTCCCGAATATTGCCGTCCATAAGGAGAGAAAATGAATAAATTTGAATTAACATCTGCCTATAAGCCAACCGGAGATCAGCCGGAAGCTATTGCAGAGCTCACTGAGGGCGTACTTCAGGGGGTTCCTGCACAAACATTACTTGGTGTCACCGGTTCGGGAAAGACGTTCACCATAGCCAATGTGATTGCCAATATCAATAAACCAACGTTAATATTGAGCCATAACAAAACATTGGCAGCGCAGCTTTACAGTGAGTTTAAAGCTTTCTTCCCCAATAATGCTGTAGAGTATTACGTTTCTTATTATGATTATTACCAACCCGAAGCTTATTTGCCGTCTTCGGATACCTATATAGAAAAGGACCTTGCCATCAATGATGAGATAGACAAACTGCGACTTGCAGCCACCTCTTCCCTACTCTCAGGCCGGAAAGATGTGGTAGTGGTGTCTTCTGTATCTTGTATATACGGTATGGGAAATCCGTCAGATTTCTATGAGAATGTGATAGAAGTACAACAAGGAAAGGCATTCAGCCGGAATGTTTTCCTACGTCGTCTGGTAGACAGCCTCTATGTACGCAATGATATTGATCTGAACCGCGGAAACTTCCGTGTGAAAGGAGATACAGTAGACATCTATCTGGCTTATGCAGATAATCTGCTACGCATTATTTTCTGGGGAGATGAAATAGACAGTATCGAAGAAGTCGATCCGATAAGCGGTGTGACCATCGCTCGTTTCGACGCATACAAAATTTATCCGGCCAACCTCTTCATGACTTCCAAAGAGGCCACTCTGCGGGCTATCCACGAGATAGAAGATGACCTGCATAAACAGGTGCAATGGTTTGAAAGTGAAGGACGTCCCTTTGAAGCAAAGCGCCTCCAGGAACGGGTGACATACGATATGGAAATGATACGCGAATTAGGTCATTGTTCCGGCATTGAAAACTATTCGCGCTACTTTGACGGCCGTAGTGCCGGTAGTCGTCCCTATTGTTTATTGGACTTCTTCCCGGAAGACTTCCTGATCGTTATAGATGAAAGCCATGTGAGCGTACCTCAGATACGTGCCATGTATGGTGGTGACCGTGCCCGTAAAATCAACCTTGTAGAATATGGTTTCCGCCTTCCGGCTGCCATGGACAATCGTCCATTGAAATTTGAGGAGTTTGAGGAAATGGCAAAACAAGTAATTTATGTAAGTGCCACACCTGCCAATTATGAATTGATTCAGTCGGAAGGCGTTGTTGTGGAACAGGTTATTCGCCCTACAGGCTTACTGGATCCGATTATCGAAGTACGTTCCAGCCACAATCAGATAGACGATCTCATGGAGGAAATCCAGATTCGTATCGAAAAGCACGAACGTACGCTGGTCACTACACTTACTAAGCGCATGGCAGAAGAATTGGCAGAATTCCTGCTGAATAACAATGTGAAATGCAACTATATCCATAGCGATGTAGATACATTGGAACGCGTCAAGATTATGAGTGACTTGCGTGAAGGTTTATACGATGTACTTATCGGTGTCAATCTGTTGCGTGAAGGATTAGACCTGCCGGAAGTCTCACTCGTGGCAATTCTTGATGCAGACAAGGAAGGTTTCCTACGCTCACACCGCTCACTGACGCAGACTGCCGGACGTGCCGCCCGAAATGTAAACGGTATGGTTATCATGTATGCCGACCGTATCACAGAAAGCATGCAATTGACAATTGACGAAACCAACCGTCGCCGTGAAAAGCAACTAAAATATAATGAGGAACATGGTATCACTCCTCAACAAATCAAAAAGGCGAAGAACCTCAATGTATTTGCGCCCAATACTGCACAGGAAAATGGCTTTACCGAAAAAGGAACAACCACTCCCCGTCCCTATGTCGAGCAAGAAAGTTCCGCCAGCATTGCTGCCGACCCTATTGTGCAATACATGTCCCGTCCGCAACTGGAAAAGAGTATCGAACGTACCCGAAAACTCATGCAGGAGGCTGCCAAGAAGCTCGACTTCATCGAAGCAGCACAATATCGGGACGAATTGCTGAAAATGGAGGATATGTTGAAAGAGAAAACATAACACATCTGTGTTGCTTTCTCTCTTCCCGACTATCCGAACCGTGCCAAGTCCGTATTCGCTCCGTATCTATACGCTTGGACTTGGTACGGACTTGATACGGTGTTGGTACGGAGTTGATAGGTAGAAGATAAAAGAGACTGTCATTTTCCTTAAAATAAATAGAATAAGAAGTCGTTTTGGCTAATAAGTGTTATAAAACATACTTTTTCTTTTGGATAATTTGCAAGTATTCCAAAAGTCCGTATCTTTGCAATGTGTTTTTCATAGTATTAGATTTAAGGTTAACAAAGGTTGGAGTACAGCGGTACTCCTTTTTTTATGTCCATACCCCTCAAGTGAATCAAAATTAATAGATAGAATTGCCACAGACATACCCTCTAATTCATGCTTTTTGCGTATGTTTGTACCAAAGTTCAATTTCGCAAACTTACATGGAATTATTAGTATATAAAGCCTCAGCCGGTTCTGGAAAGACATTTACCCTCGCTGTAGAGTACATCAAGCACTTGATACTCAACCCCAGAGCTTACCGGCAAATACTTGCCGTAACCTTCACCAATAAAGCTACGGCAGAGATGAAAGAGCGCATCCTGCAACAACTCTACGGAATCTGGGTAAGCGACCCGGCATCCGAACCCTACTTGAATCGTATCCGAGAAGACTTACAATGGAAGAATCTGTCTGAAGACGATATCCGCCTGGCAGCCGGAACCGCCTTACAGTACATGTTGCATGATTACAGTCGGTTCCGGGTGGAAACCATCGACTCTTTTTTCCAATCCGTGATGCGTAATCTGGCACGCGAACTGGAACTAAGCCCGAACCTCAATATCGAACTGAATAATACCGAAGTTCTGAGTGATGCAGTGGATAGCCTGATAGAGAAACTAACTCCATCCTCTCCGGTACTGGCCTGGCTACTGGACTATATCAATGAGCGTATTGCCGATGATAAACGCTGGAATGTATCCAATGAAATCAAACGCTTTGGCTGGAATATCTTCGATGAAGGTTATATAGAACAAGGTGAAGGACTCCGCCAACAACTGAAAGATCCCAATACTATCAAGCTATACCGTAATGAACTGAGGGAAATGGAAACGGAAGCTCTGGAACAAATGAAAGGTTTCTACGACCAATTCATTGGCGAACTGGAAGCACATGCCCTCACACCGGAAGATCTGAAAGGTGGGGCACGAGGCATAGGCAGCTATTTTCGCAAACTGAGGGATGGACGTTTATCAGACAAAGATACAGTAAATGCCACACTAAAGAACAGTCTGGATGATGCCAAAAACTGGGCTACCAAAACATCTGCGCAGAAGAACGAAATTATTCGGCTGGCCGAAACAAGCTTACTCCCGTTATTACAGGATGCTGAAACTTTCAGACCAAGAAACAACAAGATCGTAAATAGTTGCCGACTGTCCCTGCAACATTTGAATAAATTACAGTTACTTGCCCATATCGACGAAGAAGTGCGTGAACTGAATCGGGAACATAACCGCTTCCTATTATCAGATACGAATGCACTGCTCCATAATCTGGTACGAGATGGGGATTCTTCTTTCGTATTCGAAAAAATCGGTGCCAATATACGAAACGTAATGATCGATGAGTTTCAGGACACCAGCCGGATGCAATGGGATAACTTCAAAATTCTACTACTTGAAGGTCTTTCACAAGGAGCAAACAGTTTGATCGTAGGAGATGTGAAACAATCTATCTATCGCTGGCGAAACGGCGACTGGGGGATATTGAACGCGCTGGGTACCAAAGATGCTTCTTTCCCTTTCCCGGTACGTGTAGAAACACTAAAGACCAACCGTCGAAGTGAAACGAATGTCATCCGCTTCAATAATAACTTATTTACCGCAGCCGTGGAATATCTAAATATGCTCCACCTGAAAGAGCTGCAAGAAGACTGCCACCCCCTGCAACGGGCTTATGCAGATGTTGCCCAGGAATCGCCACGAACGGAAGCTAAAGGATACATCAAAGCAACCTTTCTGGAACCGGACGAAGAGCATGACTATACAGAACTCACCATTCTCTCGTTAGGAGAAGAAGTGCAGCGGTTGCTGGAAGCAGGCGTGAAGCTAAACGATATCACCATTCTGGTACGCAAAAATAAAAACATCCCTCCCATTGCTGACTATTTTGACAAGACCATGCACCTGTCTGTCGTCTCGGACGAGGCATTCCGACTGGATGCTTCACAGGCCATCTGTATGTTGATAGATGCCTTACGCTACTTATCCAATCCGGAAGACAAGGTGGCGTGCGCATCACTCATGATGAACTATGAATCAGGAATCAAAAAACAGGGAGGTGACTGGGACAGCTTACTGACCGCGAAACCTGAAGAAGCACTGCCCGAAGCATTCGTCACAGGTATGGAAACTCTCCGGTTAATGCCACTTTACGAATTGTTGGAAGAATTATTCAGTCTGTTTGAAATGAAACGGATTGAAGAGCAGGATGCTTATCTTTTTTCTTTCTTCGATGCTGTCACTGAATACCTTCAAAATAATTCTTCAGACCTGGACGCATTTATCCGCTACTGGAACGAAACATTATGTAATAAGACTATCCCCAGTGGAGAAATGGACGGCATCCGTATCCTTTCCATTCATAAATCAAAAGGACTGGAATTTCATACCGTTCTCATTCCTTACTGTGACTGGAAGCTCGAGAATGAAACTAATAATCAGTTGATATGGTGTTCGCCTACGGAAGCACCATTCAGTACACTCGACATCGTTCCGGTAAATTATTCCTCTACCATGGCGGAATCTGTATATCGGCAAAATTATCTGGATGAACGCCTGCAACTCTGGGTAGATAACCTGAACCTACTTTATGTAGCTTTCACCCGTGCCGGAAAGAATCTAATTTTCTGGTGCAAGAAAGGGCAAAAAGGTACCATGTCGGAATTATTGGCCAATGCTCTGCCACAAGTAGCCGCCCGGGAAGGTGACGAAAACTGGGATGAAAAAGAACCTTATGAAAATGGAGAACTCTGTCCATCAAAGTACACAGGAACAGATGAGCACCTGCCCGACCCCCCTAAGACTTCTGCCAATCGCCTTGCACAAAAGCCTGACAAACTCCCGGTACACATGGAAAGCATGAGGCATGATATAGAATTCCGACAGTCGAACCGTTCTGCGGACTTTATTCAGGGAGTTGATGAAGAAGAATCCGACAATCGCTTCATAAACCGGGGACGGCTTTTACATACTCTTTTCTCAGCCATTGAAACAGAGGAAGACATTGATAATGCTATTGACCAACTTGTCTTTGAAGGTATTATCGGCAAACCCGAAACGGAAAAGTCAATCCGGGAACTGACCCATCATGCATTCTCGCTTCTCCAAGTTCAAGACTGGTATTCGGGGAACTGGCACCTGTTCAATGAATGTGATATCATCTGGCAGGAAAGGGGTGAGCTACATACCCGCCGACCCGACCGTGTAATGATGCGCGGCAATGAAATTGTCGTTATAGATTTCAAATTCGGAAAACAAAACAAAAAGTATAATAAGCAAGTGCAAGGATATATGCAATTGCTCACTCGCATGGGGTATCTGAAAGAAAACATAAAAGGATACCTTTGGTATGTGGAAGAAGATTTAATAGAAAAAGTATAGATACAACGGTAGTATGCAAACATTTCTCCAATTAGTAGCCCAAGACCTTTACCAAAAGATAGGAAACGATCTTTCAAGAGTAGCCATCGTTTTCCCCAATAAACGTGCCAGCCTGTTCTTCAACGAATATCTGGCAATGCAGAGCGACCGCCCTATATGGTCGCCTGCCTATGTCAGTATCAGCGAACTGTTCCGGCAACTCTCCCCGTGGAAATCCGGAGACCCTATCCGGTTGGTATGCGAACTCTATAAAGTCTTCCGTGAAGAAACCCGCAGCGAAGAAACACTCGATGATTTCTACTTCTGGGGCGAATTACTTATCAGTGATTTTGACGATGTGGACAAAAATCTTGTAGATGCCGACCGGTTATTCTCTAACCTGCAGGATTTGAAAAATATAATGGACGATTACGACTTCCTTGACTCCGAGCAGGAAGAAGCCATTCGTCAGTTTTTCCAAAATTTCTCTATTGAGCGCCGGACACAGCTTAAGGAGAAATTCATTTCTCTATGGGATAAATTAGGCGATATCTATCACCATTATCGCCGTAATCTTGAAGAACTTGGCATTGCTTACGAAGGTATGATGTACCGCTATGTAATGGAGGAATTACAGTCGGATAAACTAAAGTATGAGCATTACGTTTTTGTTGGTTTCAACGTATTAAACAAAGTAGAAACCAAGTTCTTTGAACGCTTGCGCGAGGCCGGAAAAGCATTATTTTATTGGGATTATGATGTCTTCTACACCCGCCTGCCCCGTGAAAACACACCTCCCTACACACACGAGGCAGGAGAATTCATTCTTCGTAATCTGAAATTATTCCCCAACGAATTGCCGGAAGCAGTTTTTGATACATTGCGGAAACCTAAAAATGTACGTTTCATCTCTGCTCCGACTGAGAATGCACAAGCACGTTATCTACCGGAATGGATACGTTCCGTAACGAAAAGAGACCTACAGGAGACTCCTGTGAAAGAGAAAGAAAATGCAGTAGTTCTTTGTAATGAGGCACTTCTGCTACCTGTACTTCATTCCATTCCACCTGAAGTAAAGAATGTAAATATAACCATGGGATTTCCTTTGGCACAAACACCCGTATACAGTTTCGTCAGTGCACTCGTCGAATTGCAGACTACAGGTTATCGCAGAGATACGGGACGCTATCAATACGAAGCTGTACAGTCTGTACTGAAGCATCCCTATACACGTCAGCTCTCCACTTCTGCTGAAGGTTTAGAGAAACAATTAACAAGAGACAACCGATTCTTCCCCTTACCTTCCGAGCTAAAGCAAGATACTTTTTTGGAACAAATATTCACGCCTAAAACAAGTCTTTCAGCCCTTTGCCAATACCTCACGGAGATGTTACGTGCAGTAGCTGTCCTCTATCGGAAAGAACAAGAAACAGATGATATCTTCAACCAACTTTACCGGGAGTCTCTATTTAAAAGTTATACTCTCATCAACCGTCTGCTGAACCTGATTGACAATGGAGAATTGAACATACAAATTGAAACATTGAGACGTCTGCTCTGCCGATTACTTGCCACTTCAAACATTCCTTTCCATGGCGAGCCTGCTATTGGTATGCAGGTGATGGGAGTATTGGAAACACGTAATCTCGACTTTCGTAATCTTATTATGCTTTCTCTCAACGAAGGGCAGCTGCCCAAAGCAGGTGGTGATTCTTCCTTTATTCCATACAATCTGAGGAAAGCTTTCGGCATGACTACTATCGAACATAAGAATGCCCTATATGCGTATTACTTCTACCGCCTGATACAACGTGCCGAAAATGTCACCTTATTATATAATACTGCTTCAGAAGGATTGAATCGCGGAGAAATGTCTCGTTTCATGTTGCAATTTCTTGTTGAATCTCCACACAGCATCTCACGAGAATACCTTGAAGCCGGACAATCTCCCCAAAGTGGTAGAGAAATTCGCGTTGAGAAAACACCGGAGATCATAACGAGAATGTACGAAAGGTATGATGTGAATCGTCATCCGAAATCCCTGTTTTCACCTTCAGCACTTAATACTTATCTGGATTGCAGATTGAAATTCTATTACCGCTATGTAGCTGGCCTAAAAGCTCCCGATGAAGTAAGCGCTGAAATAGACTCTGCTCTGTTTGGTACAATTTTCCACCGTGCAGCCGAATTAGTCTATAAAGATTTGACTGCAAACGGAAAAGAAATTCGAAAAGATGATTTGGAGCAAGTATTGCGCAATGATATAAAATTACAGAACTATGTAGATACCGCTTTCAAAGAGGAGTTCTTCCACGTAGCCCTCACCGAAAAGCCGGAATTTAACGGTACGCAGCTTATTAATGCCAAAGTAATCACATCTTATCTCCGCCAACTGCTGCGTAACGATCTGCAATATGCACCTTTCTTTATGGAAGGCATGGAAAAGAAGGTAACGGAAATTATAGAAATCGAAACTCCGCAAGGAAAGTTAGCATTGAACATCGGTGGTACCATTGACCGTATAGATAGCAAAGACGACACTTTGCGTATAGTAGACTATAAAACAGGAGGTAGCCCAAAGACACCCGAAAACATCAAGCAGCTATTCACACCTGCCGACGGACGTCCGAATTACATTTTTCAGACTTTCTTGTATGCTTCTATTATGTGCCGCAAGCAGTCATTGAAGGTAGCCCCTTCCCTACTTTATATTCATCGAGCAGCGTCAGAGACGTATTCCCCTGTTATTGAAATGGGAGAAGCACGCCAACCCAAGATGCCGGTCAATAACTTTGCTTTCTATGAAGATGAATTTCGTGAACGCCTGCAAACTCTTTTACAAGAAATATACAATCCGGAAGAAGCTTTCACCCAAACTGAAGATACCAAGAAATGTGAGTTCTGTGATTTCAGAGAGCTATGCAGGCGATAAAAAAACAGACCGTCTGTTTGCATGAAACAGACGGTCTGTCTTTAATACAATATTTACTTTTTCAACGGGAGTGAGAAGCTGAATATAGAACCTTCACCTTTTTTGGAAGTAAACCACAACTTACCACCATTCTTCACTACAAAGTCCTGACACAAGAGTAATCCCAAACCGGAACCTTCTTCATTGTTTGTACCGAAGGTACTGAAGTGTGTATCTGTATGCAGCAGTTTCTTTTGTCCTTCTTCGTCAATACCACACCCGTGATCTTGCACACTGACTACCGCCATACCATCTTTTTCCTCCAGTTTTACCAACACTTCAGAATTTTCGTTGCTGAACTTAATAGCGTTGCTTATCAAGTTGCGTACCACGGTTTTCAGCATATCTATATCTGCAGATACAGCCAGTTTCTCCGGTTTCTCTTCACGGATGGTAATCTTCTTCAGACCAGCTACCATATTAAAGATATCTATCACTCCATCCACAACTTCTACCACATCAATATCCTGATATACTACATTCAACTTACCAATCTGGCTCTTCGTCCACTTCAGCAAGTTATCCAGCAATGAGAATACATCTTCTGTCGTCTGGTTTGCCATTGTCAACAGCTCATACATCTCATCACCGATCTTCTCAGCCGGCAGATTCAGTATCAGCATGTTCAGCACCATCTTGATAGAACCCATAGGAGAACGCAAATCATGAGCAATCACCGAATAAAGTTTATCACGTCCGGCAATGGTACGTTGCAGCTCTTCGGTCTTATTCAAAATAATGCGTTTGGCAGCTACCAGCGAAATCTGGTGGGTTACACGAATAATCAGCTCTTCCTTATTGAAAGGTTTGGAGATAAAGTCATTCGCTCCCACCTGGAAACCTTTTACAATGTCCGTCGTGCTGTTTAGCGCAGTCAGGAAGATGATAGGAATATCTGCGGTCTTAGGGTTTGCTTTCAAATGCTGTGCCACCTCAAAACCACTCATGTCCGGCATCATCACGTCCAGCAACACCAAATCCGGGTTTTCCTTATCTACCTGCTCTAATGCTTGCCGACCGTTACTTGCCGTAGCGATAGCAAATTTTTCATTTGTTAAGAGTACTTTCAACAACAAAACGTTGGACATCACATCGTCAACGATGAGAATCTTGTACTCAGAAGGATTTATTTCCATATTCATCTTATACTATATTGTTTTCCCGTTTATCTATTAATTTCTATAACGATATTCCTTAAAATATTCCACTATCTTCTGCAAGCCATCTCCCAATTCAATTGTTGGCTGCCAATTCAGTTTCTCTTTTGCCAGCGTAATATCAGGTTGGCGCTGTTTCGGATCATCATGCGGAAGCGGCTTAAATACCAACTTCGATTTAGATCCTGTTAATTGGATGACTTTTTCAGCTAGTTCAAGAATGGAAAATTCATTCGGATTTCCAAGGTTTACCGGGCCAATAAATTCATCCTCTGTATTCATCATTCGCACCATTCCTTCTATCAAGTCATCAATATACTGAAAGCTTCGAGTCTGATCCCCTGTCCCATAGATTGTTATATCATGGTTTTGCAGTGCCTGAACAACAAAATTAGAAACGACTCTACCATCATTCGGCAACATCCGCGGACCATACGTGTTAAAGATACGAATTATTTTAATACGAATATTGTTTTGACGATGATAATCCATAAACAAAGTCTCAGAACAACGTTTTCCTTCATCATAACAAGATCTGATGCCAATCGGATTCACATTTCCCCAATAACTTTCTACCTGAGGATGTACTACTGGATCACCATATACTTCACTTGTTGACGCTTGTAAAATCTTAGCATTTGTCTTCTTCGCCAACCCCAACATATTAATAGCTCCCAGTACGGAAGTCTTAATCGTTTTGATCGCATCATATTGGTAATGTATTGGTGATGCCGGACAAGCCAAGTTATAAATCTCATCAAGGCCTTCAATGAGATAGGGAAATTCTACATCATGATTCACAAATTCAAAATGAGAATTGTTCTTCAGATGCTCTATATTCGTTTCTACACCGGTAAATAAGTTATCCAAGCATATGACATGATGCCCTTCATTTATTAACCTTGTGCATAAGTGCGACCCTATAAACCCGGCACCTCCGCTAACCAATATTTTTTTCATGTAAGAATTTTATAATGCCCGAAGACACATGTAACCTGTTCGTTTGTTTATGTTGGCAAAAGTAGGAGATTTGGTTAACTTATGCAAGTTTGTAACCGGATATTTCACTTGTTAAGGATAACAAAAGAACATAATAGAAACAAAAATGCCCATTTTGGGCATTTTATTCTTCGGGAACCGGTGTTTCAACCGGGTTCGGAATACTAAAACTCTTGTCCGAAAACAAATCCGCCAAACCGGAAATCTGCTTCAAACGGAGTAATTCATCCCGATCCATGCCAATATTTTTCATAATCCATTGATCGGACATGCCTGCTTTATCCAACTCAGCCACAATGTGACACATCAACTCTATATTATGTGAGCCACGCGCACGATTATGCCGAATGGTAGACGCCATGCGGTTAGAAAGTTCTTTATCAATCACCACTACAGGCAGCAAACCATTTTCCCGTTGATAAATACGTTTAGAACTTCTCAACACGCTATAACGATGATATCCATCAACCAATATATAACGGTCAGTTTCATTATCGTAGTAACATACACAAGGCATCGTAAAACCATCTTCCCAAATAGAAAGTTCCAATAGTTTCATTTCAGGAGGCGCCACGATGTTGGGATTATAATCATTCGCCACTATTTTTTCCAACGGTACAGCTTTCACAGCATATACCGGACTTTGATCTACACTCATAACATCATATTTTTGAATTGTTCCATTATTTTATCTCGTTTGTATGCTTCTTCTTTGTTTAAGGCAAACCCCATATACTTGCAGGCATGATCGTTTTTCAGGATACAGACACACATTCTCTTATAAGTTGGAATCTCACGAAACTCAGAAATTTCAATATCGTCCAGATAGTCCATCTTCACAGGTTTCTTATGTGTCTTGTAATTAGTAGTATTCACTACTTCCAGCGACACACCGGCATCCCTAAGCTTTTGAATGGTCTCTTCACTAAGGCATCCGCCTTTCGTACGCCAGAATTCAATACTAACGGTCAATTTCTTCAAGTAATTACGCCGGGTACTCTCAGGCAATGTAGAAAGCAGGAACTGCATAAATTCTTTCCAGGTATACCCCTTCGGCAAGCGAACGGTTTGCCATCCCATAGCATGTGTTCCGCCATAAATTCCAGTAAAGTTCACCCCGTTCACACGGCCCACCATCTTACCCCAGGTAGTAGGGTCAATTACTTTATAAAGCCGAAGACTTTCCTGAGCTTCACATAGAAATGGACTTGCTACACGTTGACGTTCAATGTTAACGCCAGCTTTATAATATAAATCATATAAATGATTATAATCCCATCCGAATTTTCCATTAGCCACCCAGATATCCGTCGTTTTCCAATCGAATATAGGATATGCATTGAAAATATCGTTTCCTATCTTAGAAGTCCAACGATAATTATGATACATTTGATATTTCCGCGCAAGATGAATACTGCGCCAGCGATTGAAGCTCTCCTGTGTACGAATACCGATTAGAAAACAAGAACGAACCGCATCTCTTTTTTCATGCAACCACTTGGCAAAGTGCATTTGGAATTCATAGTCCCACATTGCATCGGTATAAAAGGGAAAGCTCTTTACGTCCATACTTCCCTTTGGCATCTGCCGCACCCATATTTCTTCCATCTCCGGATCCCAGGGACGCCAGTAATTCTGATACATAGAGGTACAAGTAGTGACTTTAAAAGGCACACACACTCGATAGACTTCCAAAATATCCTTGTTTGCCTCCAGAATACGGTCTACATAATCAATTGTCATGCTATACTGGATTTCATAATCCATATGGTAAACACAAAGTTTCCGCTTGAGATTATTGCGCCGGATATAGTCAATACACAAGTTCAGTAATACACCACTATCTTTCCCTCCGGAAAAAGACACGCAGATGTTATCGAACTCCTTAAATATAATATGTAGCCGTTCTTGTGCTAATTCATATACATTCTTCTGAGCCTCCCCCATTTTTAATTCTCCTTATTCATTTTCACATAGCGCTTCCACTCTTTCTCTACTGAAAAGCCTAATTCCTTAAATATCTCCTGATGCTCTACAAATGTAACTGAACTCAAATATTTATCTTTATCCATTTTGGCTATGACCTTTTCTAAAAGAGCTTTTAATACTTCTGCATTATTATTCCTTATATAATAGTTATTAATAACTGCTTCCCGCTTTTTATATTCCAGCGGTATAAAACCTACAACTTCTTTTCCATCCACTGCAACAAACCACACAAAACTTTCCGACGTACGGAAAGGATAATTATAGTTCTGTTTTAAGACTTCCGGATTCATTACTAAAGGAGCTACAAGTTGATACAACCGTTTCTCCGTACCTTGCAATTCTATTATTTGCGTCATAGCTATCTGTTATTTATTATGGTTTGAGTTTAATTCCCACATAAAATAGTGCAGACAAAATTAAATAAAAAAAGAATAGAGACAATAAAGAATCAAGAAAATTAATAAAATTATATTTATTAAACACATTATCTTAAACTACAGTATATTTCTATAAAATTACTTATTGGGGTTGCATACCAAGGTAGTTACCGCAAACTGATGTACTATTCGGCACCGCAATATATCAACAATAGAAAATCAAAACGGGTTGACAAGGGAACTCACATTCTGACACTTTGCATTTTTAATCTATTGAGAATCCCATATTCCCGGGTTGATACCCACAAAGATGAAAATACGCCAATAAAAAATGGCAAGAAGCAGATTTTGAGATAAATATCGAAATCATGACATTTTTTTTAGAATGAAATACCCCCTGAAAAGTGCACAAACAAGCATATAATCCGGATGCCGTAACCCTTTTACCTATAAGTAGTAACCTTTTTACCTGTAAGTAGTAACCCTTTTACTTGTAAGTAGTAACCCTTTTACCCATAAACAATAACCTTTTTTGCATAAATCCCCTGAAATCCGGAAAAATATGCAGAAAATGCGCATTATTATTATTCGTCTATCCAAAAAATACGCCGGAATGCGATTATTTTTGAAGTAACAAGTCAGGAAAATAAAGAATACTGTGACAGAATGACACAAATTTCTTTCCTATGGTAACACTTTCTAAAGACTATAAATTATCAGATTTCCTCTAATGCATAATATTGATAATCACGGAGAACTGTTTGAAGAAACTGCTCTTGATTACCATCACGGGGAGTTATGGTAAGAAGTTCCTGGACTTTCTTTGCCAATTGTGCAATGCGGTGCACACGATCCTTCTTACCGTCCTGCAATGTCCGGGTAATAACATTTATTTGCTCCAGCGACAAATCGGCTGCTTGTGGATAAGTGGGACGATAATCTTTCGTCAGATAATCAAACTCATCAAGGCTGACATGGATCTTGCGATAGTTCTGTTCTTTGATAACCATGGTCCCGGCTGCAAGATCCCCCATCCGCTGACTGTTCTTCGTTAATAGTACCACCAATAGTCCGAAACCACCGGTAAGCAGACTATCAATCGGAAAAAGAAGCCAACGAAGCAAATAAGAACTAATGCCGGGCGTAGAACCGTCTGCCTTCACTACACGAATGTTCATCAGATTTTTCCCGAAACTTCGTCCATGATTGAACATTTCACATAGAAACGAATAGCCTAATACCGGCAGATAGACTACAATCATAATAAGAATCATTATAAAATCCGATGAGATTCGGAGTGTAGAAAGCAGGGTAGCCGTTGCATATACATAGAAGCCTATCAGAATAAAATCGATCACCAACGCAATGAGTCGCTCACCAATACTCGCAGGTGTTTGGCTGATACGAACAAATTGCCCGGTAATAATTGTAGTTTCTGCCATTTCTGATTAAACATTTTTTGTATATCGTTGCAAATATATCATTATTCTCTTACTTTTGTTATTGATTTCAGACAAAACTTATTTGAAACCTTTGGAAAAGCATGAAAGAAGTAACGTTTATCCGTCGGAATATCGATAAATGGAAAGAAGCCGAGAAGGTAGTGGAGCAAGCAACAAACTTGTCTCCCGACCGGCTTGCCGATGTATATACGGACCTCACTGCCGATCTGGCGTTTGCACAAACGCACTTTCCTACTTCACGTATTTCCATTTACCTGAACAACCTTGCTTCTGCACTACATAACAAGATTTACCAGAACAAACGTGAGAAATGGACGAGGATCATCACCTTTTGGACACAAGAAATCCCACAGATCATGTATGATGCCCGTCGGGAACTATTGGTTTCATTGATCATTTTTACCGTCAGCGTGCTGATTGGGGCAGTTTCTGCTGCGGGTGATCTCGATTTCGTCCGTTTGATTCTGGGGAACGGCTATGTGGACATGACCTTAGATAACATAGCCAACGGTGAGCCAATGGCAGTGTATAACGGCTCTTCCGAAGTTCCTATGTTCCTGGGAATCACACTAAATAATATTATGGTTTCTTTCTATTGCTTTGCCATGGGAATCCTAACAAGCTTTGGTACAGGATATATGCTTTTCAATAATGGAGTTATGATCGGCGCATTCCAGATGTTCTTTTTCCAGCATGACTTACTTTGGGAATCCATGCTTGCCATATGGCTGCATGGGACACTTGAAATCTGGTCTATTATTGTTGCCGGAGCTGCCGGACTGGCTTTGGGCAATGGATGGCTTTTCCCCGGAACATATTCAAGACTGGAATCGTTCAAAAGAGGAGCCAAAAGAGGAGTGAAAATAGTTGTAGGTACAATCCCCATATTCATAATGGCAGGATTTATCGAAAGTTTCATCACGCGCCATACCGAATTACCGAATATACTGAGACTCAGCCTGATCCTCATTTCTCTTGCATTTATTATATTCTACTATATTTATTTACCTAATAAGAAACGACATGGAATCACAAAAGCCTAAAATTGCAATGTATGTGAAACGCTCTTTCGGAGAGAAGTTAAATGCATCTTTTGATTTTATAAGGGAGAACTGGAAGCTGATGCTAAAGTTTACCACATATCTGCTTTTACCACTCTGTCTCATCCAAGCCCTAAGTCTAAATGGTATGATGAAAGGGATGGAAAGTATAGTGGAGGGCATGGATATTTCTTCCGATACGGCTCTCCTTATCTCATTCCTCTCATACTATGGCTTGTTTGCACTTCTTCTCATAATAGGAATTGTATTGCAAGCTTCGCTGATATATGCAATGATCCGAACCTATAATGAACGCGAAGAGCGCCTGCAAGGTATTACCTTGAAAATGCTGACACCTTTGTTGTTCCATAACATCAGAAGATTATTCATCATTGTACTTTTCGGATTACTATTAACAGTATGTGTTAGTTTTATATTAGGCGCTTTAAGCGTCATGTTCTTCCCTATCACGTTTTTATTTGCTCTCATTGCAATAGTTTTTGCCGTGCCACTTGCCCTCTGGGCACCTATCTACTTATTCGAAAATATTTCCATAATGGAAGCATTTAAGAAAACTTTCCGTCTGGGCTTTGCTACCTGGGGAGGTGTCTTCCTTATTTCTTTAGTCATGGGAATCATAGCCGGCATACTACAGGGAGTCACCTTGGTGCCCTGGTATGCAGCTACAATTGTAAAAATACTCTTCACTATGAGTGACGTAGGAAGTGAAGCAACCGTATCAGTAGGATATAGCTTCATGCTCTATCTACTGGCTATTGTGCAGGCATTCGGTACTTATCTGGCAATGATTTTCACATTTGTGGGATTAGCCTATCAATACGGGCATGCATCCGAAAAGATGGATAGTGTAACGATAGAAAGTGACATTGATAACTTTGACAAACTCTAAATCAATCTAAATGACTTTTTCTCCGGCTGATACATTGGTTTGTGATACTACGCAGCTTGCTGTGTGGCAATCTGACGCAGATTACAACTACAACCGTGAGTTAATAGCCCCCGAAGTGAATATATTCGAATGGCTCAACAGGTGGTTCGGAGAAATATTGCAGAGTATATTTGGCAGTCAGTTTGCTGAAGATTATTCAAAAACGATTCTGATAAGTGTTGCTGTCCTCATGCTGTTACTGATCGGCTGGTTCATTTATAAAAAAAATCCGGCAATATTCATACGTTCCCGCAAGAATGCTTTACCTTACAGTGTGGGGGAAGATATCATTTATGGAGTTGATTTTGCCCTAAAAATAGCCTCTTCCCTTTCCCGCCACGATTACAGGGAAGCAATCCGACTGCTATATTTGCAAACATTGAAGCAACTCAGTGACGAAAAACGTATTGACTGGCAACTCTATAAAACGCCTACACAATATATTTATGAAGTACGGATGCCTGCATTTCAGAGGTTAACCCATCACTTTTTGCGAGTGCGCTATGGAAACTTTGAAGCAACGGAAGAATTATTCCAGACCATGCTATCCTTACAGGGAGAAGTCAAGAAAGGAGGCATTGTATGAAAGGAAATCACTTGTTTATCATCTGTATTGCCATCTTTTTACTCTTAATGTTCGCGATAGAATGTAGATTACCCAAAAAGTTTGTATGGGCTCCTAGTTTCAGCCACTACGATAAACAACCTTTCGGATGTGCCGTTTTCGACAGTTTGCTATCTAC
Source organism: uncultured Phocaeicola sp. (assembly GCA_948566455.1). GTDB lineage: Bacteria > Bacteroidota > Bacteroidia > Bacteroidales > Bacteroidaceae > Phocaeicola. The sequence continues at coordinate 201,193 of CAOYQO010000002.1, forward strand.
GTCGTTACCAAAGGGGTATTCTTTATCTCGAAAAACCTTTTATGAACTGGAACAGGAAGACACAATCTCTCGTAGAGGCATATTAGTAGCCACTAATAACCTGTCTCTGACAGATGTGGATGTAGAAGCAATACTAAAGATAGCAAAACGGGGAAATAAGATTATGCTGGTGAGTAACTCTTTCAACAGAAATTTAGAAGATACATTGGATTTTAATAGCAGTTATTCCTACTTTAGCCCGGCATTATTAAAAAAATATGCAGCTGCATCATTGGAGAAAGATACTCTCTTCTGGATAGGAGATTCTGCCGCATATCCCCGGCAATCCTTCTATTTCTATCCTCAATTGTGTTCTTCTTACCTCATGCCCGATTCGCTTCCGGCTAAGGTACTGGCAGAAAAGGGTATTCCAAGTGTCCCAATAGCCTTATCCTATCCATGGGGAAAAGGTGAAATAATCCTGGTCTCTACTCCCCTGCTCTTTACTAATTATGGAGTATTAGATGGAAAAAATGCGACTTACATTTTCCGCCTATTATCCCAAATGGGAGATTTACCCATTGTCCGCACCGAAGGTTACATGAAGCAAACGGCCCAAATACAGATGTCCCCTTTCCGGTATTTCCTTTCTCAAAGACCGCTGAGATGGGCTTTGTATTTGACGATGTTCACCATTATCCTCTTCATGGTATTCACCGCCCGAAGGAGGCAACGGGTAATTCCTATCATCTACCAACCGGAAAACAAATCGCTGGAATTTACCGAACTGATAGGAACTCTTTATTTTCAAAAGAAAGATCATGCCGACTTGGTGCATAAAAAGTATATCTACTTTGCAGAAGAATTGAGAAGAGAAATTCAGGTAAATATAGAGGAAGTAGCAAATGACGAACACTCTTTCAGCAGAATAGCCCAAAAGACCGGTATGAATACAGAAGAGATCAGTGAGCTTATCCGTTCCGTCAGACCAGTGATTTATGGAGGGTGCACTATTTCTGTAGAGCAGATGAAGTATTTTATTGATAAGATGAATGAAATAATAGATCATATATAAAGAAGAAATTTATGGAAGAGAATATTGAAAGACGAGTAGATTTGACTCTCTTTTCCGAGAAGATACAAGAGTTGAAAGACCAGATTGCATCTGTCATCGTAGGTCAGGAGCAAATGGTGGACTTGGTATTGACTGCCATTTTAGCAAATGGGCATGTCTTGATAGAAGGTGTGCCGGGAGTAGCAAAAACACTGCTGGCCCGTCTGGTTGCCCGCCTGATTGATGCGGATTTCAGCCGTATTCAGTTTACTCCGGACCTAATGCCAAGCGATGTACTGGGTACAACTGTATTTAATATGAAAACCAATGATTTTGATTTCCATCGGGGCCCCATCTTTGCCGACATCGTATTGGTGGATGAAATCAATCGTGCTCCGGCCAAGACACAGGCTGCCCTGTTCGAAGTAATGGAAGAGCGTCAGGTCAGTATTGACGGAATGACTTATCCTATGGGAGAGCTTTATACAATTCTGGCTACTCAAAATCCTGTAGAGCAAGAAGGTACTTATAAACTACCCGAGGCGCAACTCGACCGTTTCCTGATGAAAATAACAATGGACTACCCAACTCTGGATGAAGAAATAAACATCCTGAAACGCCATCATACAAATGCCACATTCGTAAAACTGGAGGACATCGATTCTACCATTACCAAAGAAGAGTTCTTATCTCTCCGCAAGCTGATGAACCAGGTATTTATTGATCATACATTGCTTCAATACATTGCCATGATTGTACAGCAGACGCGCACCAGCAAAGCCGTATATCTGGGAGCTTCTCCACGTGCATCTGTCGCTATGTTGCAGACCTCTAAAGCATACGCTCTATTGCAGGGACGTGATTTCATAACACCGGAAGATATAAAATTTGTTGCTCCATACGTACTCCAGCACCGCCTGATTCTGACTGCGGAGGCCGAAATGGAAGGATATTCATCGGTGAAAGTAACCCAACGCCTGATTGATAAGGTAGAAGTACCGAAATGATTTTAAACCGACGCTTTTATATTGCCCTCAGCCTGATTATCCTGTTACTGGGTAGCGGGTATACTTTTGCTCCGCTCTTTGTTCTCGGGCAATGGATGCTTTTTATCATGCTCCTGGCTGTATTAGCGGAAGGATACATGCTTTATCGCATCCATGGTATACAGGCATTTCGCCAATGTTCATCACGTTTTTCCAACGGAGATGAAAATACGGTGAACATTCGGGTGGAGAGCAGTTATCCATATGCAGTATCCGTGGAAGTCATTGATGAAATACCTTTTATATTCCAGCAGCGAAATATAAATTTCCAGATAAAGCTCCAGGCAAATGAAGGTAAAACAATCAGCTACCAATTACGACCCACCCATCGGGGAATCTACAATTTTGGACGGATTCGTGTATTTGTACAAGGCCGGATGGGATTACTTTCGCGCCGCTATACCTGTGGTGATAGCCAAGATGTCAAAGTCTATCCATCCTACCTGATGTTACATCGTTATGAATTGCTGGCAATAAGTGATAATCTTACGGAATTGGGTATAAAACGTATACGTCGCGTAGGACATCACACTGAGTTTGAGCAGATAAAGGAATATGTAAAAGGCGATGATTATCGCACTATAAACTGGAAAGCAAGTGCCCGCAAGCACGAACTTATGGTAAATGTGTATCAAGACGAACGTTCCCAGCAAATTTATAGTGTGATAGACAAGGGACGAGTTATGCAACAGGCTTTTCGTGGAATGACTTTACTTGACTATGCGATAAATGCCTCATTAGTTCTTTCGTACGTTGCCATGCAGAAAGAAGACAAAGCCGGACTCATAACCTTTGATGAACATTTCGATACCTTCGTACCAGCATCAAGCCGTCCCGGACATATGCAGACATTGCTTGAAAATCTCTATAATCAGGAAACTACTTTCAGTGAAACGGACTTTTCTTCCTTATGCGTACATCTGAACAAGCATGTCAATAAACGTAGCCTTTTGGTTTTATACACCAACTTCTCCAGTATGGGAAGCATGAACAGGCAATTAGCATACCTGCAACAACTGAATCGACAACACCGCCTACTGGTAGTATTCTTCGAAGATGCTGACCTGAAAGCCTATATTGCTACTCCTGCCTCAGATACGGAAGGATACTATCGCCATGTCATTGCCGAAAAATTTGCCTTTGAAAAACGATTAATTGTCTCTACCCTAAAACAGCATGGCATTTATTCTCTATTGACCACGCCCGGAAATCTCTCTATTGATGTAATTAATAAATATCTGGAGATAAAATCGAGACAGTTACTCTAATCAACCTCCGGTAATAGGCAGGCAAATAATTATAAGACATTTACCTTATATTCTGAATTATAATATTCTACTGCCATCTGATATTCAGCAATGTTCTTCTCTTTAGCCAATAAACTCAATTTCGCCTTATCAGCAGAAGATATGTTACTGCCATAATAAATAGCTGTAGGCTTCATTATAACTTTGATAGATTCATTTTCATAAGAATCCGGACAAATCAATCGCCATTCATTTTCATATCCCCAGCATTTGGCTTTATTCAAAAACACTTTCAAATAAATAAAAATGTCAGGCAAAACAATGCTGCTATTATTTTCTCCTTTAAGGCTTATAAGAAAGTCATCCATTAAACTTTTCCCTATATGAGTTGCATCAAGTCTTTTATCTGAATAGATTACCGGAAAAAGTATTGCCGGGTGACTACTAGGTTGCGTATCACTTGTTGGAAAAACAACTTGCTTTATATCATATTCCAACACAAATCCGCTATGTCTATCAGCATAATGTGACCACATCAGCATATTATCCTTTCTCTCTGTAAAACATGCAATCTTACAACTTTCCTTTACACTCTCCACTGATTGATCTAATAAATCCCCGATAAATTCAAGATATTCATTAATTTTATCACTATAAATGCCCTTATCGCCATATGTAGTTCCTTCATAATAAGCCTCACGCAATCTTTGGTTCACCACCTCGTCCCCTTCTCCTTTCCAAACATTAAAACATTGCATTTTTTTCACAACTTCATCAATTATCGGATCGTCAGGATATTGTTTTCTCATCTCTTCCTCAACCAGGCTGTTTATCTTGCTCAACATATAAAGAAACCAATTTTTATTCAACGCTTCCTCATAATTCTTTAATATCTCCTCTTTCTTGTAGCAAACCAAAGAATCAAACGGATCATTAAAATTACGAGGATTACCGGCATATACTTCATCATCTCTAAATGAATCCAAATTATATTCTTGACAGTTCCGATATCTATATAGTTTTGAAGGTACATTTTTCGCCACCAAATCATGGAGTTTAGAGAACAACTCACCTCCTTCCGGTGAATTAGTTTCTCCACGTTTAAGAGGAATAATTTCACTCATCAACATTCTCTCAAACTCCTCTTTAAAGTTAGATGTTTCCATTGTGTTTTATATATCAAGTATAATGTCCGTACATGCTCAGAATCTCATTATGCAAAAATAGTGTTTATTTACGTAGCTGACAGCCCAATTTCAAAGTTTCTTTGTTACGGTCTCTTTTATACTGTTAATTATTTGAATAGTTTAAATACCCTGCAAAACCGTATCACTAAAATATTTGTTTACTATAAAGGGGTGTTAGCTTTGCCCGGATTCTAAAATCGAGTAAATAAAAAGATAACCATGAAAAAAGAAGTTTCTGAAGTGCTCAAAAAAGAGCAAAACAATGAAAGTTGTATCCATCTGTATCTGGAAGAATGTGGCTGGTGTGCTTATGAAGTTTCAGCTTATCTGCTTATGAACCTCTTAGGAGGAAAATGTATCGTCGAGAAAATAGAACAATGCGGATCAAAAATTGTTCGGGCACTAATGAATATAGATTTATTAGGCGACATTAATTATGGCGATTATCGCTACGCTGGTCTAAATTCCTATAACCTTCAATTAGTAGGAAAAAATAAAGTTGACAAAAACTTATTTATTCACTGGAAAAAGAACATATAGGAATGACACTGCAATAAGCACTCTAAATGATATTGCAATAAAGCTCTGCAGACAAATCAACAGAGCCTTATTGCAATAAAAGTTATGGAATTAATTAGAGATATTCAGTAAATGTCCCTCTTTCTAATAAATTAAGAGAACTGTTTTACTTTACGTGAGCTTTTCTCTTATTTTTTTCTGTAAAGTCTCAAGTCTTCTATCTTTTTAATAGAATATTATTTACATATTCTTATTTTTTCTTCCCAACGGTACATTATGTATATGTCTTTTTAGGGGAAGTTAAAGACCTCTCCTGTTTTCCTCTTGTTATTTTAGTCTGATTATGCAGCCGTTCTTTTTTTCTTTTCGACCTTTTCTATCATGCATACCGCATTGGCCGTATGTATTCCAAAGAAAATCCAAAGCATTTCCGTTTTCCTGTTTCTAGCTTTTATTCTGGCCAGTGAGTAATGTTGTTTCTGCGTTCCAAAGCTTCCTTCCAGGCGGGTAGCTCTTTCACGGCTGAGTTCCGACCGTAAGATCTTCCGAAGTGGCTCATCTTTGGCAGCTCTACCCTTATGCTTAAAGGAAGTACTTATATGATATTTAGTACAAAATTTCCGGTTGGCATTATTAGCATAGATTGAATCCGCTGCAAGCGCCTTAACCCTAACCTTGGTCAGTTGTTGTTGCAGATGAATACAGTCTTTCAAACGTACTCCTTCGTTAAAAGCCTTAAAGGAGATATGTTCTATAAACGAGATTCCATCTATCTGTATATTGTTGACTTTGGCTCCTAATTCAACGGATTTGGTTTCCTTGCCTCTGATTATGGGGCGAAGATAATGCCGGTCGATACTCACGATACGGTTGGACACTTTTTGGCCTGCAAATAAATTCTTCCCTTGCTCAAGGACCGTCTGTATGACCGAGAAACGTCTTTGGTAATCAGAGGATAATGTAACGATGAAGCCATACAATACCTTCCCATAAGAGTTTGACATCAGTAGGGAAACGCAGATGACTTTCATAACAGGTGGCATCCGTCATACAGACATGAAGGTTCTCAAGATAAGGTTTCCAATGGTCAGCCAGAATAGCCTGGAGGAACTCAATATCAAGGCGATCCGCTAGTTCCTGACGAATTGCACTGACGATTTTAGGATTGGTCAGTGGATGAAGCGGATCAATCTGAACACCACAAAATAACTGGTAATGAATATTACCGTTTAAAGGTTCAATCAGTTGTGAATCTGAAAAGTTAGTATAGGACTTCAGGACCATCAAGGCTATTTTACCCCCAGGAGAAAAATAACTTTTACGACCCAAAGCAGAGGACTTCAAATGCATTTCTCGGGCCAGTTCCGAGAAAGGAAACAGGGCATGGAGGCGACCTAATTCACTCGTTGCAAAACTTTGACGATATTTTTTTAGCATATCGAACTCGGTAAAACCTAAACGAGGTTCGATTTCTGAGATTTTTTGTATCTTTACCATGTGTTTTTAGTTTAAATTACCCCCGTTTTGGCCGTCAAACCGTTTTTTGGGGGGGAATGCTTAAAGATACAAAAAAGGCAACTAACTCGCAATGAATTAGTTGCCTTAAATTTTATTATTTTAGGAATATCCCTAATTAGTGAATCTTCAACCTTTCTATTTTCTGCTGTCTCACGTTATCCATAGGTTCAGCATGATAAGAAACTGTAGAAAAATTAATTGTACGCAGATCAATGCTCCTAATCGTACTATCATACATAGTACGAAAATAGATTACCCGGTCCCTCATATCTGTAGCTGACGTCCATTGTGTAGCACTTGGAATATCAACAGGAGCTTTTCCCTCCGAAAATTCTATTCCGATAGGAATATCGAAATTATTCAATATTTGAAAACATTGTAGAACAGTTTCGAGAGCAGTAGACTTTTGCGGAGCCGTAGCCTGATAAAAAGCAGCTCGTACAAAACGTGATGGAGGAGTTACATCGCCAGGAAGTCCTAAGAAACCGCTGCCTGCTCCAAAAGAAGATAATTCAAGATTTCCTAAGCCATGTGTCTGTGCGGTTCCGGGATAAAGATTGACGTAATTATTCAGATTAGTCAAATGCCATTCAAATCCTGGCGAATTCGTAAGAACTCCCAGATTATTTTCATAAAAGTGAGTTTCTTTGCCGATTATTTCTAATACAAGTTGACGTCCAGTCTGGTCAGCAAAACGCCAATGTACAGTAGATGCACGTGAATCGATGTTTATAATATGTACATTGGCAACGGCTTCCTTCACTTCTTCAAGAGTAGTACACCTTCCAAGTATCCAAGAAACGAGCTGAAAATCAGATATACTACTATCTGCCACTTTTTTATCATAATCTTCATATTCTCCATAATGTGGAAAATAAAACAGACCAGCCGAGAGTCCGGCTTCATTAATTCCTTCTGCAATAAATTCTTTTTGCTCAACAGCCAATCCTACATACCCATAACGAGCGATGAACACCATGCCATTCTGTCCATCTGGTGTAAATGATTGCTCAGAATAACCTCTCGGTACAATTACATACTGACTATTCAGATTACTCCCACCCCACTCGATTGTCCGTGCTACAACTGCTGTACCATTCTGACTTTTTAAAGTTATACCTGTACAGGCCATAGCAGACAATGTTCCCCAAAACATATAGCCTACTACTACTGAAATGAAAAATAAATTTAGTTTCATATTAATTATTTCTTAGGATGAAAAAACAATAAAAACATAAGAATAAGTTCGACAAACGATTTGTCTTGATATATAAAACATACCCAGAAGGTAAATTGTTTACCCCTAAAGTATATACAGAACAAGGTAACCGACATGAATAGTAGTTTAAAAGCAGACAGCAACACACACCATTGAAGGGTATGGAGATACACAAGAATTGCTTAGACCACCATTTTTGACCGAAGTGGAGAAAAAGAAAAAGCTCTGAAATCCTTGAATTTCAGAGCTTTGCTTTCATTGGGACTATCCATCTGATTGTGTAAATAGAAAACTACGGGATTTTTCTCGTAGTTT
>CAOYQO010000003.1 GCA_948566455.1 uncultured Phocaeicola sp.
CCTATCATCTTCATATGCCATCTTATTTTTTAGAGACATTTACTGAATATCCCTAGAATACATTTTCTCTCTTTTTCTAAAGAAATTCTTGTTTTTCCATAAAAGACGCTTGTTTAAAGATGAATGCTATTTTATTGTTTAATGACTAATTCTATTACATAATCTATGTCATCAGGTACTTGAGGCAGTTTTATAAATATGCCGTCTTTCTCCTGTTTGAAAGAAAGTGGAGTTTTGGAAATGAACTGTATTGCTTTCTTTACTTTTGCCTTCAGAGGTATATAAAGTGCATCATCCTGCAAATCTAGTATATGGATGAATAAACGGTCACCTTTGCGAGTTGATACCCCCCATGTATGAGGAACTACATCACCACCACGGGTTCCATAAATCGTTTCTCCATATTGATTCATCCATTTACCCACCTGTTTTAGATGTTCTACAGCTGTAGCAGGTAATTCTCCGTTGGGTTGAGGTCCAATATTCATTAGCAAATTTGCATTTTTTCCAGCTGCCTTAACCAAATAGTGTATCAATTCTTTAGGGGATTTGTAATTTTGGTCTTCAATTCTGTAGCCCCACATTCCGTTCATTGTTTCACAAGTTTCTAAAGGGAGTTCACTTATTCCTTGTCCTGCTGAAAAACCGGCTTTGTTTTCACCGGGCAAATCACGTTCGAACATTTGGAAATCTTCTCCTGCATAAGGAGTTCGGTGATGATTGTTACCTATTAGACAGGATGGTTGCAGTTTATGAATTAATGCGTATTGTTCTTCCAGTTGCCAATTGAAGTTGGTAGGTTGATCCCAAATACCATCAAACCAAATGGCACCGACAGGACCATAGTTAGTCAAAAGTTCGGTCAGCTGTTTATTCATAAACTTGTAGTAACTTGCCCAGTTTCCATGTCCTTTGGGACGTCCTGTTCCATGTCCGGTGTTTCCTTCCGGATAGTCGTCACGAAACCAATCCAAATGCGAATAATAAAAATGGAGTTTGATGCCTTGTTTTTGACATTCTTCTGCCAGTTCTTTTAGTATGTCTCGTTTGAAAGGGGTGGCATCTACGATATTAAAATCGGATTCTTTTGTATCAAACATTGAGAAACTGTCATGGTGTCTACTGGTAATACAGATATATTTGGCTCCGGAGGTTTTGATGGCGGAAACCCATTCGGCAGCATCGAAGCGCGAAGGATAGAATCCGGATGCCAGTTTGGCGTATTCATTACGGTTGATGTTGTGAGTGTTCATATACCATTCTCCTTGGGCGGTCATACTGTAAATGCCCCAATGAAGGAATATACCGAATTTATTATCTTGAAATTCCTGCCGTGCTTTTATATTTTCAGGAGTAGGTGTATAAATTTGATTGGAGGTTTGTGCGAAGGCTGAAGTTCCCGCCATTAATAACAAGGCTGCGCCTAATTTGATTTTTTGTGCTAATTTGTTTCTCATTGTTATTATAAATTTGTTTTGCGAAATATAGTTATACTCTTGGAATATTTAAAGCATTTTTTGAAAAATGTTGCACTGCGAATTGAGTTTTAATGGATTCTAGCTGGGGGTATGTAAAGAGTCTTTTTTGTTTATAAGGTATAAAAAGATGTTTTCTATTGTTTGGAAATTAATCATTCTATACCTTTGTGAAAGTAATATTGAATTTTATATGAGAGTAAAAGAAATTCCTATACTGCTTTTGACCGGTTATCTGGGCAGTGGAAAAACGACATTAGTGAACCATATTCTTTCTAATAAACGTGGTATTAAGTTTGCGGTTATTGTCAATGATATCGGTGAGGTGAATATTGATGCCGACCTCATACAGAAGGGGGGGATTGTAGGAAAGAAAGACGAAAGCTTGGTAGCACTTCAGAACGGTTGTATCTGTTGTACTTTGAAGATGGATTTGGTGGAGCAGATAGATGATATTATGAAGCAGGAGCGTTTTGATTACATTGTGATTGAGGCAAGTGGGGTTTGTGAACCAGCTCCTATCGCACAGACTATTTGTTCTATTTCAAGTATGGGGAATACGTACGGGGGATGTCGTTTGGATTGTATTGTGACTGTGGTAGATGCCTTGCGTCTGCAAAGTGAGTTTTCTTGTGGCAACGATTTGACCTGTAAGGGTATTGACGAAGAGGATATTGAAAATTTGATTATTCAACAGATTGAATTTTGTAATGTTGTATTGTTGAATAAGGCCTCGGAAGTGAAACGTGACGAATTGGAACGTATCAAACAGATTATCCGTACATTGCAACCTGCAGCTGAAATAATAGAATGTGATTATGCTGATGCAGATTTGGATAAGATAATCTATACTGAAGCATTTGACTTTGAACGTACTGCCACTTCTGCCGGTTGGATACGTGGAATAGAGAGTGCCCTTACGGAAGAGCAGAAAAAAGAAGCGGAGGAGCATGCACACCATCATCATCATGAAGGTAGTGAAGTGGATGAATATGGCATCAGTACTTTTGTGTATTATCGTCGTCCGGCTTTTGATATCCATAAATTTGATCGTTTTGTATCCACCCAGTGGAGTCGTAATATTATTCGAGCAAAAGGAGTCTGTTATTTCAGCAATAATCGTGATATGTCTTTTCTTTTTGAACAGGCCGGTGTGCAGAAAAAGTTGAAGGAAGCCGGTTTATGGTATGCTACGGCACCTGAAGAAGAACTGATAGAGGTAATGCGTCAGGAGCCGGGCTTATTGCGGGATTGGGATGATAAATATGGAGATCGTATGCAGAAAATAGTTTTTATCGGGCGACATCTTGATAAAGAAGAGTTGATACGTGAACTTGATGAGTGTCTGGAATAGAATTTCATTTAGATGGAGGTGTGTCGTAATGCACGATGCACCTTCTTTTTTATTCATTACTATACAACTCGGTGCATTTTCTTTAAGCTGCAATATTTTGATATGTGTTCGCAACATCTAAATATAGCTACTGTAAGCTCGTAAAACCGTTTAATCAGCCAATCTATACCTTCTTTAGCCATTTTTGCACACATCTTTTTTATATTGAAGGCAACGGCAAAGAAAGCAAAGTCCATGAAGACCTTATCCTTACCAAAATGGCGGAAACGTTTGTAGTTCATATTGTATTTCATTTGTTCGAACACGGCTTCCGGCTCTATACAGCTCTGTCCTCTGTGCTTCAGTCCTTCCTCGGAGCAGAGCAGCTCTTTGGCATTCTGCCTGTATTTTCTGAGCCTGTGATTCAGTTCTATCGTCCTGTTTCCTTTTGCTTTAAAACAGCGGCATCGCAGGGGACAGCCTTCACGCCTGACAACTCTGTACCGTGCATTTTCGCTGACATATCCGGATGCGGTTTTCACATGTCCGGTTCCTATTCTTTGAAGGTGTGTCAAAATGCACCCCTTCTTTCTTTTACGCACAAAGCCCCTGCTTGTGAAAGTCGGGGCTTTGTGCATAATTAGTATATATCCAGTGTTACACGTTTTTTGTGCTTTTCCGGATATTCCGGCAAGTTTCTTCCATTCACGGAAGTGTCTTTAAGGCGGATATTTTCCGCACACTTTAAGTAATAAGGATAAGCAGCTTTTCGTACATGGAAATGCTCTATTTCGATATTTCTTATGGGCTTTTCTTCATATCCATCCATAAAGATTGCATAGTGGTCGGAACAATCAGCTTTTACATTACTGATGCGGAAATTCTCATATTGAGAAGCATGTCTGCCACCTCGAAAACCGAAATAATTGGTTTCAAAACGGAGAATGGCTCCTTTTGAGCGTTCTATAGTAATATTGCTGACTTGTATATTACGAATATATCCTCCTCTGTCACGGTTGGATTTAAAATAAAGGGCATTCTTTACTGTTCCGATTTGTATATTATCCATATATACGTTTTCCACGCCGCCTGACATTTCACTGCCGATACATAAACCATTGCATTCAGACTGGAACAGACAATTACGTATGACGATGTTTTTTGAAGGGCGTCCTATTTCACGGCCGTCGGCGTCACGGCCTGCTTTGATAGCTATGGCATCATCTCCCGTGCGGAAAATGCATTTTTCTATTAATACATTGGAAGTTGATTCAGGATCACATCCATCATTATTAGGATAGTGACTGTCAATGGTGATGCTTCGTACTATTACATTGTCACAGTATACAGGATGAATAGTCCAGAAAGGAGAATTCTTAATGGTGATACCTTCTACTAAAATGCGAGAACATCCCATGAATTGTATGCAAGAGGGACGTAGTATAGTACCTTTCCCAAAGATCCTTTCTGTGACAGGGATTAGTTTTTCTCCCATTTTACGCAGACGATTTCTGTCTGATACCTCTATCTGAGACCATGAAGCAAATTCCCGTCCTCCTTGGGCGTCTATGGTACCTTGTCCTGTAATGGCTATATTAGTGGCATGTTTGGCATAAATCATGGGAGAATGTCCATATAGTTCCGTACCTTCCCAACGTGTCCATACTTCAGGAAGAAAGTCATCAGCCTTACCGCTGAAAAGTAGATAGGCGTCTTTCTCTAAATGTAAATTGACATCACTTTTCAATACTAGATTTCCCTTTAAATAATAGATTCCTTTCGAAATTATAACGTGTCCTCCGCCTGCCAAAGAACAAGAGTCTATTGCTCGCTGTATTAACTGGCGTGAATGACCTTTTTGGTTGGAAGCGGAATCAGGGCAGATCACTTTTATTTTCTTATGCGGAAATGAAGTACGCGCTATATTGGAAATAATCTGTTCGGCTGCATTGTCTATTTTATTTTGAGGTCCGTCATGTTTGTATTTGAACCATTGGAATGAAGCTGTTCCTGCTTCCTGTTCTTTGTTGTAACAATATAGTGCAATGCGGGCGCCTTTCCAAAAACCGAATGGAATAAAAAAGGAAGTTCCATAAGGAATAAAACGTATATTATCTGTACTGTAGAAGTATTGGAACTTCTGATTGGTCATGTCGATAGATACACGTAGATAAATTTGGTTTCCGTTTGGGAAAGTTGTACTTATTTCTGTTGTATCATTGGATGTGTACAGATACTTTTGTCCTTTCTCCATCTTGATACCTAGAACATTATTTATTTTTCCCATGCAAGCTAATCCGCATCGTTGCCCATCAGCTATTTCTGTAAAATCCATAGCTATTGTAGCTTCACTTATATTCCCCATAATCTTTTGTGTCAGGGTGTTGCGTGCCAATCTGAAGGTTGAAGATTTCAATGCTTTCAGAGTGAGTGAACCTGGATGTGCCGATAAGGACCATGCGTGGTCTGTCGGATTATGATTAAACTGCCATTGCAGTGATAGGTTGGGGGTAGAGAAATCATCATCTGTTTGCGGAGCGAATATGGTTTTGCTTTCAATGGGTTTCTGGCATACATATACAGGTTCTCCTATTCCATTTCTATCAAAGTCTACTCCGATAACGGGCCAATCGTTTTCCCAATGCATGGGCTGAAGATGAACTACACGGCCTAAGGCATGATGATGTTGGAAATGAAAAAAAGCCCATTGATCATCCGGAGTATCGACAATGGCTCCTTGATGAGGGCCGTTTATCGTAGTACTTCCTTGTTCCAATACTACTTTCTTTTCATAAGGACCATATATATTTTTTGAGCGGAGGATAGTCTGCCATCCCGTACCTACTCCTCCTTCCGGAATAGAGAGATAATAGTAACCATCTTTTTTGAAAATTTTTGTTCCTTCGGCTACAGGTCCAGTGTATACGGTCATTCCTTCATCAAGTAGACGTGTACCGTCTGCACTCATTTTATGAATAATGATAGGCCCGGCTCCATGACGGCTCCGGCCTAGGTATGCTTGACCATCTTCATCCCAAAAGGGGCAAGGGTCTTCCCATTTTTCTACTTTCTTAACTAAATGTAAAGGGCTCCAAGGACCTGAAGGATTGACAGCATTTGACATGAATAATCCTTCTTTGGGAGTACAGAAAAAGACCCAGAATTTGTTATCATGGTAACGAATTGAGGGTGCCCATGAACCTCCTGCATATTGTTGGTTGTTATCCCAGCCGGGAAAATCAAAATGGTGATAGATTTGGGAAATCAGTTTCCAATTGATCATATCTGAAGATTCCAATACTTGCATTCCTAGAAAATGAAAGTCGGAAGCTATCATGTAATATTTATCTCTGACCCGGATAACGTCCGGGTCAGAGTAGTCAGCATTTAAAATCGGATTTATGTATGTTCCATTGCCCTGATCTCCCCATTTACCGGGAGTACCTTGAGCTGACAAGACTAATACATTATTTATAAAGTATAGAAGAATAAGTAAAAAATTTTTCATCAGCATGTTTTTTAACTTAATAACCAGGGTTTTGTGTCACTTTAGCTTGATTCAAATCAATGGCAGCTTGTGGAATAGGACGAAGAATCTTGTATTTACCATCAGGGCCTATCATAGCAGATTCTTTTATGCCGTCTTCATTATATTTTGTGGCATATTCCACTAAAGTGTGAGTACGCTTCAAATCTGTCCAACGGACATATTCTCCAGCTAATTCACGAGCACGTTCATCAAGAATAAAATCAATATTAATATCGTTGCTGGTGACAGTCATTTCTGTTGTGTATCCTTTACGAATAGTTCCTGGACGTTGACGAAGTTTATTGATCATTTGTGCAGCCTCTTCTGTTTTACCCATTTTTAAATAGGCTTCGGCGGCAATCAGATAGGTTTCTCCTAAGCGCGCTACTACCACATCATGCATGCTGCAAGTAGAATTACGGTTAGCAATAGAAGTTTCTGAATAATCATCAAATTTCTTGATACAAGCATTGCCGTAGTCTTGTGAACGACGGTCTTTGTATGTGGCTGGGGCACCGTTGGATGGAGCAATACCACCGTCTGCTATTGTTTTGCTTACCAGTGTATTCTTTTTAATTCCATAAGGATCGTCTGCTTTCCAGGCAGCGATATCTTCATCTGTAGCCCATGCTGGAGCATAATAATAAATGATAGAAGAACTAGTCGGTGCTGAGTAATAGTCGAAATAACTGGTATGGAATTCTAACATAAAAGTTTGTTCCAACCGTGCATCACCCCGACTATACATTTGCTGTAGACGTAGTGAAGGAGCAAAGCAACCGTCAATTGCCTTATTTCTTGGTTTTTCGGAACCACCTAAATAAGCTCCGAATTGGGCTTGTTGGTAGGAACCGTCTTTTACGGGATCTTCTACAGCAGCCGAATTAAACTGTATGCTCCAGAATATTTCATTGTTTTCTTCATTTTCTACGTCAAAAGCTTCTTCTATGGAGAGGAAAGGAATTTCGCCATTAATTGCTTCCAAGGCATACTTAGCTGCATTTGCGAAGTCTGAATTTTGAGCTATATTTTCTTCTTGGGCTTCGTAATCAGTGCCATCTAGCCATCCACGAGTCAGATAGGTTTTGGCTAAGTAAAAGGTTGCTGCGCGTTTATTGGCACGTCCTACACCGGAGTTGGCACGTTCCATTAAATGGGATTCGGAAGAGGCTAGATACTCAAACTCTTCAATGATGAACTTATAAACATCTGCAAGACTGGCACGTTCATGACTCATTTCGGCATGGTCAAACATTTGTTTGTTCAAAGCTACAGGCCCGAACTGTTGCACTAGTTGGAAATAATACCATGCACGGATAAAACGTGCTTCGTCCACATATTGCAGTCGTACACTGGAATCTTCCGTTATGTCTCCATAAGATATAACGCTATTGGCTAGCTGAATACCTTTAAAACAACTTACATAGAAATTTTTTATAATGCCTTCATCTGCAGTGAAGGTATATTGGCTCATGACTACTCCCTGTGACTTTCCGTCTGCATACAGGTCTGTTCCCGCTACGAATAATTGCGGTTGGGCATTATAAAGCTCTCGCAGTGTGGAGTAAGCGCTGTTAGTTAAACTGGCGAATCCTGCCGAAGTCTGATAAAATTCAGCTGATGGAACATTAGATTTGTTGTTTTGGTCAAGAAAATCCGAACATCCTGAGAGAGTTGCCAATCCTAATGCCATAATGAAATATATTTTTTTCATAATCATTTAATTTTAGAATTTTAAATTTATACCAACTTGATAAGTTCTTGAACTGACACCACCGGTACCGTCACCTACTTGTGCATCAGCCCATTCGGGATCGAATCCTTCATAACTTGTGAAAGTGAAGGGGTTTAATACATTGGCGTAGATTCTTAAGTTGGAAATATGAAGTTTTGAAATCCATTTCTGTGGAAAAGTATAGCCAAGAGTAATGTTTTTGACTCGGACATATGAGTTATCAACGAAATTTTGTGCCCGGTCCTCATTGGCACCACTTTGCCAGTATGCACCGCCTCCTTTACCGTTTCCACCATTGGTTGGGAAGGGATAACTACCGTAATGAGTGGCTTCCTGATAGGCTATAGAGCCATCAGCACCTAGTATCGGAGCACCTTGCGGTATATAATAATCCATGTTCAGACGATTCATGCCACGCTGTCCATAGTCTACGAATTCGGCCATGAAGGGAGAGTATACCATTCCTCCCTGACTAGTGTAAATACTGAAAGAGAAATCAATATTCTTGTATGACAGGTTAGAAGTGAAACTGCCGGTCCAGGTCGGAGCACAATGTCCGAGGATCATTTTGTCATTGGCATCAATAGTACCATTGCCATCCTTATCATAGATTTTCATCTCGCCTTCATAGAATTTGGTTTTCATTTTCGGGTCTTGGGCATAAGCTTGCGCTTCTTCTCGAGTACAGATTCCGGTGTATTTATAGCCGTAGACTACGTCTATAGGGTGATTGATAAACCATTTGTTACCCACTAAGTCTTCTTTGGTACCATTCAATTCTTTGATAGAGTTAATGTTACGCGCAAAAGAGAAGGTTGTCTCCCAGTTCCAATCTTTATTCTTTACGTTGATGGTATTCAGTTGGATTTCCATACCCTTATTGTTCACCTTACCCACATTACTTACAATAGAGCCGGTATAGGAACCTAGTTCAAATGGAGTTTCCATCTCCATCAAGAGATCTTTGGAATCTTTGTTGTAGATATCGATAGATCCATTGATACGATTATTCAAGAAACCGAAGTCAAGACCGAGGTTGATTTCGGTTGTCTTCTCCCAAGTCAGGTCGGCGTTCGTCATGGTATAACCATAACCGTTGGCAACAGACGATCCGTAATTATAGTAATATTTAATATTTGCCAAAGCTTGTGTGTCATAAGGCCCTACACCGGCATTATTACCGGTAACGCCAAAACTGGCACGGAGTTTTAAATTGCTTAACCATTTGCTGGCAAATCCCATAAAATCTTCATCGGAAATGCGCCATGCCAAGGCAGCTGAGGGGAACATCCCCCAACGATTGTCTTTTTGGAATTTGGAACTGCCGTCCCAACGTGAAGATACAGTCAGCATGTATTTGCCTTTGTAGGCATAGTTGATACGGGCTACATAAGATAACATGGAGATTTTTTTATAATAGCTAGACTGACTTTGTACAGTGCCTGAACCAAGATTATGCCAGTCTACATCAAATGGCATATCCACTACATTGATATAGTCGCCTTGTAATTTTTGTTCATAGACACTGAATAAGGCCAAGGCATTCAGACTATGATCTCCAAAATTCTTGATGTAATTGGCTTGCGTATCCCAAGTATACGAGAATATTTCATCATTATAGTTTTCGGCCATGTTTGTTTTTCCAGAACGAAGTTGGGTTTCTCCGTTATAGAATGTACCACGATGGGTTTTGGTATACATGGGGGAGAAAGTAGTTTTAAGAATTATTTCTTTAACGGGGCTGTATTGCAAATAAATGTTTGCCATCACATCATAAGAACGTGTATCGTCTTTTGAGTTCAAACGGTCCACCACTGGATTGATGGAGGAAGTCGGACCACCACCATTGGGATAGATGGCGGCATCTTTACCTGGTTGTGAAATTAATTGTCCTGCCTTTTCCCCTTCCCAATAATAGCATGGCATATTAGGGGTCATACGGAACCCTTCCAAAATAGAGTAGTTGCTACCACTCTCTTTGGATGCTGTTGCCATATTTGTGGAGAATCCGGCTGAGATTTTATCTGAAATCTTATGATCTACTGCTCCTTTTATATTCCAGCGTTCATAACCGTCATACATGATTCCTTCCTCATTTTGATACCCTAGTCCTACGCGGTAGGTTATATTTTTTGCATTTCCCGAGATATTGATGAAATGATTCTGTTGTGAGCCGTTACGGGTTACGATATCTACCCAATCGGTATAATTATTATTGAGATACATATCTTTCACTATTTGACTGCCATTTCCCCAGAAGTTCAGGAAATTGGCATCAGTCATTTCCCAGTTAGTCATTCCCGAAGAGGCATCCATAGATGAAACCAGATAACGGGAGAAACGGAATTTCATGAAATCATCTCCTTCCATAAAGTCCGGCATATTGGCTTTGGTTTTTACACCATAATATCCATCATAGCTGATTGTAGTCTTGGCTACATCTTTGTCTCCCTTTTTGGTGGTAATCATCACTACACCATTTGTGGCCCGTGAACCATAGATGGCGGTAGATGAAGCATCTTTCAAAATGTCCACTTTTTCAATATCCATCGGATTTAGAAAATCCATATTTTCACAAACTACTCCATCGATTACATATAATGGATTGCCGCCATTTAATGAACTTTTACCTCGAATCTGAATATTGAATCCGTCACCGGCACGGCTAGAAGACTGTGAGATATTCACTCCAGCAACTTGCCCTTGCAGACTTTCGACAACTGATGTTGCACCTTTAGCAGAAATCGTCTCTGATTTTACACTACCTACAGAACCGGTAAGGTCTGATTTCTTTACTACACCATAGCCCACTACTACCACTTCGTCCAGTAGTTTATTATCTGCTTCGACCGTGATAGACAGTTTTTGTTGGTTCCCTACTTTAATTTCCTGTGTTTTATAACCCACGTATGAAATAACTAAGGTAGCACCTGCTGAAATCTCCAGTGTGAAGTTACCGTCCAAGTCAGTTACTGTTCCCTGAGTAGTTCCTTTTATCAATACGGAAACGCCGATCAATGCTTCTCCACTTTCGTCTATGATGTTACCCGTAATGATTCGGTTTTGCTGAACCGATTTTAGAATTGCTGAACTTTGTTGGCCTGACCAGTTGTTTGCAAAGGTGGATAATGGTAAGGAAACTAGTCCTAAGGAAATTCCGCAAGCAAACCAAAATCTTTTTGGAGAATACCCTGTACTATAACAGAACGGGATTTTAAATACTCTTTTTTTTCTCATGTCTTTCATTATTAATTTAGTATTAGAGTTGTTTTTGTTTTGATGTCAAATATAGACGGATGTTATCTTTTTATAAGTGGAAAAACTGATAATTTAGTTGGAATATCTATCAAAGGTAGCTAAACAACATATATTGCGATGGATTAAATGTAGAAAGTACTTTGATGAATACCCATTTTCTGCTAATTTCGCAAAGGAAACACATTACTTTGATATGAAAACATACTGGGTTGATATTCTTACCTTTTTCTGTGTAGTAATACTATGCCTTTTTGCAGCCGATGTGCCGGTAAAAGGAGCTATACCTCAAAAATATTCAGTTACGTACTTTTCCAGTCAGAATGGAGTGGAGGATGGGCTGGTCAACGATATTATCCAAGATCATAAAGGTCTGTTATGGTTTGCTACTTGGAATGGGCTTTATCGGTTTGATGGTTATAATTTTAAGAATTATAAATCGAATATGGAAGATTTGGGAGGACTGACCAATGATCGTTTATTAGATATAGTCGAGGATAAATTCGGATGTATATGGGTATTGTGTTATGATTCCACTTGTTATCGTTTTAATCCTGACAAGGAAGTCTTTGAACCTGTCATTCAAAAAACAGCCAATAGCTTTCGGTCAATATCTGTCCTTCCGAATGGAATAGTATGGTTATTACGTGAAGATGGGAGTGCAGTACGGGTCGTTACGGCTCCCGAAGATTTATCTATGACATTTCAATTCTATTCATCAAGAGAAAATACGTTGTCTACTGGTAAAATCCGGTCTGTATTTATGGATTCGAAATTACGGGAATGGCTTCTTACGGATGAGGGGGTATATCGACTATATGATTCAGAACTTTCTATTATTTCTTTGTCTGATTGTCGAAAAAGTGAGAAAATACCTTTTTATTTTGCAACAGAGTTGGAAGAATATATATATTTAGGTGCACATCAAGGTAAAGTTTATAAATACTTGTTGACTGGAGAACTTTCTATTCATACTCAATTGCCAACATCGGCTTCTGTGATTTCTATTTTGCCTTCTGTGGCTGGACTGATATATGTTACTGATTCAGACGGCTTTTTTATTCATGACTCTCTCGGTGAGATAAGACATGTGATGCTTGACTCTCTTTCTCTGTTGAAAGACAAAACCATAGAGTCTGCTAAAATTACTTGTGGAGATTTATTGTGGCTTGTACATCCTGTTCCGGGAGTCACTTTGTTTGATCTGAAAACACAGCGTTTAAGCTTTATTGAAGGAAAGGACGAACTGGGAAGACCGCTAAATACTGAAAGTGATTTTTTTGCTTTTGAGGATCGGAACGATATTTTATGGGTACACCCTAAGGGAGGAGGATTTTCTTATTTTGATTCTCAAAATAGGCGGTTAATACCTTTTAATACTACGGAGCAGCCTGTCAAGTGGAAATCAAATGACCGCTGTTTTGCTGCTTTTGTTGATAAACAAGGAAATTTATGGATGAGTACCCAGCTCAACCGACTTAAGCGTATCACTTTTATCCCTGATAAATTTCATATCTATACGCCTACTCCTCAGGATGTAGAGTTACCTGATAATGAGATCAGGGCACTGTATATAGACAAAAAACAACGTATTTGGACGGGAAGCAGAGATATGAATGTTTCTATATATGATGCCCGGCTTCGATTATTGAAAAGGATGAAATGGGGCAAAGTATATGCCATCATGCAAGATTCGGCTGGTGTTTATTGGATTTCTACTAAAGGCCAGGGATTGATAAAAGCAACAGAAACTTCAAAAGGCAATTTTGAATTACAGCATTTTAAATATAAAGCTGATGACCCCTATTCATTGAGTAATGATAATATTTACTTTACTTTTCAGGATAGTAAGCAGAGACTTTGGGTAGCTACTTACGGAGGTGGATTGAATTTGATTGAAACTATGCCTGATGGTACTTTAAGATTTATCAATCATCGCAATTTGTTAAAGAGATATCCGATAAGTCATTTTTATAAAGTCAGACATATTACTGAAGATAATCAAGGGCGTATCTGGGTGTCTACAACAGCAGGGATTTTACAATTTAAGGTTTCTTTTCATTGTCCTGAAGAAATAGATTTTCATTCTATATGCCGTGAGCAGGGGAATGTGAATAGCCTTAGTAATAATGACGTACAAATGATTCAATGTATGGATAATGGGAAAATTTTTGCCATTACTTATGGCGGAGGGTTAAATGAGCTTTCTCCCATGGGGCTCCATTCTTATCAATGTAAATCCTTCACACAGAAAAATGGACTTATTTCAGATATTATTTATTCTATGCACGAGGATAAACAAGGGAATTTATGGTTGGTGACGGGTGGTGGATTAGTGAAATTTGTAGCTTCGGCCGAACAGATTCAGTATCCTAGTGAGCATATCGCATTTAATATGCATTTCAGTGAAGGTGTGGGGGCAACAGATGGCAGGCAGATTTTTTTTGGTACTAACCGAGGTTTGTTCTATTTTACCCCTGAGAATATCCATAAAACAGATTTTATACCACAAATATTTTTCTCTTCTATTTGGGTAAACAATCAGGAACTGACTCCCAGAAAAACTCCTTCTATTTTGTCTGTTAATCCTGATGATAGCAGGGATATGCAGTTACCTCCTAATAATCATACCCTCAGACTGGTATTTTCTGCTCTAGACATGACCAATACGGAGTATATTCAATATGCTTACAAGTTAGACGGTTTTGATAAAAACTTTCGTTTGACGGATAACGGGCATGAGGCCAACTATACTAATCTTCCTCCGGGAAAATATGTATTTCGTGTAAAGTCTACCAATAATGAAGGTGTATGGGTTGAAAATGAACGAACACTTTCTTTTGAAGTGCTTCCTACTTTCTCTGAGACACCTTATGCTACTATGCTCTATATCTTCTTGATTGTATTATTTATTGCAGTTGCCATTTATATATATACCGTTTTTTATCGGATAAAAAATAAGGCTAAAAATGAAGAATTGATTACTCAATTAAAACTTAGCTTCTTTACTGACGTGTCTCACGAATTAAGAACTCCATTAACATTGATTACCGGACCTTTGGAATATATACTCAGAGACGAGAGCCTTTCTGGGAAGGTGAGAGATACTTTGAAGATTATTAAAAAGAATAGTGACCGTATGCAGAGGTTGGTAGGGCAGATTTTGGATTTTAATAAAATCCAGAATAGCAAGATGAAACTGAGAGTTCAGTATGTGGATATTATCAGTTTCACGAAAGAGATAATCAACTATTTTACAGCTTTATCTCAAGAGCGGCATATTAGTCTGAATTTTAACACTCAATTGTCTAAAGTAAATCTTTGGGTGGACAAGGATAAATTAGAGAAAATTATTTTTAATTTGCTGTCTAATGCCTTCAAATACACTCCTGATGGCAAGAACATTTGGGTTAGTATGAAAGATGATGGGAATGCAGTCCTTCTTCAAGTTCAAGATGAAGGAGTAGGGATAAAGAGAGAAAAGCAGAAAGTGATTTTCAATCGTTACGAGAATGTGGTTCCGGATAGCATTTACGCTCCTTTAAGTTCTGGTATCGGACTTTCAGTAGCTAAAGAACTTGTGGAAATGCATTATGGTAGTATAAATGTGGAAAGTGAGTTCGGAAAAGGGAGCCTATTTACTGTAAGGCTATTAAAAGGTAAAAAACATTATCCGTCTGACACGGAATATATATTATCAGATTGGAACGAAGATACAAATTTAGATTTCAATTCTCAAAACGAACTACAAGAATTGAATGAAGCGGAGAAGCCGCTCATGCTTATTGTTGAAGACAATTATGAATTAAGAGTATTTATCAAACAAATATTTCAGGAAGCATATCGGTCTGTTGAGGCTGATAATGGAGAGGTTGGATTAAAAAAGGCTTTCTCTGATCTACCTGATATAATAATTACTGATATCATGATGCCTGTAAAAAGTGGTCTACAGATGTTGCAGGAACTAAGGAACGATGAACGAACTTCGCATATTCCTGCCATAGTATTGACTGCTAAGACGGATATGGATAGCATTCTGACCGGTATCCATACAGGAGCTGATGATTACATTACGAAGCCATTTAGTATTAATTATTTGCAAGCTAAAGTAGAGAATATTCTAACTCGGCGTAAAATGTTACAAGCATATTATTGTAAGGTAGGGTATGAAGAGGGGAGTGAAAATAAAGAAAAAGATAAATCGGTTCAATTGTCGGCTAAAGATGCCGCTTTTCTTAATAAGTTAGCTGGAATTATGGAAGAGCAACTTAGTAATCCGGAATTGAATGTAGATCAATTGGTCAGTTATTTCAGTCTGAGTCGGACCAATTTCTTTCATAAGCTGAAGTCTTTAACTGGTATGGCTCCTATAATGTATATAAAAGAAATGCGTATGAGGAAAGCTGCTGAACTGATTAAGGAAAACCAATATACAATGTCGGAAATAGCTTATATGGTAGGTTTTAGTGATCCTCATTATTTTAGTAAAAGTTTTAAATCTTATTGGGGAATGACTTCTACAGAATATGTAAAAAATCAGGTTGGACAATGAAGATAAATGATGGTAAAGTTATATTTTATCATTATATCGGGTGAGCCCATTGTTCACCCGATATAATAGGGGGCATCTTATTTTTTCACCTTATTTCCATTGATATACACTTCATTTAACACTACATCTTTGGCTCCGGTAATTAAATTTCCCTTTTTCTCTACATTATTGAAACGGCTGTTTGTTACATGGATGTCTTCAATATTGACACGGTCGTCATATCCGGTAATCAAGACTCCGTACTTACTTTTTTCACTGGTAACATTATCCAGATATACATGGCGTACTACAGGTGGGAAATTTCTGTCACATTTTTCACGGTTTTCATATTGCAGGTTGATTTTCAAAACGGCTTCGCGACATTCACCTACTTCTACATTACGCACATAAATATTTTCAATGACACCACCACGGCAGTTGTTGGTTTTGATGCGGATGACACGTTCCAGGTTCGGGCTGTCCATTTTGCAGTTTTCAACAAACAGGTTCTTATATCCTCCCGAAATCTCACTGCCTACAACTACACCACCGTGTCCGTCTTTCATTTCGCAATTGCGTACAATGATATTTTCACTTGGTACATTCCATTTCCGTCCGTCGGCATTCCGTCCGCTTTTAATGGCAATGCAGTCGTCTCCAGTATCGAATATACAGTTTTCAATTAATACGTTCTTACTTGATTCCGGATCGCAGCCATCGCTATTGGGACCGTGACTGGAAACTTTAACCCCACGCACTGTCAGACTTTCACAAAATAAAGGATGGATAACCCAAAACGGAGAATTTTTCAATGTTACATTTTCTATTAAAATAGTGTTGCAACGATATAGATTGATAAGTTGGGGACGTAAACCGTCTTCAAAAGTCATTTGGCGCTTATCTATCGGGGCAAATGTTTCGGCGTACATCAGTAATTTGTCTCTGCCGCCATTTTTTTGAGCTGTCATACCTTCCTTCCAGCCATAGTGTGGAGCCCACACATACTCCACCAGTTATCATTACTGGCCTGTCCGTCTATAATACCTTTACCGGTAATGCCTATGTTGCTTTCACCATAAGCATAAATTAATGGATGCAAATTGTAACAGTCTACTCCTTCCCAGCGAGTGAGTACGGTTGGAGTATATAGATATTTCTCTGAAGAAAATTTTAGATAGGCACCTTCTTCCAAATGCAGATTTACATTACTTTTCAGTGTGATAGGACCTGTTAGAAATTCTCCGGGTGGAACTAATACAGTTCCTCCACCTGTCTGGCTGCATGTGAGGATAGCTAGATTGATTGCTTCATGGCAGAGTATTTCACCATTATTTCCTTCTTTGGCACCGAAATCTTTAATGTTGTACACACGATCGGGAAAAGAAGTCTTTTTGATTTGTTTTTCTATTTGCTCACTTTCTTTCCAAATCTCTTGTGGTATTTGTGCATGAGCAAGTCCAAAATATGCACATATACAAAGTACACTAACTAACTTTTTTACCATATCTTTGATGTTTAATAATTAATAATTTCATAGTTACCAAAAAATATCTACGATGCAATATTAAAGCATATAATTAGAAAATAAGTGGATTAATTGCCCATTATTGTGTAAATTCTAATAATAGAGGAATAACTGCTGCTACATTTTTATATTATTTGTATATTCGTACCTTAATAATCTGATATTATGAAATACATCACTTGTATATATTGATATCTGTTGGGGAATTCTTGTCGTGATAGGAGGTAGTATTTCTACTACCAAAGATAGTCTTCTGAATATTATAAGATATACAAGCGCAGGATTCCATTAATTCTTCTAGTCTGAAAAAATAATTTAGTGAACTACCTGTAAAGTATGGAGTAGATCAATTGAACTATGAAAATTACCGTTTGGAAACTAAGAACAGGAGTTTTTTAGTAATTAGACTTTTTATGGTACTTGTATTGGTGAAATTACCAAAAGGGGAAATGTTTATCTCCACCAATGAATTGCATTTGTCGCTAGTGATAGAGAGCCTGTTTGATAATACTAATAAATTTACAGATTCTGGATCTGTAACTCTTAAGATAAAGTTGGATAAGGCACAAAGTAAGTTACGAATTGAAGTAACCGATACCGGCTGTGGCATTCCTCCCGAAGAACGGGAGGAAATATTTCTGTGTTTGTCTGTATAACTTAGTGTGTGCCTTCTTCAATGTCACGCTTTCGTTTCAATGCTTCCAGGAAATAATAGTCTGCATAATTTAAAGGTACATCTATTTCTGTGCCATGAGGAATACTGCCCACTGAATGCATTAATAAAAAGTTACCATTTTTTCCAAGAGATGCCAGATAGTTTGGTGAGGCTAGAGAGGCCATAATACTGTCTGCATAGTTCTTATAACTGTTTGCATCAGGCACATCCATTGTACTAATTTCATAAAGTGCAGAAGCTATACAAGAAGCACTTGAAGCGTCTCGTGGTTCATTGGGAATATTGGGAGCATCCATATCCCAATAAGGAATCAAGTCTTTGGGAAGCCGGGGATGTGTTTTCATAAATTGGAAAGTCTTCAATGCCTGATTCAGATACTTTTTATCATGAGTTTCCCGGTAACACACAGTGTAACCATAAATCGCCCATGCTTGTCCACGACTCCAAGTCGATTCGTCTGCATATCCTTGGGCTGTTTGTCTATGCCGTACCATGCCGTCTGCCAAACTATAATCTATTACATGATAACAACTTCCGTTTGTACGGAAATGCTCTTTCAAAGTGCGGTCTGCATGGTTCACTGCTATATGATAAAAGGTGGAATCACCAGATAATTTAGTTGCTTCAAATAGTAACTCTAAATTCATCATATTATCTATTATGACCGGACATTCCCAACCGCGTTCCGATTGCCAGCCGCGGGTCACATCCCATGATTGGATAATTCCCGGCTTTTCACGGAAACGAGTAGCTAATGAACGTGCAGCTTCTATCATGACTTCTTTGTATTTGGGTACTTTAGTTGTTCGCCATCCATTGCCGAAACTACAATTTATCATGAAACCTACATCATGGTGCCAAGTCAGTTTTTTGGCTTCTTCTATGGCCGAAGTGTATTTATCAGCTAATGATAAGAGAGTAG
The DNA here is from genome assembly GCA_948566455.1 of uncultured Phocaeicola sp. Taxonomy (GTDB): domain Bacteria; phylum Bacteroidota; class Bacteroidia; order Bacteroidales; family Bacteroidaceae; genus Phocaeicola. Next base: position 18,982 of record CAOYQO010000003.1, read on the forward strand.
TGTCGCCACTTAACTCATATAGATACCACACTGACCCAGGGAAAAAACCACTTCGCCAGTCGGCGTAGTCACAATAATAAATGGTACTGTCAGTTTTCAATGTAACGGGGTTTATAAATTTCTCTGATTTTTCTATAATTTGTATTTCATTCCCGATTTGTGCACGTGCAAATGCTACATTTTTTTCTATAAAGGAATCTGTTCTGGCGGATTGTTTATTTTTCTCTGTGCAAGATCCCCATAAAGTAGAGCAAGCGAGTATTGTAATATAGAGGACTTTCTTCATAGTACTTATTTTTTTATAATTTGCTACGAAGATAATGATAAATTTGTTGAAGAGAAACTTTAAGGTATTCTTTTACTTTGGAAACAGATTGATTCTGCCTCCAAAGTAAAAGAATATTGATCATAGAAATATAATAATCATTTCAGTTATTATTCTTCTTTTTGTAACTGAACTTTTATAGTATTGCTGTATCACTTAATAGTTGATATACCCCACTTATAATTCCTAAAACGAATATGCCGGCTACACATACCAACAGACTGATGCGCATCGGAGTTGCTGTACGAAAATTGCCGATAGGGTCTTCATTAGGTGTGATGAACATGGCTTTTACAATCAATAAGTAATAATACAATGAAATGATTGTATTGACCAATGCGATAAATACAATAAGATAATATCCGCTATGGAATGCTGCCATGAATACAAAGAACTTACTGAAGAATCCGGCAAATGGCGGGATACCTGCCAATGAGAAAAGAGCAAGTGTCATGACCATAGTTAGTTTGGGGTTGGTCTTATAAAGTCCGTTATAATCTTCGCGCTCTATTTTACCGTGGGTATGTTGCTCAATGGTACTGATGACACCGAATACGGCGAGATTGGCGGCAATGTATACTACTATATAATATACTAGGGATGCCATGCCCTGCGGAGTTCCAGCCAGTACAGCCAACATTATGTAGCCGGCTTGTGAAATACTACTGAAGGCCATAAAGCGTTTCAGGTTGTTTTGGCGGATGGCGAACAGATTGGCTATAGTGATGGTGGCTACAATGATAATACATAGTATTTCACTCCATTGTTCAGTCATTGGTCCGAATACTTTCATTAAAATAATCATTAAAGCAAAAGCAGCTGCACCTTTTGAAATAACGGATAGGTAGGCGCTTACTGTAGTCGGTGCACCTTGATAAGTATCTGCTGTCCACAGATGAAAAGGTACCAAGCTTAATTTGAAGGCCAGTCCGGAGAAGAAAAATACTAGTGCAAGAACTTGTAATGGAGTTCCTGTCAGTCCGGCAGGGATATCTTCAAAATATAAAGTACCTGCTGTCCCATAAATCATAGAAATGCCATAGAGGAAAATACCGCTGGAGAATAAAGCCGAAAGAATGAATTTAGCTCCGGCTTCGGCACTATGCCCTTTATATTTATCGAAAGCTACGAGACAAGCCATAGGAACGGTTGCCAATTCCAATCCAAGGAAGAATAGCAGGAAGTGCCCTGCGCTTACCATGAAATACATACCCAGCAAGGTACTGAGGGTAAGGATGTAGAATTCGCCTTGTTTATGACGGGTGTCTTCACGTTTTAGCCAAGTGTCTGCTTGCAGAAACACCAGTATGGTACCTATGGTCAGGATGCTTTTCAGAACAGACGCCATAGGGGTTGAGTGATACATGCCGCCAAATAAAGTCACCTCTTCCGGCCATAGGTTTGCTAAGAGTTGAATGGTCAGCAGGATACATGCCATGGGGCGTAACCAGTGACGTTGTGGAGCCGGTAAAAATAAATCTAACAGAAACATCAGAATAAAAACGGCTGTCAGACTCAGTTCGGCATGCATATGGAGTATTGCAGTTATGTCCATCATTGCTATTTTTTTAATTTTTAATTCTCAAATTTTAATTTAATAATTGACTTATGATTGGTTCTACACTGTTACTGATCAGATCGCTTATCCAGAATGGAGCCATTCCTAAACCTGCTACACAGGCGATGAGGCAGATAACGGCTACTCGTTCATCCCAGGTTGCGTCTGTGAGTTTCAGATGTTCGGGATTCAAAACTTTACCATAAAGAATTTTACCTACTACACGCAGGATATAGACTGCGGTAATGACGATACTTGTTGTTGCCACTAGGGTACATACGCGATGGAATGTATCATCATTTTGGAAAGAACCTACAAAGACCGTCATTTCAGCAACAAAACCACTTAGTCCCGGAAGTCCCAAATTAGCAAGACCAGCAATAACATAACCTACAGCCAGGAAAGGCATAATCTTCATCAAACCTCCCATTAATCGGACATCACGAGTGTGGGTACGTCCGTATATCATACCAATAAGGGCGAAGAACAAAGCGGTCATTAATCCGTGACTCAACATTTGGAGAATAGCACCCGTACAACTGGTGCGTGTCATCATCAGCAGGGCAAAGAGCACCAATCCGCAGTGGGATACGGAGGAATAGGCATTGATATATTTTAAGTCGGTTTGTACCACAGCACTGAATGCACCGTAAACTACAGAAATAGTGGTCAATATCAGGAATACATCTCCCCACATGGCTGCACCTTCAGGCATCAGGTACATAGCAACACGGAAGCATCCGTAACCTCCTAGTTTCATCAATACTCCAGCGTGAAGCATAGAAACAGCAGTCGGTGCAGAAGCATGACCATCGGGACTCCATGTATGGAAAGGGAACAAAGCTCCTAAGACTCCGAACCCCAAGAAGATAAGCGGGAAGAAGATGCGTTGCATTTCATGAGGTATATGCAGTTTGGCGATTTCCAGCAAGTTCATAGTTTCACCGCCTGCACCATAAAAAATACCGAGAATTCCGATCAGTAGAAATGCAGAACCACCCATTAACATTAATGTAAGTTTCATGGCGGCATATTCTTTACGTCCGCTTCCCCATACACCGATGAGCAGATACATTGGAATTAAGGCTACTTCATAAAACATGAACATGGTGAACAGGTCTGTTGAAACGAAGAATCCGAATACCCCTACACTCAATAGAGTGAACCACATGAAATATTCTTTTGTCAATGGTTGTAACTTCCACGATGCAAAAGTACCGGTGAATACAATAATGGAACTAAGTAGCAACATTGCTACTGATATACCGTCTACTCCTACTGAGTAACATATATGGAGTGGTGCATACCAAACTGTGCTGGCTGTGAACAGCATCTCTCCTGTAGCACCGGCTTGGCGTAGTTCGATATAATCAATGGTGAGGTAAACGGATAATGCCAATAATATGGAAGATCCGACAACCATCACTCCGCGAACTTGATTGACGCTGCGCGAAGCCCAAAGGCTCGCGAGCATCAACAAGGGAACTATAATGAAAAAACTTAGTATGTTCATCTTTTTAAATTAAAAATTAAAAAATGGCCATGCGGCGGATTTTTTATTATTCATTAAATTAATAGTATCAGCGTCAATATCAATGCACCTGCAAGGAACCAAATACTGTACTGCTGTACGTTTCCACTTTGCATGTCACGTATTTCATCGGCGGTAGCATGAGTACTCCACGCAGTGAAGTTAAAGAATTGATCGATAACGTGCCGGTCCCACCAGGCTATCGGAGTACTGATGCACCGGAAGATGATTTTCTTGGTTACGAACAACCATATCTCATCCATATAGAAACGGTGGTAAGCTGCTGTGTGCAAACGTGGGAATGTGCGCGCCAGATAGTTGGCTACGGGTTGTCTCTTACCTGCATACATCCATGTAGCTAAAGCGATGGATGCTATAGCAATAATGATACTTGTAGCAGCTATCTGCATATCCAGATGAATGGTATAGGCTTCTCCGTTACTACTGATCAGATTGCCGAAAGGTATGAATCCGGCAATACAGGTGATAGCGGCTAAAAACATCAGCGGGAATGTCATGGTAAGTGGAGCCTCATGCGGAGTATGTGCATCAGGTCCGGATTCGTGGGAGTGTCCTTTCCATTCTCCATTCCAGAAAATACAATAATAAAGGCGGAACATATAAAATGCTGTCATGGCGGCAATGCCTGTCATTATCCATCCCATAACAGGATTGAATTGGAAGCAGGCAGTCAGAATTTCGTCTTTAGAGAAAAAACCTGAGAATGGCCAGATACCCGAGATAGCCAGACAAGCAATCAGGAATGTCCAATGGGTGACGGGCATGAATTTATGAAGTCCTCCCATGGCGCTCATCTCGTTACTGTGTACGGCATGAATGATACATCCGGCTCCTAAGAACAGCAATGCCTTGAACATGGCATGTGTGAACAGGTGGAACATGGATGCCATGTAGCCTAGTCCTCCTTCATGAGGATTCATAGAAGTACAAACGCCTAATGCGACAATCATAAATCCAATTTGAGATATAGTGGAGAAGGCGAGCACACGTTTGATATCGCTTTGTGCACACGCCACACTAGCGGCGTAGAATGCAGTGAACGCACCGATATAAGCTATCCAGTGCAGCACTTCGGGCGCATATCCTATAAACAACGGGAACATACGGGCTACCAGATATACACCGGCTACTACCATGGTAGCAGCATGGATTAATGCACTGACAGGAGTAGGACCTTCCATAGCATCCGGTAACCAGATGTGCAATGGAAACATCGCACTTTTACCGGCACCACCGATAAACATTAGCCCCAAGGCCAATGGTATCATACTTCCGGCAACTGCAAGTACCTGAAGTTGGGGGGTGAACGAGAATGTTTCGGCATAATAGCCGTAAATCAAGATACCGATCAGAAAGCCTAAATCAGCGAAACGGGTAACAATAAATGCTTTTTTACTGGCAGCAATCGCTTCTTTCTTGGTGTAATAAAAGCCGATAAGTAGATAAGAAGAAACACCTACCAGTTCCCAAAAGACATACATCTGGAAAATATTAGTTGCTACTACGAGCCCCAACATGGACATGGTAAACAGGCTAAGAAATGCGTAGTAACGTTGAAAGCCTTTTTCACCTTTCATATATCCGAATGAATAGATATGTACCATCAGACTGACGGTGGAAATAACGACTAGCATCATAACTGAAATAGGGTCAAGCATGATTCCCATGTCAATATGCAGGTTCGTTGTGAAAGGTAACCATTCAAAATTATAAGGTGTGAGAGTAGGATAGACGCCTTCTGCCGTACGCCCTCCTGCAAAATAATTGAAGGCAGTGAGGTAGGAAAGCAACGTCACCCCTGCCAGTGAAACGGTGCCGATGGTCCCTGCCAATCCGTTCTTCATACGCATACCTGCCAGCCCCAGTATCAGGAAACTGAGGAAAGGTAGGATAAGGATTAGTATTGTATGTTCCATAATTAGTTTTTCATTTCATTTAAGTTCTTCACTTGGATATTGCGTACATTGCGGTAGATATTGATAATGATAGCAATAGCTACTGCTGTTTCAGCCGCACTCACGCCGATAGCGAACAGGGCGAAAAAAAAGCCTTCCAGTTCTTCGGGAAAGAGGTATCGGTTGAATACGGCGAAGTTGATGTCTACCGAATTCAGTATCAGTTCCACACTGATGAGCATGGCCAATAAATTGCGGCGGGTGAAGAAACCATAGATTCCCGCAAACATCATAAAGGTGGAAACCACCAGATAATATTCCATGTGTACCATAAGTTCTATCTTTTTCTAGCGATTAGGATTCCTCCTACGATGCAAGCGAGTAATAACACGCTGATTACTTCGAAAGGAAGGATATATTGATATTTTTCCATGCCCATCAGTGCATGACCGATCGTGCGTACATCCAGTTCACCATGAACAAAATGAGAGGGCAAGAATTCGTTCTTCAGCATGACGAACAGACAGATAGCCAGTCCTGCTATAGTAGAAATAGCTCCGGCCACCATCTTTCCATTTTTTAATCTCTCTGCTTTGTCTCCCTGTGAAGAGGTCAATAAGATACTAAATACATAAAGCACTGTTATACCACCGGCGTAAATCAGTAATTGTACAGCTCCCAAGAATGAGTAGTTGAGTTGGAAGTAAATACCTGCTGTACCAAATAAAACGAACAGCAGATAAGTTGCTGCACGCAAGATACGTGAGGTCGTGACTGCCAATACCGAACAGACAGCGATAAACAACGCCAGTACAATGAATACAATTAGTTGTAGTGTCATAATATCGTTTGTTTTTTATTTTTTGTTCAGAGTGAGAACTAGTTTGCTGCGGTCGAATACAGCATTTTCGAATTCTGTATCGAACCGAATGGCATCGTGTGGACAAGCGTTCACACAAAGCTGACAGAACATACAGGCTCCCAGGTCGTACTCATACTTTACCAATATTTTCTTTTTCTTGCCTGTTTCTTCGTTGGTCACAGATTCGCTGGTAATGGTGATTGTATCATTGGGGCAAGCCATCTGGCAAAGTCCGCAAGCAATACATTTGTTATTACCATTCTCATCAACCGGCATGATAAGCCGTCCTCGGAAACGGGGCGATATTTTTAATGTGGCACGGTTTTCGGGATATTGTTCAGTGACTTTAGGAGTGAAGAACTCTCGTCCTGTCACTTTCATGCCGGTAAGTAATGTACCGATGCCATGAAGCAGCCCTTTTATATAGGAATGTTTTTCTTCTTTCATCAGAAATGTAATTTAAATACAACAATAATTACCATCAACAACAGGTTGCACAAACCTATTGGAACCAAGTACTTCCATTCCAGCGTTAGAATTTGGTCAATACGCAGACGGGGAAATGTCCATTTGATCCACATTAGTAACCATACTACAAAGAATGACTTGCCAAAGAACCAAATAAATCCGGGTATATAATCCATGATGGCATTGAATCCGTCTAGCCCAGGAATATGTAGCGGCATCCATCCTCCCAGGAAGATGGTTGTGGCTACTGCGGCGATGATAAACAAGTTTACAAATTCTGCCACATAGAACAGGCCGAAGTGCATACCGGAATATTCGGTATGATATCCCGCAGTCAGTTCACTTTCTGCTTCAGGCAAGTCAAACGGGCCGCGGTTGACTTCTGCATTTCCGGCTATCAGATAAATGATAAAAGCGATCAATGCAGGTATATGTCCTTTAAAAAGGAACCAGCCGTCAGCTTGGCGTTCTACAATTTCGCTTAGTTGCATGGTATCTGTTAAGATTACAATGGTAAGGATGCTTAATCCTACAGATAATTCATAACTAATCATTTGAGCGCCACTTCGCATGGCTCCGATTAATGAATATTTGTTATTGGAACTCCAACCTGCCAGCAAAATACCTACCACACCGATACTGGATGCTGCCAATAAGAAGAAAATACCTACATTGAAATCAAGGACCTCCATGCCCTTGTTGATGGGTAGGCAACTGAAAGCCATGATAGAGGCGAGGATAACAATGTAAGGTGCCAAATTGTACAGGAACTTGTCAGCATGCCGGATGGTGATAATTTCCTTGATCAACATCTTGAATACATCGGCAAACACCTGTATGGTACCTTGGGGACCTACACGCATTGGCCCCAAGCGGCATTGGAAAGCGGCGCACACTTTACGTTCCATGAAAATCATAATGATAGCAATAACTGCATATGCCAACATGATACATACGCCAATTACTATACATTCTATGAGCACTGCCAGTTCTTCAGGCATAAATGACGTGAGCAGTGAGTGTACCCATTGGGTGACTATACTAAAATCGAACATAATTTAATAATGTGTCAATTTGCTAATTTGCCAATAGGCAAACTTGTAATTATTTAATTTGTTAATTCTCAGTCTGATAAATAGTGCATTCTCCAAATTGTATATTGAAGAATCGGCACATTATTATCGGTCAATATCCGGTACTACATAATCTACCGTTCCACCAATAGCAATTAAGTCGGCAATTTTTGCGTTGCGGCACATAGTTTCCATTGCTGATACTAAAGGCAAACCGGTAGCGCGGAATTTCATGCGGTAAGGAAATTTGTCTCCACGACTTTCCAGATAAACACCGAACTCTCCGCGAGAACCTTCCACTGCGGCATAATAATTCCCTTCGGGCACACGTATAATCGGTTTCATCTTTTCCTGATAGTTCCCTTCAGGAATATTGTCTATCAGTTGCTCAATGATATCCATACTTTCCAGTATTTCTTCCATACGGACCATATAACGTGCAAAGCAGTCACCTTCAGTGTGGACAATCTCTTTAAAATCTACCTTGCCATACATCGCATAGGGATGACGCTTGCGGACATCGCATGCCCAACCGCTGGCGCGTCCTGTACCTCCTGTCGCTCCGAAAGAGATGGCATCTTCCCGTGAAAGAACTCCCACACCTTTCAAACGTTCTTGGGCAATGACATTTCCGGTGAATACTTCATGGTATTCTTTTAGCATCGGACGCAGATAAGCAATGAATTCTTTTACTTTCTGTACAAAGTCCGGAGCGATATCAGCTTGTACCCCTCCAATGGTGTTATAATTCTGTATCAAACGTCCTCCGGTAGTTGCTTCGAAGATATCCAATATCTTCTCACGATCACGGAATCCATAGAAGAATGCGGTCAAGGCACCCATATCCATACAGAGACAGGAGAAGAAAAGCAAGTGAGAATCTATACGTTGCAATTCGTCCATAATGGTACGAATGTATTGTACCCGTTCGCTTACTTCTACGCCCATTGCCTGTTCAATGCACATACAGAGAGCATGGCGGTTTTGGTGCGCACCTAAATAATCCAAACGGTCGGTCAGGGCCAAGGTTTGGGGATAGGTAAGACTTTCGCACATTTTTTCGATACCTCGATGGATGTATCCGCAGTGCACATCCAGTTTTTTGATAATCTCGCCTTCCAGTGAAACACGAAAACGAAGTACACCGTGGGTTGCCGGATGCTGAGGACCTATGTTAATGATATATTCGTCCTCATCAAAAATGGTTTCGCGTTTTTCTATTACACTGCCATCATGTTGTACTTCTATATATTGTGTCGTGTCTACAGGTTCCTCATTGGTCATACGGAGTGGGTTGAGGCTTTCATCGTAGTCCTTACGCAATGGATAGCCTACCCAGTCATCACGCAGGAACAAACGGCGCATATCAGGATGTCCTATAAAGCGGATACCATAATAGTCGTACACTTCGCGTTCATTGAATTCAGCACCTTTCCAAATATCACTTACACTAGGAAGTTCCGGCTTTTCTCGGTTGGTTGTGCGAGTGCTGACCACTATATTTTCTCTTGTATTCGTATCTTCCAGATGATAGACTACACCTAGTCCTTCTTCGCCCCAGTCCATTCCGGTAAGGCTGCGTAGAAAATCCATATGTTTACCCTGCCGCAATTTCAGCATTTCTTCATGTAGCTTTTCGGCAGGTATTTCTATTCTTTCACTCATGCTTGTTCGGGATTTTGTGGTTCATTTTCTTTGCGGTTCACTCCGCCGAAGAATTTTTCCAGTTTTACTTTACGTTGCAATTGTATCATGCCGTACAACAAGGCTTCAGGTCGGGGCGGACATCCGGGAATATATACGTCAACGGGAAGAATTTTGTCTACTCCGTTCAATACGTGATATGATTTTTTAAAAGGACCGCCGCTAATGGCGCATCCGCCTACTGCAATGACGTATTTAGGATCCGCCATCTGGTCATACAAACGTTTTAGTACCGGAGCCATCTTGTGTGTGATAGTTCCTGCTACCATGATCATATCTGCCTGGCGCGGACTGGCACGGGCTACTTCAAATCCAAAGCGGGCGAAATCATACCGGGCAGCACCCACTGCCATAAACTCGATTCCACAACAACTGGTTGCAAATGTAAGCGGCCACAACGAATTGCTGCGTCCCCAGTTGATAAGGTCATCCAAACAGCCCACCAGTACTTTGGTACCGCCTTCATTGAGCTGCTTGACCATGTTTTCCAAATACTCATTGTCTTTGAAGTCTTCATAAGGAATAGACTTTATGGTTGGTTTCTTTACTTCCATTCCAACGCTCCTTTCTTCCAGGCATATGCCAGACCTAAAACTAATATAACTAAAAAGAAAAGGATGCTAAACAGACCGTACACTCCTAGGTCTTGTACCACTACAGCCCAGGGAAATAAAAATACTGTTTCCACATCGAACATCAGGAAGAGGATAGCAAATAGATAATAACCTACTTTGAATTGCATCCACGACCGTCCCCGCGTAGGAATACCACATTCGTAAGCTTCTCCCTTTTGTGAGTTGTATGAACGGGGAGAAATGGCACGGGCAATTCCCAATGCTACGGCAACTAATGCGATTGCCGTCAGGATAACGACAACTAATAATGTAAAATACATATCTAAACTTTTTTTGATTAGACAAACGGATAGAAAAATTTTCCTTATAAGACGTTTGTTATAAGGATTTCTACTCAGCAAAATGCTGAAAAAAGATTAAAAATTAAATGATGATCCGCCGGAGTGCATAGATATAATAATCTACTGCATCAGTGTAAAGCGAATGAAAAGTGTGGCAAACTATATGGTTTGTTTGTAGCTCCTGCTTTTTTAGTTCGTTCAATGCTGCTAAAATGCGGACTATACATTTGAACTTTGATGTGGAAGGGTTGTCAAGTGATATGGCTATTTGTGGCATATCTGCAAAATTATTGGTAAACAGGAAGTCCACTGTTCTTTTGCAGGGGTCTTGTTGTTGCTGGTAACAAGAGGTCTGTGGGGGTAAATCTGTTGTCTCAACCGTATGATAATCCTGACCTACTGTTATCGTAAACAGTAGAAATAATAGGATATATACAATGTATCTCAACATATTATTCATCTTGTTACCCTTTAAATGAGGGTGCAAAGATAGCCAATATTTGAAGCTTCATTGAGATTTTTTGAATTATTTATGTATAAAAATGGTTATAGGACGTAAATGTCAATGCTTTTTCCAAAAACTCGGCATGAAGAGCAGAAGTACGGTAAATAATTCCAAACGCCCTATCAGCATCAATATTGCACTTATCCATTTTGCTGCATCCGGCAACCCGTTCCATGAATAGGAAGGGCCGCATTTTCCAATACCTGGTCCTACATTGCCCAAACTGGAAATGACTACGCTATAAGCTTCTTCAAACCCTACTCCAAACAGCATAAGAACCAGCCATCCAATAAAAATAATAGCCATATATAGAAAAATGAATGCAAGTACTGCTGACTTGGTTGTTGATGAAATAACTTGGCGGTTGATACGTACAGGAAGTATAGCATTGGGATGAATGATATGTTTGAATTCATTTTTAGAAACACGGCTCATAATGGCTATGCGTATACATTTTATTCCTCCTGTGGTGGATCCGGCACAAGCTCCAAACAGCATGATGATGCACATTAATGTCCAAAGTACAGGTACCCAGGTCATATAATCTGCAGAAATGAATCCGGTAGTGGTTTGTAAGGAAACAACCTGAAATATGGCTTTACGGAAAGATTCTTCAATACTGAACGGACTGGTGAAAATAAGAGTGACGGTAGTGAAAAGGGTAAAAAATCCCACAGTTCCCAAATACCAGTGGAGTTCTGTATTTTGGAATAAGCGTTTGAAATTTCCTTTTAAGAACAGTAGATATAGTAAGGTGAAATTGATACCTGCCAAAAACATGAATAGCGTAATTATATATTCTATGTAAGGAGAGTTGAAGGCGGCAATGCTATTTTGTTTGGTTGAATATCCTCCTGTGGCGGTAGTAGTCAGAGAATGACATACACTGTCGAAAAAGTTCATGCCTCCAGCAACCAGCAGAATAATCTCTGTAATGGTCAGCCCCAAATAGATAGTCCAAATCCATTTGGCCGTAACTCCAATACGCGGATGTACTTTATCATGGGTGGGACCGGTGGCTTCCGCTGCAAATAATTGTACACTGCCTACTCCGAAAATCGGTAATACGGCAATAGTAAAAAAGACAATTCCTAATCCTCCGATCCATTGTGTCATACTTCGCCAGAACAAAAGCCCGTGTGGCAATGACTCTATATTGTCCAAAATACTTGCTCCGGTGGTGGTGAATCCTGACATGGTTTCAAAAAAAGCATCCGTTATAGTGGGAATATATCCGCTTAGATAGAATGGAAGCATACCGAATAAAGAAAAAAACACCCAGGCAAGGGTTACAATAACGTATCCATCGCGGCGGCTGATTCTCTTTTCTGCATTTTTCCCTGCTAAAGCGGCTATGCTACCTGCTCCGGCTGTTATTGCGGCAGAATATAGGAAAGCTGAAATATCTGATTCATTATAATAGACAGCGAGAAACGAGCATAGAATAAGAAACCCCGCTTCGATGAAGAATAACGCCCCCATAATCCGGGCTATCATTTTTGCATTTATCATCAATTGAAGAATTTTTCTATTTTCTTAATCATCATACCTAGACAGAATACTACGACATGGTCGTTAGGTTGGATGACGGTATTACCTGTCACCAGTATCCCTTCACCGTTGCGAATCAGTCCGCCAATGGTGGCACCTTTGGGAAGGCCAGCATCTTTGACAGCGCATTTGGTTATACGTGAACCGTTTTTAACCGTAAATTCGGCTACATCAGCATTGGCAAAAGTCAGACATTTTACGTTGGAAACATCTGCATCCAGCATCATTTGATAGATATGGCTGGCGGCAATCATTTTTTTATTGATAACCGTACCGATATCCAGGCTTTCTGCCATGCTGATATAATCGATATTTTCTACTTCTGCCACAGTTTTGGTTACTCCCATACGTTTGGCGGCAAGACAAGCCAGAATGTTTGTTTCAGAATTGTCCGTCAGAGCGACAAATGCTTCCGTGTTTTTTAACCCTTCTTCCATGAGCAGATCCATATCCCGTCCATCTCCGTTGATAATCATTACTTTGTCATCTACCACTTCGGTCAGTCGGTTACATCTGTTGATGTCATTTTCAATAATCTTGACCTGCATGTAATCCGGTACATATTGTGTGGTGCGAACAGCTATGCGGCTGCCGCCCATAATCATCACATTGCGTACATCGGGATAATTTTCTTTTCCTGTAATCTTGCGGATATAGGGAATGTATTTCTTTGTTGTTGTGAAATAAACAATATCATGCAGTTTGATAACATCATCTCCCCGGGGGATGATTGTTTCATTTCCCCGTTTGATAGCTACAATGTGGAATGGAATATTACGTCCTCCCAGTTCATGAAGGGGAACGTTCAGAATTTCTGCCGTTTCGCGCATTTTGGTACCTATCAGGACCAATGCACCACCGCAAAATTCCCACCATTGGCGTATCCAGCTCATTTTGATGGCATCTACTATATCTTTGGCGGCCAGCATTTCCGGATAAATCAGTGAGTGTACTCCTAGTTGGGAAAAGAATTCTTTATGTTTAGGAAGTAAATATTCGTAATTGTCAATCCGGGCTACAGTCTTTTTTGCCCCCATATTGGTAGCCAACATACAGGCCGTCATATTGCGGCTTTCTTCCGGCATGACCCCGATAAATAAATCCGCGCCTGCCACTCCTGCATTCTTAAGGCCGGAAATGGAGGTGGGGGATGCATTGACAGTCATTAAATCGAAGTTGGAATCAAGTTTGCTCAACTTTTCTTCGTTTTCATCCATCAAAATGATGTCTTGCTTTTCATCCGATAATAATTTCGCCAGATGGGTGCCTACTGCTCCTGCTCCTGCAATAATGATTTTCATTGTTCGTCTCTCTTAGAATGATATCAAAACTTTGTAAATACCTTCTTCGTCCATGCCGCAAATATGATATAGTTCTTTTACTGAACCATGCTGGACAAATTGATCCGGTAGTCCGATACGTTTTATTTGCGGATTATACTCATTGTCTGCCATAAATTCCAGTATGGCACTGCCCATTCCACCTTTTAGGACACCGTCTTCAACGGTGACCACTTGCTTGAATCTCTTGCCTATTTCGTGTAACATACTTTCATCTAACGGCTTTAAGAAACGCAAATCATAGTGAGCAATGCTTTTTCCTGTTTCCTGTTCGGCATGTGTGATAGCCTTTTCTGCTTGAACGCCAATGGGCCCCAGCGTAATGACCGCTATGTCTTTTCCTTCTTTCAATTTTCTTCCTTTTCCTATCTCAATCTCTTGCATTGGACATTTCCAGTCTACCAATGAACCTCTTCCACGTGGATAACGGATGACAAAAGGACCTTTGTCAGGTAGCTGGGCGGTATACATCAAACAACGCAGTTCATGTTCGTTGTAAGGGGAGGCCACAATGAGATTGGGTATCGGTCTCATATAAGCCAGATCGAATGCTCCGTGATGAGTAGGACCGTCTTCTCCTACCAATCCAGCGCGGTCCAGGCACAATACTACATTGAGTTTTTGTATCGCTATATCGTGAATCACATTGTCATAGGCACGTTGCATGAAAGACGAATAGATATTGCAGAAAGGCAATAGACCATCTTTTGCCATTCCTCCTGAAAAGGTAACGGCATGTCCTTCGGCAATTCCCACATCAAAACCTCTTTCGGGCATGGTTTTCATTAATATGTTCATAGAGCACCCTGAGGGCATTGCGGGAGTGACTCCTACGATTTTATCATTTGTTTGGGCCAGTTCCAATAGGGTATTTCCAAAAACATCCTGAAACAAAGGGGGCATTCCTTTGGTATCGACAACGATACGCTCTCCGGTTTCCTTGTCGAATATGCCCGGAGCATGCCAGATGGTGGCAGCTTTTTCTGCCGGACCGAAACCTTTTCCTTTGGTGGTATGTATATGGAGCAGTTTAGGGCCTTGCATATCTTTAATCTCTTTTAATACACGTGCCAAATTGTTGACATCGTGTCCATCAATAGGTCCGAAATAACGGATATTCATGCCTTCAAATACGTTTTGCTGTTGTACCAGCATGGATTTCAGGCTGTTGTTAAATCGTATCAGGCTTTTCCGGCGTTCTTCGTTCAGGATACCCCATCGATGGAACATTTGTGATATTTTATAGCGTATCCGGTTGTATCCTTCAGACATTTGCAGGTTCAACAGATATTGTTTCATGCCTCCTACACTACGGTCTATAGCCATGTTGTTGTCATTCAAGATAATCAGAAGGTTATTAGGAGTTGCCGAGGCATTGTTCAGCCCTTCGAAAGCCAGCCCTCCACTCATGGAACCGTCACCAATTACAGCAACGACATGCCGGTTATTCTCTCCGTGCTTTTTGGCTGCTACAGCCATACCTAAAGCTGCGGAAATAGAATTTGACGCATGCCCGCAAGTAAATGTGTCATATTCACTTTCGGATGGAGAAGGAAAAGGACGTATGCCATTCAGTTTACGGTTGGTACAGAACGCATTCCGGCGTCCGGTTAAAATTTTATGCCCGTAAGCTTGATGCCCTACATCCCATACAATGCGGTCATAGGGTGTGTTGAATACATAATGTAAGGCGACGGTCAGTTCTATTACGCCCAAACTGGAACCGAAATGCCCCGGATTACATGAGAGCTCATCTATAATCTTTTGCCTTAGCTCTTTACACACTTCGGGCAGTTTGTCTGCGCTTAAATGGCGCAAATCATCCGGAGTATCTATGCTTTGCAGTAAGTTATATAAATTATCCTGTTCCATTCCTATGATATGATAAATATCGTGCAAAAATAGCATAAATATGTGTATTATGATTACATTTGCCCTTAAATTTTAAAAGCTTTCCTTATCGTATGAATTTCAGAACGCAAGTAGAATTACCTAAAAGGGAAACAGAAATCCGGCATTCGGACCGAATCATGCTATTTGGTTCTTGTTTTGCAGAAAACATCGGAAATTTGTTGTTGGCAAATAAGTTCCGTTGTGATGTAAATCCTTTTGGAATCCTCTATAATCCTTTATCCATAGTGGAAGCTCTTTGGCAAATCCTATCCCATCAAACGTATACGGAAGAGGATTTGTTCTATGCCGGAGGCTGTTGGCACAGTTGGATGCATCATAGCGTTTTTTCAGCCTCTACGGCAGCATCTTGTTTGTCTTCTATAAATACGCGGCTGGAACAGGCTTCGGCTGGACTTCCTCAGCTTGATTGGCTGGTTATTACTTGGGGGACTGCATTTGCTTATTGGCTGAAGGAAAGGACCATGGTGGTAGGAAATTGCCACAAACAGCCCGACAGCCTTTTTACCCGACAACTTCTTACGGTAGAGGAAATTGTCACTGAATGGGAATGTGTGTTGGTGGAATTGAGAAAAGTAAATCCGTTCTTGAAGATACTTTTCACTGTCAGCCCCATACGGCATAGCAAAGATGGTATGCATGGTAATCAGATAAGTAAGTCCACTTTGCTTCTTGCGGTGGATGAATTATGCCGCCGCTGGTCTGATTGTTACTATTTCCCTTCTTATGAAATCATGATGGATGAACTTCGTGATTATCGTTTTTATGCAGATGACATGTTGCATCCTTCTCCTGTTGCTGTATCTTATTTATGGGAATGTTTTACAGAATGTTATTTTAGTAAAGAAACGGATAGAATAATGAAAGAGTGGGAGGATATCCGGAAGGCTTTAGCTCACAAACCGTTTAATGCCCAATCTGAAACATATCGCAAATTTTTAACTCAAATAGTGTTAAAGATAGAGCGACTTAAAGAAAAGTTCCCGTATTTTGACCTTCAAAAAGAATTAGAACAATGTCAAGCTCGATTGAAAATATAGAAAAAGTTCTGGGAGCAAAGCGGTTTGGGGACCGTAGTGCACAGATTGATTGGATTTTAACTGATAGCCGTTCATTGTGCTTTCCGGAAGAAACATTATTTTTTGCTTTAAAAACCAAACGGAATGACGGGCATAAATATCTTCCGGAATTGTATGAACGTGGAGTCCGTAATTTTGTAGTGGGCGAATTGCCGGCCGATATGAAATCTTTTCAAGATGCGAATTTCCTGCAGTTGGCCAATCCTCTGAAAGGATTACAGAAATTGGCGGAAAAGCATCGGGAGCAGTTTCAGATTCCGGTTATAGGAATTACAGGCAGCAATGGAAAAACCATTGTGAAGGAATGGTTGTATCAATTGCTGAGCCCGGACCGTGTGGTAACCCGTTCGCCACGTAGCTATAATTCACAGATAGGTGTGCCACTTTCGGTATGGTTGATGAATGAACGCACTGAGTTGGCTATTTTTGAAGCGGGTATTTCCGAAATGGGGGAAATGGAGGCGTTGCAGACTATCATTAAACCTACTGTGGGGATTTTGACTAATATTGGTGGTGCGCACCAAGAGAACTTTTTCTCTTTACAGGATAAATGTATGGAGAAGCTTACTTTGTTCAAAGATTGTGACGTCATCATTTATGATGGCGATAACGAACTGATCAGTTCGTGTGTGGCAAAATCTCTTTTTACCTCGCGTGAGATTGCTTGGTCGAAAAAGGACAATGAACGTCCGTTGTTTATTGAGTCCATTCAAAAAGGGGAACATGCTACTACTATTAAATACCGTTATCTGGGGATGCCGAATGAATTTAGTATTCCTTTTATAGATGACGCTTCTATTGAGAATTCGCTGCATTGTCTGGCTGTGGCTTTGTATATGATGGTTTCCCCTGAACAAATAACCGAGCGCATGGCGCGTTTGGAACAGATTGCTATGCGTCTGGAGGTAAAAGAGGGCAAGAATGGCTGTGTGTTGATCAATGATAGTTATAATTCGGATTTGGCTTCTTTGGATATTGCTCTTGACTTTATGTCGCGTCGTTCTGATGATAAAGGAAAAAAACGGACACTTATCCTCTCGGATATGCTTGAAACAGGACAGAGCAGCAAACTGCTTTATCGTCAGGTAGCCGAATTGATACATAGCCGGGGAGTAGAGAAGATTATCGGGGTAGGAGAGGAAATTCGGACTGCTGCTGCCCGTTTTGAGATAGAAAAGTATTTTTTCCGTACTACAGAAGAACTGTTGGAGTCGGATTTGCTGGCTGGGCTGCGTAATGAGGTGATTTTGGTAAAAGGTTCGCGGGCTTTTCATTTTGACCGGATTTCAGATCGTTTGGAACTGAAAGTGCATGAAACCATTTTGGAGATCAATTTGAATGCTTTGGTTGATAACTTGAATTATTATCGCAGCAAACTGAAACCGGAAACAAAAATGGTATGTATGGTGAAGGCTTCTGCATACGGTGCCGGTTCATACGAGATAGCTAAGACACTGCAAGATCATCGTGTGGATTACTTGGCGGTAGCTGTGGCTGATGAAGGTTCGGATCTGAGGAAAGCGGGAATTACCTGTTCCATTATGATTATGAATCCTGAGTTGACAGCATTCAAGACCATGTTTGATTATAAATTGGAACCCGAGGTTTACAGTTTCCATTTATTGAATGAATTGATTAAAGCTGCCGAAAAAGAAGGGGTAACGAATTTCCCCATTCATATTAAATTGGATACGGGAATGCACCGTTTGGGTTTTGCACCCGAAGAGATTCCGGAACTGATAGACCGTCTGAAGAAACAGACAGCTGTTATTCCACGTTCTGTATTCTCCCATTTGGTAGGCAGTGACGGGGCTCAGTTTGATTCGTTTACGCGCAGACAGATAGAAATGTTTGAAGCTGCTTCTGAATGTTTGCAGGAGGCTTTTCAGCATAAGATATTGCGTCATATCTGTAATACAGCCGGGATAGAACGTTATCCGGGTGCCCAGTTCGATATGGTGCGTTTGGGAATCGGTCTTTATGGAATTGATCCGTTTACCAATCAGATCATCCATAATGTAAGTACATTAAAAACCACTATTCTTCAGATTCATGAGGTTCCTAAGGAGGAAACAGTGGGGTATAGTCGTAAAGGACATTTGGAAAGGGATTCCCGCATTGCCGCTATTCCTATCGGCTATGCCGACGGGCTGAACCGACGTTTGGGAAATGGACATGCCTACTGTTTGGTGAATGGGCAGAAAGCGCCATACGTGGGTAATATCTGTATGGATGTATGCATGATTGATGTGACGGATATTGATTGTAAGGAAGGGGATAAAGCTATCATTTTCGGAGATGATTTACCGGTCACTGTCCTGTCAGAGATTCTGGAAACTATTCCATACGAGATCTTGACCAGTGTGTCTAATAGGGTAAAACGAGTTTATTACCAGAATTAATGAAAAAAAGAACGAAAGAAAAAGACCAGAAAAGGATGAACATACGTTACTTTTGCGTATCTTTAGGAAGTTACTAAAAATAGATAGCTATGAAACGTATATTCTTCCTTTTGTTATGTCTTTGTTTCTCGGTGTTGTCATTTGCCCAGAGAACGAATGAGACCAAGCAGTTGACCAAACAGGACTCTTTGCGTTTGCAGCAACTATTGAGCGGTCAAGTAGAAATTGTGATAGATGATGAAACACAGAAAGAGATTGACAGATTGTTCAATCCCGAAAAGTGGAAAATGAAATCAACTCCCTTCCCTAAAAAAAACATGAAGTTTGAAACGGAACTTCCTCGTTATTATATCTCTCAAATGGATACAATAGATGGTAGAGGGTATATCAGGTTATTGCCGTACGGACCGTTTGAAACTCCGGAAGAGGAACAAATTTATGTAGAGATTCCTATCAACAAAGAGTTGTTGGCAGGCTATGATCCTCGTTTGGAACCTGCGCCGGCAGGCAAATTTACTCCTAGCGCTTTGATGGTGGGGGCGGGTATCAGTGCTACGTTTGATGCCGATAAGCTGCTGGGAATCATTCTCAGTAAGAAAATGCGTGCAAAAGCCCGTAATGCCAAAGAGGCTGATGCCTGGAAGAGTTATTGAACTATTAAGTAAAGAAACGAATGCCGGATATATGTGGAATACACCGGGATCTTGTGAATTTCATGTTGAAAAAACAGGAGCCACGTTTGGATAGTGCCAGCCGTGGCTCGTGATTAGATATTGTTGAATTTGATTTATTCAACTGCTGATCTTATTTTATATTATTTATACTTACCTTTTTCCAAATGAAATTGTCAATCATTTCTTTGTCGCATTCCCCGTTTTTAGCTTTAATGTTCAGGTTTTCGAATGTAAAGTTAGTAAGTTGATATTGATCAGACTTTTCTACGCTGAAGAAATTATCGCATTTAAAATCAATGTTTCTCATTGTCACATGGTTTGAGTAAGAAACGGGAATGTCTTTTCTATCTTTCAGGTCGAAGAATTGTGTCCAAGGCTTGATATACAGAAAATGGTTTGCATCTCCGGTGATATCTTCCACCAGAATATATTCATATTGTTGGGGGGTGTCCGGCCTCATCTTTAACCATAACAAACGATTGGCATTGGTGATGTGAATGCGTCGCAAGATAATATTGCGATTGTGGATGGATTCGCTTCCACAAGTGAGGGCGCCGTGGCAGAAGCCGTAGGTACAATCTTCGATGATGATGTTGAAATTACCTCCATTGTTCGGGTCTTGGTCTGCCCAGGGACCTTTGCCGCCTTTTAAGGCTATGGCGTCATCATTGACAGACATATAGCAGTTCTTCACCAGTACATTGCTGCATACATCAATATCAATGGCATCCGTACTTGGAGCCTTTACCGGTTTCTCCGGTGAGAAAATATAGAGGTTCAGTAATTTTATGTGATTACATTTATAAAGATGGGTAGTCCAAAAGGGAGAGTTGATGAGGCGTACTCCTGAGAGTTGGACGTTATTGCTATGGGAGATATGAACCAGCCGAGGGCGTAATTCATCCATATTGGTACATTGGGGATTGACTTTTCGACGAAGCCAGAATGATTTCCAGTATCTTAATCCGTTGCCATCAATCGTGCCTTTTCCGGATAACGTAAAACCGTCCACTTTGTCGGCATTGACCAACGCCGCGAAATATTTCAAGCTTTGCCCTTCCATGCGGGTATCTATGATGGGGAAGTTGCTGATATCATCACTTCCCTTCAACACAGCTCCTTCCTCCAGATGCAGGTGTGTTTTGGGTTTGAAGAACAGCGCTCCGCTTAAATAGGTTCCTTTGGGAATGACGATAACTCCGCCGCCATTTTGTGCGGCAGCATCAATGGCAGATTGGATTTTCTCTGTTTGTAACAGGGTGCTGTCATTGATGACACCGTAATCTGTCAGAATGTATTTCTTGCCTAATGTGTTTATATCTACTATCTTACTGTCCTTAAACCAATCGGATACAGGCGTGCCGTCCGGAAATTTTTCTTGTGCCAAAGACGGAAGGCATAGAAAGGCGGCACATACAAAAGTTATTAATTTCATGATTCTGCTATTAAATTAATCACTAACTACTATTCGCTTGTTTATTGTCGGAAATCAAACATCAAATTCAGATGTAACCCTTCATCCCCCGATTTGATACGGATATTACCCGGCTGGCTGTTCGGTCCTTGTTGCTCGATGGGTTTAAAGGAGCAAATAGCCGGGATGTCCAGCAGGAAGGATATATCCCCTTCGGGGAATTTGGGCATGGTGTCTTTTACGCGTCCTTTCGGTTCTTCGGGAGTGAACACATGGAAGAAGATACCGTCATTCCGTGAATAAATGGTGAACGGTGTCGTGTCACTTTCCAAAGTGGCCCAATACATATTGGCATGATATCCTTTGAATTCCGGATAAACCAGATTTTCAAAACTTTCTCCGGTGATGGTATTGTTGTACTCTTTGTGCCATACTCCATAGTTCGTTCCCAGAATCCGGTTTTTCCAGACACGGTACGGGCCGCGGCCCATCCATTTCATGCCGGAGCAATTCTTTTCAGGATAAGAGAAAGTCAGACCGAGATTGAATACTTTGGAGTCCATGAAAGCATCATCGAATCCACCTCCGCCGGAAGCCCGGTTCAGCAGAATGGCATCCATATAGAGTAATCCTTTGTCCGTAAGACGCCATACGATGGAGTCGGCGGCACCTTTGTATTTGGCACAGTAAACAGCCCCCTCGTTGCTGTTGCGGACATAACTCAATGTTGGCTCGTAGCGCATTTTCATGCCCACTGCCACAGGACCGTCTTTGAATGGAACTTCTGTTCCTCCTGATGTGATACGGCTGATCATGCCGGTAGCCGGGTCAAAAGTGACGGTTACACGGTCGCTTTTCAGTTCGATGGAGGTAGCGGTTTGAGTGGCGGTTGCCGGTTGTACCGCTTCCAAGGTCATCGGAGTCTGCGCCATTTTATGATCAAAGTATTGTTTTGCCAGCCGGATAGGATAGGTCCAGTTACAGATACTTTTTCCCTCTTTGTCAAATGCCTCTAACTCCAGTACATCACCTTCCCGGAAAGAAGCAGGAAGAGTGAAGCGGGCTTTTCCGGTTTCACCCGGTGCGATGGCAGGCAGTTGTACATGGCCTTCTGCGATAACTTTACCGCTTTCCATGGCATTGTTCAAAGGTGTTTCGCAAGTACGTATTTTGTAAGTCATGCGACATTTGTCCAGGTTAGTATACGTATATTCATTAGTAACCAGGAAGCTGCCGTCAAAATGGTCGGTAATCAGCAGGGGTTTTAACTGGATGGGCGACCATTGTGCGCGGATGGCATAGTAACTTCCTTCTTTTTCTCTACGCGGACCAACTACCCCGTCAGGAGCATTGGATTTATCAGAATCCAATATGCCTCCTTTATCAGAACGTTTGGGGGCTTCGTCACAGAATACCCAGATAAAGCCTCCGGCAAACAGAGGGTTCGTGCACCAACGATCCCAAAAGTCACGCAGTCCGGCACCGCCTCCCTGATCGTACATGGCATGCATGAATTCGGTAGGCATAAATACTTTATAGCCGTTGGTAAAACGTGCCACTCCGGTCAGATAAGTGGGATAATGGTGGGTGTCCAGATCATTGAAATCGGCCCAAGGGTGTACCATGTGGCGTTTCTGTAATTTATCGTATTTGGCGAATAAAGGATCCAGATTATAATTCCATCCTCCTTCGTTGCCATTACTCCAAATAATGATGGAAGGATGGTTTACATCGCGTTCTATCATTTCTTTGACTAATTTAGGACCTACTTTTGAATCGTATCCGTTTTGCCATCCTGCCAGTTCGTCCATATAGACAATTCCTAATGAATCACACATATCCAGGAAATGTTCATCAGGCGGATAATGTGAACGGACCGCATTCATATTCATTTCTTTTACCAGCAAGGCATCCTGACGGCTCATAGCCGCACTGGTAGCACGACCTCCATCTACGGAAAAAGAATGGCGGTTGACACCTTTCACCACTAGTTTGGTTCCATTCAGATAAACTCCGTCTTGTGGAAAGAACTCAATGGTGCGGAAACCTATCCGCGTTTCACGGCTTTGCACCGTTTTCCCTTCGGGGTCTTTCAGTTCCAGTCTGGCTACGTACAGATTGGGGTCCTCTGTAGACCAAGGCTGGATATTCATCCAGTTTCCTTCCACCAACTGTTCCTTGTTCGAATCCTTAATCTGATGAGAAACGGTAGGTTTGTGTCCTTGAGTGTACATCTCTTTTCCATCCTTTAATGAACGGACGGAAACAGACAATTCATATCCTTTGGCATCCCCTTCCATTTCTATTGTCGCTTGCAATTTTCCATGCTGATCGGCGTTCAGAACAAAATGTCGCATGTGGACTGCCGGGACAACTTCCAGCCATACGGGTCTGTAAATACCACCATACAGCCACCAGTCGGCTTTACGTTCGGCTGCATTGATGGATTTGTTGGCTGATTCTTTGGCTATCTTTACTTCAAGCAGGTTCTTTTTGCCGGGCTTCAATAAATCGGTGATATCATAACTGAAGCGGTAGAATCCTCCCTGGTGCATTTCGCCTGCGGGTTTTCCATTGATGAAAACTTTCGTGTCGGTCATCACTCCGTCAAAGAATATTTTTATCCGCTCACCGGGAGTTGTTGCCGGAGATTCAAATTTATATCGGTAAATACCCGTTTCGTCGCTTGGCCTTTCACCTTTTATAGTATACCAACGACCGTAAGTATATTCTCCGAATCCTTGCAGTTCCCAGTTGCAGGGTACTTCGATCTTTTTCCATTTCCCACTGTTTTGTCCTCCCGAACAAAAGAACTCCCAAGTCTTGGTGTTGTCAATACCGGTTCCCGATAAATAGATACGTTCGGGGTGCGGAGCTTGTGCCTGCACGGTTGGTCCACTCCACAGGGCAGCTATTGCTAAAGCCGCCAGTTTGGTCCATTTGTTTTTCATAATACCATTGAATACTGTTTTCATGATACAAAAATAAGGCGGGATAACCCGCTTTACAATGGAAAATCATACATTATGATGAAAAATGATACAGTTATAGGGGATTATAGTTGCGGAAGTGGGTGTGATAAGTGTGATTATTTAGGAGAAAGATTGGAACGCAAATGACGCGAATGACACAAATAAAGCCCCCTCACTACATAGAGGCAAAACCTACCGAAAGGTTAAATTTGTGTCATTTGCGTCATTTGCGTTCCAAATCAGACCGATATTTAGTTACTTTATTTCTATCCTCATGGGAGATTCCTTTTTATACTCAACCTTTTCCTGATTGGCATTGATGTTCTTGAAAACAATGTTTCCGGATCTTTCCCCTTCCACATTCACCATGATCTCTCCGGCGGGGAGTTTGAAATGTATATCCTCGAACAGGATGTCTTTTCCATCCAATATGTGAATGTCATTATGCTGTGCTTCTATCGTCAGCTTCCGCATCGTAAATCCGGCGGCATCATTCAGGGCGCCGATTAATTTCTTGCATTTGATCTCTCCATTTTCCACCACTACCTGGTTGAAAGGTATTTCGGGAATACCATTGGCGGTAAAGAACTGGTCGGCTGATTCTACAATGAAATCTTTGATCAGGATATTCTTTACATCAGGCGTCAGCCGGTTTACTTTTCTTGCCGGATAGCGTGCGGCCAGTTCGCCCATATAATAAGCACTGCCCAACAAATCCCAGGTAAAGGCTTTTCCTACATTGATCATGCGCAGTCTCTCATAGTACGTGTTGTCACTGCCTCCTCCACGGTTGCGTCGTGTCTTGAAACGGATGCCGGTACGGGTTCCGTCGAATACACAATCGTGTACATACAGATTCTTGATCACTCCGGCTGTTTCACTACCACAAGTTATCCCGCCATGTCCATGCTGGGCCAGCGAGTAGCGGATAACTACATTTTCTGTAGGTTTGCCTACACGTAATCCGTCTTCTGCTCTGCCGGCTTTCAGGGTAAAGCAATCATCACCACAGTTCAGCGTGCAGTATTCAATCAGTACGTTTTTACAAGATTCTATGTCAATGCCGTCTCCGCTGGGCACCTTGGTAGAGTTGACGGTAATGCCTCTTATAATTACATTCTCGCAATAAATGGGTACCACATTCCACAAGGTACTTCGTTCCATCGTGATCCCTTCTATTAATACATTGGTACAGTTGATGGGAGAGATTGTTTTAGGACGATAGAAAGTCCTGCCTTCCATACCGTCATAGATACGTTGTTCTATAGGCATGTCCCACGGAACATCTTTTTCTACCACTGAAGCACCGTTAGGACGTTTTCTGATTTCAGCATCCATAGGTGGTCCGTAAATGGTTCCTTCTCCCGTAATGGCGATGTTGTTTTCCCCATTGGCGTAAATAAAGGCGGCCGGCCCCATTATTTCTATCCCTTCATGGCGTGTGAAAACCGCCGGCAGATAATCTTCCGCGCGACCGGCAAACTCTATTTCGGCTCCTTTGGCTAAATGCAGATTGACATTACTCTTCAGTACAATACGGGTCGATTTCCATTTTCCCTCAGGAATGACGACTGTTCCTCCTCCTTGTTTGCTGACTTCGGCAATCGTCCGGTTCACTACATCCGTAATAGGGGCATCTTCTGTCATTCCTTTGCCTTTCATATTGACGATGAAATCAGGGAAAACGGGACGCTTCAGTTGAGGCATATTGAAATAGGGATTCTTGATTGGAACGATATTCCGGGGCATGGCTTGTGCACCTACTTCATTTAAATAGGGGATAGCCGGTTTCAGTTCTGCTGTCAGTTTATCCAATACTTCCGGATTCGAGTTTGCTTGTATTGTTCTGATGTTATGAAGACTTGTGTCGCTTCGGACAGTATATAAAGATTCCCCATTGGTAATTTCATTGATATGGGGTGGGGTATAGTTTTTTTGATTATCAGTTTGGATATTTGTATTTTCTATCTTTTGAGCGACACTTTGTGTGCTTGCCATACATATCCCGATACACAGTCCCCAAAAAGCGTTTCTTGTCATACTTAGTTTTTTAAAAGTTAAATGGCCTTCATTTTGCGGCTCTTATAGGTAGTGACGTTTATAGATCGAATTTGTAACCATTGGATTTGTTCTTATTTTTATAAAGCGGTTCGATGTCTTCTTGTTTGTCTGTAAATAGAAGAAAAAGGTTATTTTTATAGGAGTTAAACCAAAATATGCTGTATATTTGAAGGCGAAATAATCAAATACCTATGAAAAAGTATATTATAACTCTGCTGTTTTGCACGTTGTTCTGTCATCCGGGCATTGCTCAAGGTTTGAAATCCGTTTCTATTCTGGGGGATTCTTATTCCACTTTCGAAGGCTATGTTCAGCCCGATACTAATTTTGTATGGTATCTGAAGACGCCTCCTAAAGGACGGAAGACAGATATGGTTTCTGTACGTAATACCTGGTGGCATCAGTTTATTAAGGAGAACAACTACCGTCTTTGTGTGAATAATTCGTTTTCCGGTGCTACTATTTGCCATACCGGTTACCGTTCGGAGGATTATAGCGACCGTTCTTTCATCACCCGGATGAAGGCGTTGGGCTGTCCTGATATTATTTTTATTTTTGGCACGACTAATGATTATTGGGCGAAATCACCTTTAGGAGAGTATCAGTATGCGGATTGGTCTAAAAAAGATTTGTATTCTTTCCGCCCTGCCATGGCTTATATGCTGGATACAATGATTGATTACTATCCTAATGTGGAGATCTATTTTTTGTTGAATGATGGTTTGGGAAACGAGATAACTGAATCAGTCAGAACAATTTGCAAACATTATCAGATCGATTGCATCGAATTGAAAGGGCTTGATAAGATGAGCGGCCATCCTTCGGTGAAAGGGATGAAACAGATTAGTGAACAGGTGAAGGCGTATATGGCTGCGCACGGAAAGTGACATGATCGTTTTTAAAGCCTGTTTAAATTTTTGTTTTCATTTCAGAATGACAATGCTGATGCAAATTTAAACAGGCTAAAAGGAATATAATTCTTTTGATAAACTTAGTCAATGGTTTTATGAATCCTGGCTTTTGATGGGCGACTGATAACAAGTATCTTTGTGGCTTGATGAATGTCGCATCCAGACATTAGACCTCATCATTCACTATCCAACGTCCCGATTTATTGCTTCCTTCGCGTCTTATGTAACCGGCATCACGCAGTTCCTTGATTTTCTTTTCAATCGAGCGACGGGTGACGGAGAGTGCAGCTGCGATTTCATCAAGGGTGACAGCCGGATTACGCTGGATTTGTTCAATGATTTGTTCCGAACTTATCCCGAATTTTATCCCGAACTTCCATCACATTGTGCTGAGATATAAGACTGCCTTGATGTCTCTTGAGGGTGTTTAAAATCTCTTGAAGCATAAATTCAATGAAAGGTCCTGAATCAGCTGTTGCAGTGCTGTGCTGTATTGCATTATAATAAGCTTCTTGATTGGCATAGATCATATTTTCTACGGGCAGATATTCAAAAAGCGGATGCAGTCTGCCTAAAATTAGTGATTGCCAAAGACGGCCCATACGCCCATTACCATCACTGAATGGATGAATAAATTCAAATTCATAATGGAACACACAACTGCGAATGAGTAAATGGTCTTTGGCCTGTTTGAGCCACTCAAATAAATCATCTATCAAAAAAGGAACGCGATCGGCAGGGGGAGCCATGTGTACCAATCTTTCTTCTGAGAAAACACCGACTCCACCACGGCGGAATTTGCCGGCATCGTCGGTCAGTGCCATCATCATTGTACCGTGTGCCTTTAACAAGTCATTTACATCAAACGGATTTAATTTTTCGTAAAGCTCATAGGTCTTTATAGCGTTTTTAACCTCTTGAATCTGTCGCAAAGGTGCCATAACCGTTTTACCATCAATAATGTCTTTCACTTCGTCTTCCGACAGCATATTCCCTTCAATGGCCAATGAACTATGGATTGTTCTTACTCGATTGGCTTTTCGCAATCTCAGCCCATCGCTTTGCTCTAAACGAATGGCGTATCGCTCAATCTGTGCAGATATTTCTGCAATCAAGTTGATAGCGTTGGTTGATATGGTAAATGGTGGTATATACATGGTATAAACAATTATTTATCGTTGTACTTATCTGTCACTTTATGTAAGATAAGCTTAGGCTAAAGTACAAAAAAGAAACGAATAAGTGGATGCAAACTGGGCAAAAGTGCGATTCGAATTTCTGTATTCTAAATATAGTTGCAAGGAACGGATTTAATTAATATTGATAAATTATCAGACATATTCCCATAACTTCCAGTTGATTTTAGTGTTAGATATAAAAAAAATCGGAAATTATGGGAAAGGGGGATTAAACTTACAATTATTCTTCCTTATATTCAAACCATTGGTATGATGCTTTATTTATCGATTGTCAAACGGATTTCATTCTTTCCTTTCAGTAATGAATAATAGCCTTTAGCTGTACGATACAGAACCAAGCCCGCCCATTCGTTCGCCTGACAGGTAGAGAAAGTCATTGTCGTGATGGCAGAAAAATTATGAGAATGTACACGGTGCAGAAGCATGGAGGGACATACCAGACTGTCCGCCATCTCAGGTCGGAGAGACAAAAACAAGTTGCCATCGGCAAAATGATGGAAAGGTTGTTCAGGGATACGCATTGTAGCCCATTCCGGTGATAAAGCAGAACTTTCAAAATCATTCTGTTTATCTGTCTTCGACACCGGCGTCCATGGTAAAAGTGGACGTTTCAATCGGTTTCCGATAACACCAATGCCGGGATTGAAAATAGGTTCACCGCTTTGAAAACTCACCTCACAAAGAAAGGTTTCGCGTCCTAAAGGCACCAGTCCTCCTTCCACAATTCGTTTACCGAGAAACACAGCATACCAATCTCCGGTCGGTGTCTGTACCAGATCGGCATGTCCGAGAGACTGCACAGGGTAGTCCTTGCCAAGATGGCGGTGTGTCAATACGGGATTGATGGTACAAGGTACATACGGTCCCCAGAGGGATTTAGCAGTGAGGGCGGTAACAGCATGGTTATAATCCGATCCTCCTTCAGCCATCAACAATAGATAGTGGTTCCCTATTTTTTTCTGTACAAAATATGGAATATCCACATCTTTTGTGCTCAAGGGGAGGGCGGCAAAAGATGAGCCTTTGAGGAAGGTGCTTAGAAGCGAACTCTCAAAAGAAAGGGCCACTCGACTTGAAGGAAGCTTCGGCACTCAAAAGCAACATTACTCGCTCGCAAGGATAAAGGCAAGGAAGAGGAAGACGGAAATCCTGTGGATTTTCTTCGGAATACATACGGCAAATGCCATACTGATGATTGACAAGATTAGGAATAGAACGGGGAAAGCTGCATGATATGAGTTTATTGAAAGAATCAGAAGAGGTCAGCAGACTTCTTCCGGAACTTCATGTCTTGCCCAATAAGAGTATATGAGAATAGACAGAAAAATGACAATAAAAATGGCATATGAAGTGATTATACTCTATCATCTTCATATGCCATGGTATTTTTTATAGGATTTACTGAATGTCCCTAAAAAACAATCGTCAAATTGCTTTCAGTTATAATCCAATCTCGATGGTTAGAGCAGGTAAACCGGAAAGTTTTTTCATTGTGATTTCATTAAAGTTTCTTTTTTAGCCTTTAAAAATGAAGAGAGCTTATTAATTTCGCTTCTATACTTTCGTTCGTTGACCCTGTTCTTATTTTCTTCTGGATCTATGTGATGGTCGAACAACATTCGAGAATGAATCTTTTCTTTTTGTTTCCATTCCGCATAGTTGTATCTATTGCTAACAGCATTGTCCCCTCCTTCCCATTGGATATATACTTGGTCTTTTATTTTTGCTTTTAAATTTGTTAAAATAGGAACAAAACTAGTGCCATCTAATTGATTCTTTGGTATGGGCAAATGACAAAGTTCACATAGTGTCGGATATAAATCTACGAATTCTACCATGGACTTAGTCTTTCCTTTTTTCAATCCGGGAACACGTACAATTAAAGGAACGTGAGTAGAACGATCCATTAAATTATGCTTACCGAGAAAGTTATGTTCCCCTAGATGCCAGCCATGGTCTCCCAGTAATACAACGATGGTATTATTTGCTAAACCTAACTCATCCAGAGCGTCCAGTACTTTCCCTATTTGCGCATCAACATAACTCAGACAAGCATAATATCCATGTTTGGCTTCTTTCTGAAAAGAAATATCATCTGCTGTGGTGGTACGTGCGTAAGCGTAGATTTCTGTAGAGTTTTTAACCTCATTCGGTAGATCTTTAGGACGAAAACGATTGTTAGCAACTGGAATTTTCTCTCGGTCATATAAATCCCAATATTTTTTAGGGGCATTAAAAGGTAAATGTGGCTTCCAAAATCCACATGCCATAAAGAAAGGTTTTCCTTGTTCTTTTAAACGTTTTAAGTCTGCAATGGCTTTTAATGCCAGTTTTCCGTCATCATAAGCGGTGTCAGGTACTTCAGCCCACTCACAGAAAGGTCCACGCATTGTTTTGGGATTGATAGTTCGTGCGGAGGCTTCATTCATCCATAATTCCCATTTATTGTATTCTGCCCAATATACATCATATCCGTCGGGATGTTTACGGTAAGGGGGTTCACTCCATGAATTAGCATGATCTGAAAGATGGTGGAAAACCTTGCCGTTTGAGATTGTGTAATAGCCATGTGATGTAAACCATCTTGATATCGGAATTGCGGTCGGGCAATCTTTGCTGGCATAAGCGGAATAGTTGACAAAACGATCTGGATAGTGTGGATACACTCCTGTTAATAAGCTGGCGCGTGAAGCTCCACTTACTGGGATATTGCAGTAAGCGTTCTGAAATAATAACCCGCTGGCGGCAAAACGGTCAATATTGGGGGTCTTTACTTCTTTTACCCCATAGCATCCTAACTCAGGGCGCATATCGTCTGCCATCAAGAATAGAACGTTCATTTTCTCTGTCTGTGAAAATACAGACAGAGAAGAGAAGGCAAGCATTGAAATGCTTGAAAACAAAGTGTATTTTAACTGCATAATTTTATTTATTGTTTTCCCATCCAGGATTTTGTTCGAGAGCAGGATTGAGTGCCAATTGATTTAGAGGAATTGGATTTAGATAGTAATGTTCCAACCACCCTATGGGTTTCTCGAAATAATATACATATCCTTCATTGTTGGATGGACCATTCATAACTTTTACATTAAATTCACTTGCATCTTTTAAATAGACTCCAGTAGGTTGTTTGTTTACATAATGTCCTTTTTTCCATCGGCGTAAATCGTCCAGACGAGTTCCTTCACCCATTAATTCAACGCGGCGTTCACGGCGGATTTCCCATAGTAAAGGATTTACATCTTGATCTCTTTCAGGATCAAAATCTGTGGTAATATCTGTCAAGACCATGTCGGCCACGTGAGCACGTTTCCTCAGTTTGTTAATAGTTTTATCTGCTATAGATTGATCGAATAGCCCTAGTTCATACATTGCTTCGGCATAATTCAACAGTATCTCGCCGAGTCTGAATAGGGGAGCGTCTGTAGTACAAACTCCATTGGCAGTGCTGGCATCGGTATGGGTATTATAGTATTTCCATACCCAGAAACCCATTTGGCTGGCATTCCATCCCTGTCCCCAATTGACATTTTTAAAATGGGGTTGCCCTTTGGTTATAAAACCTTTGAAATTAGATGTCGGCAACCGGTGATAAGTTTCTTTAGAAATTGTTGCCATCAAGTCAATATACTCGCGTTCAGAGGGATTATCTGTGAACTTCCATTGAGTAGTAGAGGCACTTGCTAGACTTACCATATAGGGAGGACATACTGTGTGATATAGACGATAATCCCTGTTGCGGAACTGTGCATACACATCTTTGTCACCTCCGTATGTGGTACTGTTTTTGATAGGATGTCCGTCACTGCACAAATAACTGTCCACGGCATCTTTGGTTGCTTCTATTTGTGACTCGCCGGTTCTTACCATACGTGTGAGTCCATGGCATAGCTGGCTGGTAGCATACTCTTTGTATAGAATAATTCCATTGATGCCAGCTAAAGACTCTGAGTTGAAAAGTTCTTCATAGTTGGGGTGTAGGGTAGTATATTTATTCATGACTTCCTTGGAAGCCCGTGTACATTCTTCTAAATAGGTTGTGGCATTTGGTAGGGCATGATATTTTCTCCATGTACCTTCAAACAAACAAAAACGGGAGATTAATGATTGTACTACAGCTCGATTGATTGTATTATTGCCATCTCCGTCTACTTTGATATGTTCTTCTGCGTATTTCAAGTTATTCAGAATATTTTGGGCCACAACATCCCGTGGGTCTCTAGGGAGATATAGTTCCTCGCTGTCTTCTGATAAGGTATGTTCTACCCATGGTAAGTCTCCATATAGAGACAACATTTTAAAATATTTATAAGCGCGAAAAAAATATCCAACACTTCTCCAGTGTGCTTTTTCTGCATCATTCATGGATGATTGGTCTATATTGTCCAACATTAAATTTACCCGGCGGATGTATTCATAATCCCATGAATCAGAGGATGCAGGTACCTTAGCTTTTTGATACGCCCATTGGCTTTCATTGCCTGAGACATGCTTGATCATATTGTCAGCTTCATAATCTCCTTTAAAGATTTCATCAGTTTGTCCTGTTTTATATGCATAGCCGAAAAAGACGTTATACAGTCCCCAAGAGTAAGTCTTGAAGTTTTCATATGATCGGAAAGAGGTTAATTCCGTTTGTTGATCTTTAGGATATACCTCCATAAAATCATTATTTAAACAAGAGTTCATCAACAGGAAGAGTCCTGCTGCTACTATATATTTTTTCATAATGTCAGCTTTTATTATAAACTTAAATTAATACCAAATGAGAATTGACGCATATAAGGATAAGTAAATCCACGTTGTCCCAAATTGTCTGTTACTACACGTTCAGCATCTATCCCTTTGGGCAGATGATCAAATGTAAAGAGGTTCTCTCCACTGAAAAATACTGATAAGTTAGTAATACCCAGCGGCTTGATCAGTTTTATGGGGAAGGTATATGATAAACTGATATTGCGTATGCTCAAATATGCTCCATTTTGCAAAAAACGGGTTTGTGGTTTTTGATTGGCTTTAGTGTTTCCTTCTGCCTTTTCATATAAACGTGGGAAATAACTGTTTGTATGTTCTGGAGTCCAGTAATTCAATTGAGAGTCAAACAAAGTTGAGTAAGCATCGTAATGTGGATAGAATAGTTCGTTCATGAGCCAAAGATCCCGTTTGCCGACTCCTTGTAAAATAAATGACAGTGAAATACCTTTCCATGTTGTACCACCACGAATTCCGTATTGATATCTGCGAGTATCATTACCGATAATACGAGTGTCGCCTGGTTCGTTTGATGTGTTTTTACCATTGTTTATGATACCATTCCCATCAAAATCCACATAAAGTATATCTCCCGGCTTAGGATTATAACCTTCCACTTTGGGAATATTGTTTTTTAACTTTCCTTGACTGTCAAAATCTTCGGTAGTATATAAGCGGTCTGTAGTATACCCCCATATTTCACCTAATTCCATTCCTTTCCGGTAAATCAGATTGTCATCCGAATCTTTTCCTAGTAAGCCTACCTCATTGTCGTATTTTGTGATTTTCGTACGCGAGTCATATAGGTTAAAACCTAAATAATATTGCACATTGCCGATACGGTCATTCCAATCCAAGGATATTTCCCAACCTTTGGCGCGTAAGTCGGCAGAGTTTTGTAATGGGGCTTTGGCACCCAATACTCCTGGAAGTTCCATACCTGGAGCCAACATTCCTTTTGTATCCCGTTGGTACCAATCAAATACAACATTTAGGCGGTTATTAAACAGTCCTAGGTCAAATCCGAAATCCAAGGTACTAACTTTTTCCCAAGTGAAACTATTGCTGACTAGGGCTGGAGGAGCCAATGTTGTAGTAGCTTGTCCGTTTACAACCCAATTAGCCAATGGAGAATCCATGCCAGGAATAAAAGCATAAGGTTCTATACTTTGATTACCGATATTACCATAAGAACCTCTCAATTTTAAGTTAGAAAGAAAAACTTTACTCCATTCCATAAATTGCTCTTCACTGACACGCCAGCCTACGGAAACAGAAGGAAAGAAGCCGAAACGATTTTCTTTAGGGAATTTCGAAGAACCATCATAACGCCCGTTTGTTTCGAGTAAATATTTACCGGCATAAGAGTAATTTATCCTATAGAATAATCCTCTGACATGGTATTCTTCAAATTCATCACTGTTTTTATAATCTCCTGTAGCTTGTGATAATGAGGGTAAATCTTCGTTAATCATATCTGTGCGTGACGCTTTCATCATCTTATAGGAATTGCTTTCCTGATTGAAACCAGCCATAATTCCAATGTCATGTTGGCCTAATGTTTTGTTGTAATTGGCATATACATTAAAAGCATTATAATTGGTTGCCCGATTTTCTATTTCATATTTCGAATTTGAAACAGACTGTTCTTTGCGGAAGTTAGCTCCGTGAGCATAAGCAAATTTCTTATCGAAAGTTGTGATTTCTCTGGTCTTTCTATTAAATGTATATTCACCGATTATTTTCAGATCTTTGAACGGAGTAATAGTCAGCTTGCCAAAGATGCGTAAATCGTTTCTGTCATTTTCTTTAGGTGCTGACAGATTGATGAAATTATGAGGAGTATTGATAGGCAAGATTTCACCATCCAGTTCCATATTACCTAATGGAAAATAAGATGGAAAGGCTACTGCTGCTCCCCAAATACCATAAGAAGCTGAAGTATAGGGAAGTTCTGAATGTGAATTCGCATATTTGATGTCTAACTCCGGAGTAATCCAGGAATGAATGTCGGAGCGGATGTAAGATGATATATTATAACGTTTGTATGAGTCTTTGTCTGTAACAAGAATTCCATTTTGATTTACCATACCGGCTGACATTCTGTAAGATATTGATTTATTACCTCCTCCAACAGAAATGTTATGTGTTTGTTGAAAACCTGTTTCCATCATGTCGTTTAAGAGATCTGTTTCTTGTAAACTGTATCGAAGTCCGTCTACTACGGCATAACCGTCAGGATAATTGCTTGAATTAGTATTATATTCTTTCAATAACTCTAACCAGGTATCTACATTTTGTCCTGTCTGATATGATACTGTTCCCATATCTTTATAAGCTTGTACTGTTTGTAACGGAGTTGCTTTATGGGGTAAATTGCTGGGCTTACTGAATGAGAAGTTATTAGAGTAGTTGATAGAGAAGCGAGTGTCTTTCATTCCCTTTTTAGTGGTAACTAGGATAACTCCGAATGCAGCGCGTGCACCGTAAATAGCCGAAGATGCGGCATCTTTTAATACAGAGATAGATTCAATATCATTAGGATCCAGCATATTTATGTCCATCTCTACATTGTCAACTAATACAAGCGGGGCACCTTCATTGATGCTGTTCACTCCACGGATATTGAAAGACATTTCAGCACCGGGTTGGCCTGATGTGCCTGTTACCTGCAGTCCCGGCATTGCTCCCATCAGTACATTACTAACCGAAGTGACAGGACGATCACCCAATATTTCATCCATTTTTACACTGCTTACTGCTCCTGTCAGATTGGCCTTCTTTTGTACACCATATCCAACAACGACTACTTCGTCAAGAGTTTCAGTATCTTCCTTTAATACAACATTAAATTCTTTCTTTCCGGAAACCTTCACTTCTTGAGAAACATACCCGATATAAGTAATCTGTAAAACGGCATCTTTGGGAGTATCCAGAACGAACCGCCCGTCTATATCTGTGATTGTACCAGTTGACTGGCCTTTTACGATGACATTGGCACCGATTATCGGTTCGCCATTCGCATCTTTCACAATACCTGTCACCTTATTTTGTTCTTGCTGTATTCCTTGCACAATCTCAGTAGAAAGAATGATTTTCTTTTCAAGCACTGAATACTTCACATTCGTCCCTGCGAAAATCTGATCCAATATCTTGAAGATATTATTGTTGTTTGCCGAAACTGATACAATACGTTTCAGATCTACGTGTTTATTGTTGAAGAAGAAATCAAACCCCGATTCTTTTTTCAGCTTTTCCAACACAGTGCCAACTGTTTCATTACGCACTTCAAGACTGATCATGGTCTTTTGCGCATACGACTCTGCCGCATAAGTCATACTTAGCGAACAGATTAAAAAGAGTACACTCAGTTTCATAGGTAATGGAGTTTTATTTAAGATTAACCTACACGACTTTATCATCCATAATAATTGGACGCTAAAATAAATTTTCATAATTTTGTAATTGAGATAAAGTGAATAAAATGTTGTCTTTGCTTGTCGCCAAACAAGCATGGAAAGATGATTTTTTCATACGGGGTGATACGCCAATATCCTCCCGTATGTTTTTGTTTAGGGAGCCTGTTGTCTGTTCATTTTTCTAGTATTTAAATTAAGGGTTAAACGTATATTAGTACACTTCTATTTTCAGCTTTTCCGTCTTTATATCTGCACTGTCAATGTAACGCCAGCGTATGTGGGAAGAAATCCGGAAATATTCCATAATACGCTCCAGACGCTGATGGGTAAATGTTCCTGTGAACGAACAGCCTTTCAGCCCCTTGTTGGACAATACGAATTCCACATTGAACCGCTTTCCAAGCATGTGCAGCACTTCATCCAGCGGAGTGTCATTAAAGATAAGCTTGCCGTCTTTCCATGAAATCTCCGATTCGCCCGAGGTAGCGTAGCACTTGATATCTCCGGTTTGTGGGGAATAAACCAGCTTCTGTCTGGGGGAGAGCATACTCTTTTGAAATTTTCCTTTGCTATTCTTATAAATAAACCCTACGCTGCCTTCGATAAGCGTGGTGGAAATGGGAGTTTCATTACCGTATGCTTCCACATTAAAACTTGTTCCGTACACTTCCACCTGCGAATGGTGAGGGGTGGAAACGATGAATCGTTTCCGGGGGTGTTGGGTCACATCGAAATAAGCTTCACCGTTTAATTCCACTTGGCGTACATCGCCGGCGAAAAAGGTGGGATAGCGGAGGGAGGATTCCGAATTGAGGTGAACTACCGTGCTGTCCGGTAACAGGACGGAGGTAGTCATGCCTGCATTGGTTTTTATTTCCACCATTTGAGCGGTGATTACCGGCTGCTGTCTGTCCGGATACAGAGCCAATACACCTATCAGGAGGGGAACGGACAGGATGGCCGCAATGCGTTGTGTCCATCCCCACCAGGACAGGTTTCTAACTTTTGTTCTGCTTTTTACCTTGTCTAATGCCTTTTCCGTATCTATCTTCTTTGTGATGTGCTGTGTGTCTACAGCCAGATAGAGCGTATTCAGCTGCTTGGCTATACGCAAATGCTCCTCATCGGCATTCAGCCAGGCTTCTATCTGTTCGTTCTCCGGCGGAGTGGTGTTTCCTTCGAAATACTTGGTCAACAAAGTTTCTATATCGGTATGGTTTTCCATGAATTATACTTTAATTTTTTCCTTTATATTATTAAGACAAGCGAGAATGAAAGGTATCTAAACGAAAAATGCTTTTTTTTAAAAAAAAGTTTTTTCCGATAAAAACAACTATCTTTGTGCACAAGGAAAACAGTTATTATACTATGAATCATACCGTGGAAGACTTGTCTTTGTTTAATGCTCTCCGACAGGGGGATGGTAATTCTTTTGACCATTTATTCAGAAGGTACTATCCTATGCTGTGTGCCTATGCTCACCGGTTGGTGTCGCTGGAAGATGCCGAAGAGATTGTTCAGGAGGTGATGTTATGGCTGTGGGAGAATCGTGGGGATTTGATAATCGAGTCTTCATTGAATCAGTATTTGTTCAAAATGACTTATCGGAGGGTCTTGAACCACTTGACGCGGGAACAGGTGAAAACCAAGGCGGAAGCTGCCTTTTATGAGCGGACACAGGCGGCATTGTGTGAAGTGGACTATGGTCGTTTTGAGGAATTGGACCGGAAAATAAAGGAGGCGATGGTTGCTCTTCCCGACAGTTATCGGGAAGCCTTTGTGATGCATCGCTTTAAGGAACTGAGTTATAAAGAAATTGCTGAAGTGTTGGATGTGTCACCACAGACGGTGGCTTACCGCATCCAGCAGGCATTGAAGCTGCTTCGTGTTTCCTTAAAGGATTACTTGCCCATGCTGGTATGGCTGGTGGGCTGAAAAGTACCTCTCCCTGAGTTTCCCTTGTTTTTTCCTTCAAATCCTTCAGCCCCTTCGCAAACGCCCGTCAATAAAGAAAAGCGGCTGAAGGATTTCCTCCCGGAATTCCTTCAGCCTAGTGTAGAAGTTTCAGCTCTTTATGGTTTGAGCTTCGTTTGTAGAAGTTTTCTATTATATTGTTTCGTTGTATATTTACTTTATTGTCAGGTCCGTGTCGTTTGTTGCCGATACGTTTTCCGTTTCGTTCTCCGGTTCGGGCAATTTCTCTTTTCCGTAGAATCCCGGCATCGGTTCATAGATGGGGTTGCGCGGAATGGAGATATTGCGCAGTTTTTTATCTTTCGCCAACTGAGCGATATAACGTCCCGCGGTAGCTCGTGTCAGTCCGCATAACGATTCAAACTTCCGGCGTGTCAGCACGCTGTTTGTCAAGAAGTATTCCGTCAGTGCTTCGTCTATACTCTCTTTGGTTACCGGCATGGAGTGCGGCTTGTATTTCGAACGCTCGGTCTTGACGTCGCTCAACTGATGCTTCAGGTATTTGTCCGCACGGAATGTCACCGATTTGAATTTCACCTTGTTGGCACGTGTGGAGCTTGGTGTCCGTGTCTCGGGGCAGGTAAGCGATATATGGAAATATCCTATCCCTTCGATATGTACCCGGGCACCGTCCTTCAAGTAGTAGGCCAGTTTCTCGCTGAGCGAGATAATGGTTGCCTTGATGTCCGCCACGGTGAGCGAGGAGCCGTACTGTATTTCCCGTGCCAGATAGTCGGTGTTGATGCGCTGCCAGTTTACTACACGGGCGTGATAGCGCTTCTTGCGCGTACCTATCGTATTGGGTGATTCATAAAATTCAAATTTGATAGCCATTCGCTTATTTGTTTTTATCCGGTTGTTTATGCTTTCTTGTACGGAAGAGTTTGCTGCAACTTCCTTTCAAGTTAATCGTTTCACTTTAGTGATGAAATCATATCACTCTAGTGATGAAGTTGTATCACTTAGGTGATGAAATTTCATCATTCTAGTGAAACGATTAACTTGACGGTGCAAAAGTATGAAATAGTCTTGATAAAAACGAATAATTTCCCAGTTATTTTCGCTTAGTCACTTTTTTGCGGTAGTGTGGGGTAAATGCTTGTAAAAGGGTGTTTTGAGTGTTATCTTTGTGATATTACACAACCCCAAATAATGAAAAAGGATGAAAAAATTAGTGGAAAAATTACTGAGTTGGTGCAAAAAGAGTATGAAAATGAGGAGATGCGTGGGAAAAAGCACGGCTCCGGTTACCGGGCAGTCGGTGGGGCAAACCGGAAATGCGGAAGGGGTGTTGCCTTCAACGGCTACGGAAACGGTGGATGAAATTGTTCTCCCAGCGGCTGTCGAAACAGCTGGCATGGCAGAAACTATCGATGAAAAGGCGACTTTTGGCAAATCGGGGCGCAAGAAACCGGAGAATATGCTGGAGGCCTTGCAGTGCTTTTTGACTGCACGGTATAATTTCCGTTATAACCTTCTCACCGAACAGACGGAGTATCGTGGGAAAGAGATGCCGGATGAAGAGTATGGTATAGTGGCTCAACGCGATTTGAATACATTCTGTCTGGAGGCGCGTTCCGGTGGCATCAACTGCTGGGATAAGGATGTGAGCCGTCTGCTCCATTCCAGAAAGGTGGAAAACTATCATCCTTTTCTACATTATATGAGCCACTTGCCTCAGTGGGACGGAGTGGATCGTGTAACTCCGCTGGCCGTGCGTATATCGCGTAAGCCGATGTGGGTGAAAGGGTTTCACCGTTGGATGCTGGGTGTTGCCGCCCAATGGCTGGGGCAGGCGCAGGATTGCGCCAATGCGGTGGCGCCTATGTTGGTGAGCCGTGAGCATGGGAAGCGCAAGTCTTCTTTTTGCAAGATTTTGATGCCTAAGGAACTTACACCTTATTATATAGACAAGTTCGACCTGACGAGCGAGAGTGGATGTGAACAGAAACTTTCGCTTTTCGGATTGATCAATATGGATGAGTTCGACAAGTACCGTGCCGGACAGATGCCTGCCTTAAAGAATCTGATGCAGATGACCACACTGACTTTCCGCAGGGCACATCGTCCGGCATTCAGTCATCTGCCTCGTATCGCCTCTTTCATCGGTACGTCCAATATGACGGATCTGCTGACTGATCCCACAGGAAGCCGCCGTTTCCTCTGTGCGGAAGTGGATGATAAGATTGACTGCACACCGCCCGATCATGCGCAGCTGTTCGCCCAGCTGAAAGCGGAGCTGTCCGGAGGAGAGCGTTACTGGTTCTCGGAAGAGGAAGAAAAGGAGATACAGCACAGCAACCGGAATTTTTATAAAATGCCTGCCGAACAGGAATTGTTTTTGCGTTGTTTCCGGATGCCGCAGGAAGGGGAGTTGTCCAAGCCCTATACCACGACGGATTTGTTCAATTATTTGCAGAAACATTATCCGGCGGCCATGCGTGGGGTGACTCCGAACCGGTTGGGCAGGATGATGGTTGCATTGGGGATACAGCGTGTTCATACCGAGTATGGCAATGTGTACCGGCTGGTGAAGCTGAAGGATTCTTCCGCGGCCTGATACTTTTTCCCGGTGTGATCCTTCAGCCGGAACGCCCTTCTGCAAAGAGTTTGCGGGAGGGCTGAAGCTTTTGAAGGATTTTTCAGGGGGAATCGTATAAGGAGAAATAAATGAAAAAGATTGCTTGGCGATTTGTTTGTTCGACTTTTTTAGTGGTGGTGTTTTTATCTATAAAAACATGGAAGTGACAGTTTACATATTTATTACATTGTTTCTTCTTGGGATTGTCCGGAAACGAGATACTCCAAGTTTCATGCTGCTCCGGGAGATACTTTGCAGTTGAAAGTTTCCTTCCGGTCGGACAGCATAGGGGTGTTTGTCCGTGAATTTCATATCTATGGCAACTTTCCCTTTTTGCCACTTGGTCTGACGGTGGAGGGCGATTGCATATAAGGCAAGCTCATAGCATATAAGGG
Organism: uncultured Phocaeicola sp.; assembly: GCA_948566455.1. Classification (GTDB taxonomy): domain Bacteria; phylum Bacteroidota; class Bacteroidia; order Bacteroidales; family Bacteroidaceae; genus Phocaeicola. Next base: position 60,475 of record CAOYQO010000003.1, read on the forward strand.
AAAGAATTAACAGGATAATTTTGTTTTTATCGAAGGTTTATTGCTAACTTTGCTCTACCATCGTAATATGGATGAAAAGCACAACCGATATACAAATGAGCAAAATGCCTGGAAATTCTTTTAATGATATCTATACCTCTTATTATAAGAAGTCTTTTTTCTTTGCCAAATCATACGTTCATAATGATTTGGCGGCAGAAGATATTGCCTCCGAGGCATTAATAAAGTTGTGGGAAAAGTTGAAGGCCGAGCCTGTTGAAGAGAAATATATCTTACCATTGTTACTGACAATTTTGAAGAACAAGGCTTTGGACTATCTAAAGCACGAGGAGGTAAAACGCAGTGCTTTTGAAGTGATGGCCGACTGGCAACAACAGGAATTGTCTATCCGTATGTCTGCCTTGGAAGCGTGCAATCCTGATGAGATTTTTTCGGAAGAAGTGGAAAAAATCATCAGTGCTACTTTAAGTACCTTGTCGGAACAGACGCGACGGGCATTTATTTTGAGCCGTTTTGAAAATAAACCCAATAAAGAGATTGCCGAAGAGATGGAAATCTCTATAAAGGGGGTGGAATATCATATATCAAAAGCATTGAAAGTACTGCGGGTGACTTTAAAAGATTATCTTCCTTTATTTTATTTCTTCTTTTATTATTAAGCCTGACCGGATGGGGATACGGATGTTTTTGAGGACAGAAATGATTTTTTTATATTTTTCTTCATTTTCTTTTAGGGTAGTTTCTTCTTGAGTCGTTTCTAATAAAACAGCATAGAATATGAATCCTGAATTATTGCAAAAATATATAGCCGGAAATGCTACTGAAGCCGAAAAGCAGCGTGTGACCGAATGGATACAGGAAAATCCTGAGAACATGCGTGAATATATGGCACAACGGAAGTTGCATGACATGGCATTGTGGCGTACGGAACCTGTGGCGGAGGAGAATAGCCGGGAAAGGAAACATTTCTCGTTACGCGGAGTATGTATGGAAGCTGCCAAGATAGCAGCGGTATTGGCGATCGTCTTGTTGGGTACACATTATTGGACAGGAAAACATCAGGTACCGGAAGACAAAACATGGCAGTCTATTTATGTGCCGGCGGGCCAACGGGCGGAATTGATGTTGGCGGATGGTACGAAGGTTTGGTTGAACTCACGCAGTACCTTGACTTTCCCGGGAAGTTTCAAAGGGAATATCCGAAATGTGAAATTGGATGGTGAGGGTTACTTTGCGGTGACAAAGAATGTGGAACAGCCTTTTATTGTAGAGACGAACAAATGTAATGTGAAGGTGCTGGGTACAGAGTTCAATGTAATGGCTTATGCAGCGGATAGCGTATGGGAAACTTCTTTGTTGGAAGGTGCTGTAGAAATTTTAGTGCCCGGTTCGAATAACAGTGGAATGAGGCTGGAACCGAACATGATGGCCAGCTTGAAAGGCAACAGACTGGTGAAAGGACGCATCAAGGAGGTCGATTATTTTTTGTGGCGTGAGGGCTTGCTTTGTTTCAATGATATATCCGTACGTGATATGATAGAGAAACTGAAACTGTATTATGGGGTGGATATTGTAGTAAATAATACCCGGATTCTAAAGAACCGTTATACAGGTAAATTCCGCACGAAAGATGGGGTGGAACACGTACTGAAAGTTTTGAAACTCAATAATAAGTTTACTTATACAAAGAATGATGAGACAAATGTGATAACAATTAATTAACCCTTAAAAAAGAATATGCCTATGAAATAACACACCTGGTCTAAAAAAGAAATGGGATAGTGCTGCAACACCATCCCATGGAATGTCAATGACGCATTGACAATTTTTTCTCAAATAATCTTAAGTTGAACCTAAAATTAGTAATGCAAATATATGAAAAATATTTTGTATCAGGAATCTATTGTAGAAATTAAACATTTATTCCGTATGATGAGAAACACACTCTTAGCCCTGTTTGTCTTTGCCGGAACAGCCTTTGCCACTGAGTCTTATTCTCAGACAATGAAGGTGACTGTTGTGGCGGATAACGTGTCAACAGGCAAGGTAATCAGTGAAATAGAAAAACAGACAGATTATCTGTTTGTGTATAATGTGAACGAGGTGAATCTGAAGCGCAATGTGAAGGTGAATGCGCAGAACAAATCTGTAGCCGAAGTGCTGAATAAGGTTTTTGAAGGTACTGATATTTATTATGCCATGGAGGGTAAGAATATCATGCTGATGAGTAAGGCGAAAGACGGGGAAGCTGCCCAACAGGCAAATAAAGTGACAGGTATTGTGAAAGATGCGAATGGCGAGCCGGTAATCGGTGCCAATGTAATGGTTAAAGGTCAGTCAATAGGTACGATAACAGATATAGATGGGCGGTTTGTGTTGGATGCCCCGAAAGAAGCCGTTTTACAGATTACGTATATCGGGTATGTTTCTCAAGAAGTGAAAGTTTCTGGAAAGAGAGAAATTAATGTAGTATTGAAGGAAGATACAGAAACTCTTGATGAAGTGGTGGTGGTTGGATTTGGTACGCAAAAGAAAGTGAATCTGACAGGAGCTGTAGGACTTGCTACTGCTAAAGAATTAGAATCTCGTCCTGTGACTTCAGCTACACAAGCCTTACAAGGATTGGTACCTGGTTTGCAGATATCAACAAGTACGGGTGAACTGGACAAGACCGCAGATATCAGTATCCGTGGTACAGGAACTATTGGTGAGGGTTCCAGCGGTGCACCTCTTATTCTAATTGATGGAATGGAAGGAGATTTGAATACAGTCAATCCTCAAGACATAGAAAATATTTCTGTATTGAAAGATGCTGCCGCATCATCCATCTATGGTTCCCGTGCTCCCTTTGGGGTCATTTTGGTAACAACCAAATCGGGTAAAAAAGGAAAGACCAACATAAATTATAATAACAGTTTCCGTATATCTACTCCAATAAATATGCCGGAAATGATGGACTCTTATACATTTGCCAATTTCATGAACAGTGGTTCTCTTAACCAAGGTGGCGGACTTATCTTTACCGAAGACCTGATGCGGGAAATGTTGAATTGGCAAGCTGCTGGTGGAGGCAGTACGGGAGGAGTCAAGGCTTCATCCAACGGTCAATGGGGCAAGCCTGAATATGATCCGTTTACAACAGCTTGGGCAAACACTAACTGGTATGATGAAGTTTATAAATCTTCAACCTTTTCTCAAGAACATAATGTCAGCCTTAACGGAGGAAGTGATATTGTTGCCTATTATGCTTCCTTCAATTATTTAGATCAAGGAGGTTTGTTAAAAGCCGGCGATGACGGACTTCAACGTTATAATGTGACAGCTAAAATCAATGCCAATCTGACTCCATGGTTAAAATTCAACTACAGCACACGCTTTACTCGCAATGATGTATGGCGTCCTACCAGCTTTAACAGTTCTTTTTATGATCAGTTGGGAAGAGCTACTTGGCCCAATTTACCGGTTAAAGATCCCAATGGATATTATCTTGACAATGGTTGGACCAATCCTGTTCAAAACCTGTCTGAAGGAGGAAAGCGTAATGCGCAAACAGACCGTCTTTACCAGCAGGCTTCTTTAATCATTGAACCAATAAAGAATTGGACTACCCATGTAGAATTCAACTATAGTATAAAAAACTCTTCAGTAAAAGAAACTTCTCTTCCTGTTTATAACCATGATATAGAAGGAAATGTGATAAATACAAATAAAGATTCTTACCTTTATCAAGACCAGACAAAAGAGAATTATTTGAATTTGAATATTTATAGCGAGTACTTTCATTCTTTTAACAACATTCATAACACGAAAATTATGCTTGGTTTCCAAACCGAAAGTATGCAACAAGAATTTTCATCCACACAAAAATATGGTGTCATGATAGGGGACATGCCTTATTTTGATATCACAACCGGATTGGACGGGAAAGGCAATGTCAAGGCAACTAAAGCTAACGGAAATGGTAAGAGGTGGAAAACAGCTGGTTTCTTCGGTCGTTTAAACTACGATTATATGGGTCGCTATTTAGCAGAAATCAACATGCGTTACGACGGTTCTTCCCGTTTCCGTCGAGGAAGTCGCTGGCAATGGTCTCCTTCATTCTCTTTAGGCTGGAACATCGCTCAGGAAAAATTCTGGGAGTCACTGACAGATATAGCCAACACATTAAAATTACGTGTTTCTTATGGTGAATTGGGTAACCAGAATACTACAGCATGGTATCCTACCTATCGTGACATGATACTAAAATCATCTAACGGAACATGGTTGCAAGACAACCAAAAACCTAATACAGCAGAACCTGGTGATTTAGTCAGCAACTCTTTAACATGGGAAAAAGTCCGTACTTGGGATGTCGGTTTTGACTATGGTTTCTTTAACAACCGTCTGACAGGTAGTTTTGATTACTACATTCGTTATACAGACGGCATGGTGGGACCTGCTCCTGAGCTTCCTTCTACACTAGGTACCTCTGCCCCTAAAACCAATAACTGTAATTTGAGAACAAACGGTTGGGAATTATCTATCGGTTGGAGAGACCGTTTAAATAGTGGATTGGGATATAGTGCCACTTTCACCCTTTCAGATGCTAAGACTATTGTCACTAGCTATCCAAGCAATGCCACTAACACTATTGGTTTGAACAAATATGTTGAAGGACGAGAAATAGGTGAAATCTGGGGATTGCAAACAATAGGAATAGCTAAATCAGAAGAAGAGATGCAAGCTCATCTATCTTCATTACCCAAAGGAGGACAAGAAGCGATTGGCTCCAAATGGTCTGCCGGTGATATTATGTATCGTGATTTGAACGGTGACGGAAAAATATCTAAAGGTGCCAGCACATTAGACGATCATGGCGATTTGAAAGTTATTGGTAACAGCACTCCCCGATATTTTTTTGGTATTGATCTGAATGCAGATTGGAAAGGTTTTGATGTTCGTCTTTTCTTTCAAGGAGTAATGAAACGGGATTATTGGGGAAAAGATAATTTCTGCGGTTATCTATTTGGTGCAAGAGGAGATAAAGACATGTGGCATGCCCGTGGCTTGGTAGAACATCAAGATTATTTCCGCGCTCAGGCAATAGGTATCGACGGACACGAACTTCCGGCAAACCTAGATGCTTATTATCCACGACCTGTATTTAAGGAAGGAGCTAAAAACCAAGAAACCCAAAGCCGTTATTTACAAGATGCATCCTATATTCGTTTAAAGAATTTCCAGTTGGGTTATACTCTCCCAACCAAATGGATGAAAAATATAGGATTGACCAAATGCCGTGTGTTTGTTTCCGGAGAAAATCTTTGGACTGGAACATCATTGTCTTCTTTGTTTGATCCGGAAACAATTAGTGGAGGTAATGGTGGTAATGCTTATCCGTTATCAAGCACCTGGTCTTTTGGCTTAAGTTTAACACTTTAATAATACATATACAATGAAAATAAAACATATATTCTTATCTGTACTAATCGCTTCATCAGGATTTATATTTACTGCTTGCGATAACTATTTGGATGAAGTACCTGAGGCATCTATTTCCCCAGAAGTATATTTTACAGAGGCAACCCATATTCAAGCCTCTGCAGATAATTTGTACTCTGATATTCTTCCCTCTCACGGAACAGGAAATACATATGGCATCTACAAAGATGATGCAACAACGGACAATCAAATAGAGGTTACAGCCCCCAATCGTTTTACTTCCACCTTGTGGAAAGTGGACAATGCGGAAACCAGCAATTGGAACTTTGATAAAATATACAAAATCAATTTTGTATTATCGAATGTGTTGCCTAATTTTGGAGATAAAAATGCTGATGGAAACGACTTGAGCGGCAATGCCAATACCATCAATGGTGATCTTAACAGCATAAAACATTATATTGGTGAATTATTTTTTTTACGTGCTTGTGAATATTTTAAACGTTATCAGCTGTTTGGAGATTTTCCCATAATTACCCACCCATTGCTGGACGACAAAGAAGCATTGAGTGAAGCCAGTAAACGATCACCACGCAATGAAGTGGCTCGCTTTATTCTAAGTGATTTGGATAAAGCTATTACTTTGTTAAAAGCTAAAAATATGCCGACAACCAGAATAAATGCGGATGCTGCTATTTTATTAAAGTCGCGTGTGGCTCTATTTGAAGGTACTTGGTTGAAATATTTTAAGAATACGGCTTTTGTACCCAATGGTGACGGTTGGCCTGGCAAGACAAAAGATTATAATTCCACTTATCAGTATCCCAGTGGGAATATTGACAGTGAGATAGATTATTTCTTGGAAATCGCCATGACTGCCTCTAAAGATATCGCAGAACGCTATAAAAACAGACTTACAGAAAATACAGGCGTTCTGCAGCAGTCAACTAACGAAGATGCTAACCCTTATTTTGACATGTTTGCTCAAGAAGATTTATCTTCAGTCGACGAAGTTCTGTTATGGCGTAGATACGCTTATAACTTAGTGCACCACAACGTAAATGTATATGCCAGCTGGGGAAACAATGGCGTGGGTGTCACTCGCAGCTTTGTGAATAACTTTTTGATGGCTGACGGCACTCCTGTTTATACCCATGGTGATTATATGAACGGAGATGGATATTATATGGGAGACAAAACCATACACGACGTTCGTCAAAACAGAGATAGCCGATTGGTTATCTTTCTGAAAGAACCCGGACAACATAACATCTTAATAAAAGATGTGGTTGGTGAGACTGCCAATGTTGAAGAAACTTATCCATTGATTACCATTACAGACGGAGCACGCCGTTATGTAACTGGGTATGCCTTACGCAAAGGAGGAGCTTTCCATCAGAAATATTATTCCAATTCAAAAGGATATACCGCCTCTATTGCTTATCGTGCGACAGAAGCCTTGTTGAATTACATGGAAGCCAGTTATGAAAAGAATGGTACCTTGGACGGAGCAGCGACCGAATATTGGAAAATTATCCGCCGTCGTTCTCATGTAGATGAGGATTTTCAAAAGACTATTGCTTTAACGGATATGAGTAAAGAGGCTGAAAATGATTGGGGAGCGTATTCCGGTGGTAAGTTAATAGACGCAACTCTCTATAATATACGTCGTGAGCGCCGATGTGAATTTATGGCGGATGGGCTTCGTTATATGGACTTATGCCGTTGGCGTGCTATGGACCAGTTGATTGAACAACCTTATATACCGGAAGGTTTCCATTTATGGAACACTCCTATGCAGACTTGGTATGCAGATTTGCTATATGATGGATCAGACGCTTCCAATGTTTCTTCACCTAATGTCAGCGAATACTTGCGCCCTTACCAGAAGAATTCTAAACAGACCTGTTATAATGGTTTTACTTGGCGTATGGCTCATTATCTGCATCCCATTATGGTCAAGCAGTTTTTGATTACCGCCCCCGATAACAAAACAGTAGAAAATTCTCCTATCTATCAAAATCCATATTGGCCCATAGTACCGGATATGCCTGCTGAAAGATAAGTTTTAGGGCATTCCAATTATAAAATATTGGAGTGCCCTAATGACAACTCGATATCATATGATTGATAAGAAAAGAGTAGCCATCATATGTACTACTTGTACGATGATACAGGAATCGTAACTAAATTCTATGTCTGCAACTCTTTATAATTCCGATATTTGTGAATACACACAAGCCGATACAAATCGGTGTTCATTCTTTATAATAATGTATCAAATAAAAAACATCGTTATCATTTTTTTCTTGATGCTTGTTCCTGTCGGAGTAACAGCCCAATATCAGAAAGCACAGGAAAAAGCCCCTTTGGTCAATGTACCTTTGGAAAATTTTGCATCACAGCAGAAAGTCCTTTTTAACTTTGGCTGGAAATTCCAGTTGGTTACAAACGAGAATAAAAATACCGATTTCGCCTCACCTGCCTTGGATGACTCTTCCTGGCGTACATTGGACCTTCCTCATGATTTCCAGTTCGAACAACCCTGGACTGAAAATGGTGGAGGTGCACGCGGATTCAAACCTATGTGTGAAGGATGGTATCGCAAGTCTTTCCCTACCGATCCGTCGTGGAAAGGGAAACGGGTAGTCTTGGATTTCGGAGGCATCATTTATTGGGGCGATGTCTATCTGAACGGTACCAAAATAGTCTCGACAGATTATGGATATGTGGGACTTGAAGCGGACCTTACCCCTTTTCTACGTCACGATGGAGAAAATGTGGTAGCTGTCTATGCCTCTACCGGTCCCAAGAAAGGTTCACGCTGGTACACGGGAGGCGGTCTGTTCCGTGATGTATATCTGCAGGTGCAGAATCCCACACACATCGCCCGCCATGGGGTGTATATTACTACCCCCGAGGTTTCCTCTTCTCGGGCAACGGTAGCCGTACAGGTTGAGGTGGACGGCTGGCAGAAACATGACGTACGGATACGGACCACCCTCCGCAATCCGGAAGGTGTCATAGTAGGCTCCGTGCAATCCGGTATGCCCGAACATACGCACCAAACCTGTACGGAAGTGAAATTACCGGCGCTTACTCTGGAGAATCCACAACTTTGGTCATGTGACTCTCCGCAACTTTATAGTGCTGATGTAGTTGTGATGGCGGACGGTATGGTAGTGGACAGTCTTACTGAACAGTTTGGTATCCGTAAATTGGAATTCTCTTCCGAATTTGGTTTCAGACTCAATGGTGAGAAAATATTCCTAAAGGGAAATGCCAACCATCATGACCTTGGCGCATTGGGAGCTGCCAGTTACGACAGGGCCATCGAACGCATGATGCTACAACTCAAATCCTTCGGTTACAACTGCATCCGCTGTTCACATAATCCGTACAGTGACAGTTTTGCCCGCATTGCAGATCGTGTGGGGATGTTAGTAGTGGACGAACTGACGGACAAATGGAGTGACAATGACTATTGGGGCGGACGTCAACCGTTCACCCATATCTGGCACAAACTGATTACAGAATGGATCAAACGCGACCGTAATCGTCCGTCCATCATTTTGTGGAGTTTGGGAAACGAGCTTCAGATTCGTGAAGGATGGGCAGGTTTTGAAGGAACCAACGATTGGGGAATCACTACCTATAACATCTTCAACCAGCTGGTAAAGAGGTGGGATAATACACGCCTCACTACTGTTGCCATGTTCCCTGCTCGTGCGGGAGCTATAACCCGACATGACAAGGAGTTCAACGACTATTTGGTGCCGCCCGAACTGGCTTGTGCTACAGAAGTGGCATCGTTCAATTACCAGTCGGATAAATATGACGCTTATTTGAAATATAAACCTGACCTTATCTTGTTCCAGAGTGAGGCTGAAACAAGTAATCTGTTACAGCCTTATTATAATATGGATAGAAAACGGACGGTGGGCATGGCCTATTGGGGATCCGCCGAGTATTGGGGAGAATCCAACAAGTGGCCCAAGAAAGGCTGGAATTACTCTTTCTTTGACCATACCATGCGTCCCTATCCCCAAGCCTACCTTATTAAATCGGCTTTCATGCCAGAAATTCCCGAAGTACATATCGGAGTGGTCGATGCGGCGGGGGCGGAAAGTGTCAACTGGAATGACGTCATAGTGGGACGCATGGCACTGAACGAGTGCTGGAACCATACTCCGGGCAGCAGACAGTCACTCTTTACCTTCACTAATGCACATTCTGTAGAGTTATTGGTAAACGGTCAAAGCATGGGAGTCCAAGAAAACGATACGACACAGGCAAACCTGCGTAATATGATTTATTGGAAGGATGTTCCTTATGGCAACGGTGGCTCTGTGGTGGCAATAGCCCGTGACAAGTCGGGCAAAGAAGTGGCTCGTCATCATATCGAAACTGCCGGAAAAGCCGTGGCACTCCGGATTGAGGCGGAAACGCCTGCGGACTGGAAAGCAGACGGTATGGACTTGCAATATATAAACGTAACGGCCATAGACAAAAAAGGTCGTCCGGTGTGGGACTACAACAAACCACTTACTTTACAAATGGAAGGTGCGGCATGGTTAGTGGCTCTGGATAACGGGGATCATTATACGGACGAACTTTTTCATGGCATAACTTCCAAACGAATGTATCAGGGAAGGATGCAAATCATTCTCCGAAGCACGAAAACTCCCAGCAATGTGAAACTGGAAATTAGTTCTGCTGATTTGAAAGAGAAACTCTCATTAAAGACTTCTTTGAAATAAAAAAGCCATGTCTTTATAAAAACAGGAAGTATAAATTCTAGTCTATGGTTCAGATATCAATGGGCAGGACTATTAGTATATTGAAAAGATAAAAGAATATGATGAAATATTTATCATTCTTGCTGTTCCTCTTATTGAAAGCAGGAACAGTCACAGCTCAAAACAATTTAGTAGTCAACGGTATTCCATGGTTTGATGACAAGGGAAATATTGTCAATGCACATGGTGCTTGTATTGTGGAAGAAAACGGAAGGTATTATCTTTTCGGAGAATGGAAATCGGACAAAAGTAACGCTTTCCCCGGTTTCTCATGTTATTCTTCGGATGACCTTGTAAATTGGAAATTCGAGAACATTGTCCTTAAGGTCCAACCCGAAGGCATTCTCGGCCCCAATCGCGTAGGTGAGCGTGTAAAAGTGATGAAATGCCCTAAAACGGGCGAGTATATCATGCTGATGCATGCCGATGATATGGGATACAAGGACCCTTATATCGGTTTAGCTACCTGCAAAACGATTGCAGGTGACTATCAGTTGCAGGGACCGTTGCTCTATAAGGGACAACCGGTAAAACGCTGGGATATGGGAACTTTTCAGGACACCGATGGAAAAGGATATTTACTGATTCATCATGGCCCTGTTTATCGGTTAAGTGATGATTACCGTTCAATAGAGGCTGAAGTGGCCCACATTAAAGGCATGGGCGAATCACCGGCCATGTTCAAAAAGAACGGTGTCTATTTCATGCTTACCTCAAACCTGACCAGTTGGGAGAAAAATGATAACTTCTATTTCACGGCTCCCCAGATAGAAGGCCCTTGGACGAAACAAGGACTGTTCTGCCCGAAAGGCAAGCTGACCTACAATTCGCAAAGTACATTTGTATTCCCGCTGAAATGCGGTAATGATACCATACCTATGTTTATGGGGGATCGTTGGTCTTATCCGCATCAGGCCTCAGCCGCCACATATGTATGGATGCCTTTACAAGTGGATGGAACAAAAATATCCATCCCTGAATATTGGCAGGCATGGGACATCAGGAAGCTAAAACCGGCGGACGCTCTGAACAAAGGGAAAAAGTTGTACGGAGCATGGAAGTCCAATCAAAAAGGAAACGTGTTGGAGATAGCGTTCAAAGGAACTCATGCTGCTATTGTTGGAGAAACAAACCCTCATGGCGGATATGCCAAAGTAAGTGTATTAAATGCCGAGAAAGATACTGTATATTCTTCATTGGTAGATTTCTACAGCAAGTATCCGGAAAAAGCAATTCGAATTATAACACCGAAAATGCCGAAGGCAAATTATACTCTACAGGTTGAAATTACAGGGGTACGACCGGTATGGACAGACAAAACAAAAACAATCTATGGGAGTGATGACACTTTCGTAACAATAGACGATATCTATTGTTTTTGAGTCATCCCCAAAACGATAGATAGATGTTTTATTGATGGGTCCCTGTTTGTTGTTAGAAAGACTGATAGGGGAATAAAGGACAAATAAAATCAAGTAAAAAGAGAACATGAAAAAAGGATATCTGATTAATATTGCAATGGTTCTATCCATTGTTGTTTTGTTCATGTCGTGCGATTCTCGTTCGGCTGACTATCGAATAATTTCAGTGGAAGCACCTTTTCCCATGAAACCTATTTGTGAATATATTTTTCCAGAGCGTGACTATGTAATCACAGACTTTGGTGCTGTGGCTGATACAATGTATGTAAATACAGAGGCTATTAAGCAAGCTGTTTAGGCTTGTTCCAAGGCAGGTGGAGGACGGGTGGTTATTCCTGCCGGTGAGTGGGTGACAGGTCCTATTCACTTGGCCAATAATGTAAACTTGCATTTGAAAAAAGATGCGTTAGTACGTTTTACTGATAACCCGAAAGACTATTTGCCTGCTGTGATGACCACGTGGGAAGGTATGGAATGTTATAACTATTCCCCACTTGTCTATGCGTACAACTGCGAAAATGTGGCAATTACAGGAGAAGGAACACTTGCTCCGAAAATGGAAACATGGAAGAAATGGTTTAAGCGCCCGATTGCTCATATGAATGCTTTAAAAAAACTTTATACAATGGCATCAACTGATGTTCCTGTGCAGCAACGGCAGATGGCGGTATCTGAGAATAATTTACGTCCTCATTTAATTCAGTTTAATCGGTGTAGAAATGTATTACTTGATGGTTTTAAAATCCGGCAAAGTCCTTTTTGGACTATTCATTTCTATTTATGTGATGGGGGGATTGCCCGTAATCTTGATGTTTATGCACATGGACATAATAATGATGGAATAGATTTGGAAATGAGTCGTAATATCTTGATTGAAAAGTGTAAATTTGATCAGGGTGATGATGGTGTGGTTATTAAATCGGGACGTAATCAGGATGCTTGGAGATTAAATACACCAACAGAAAATGTAGTAATTCGTGATTGTCATATAGTTAATGCGCATACTCTTTTGGGGATTGGAAGTGAGATGTCAGGAGGGGTTCGTAATATTTATATGCATCATTGTGAGGCTCAAGATTCAGTATTTCGTTTGTTCTTTGCCAAAACAAACCATCGTAGAGGTGGATTTATTGAAAATATTTGGATGAAAAATGTTCGGGCTGGTCGTATGCAGCGAATCATGGAAGTAGATACAGATGTGCTCTATCAATGGCGCGATTTAGTACCTACTTATAAGGATAGTGTTACAACTATCCGTGATCTTTATATGGATAGTGTTTGTGTTAATCGTGCTGAGGTCATTCTTGATTTGAAAGGTGATGAACGATTACCTATTAATAATGTATCAGTTAAAAATATTTATGTAAAAGAATTAACAGATAGCGTGAAGTATGTAAAAAATGCGAGAAATATTATATTGGAAGGACTGAAGTATAATAATTGATAATCTATTTAAAATGAGAGGGCGTTTGGGTAAATAGTTTACTTAAAAATGATATATTTTATTAGGTAATAGGCTGTAGAATATAAAGGCTATATCAGAGAAATAAGTTATTTTAAAGGTGTTTATTTAAACCGACAAGTTGCAAGTTCTTGAATTTCTTCCTAGCTTTGTATTCGTTTGTTTTCAACAGGAGTACTTGCGTGAAGAATATGAAAAACATAGGAAGGATAGTATTACCAATCATTATTTTGTTATTGACAGTGCGGATAAATGCCGTTCCGGTCAAAGCATTTGATATGATAGTAAGAAACCTTCCTAATTCGGAACAGTTGCCGACCAAAGAATTGCTTTGTATTTTCCAGGATTCGGAAGGATATATGTGGTATGGCACTGAAGGGGGAGGCTTGTGTCGTGATGATGGATATACGGTGAAAGTATTCCGTTCTGATTTCAAGAACCCGGGAATCTTGGAAAACAACAGTGTGACGTGTATTACTGAAGACGGTGAAGGGAAAATATGGTTTGGAACGAAGCGTGGCGCCTATATTTTGTCAAAAACAGATTATGAGATAAGGGCGCTTGCTGATGAAACGATAAAGGGTTGGACTATAACTACAATGACAGCGACGTCTGATGGTACGGTCTGGATTTCGACTAACAGGCACTTGTTTCGATACAATGCGTCAGGGGAAAGAACTGGAAAATACATTCTTAAATGGAAAGGACAGGAGAATACCGTCAATTCTATTTATGAGGATAAGAAACAGACTGTTTGGGTAACTCAAGCAAAAGGCGGGCTTTTTTGCTATGATAAGGTAAAGGACTCTTTTATTTCATATCCTTGGCCCTATGATGAGTATCCCACAAGCATGACGGAAGATCATAACACCCCGTATTATTGGGTTACTACTTGGGGAAAAGGTATTGTACGTTTTGACCCCAAGGCACAGGATACGGACAAAATGTTTGGATTGCAAACAGTGGATAATGCGTCTTCTGACTCCGATACCCGAAAGCTTCATCATATTATACAAGATTCTGTTAAGGGATATTTGTGGGTGACTGCGGCAGATAACTTATATGCCTATAAAATAACGGCCGATGCATCCTTGGATAAGGTAGATCTCTCCCGTTTATTATCAGCTGACAGGAAAATCCTCACAAAGATTTTTTCCGATCAATCCGGAAATTTATGGGTGACAGGTTATTATCCTTCTTCTTTCATTATTTCTTTTCTTCCTAATGAAGTGCTTCCTTTGTCTATGGAAGGGGTAAAGCAAAATTTGGGGATAATCGCGTCTCCTATGCAGTTTTCTCAAGAGAAGAATTATTATTGGATCAGACAAAAGAAATTGGGGCTGTATGCTTATGATCCCCAAAGAGATCGTATGTCTGTTGTTAAGAATGACAGGGAGCTTTCTTTTTTCTTTGAGAAGCCATCGGATAGAGAGGGAATCTATATGGTAAGGGATCATTCGGTTATATTAATTCGGTATAAGGAGGACCGGCTTTTTGAATCCATCGTATGTACCATACCCATTAAACAAGGTGAGCGTATCCGCGCTTTGCATGATGACCGTCGTGGGAATCTTTGGATAGGTACCACTTACCATTTATTCCGGTATAGGATGAAGGATGGCCGATTGACTACAGTTTGTGATGATGTTGGTTTTATAAATGCTATCGTTTCGTCTAATGAAGGAGTTGTTTATTTTGCAACTGAAAGTAGAGGGTTGTGGAGAGTTTCCGGAGAAAGCCGGTTGCAAATAAAGGATACAGGAGAAAATTATTCGGTATTGACTGTCGCACCGGACAACAATCTTTGGGTGGGTACTAAACAGGGCAATGTGTATAGTTATTCTCCGGATACGAATGATTTTATTTCCCGGACAAAAGATTGTGGATTGACAGGGGATGCTGTGTTGGATATAAAGTCGGATGACGATGGGAATCTTTGGATTCTTACATCACAGCGGGTGATGGTCTATCATCCCGGAACACATATCTTTACTATGATGTCTTGTACTGATTCTTGGATAAATCTGGAAGATTTCCAGTCATTGTATAAAGGTCCTCGGGGAGAAATGAGTGTGGGTGGACGAGGTGGAATTGTGACTTTTCCTCACTATAATGAAAAAAAGAGGAGGATACCTGAGCCAACGGTGTGTTTGACATCCGTCGAAATGAATAACACCTCTGAAATCGGGGTGGATAATCAAAAGAAAATAAGCCTGTCTCCTCATGAGAGAAATGTGAAATTGTTTTTTTCTACTTTTGACCATTTGAATACGAATAAGGTAAGATATGCTTATCGTTATAAACAAAGAAACGATAATTGGGTGGCCTTTCCGGCAGGGGAAAATAGTATCGGCTTGTCTGATTTGTCAAAGGGGGAATTTGAACTGGAAGTCCGTGCTACAGATGAGAATGGGCTGTGGAGTAAGAGTACATTGACGGTCATGATCCAATGTTTGCCTGCTTGGTATGAAACAGGCTGGGCGTATTTGTTTTATGTGCTTGTTGTTTTATCGGTTGTTTGGGGATTGGGCCGGATGTATATGAAATTACGGGAGTCCATTGTTGCACAGACTGTTCTGCCATTGGAACAAAATCCGGAGCAAAGGCAAGAGATAGATCCATTGCCGGAAGAAGGAAAAGTAGAAGCGAATTCTATTTCAGCATCTGATGAGCAATTAATAAGGAAGGCATTGGATATGGTTGAGAAGAACCTTAGTAATCCTGAATATTCCATAGAAGATTTAAGTAGGGATATGTGCATGAGTCGTGCTACTCTTTACCGGAAGATTACATCTATCACCGGAAGTTCGCCTTCTGATTTCGTGAAGAATGTACGTCTTCGTAAAGCTGCCGAATTATTGAAAGAAGGAGGGCTTTCCATTGCTGAGATAGCTGATCAGGTTGGTTTTAATACGCCTAGTTATTTCACAAAATCATTCAAGAAACTGTTTGGGGTGTTGCCTACACAATATAATAAGTGATGTTTTAGTGATAAGAAGGAGATGGCTTTTGTGGCAGTTGATAGAGGAATAATTATAAATATGATTCATAAAGTTCAATTAAAGTGTATAAATTTCCATGTTAATGAACAAAAATACATTTTTGGGCTTTATAAATAATGATATATTTGTAAAATGCTGCTTGGATATTTCAGATTGAAAGAAATAAGGTACTCATTTTACATTTAAGACCATGAAAGAACTAAAGATGTACATCGATGGGCGATTCATCGAAAACCAATCCGATAAGTGGATTGATGTATTGAACCCTTCTACGGAAGAAGTGATATCTAAAATGCCTGATGGCACACCGGAAGATGCACGTGCTGCTATAAATGCTGCCGTGAAGGCACAGCTTTCTTGGGAGAGTCTTACCTCTATTGAACGTGCCGGCTATTTAACTCGGATTGCACAAGGTATCCGCAAGCGGGAACAGGAATTGACTGATATTATTATCCGGGAGGGTGGAAAAACAAGAGGATTAGCTAATGTAGAGGTGTTATTTACGGCTGATTACCTTGATTATATGGCTGGATGGGCCCGTCGCTATGAAGGGGAAATCATTCCTAGTGACCGTCCTCACGAAAATATATTTGTCTTTAAGAAACCTATTGGGGTGACAACAGGCATCCTGCCTTGGAATTTTCCTTTTTTCTTGATTGCCCGTAAGGCCGCTCCTGCTCTGTTGACGGGGAATACAATTGTGGTAAAGCCGAGTCAGCTGACACCGGAAAACGCGTATGTTTTCGCACAGATTGTAGATGAAGTTGGGTTGCCTAAAGGTGTATTCAATCTGGTGAACGGTCGTGGTTCGGTGATTGGACATGAACTGGCTGCTAACCCTAAAGTAGGTATGGTTAGTCTGACCGGAAGTGTGGAGGCTGGAATACAGACCATGGCAGCCGCTTCTGCCAATGTGACGAAGGTTTCTTTGGAATTGGGAGGGAAGGCTCCCGGTATTGTAATGCCGGATGCAGATTTGGATTTAGCTGTAAAATCCATTATTGCTTCGCGTGTTATTAATACAGGACAGGTATGTAATTGCTGTGAGCGCGTGTATGTACATTCTAGTATAAAAGAGGCTTTCCTTGAGAAACTGTTGGCAGGATTCAAGCAGGTGAAAGTGGGTGATCCGAATCAGTATACAGACCTCAATATGGGTCCGTTGATTGATGCCAATGCACTGAAATCAGTAGAAGAGAAAGTGAAAAAAGCTATTGAGCAGGGAGCTGAGTTGCTATGCGGTGGTCATCGTATCGGTACTAAAGGATATTTCTTTGAACCGACGATTTTGATTAATTGTACCCAAAAGATGGATATTATTCAGGAAGAAACTTTTGGACCGGTACTTCCGGTTGTTGAGTTTACAGAGGTGGAAGACGCCATTGCCTGGGCTAATGATTGTGAATATGGGCTGACTTCTTCTATTTATACCCAGAACCTGGATATGACATTCAAATTGATTCGTGCGTTGAAATTTGGTGAAACTTATGTGAATCGTGAGAATTTTGAGGCGATGCAGGGATTCCATGCCGGATGGCGTAAATCTGGTATCGGTGGCGCGGATGGTAAACATGGGCTGGAAGAGTATTTACAGACGCAGCTGGTTTATTTGGAAACTAAAGGCTGATTCTCATCATTATTCTATGTAGGATTGTCTCGGGATATAATTCGTATTTTATGTCTCGAGATACATCTTGTTATATGATGGATATTTATTATTGATTTGGATTGATACTTTAAGAAGTATAGAGTACAAAATACTTGTTGTTTCGTCCTGTTGGAAAAGGTTTATTCATCATAAAACAGCATGCTATGAAATTGTTTTTTTCCTTCGTTTTTGCCTTATTGGCTTTTACAGCTTGTACAAAACCCGAAAAGGAAGTCTATATCTTCACTTCTCATCGTGAGCCGGCATTGGACGGGTTACATTATCTTTACAGCTATGACGGCTATCATTGGGATAGTATCGCAGGTTCATGGTTGAAACCGGAAATAGGAAATAAGACTCCTTATTATAATTATTTCACTAAACAGACCGAAGAACAGAAATATGCTCCCAATTCGATGATGCGTGATCCGTCCATGACCCAAGGCCCGGATGGAACTTTCCATTTAGTGTGGACAATCAGTTGGAATGGAGAACAGGGATTTGGTTATGCCAGTTCTAAAGACTTGATTCATTGGAGTGAACAACGCGAAATTAAAGTGATGAAAGACTCTTTGACTAACAATGTGTGGGCACCGGAAGTTTTCTATGATGATGAAAAGGAACAGTTCATCGTTGCCTGGTCTTCTGCCATTCCTGTAGAAAGATATACGGCAGCCGATAGTTTGGGAGCTAATAAAAGTCACCGTGCCTATTATACCACGACCAAGGATTTCCAAACGTTTACTCCTGCAAAGGCGTTTTATGATCCGGGATTTAATTCTATTGACGGATTTATAGTAAAGCGTGATAAAAACGACTATGTATTAATTATAAAAGACAATCGCAAGCCTGGTTACAGTGATTTGTTCTGTGTATCCGGGCCATCGGCAGAAGGACCTTATGCTGATCCGTCAGTAAAATTTGCACCGACTTACTCTGAAGGTCCGTGTGCCGTGAAAGTAGGTGATGAATGGTTGATTTATTTTGATGTTTATCGGGAAGGACGGTTTGGAGCCGTGTCTACAAAAGACTTCAAGAACTTTACTCCCATTGACGATCAGATTTCTATTCCACAAGGACATAAGCATGGTACTATCATAAAAGTTCCCGAATCAGTTTTACTCAACCTGAAAGCGGAGGAAGCTAAAAGATTCCCTCAAAAAGACTAGTTATTACCCAGAATTGTCTGCTTGAATAAGTTACTTTGGGCTTTTGAAATTTATAAGATGAATGCACAAATGAAAAACAAGAATCTAGTATTATTATTCCTTCTTCTGATGGTGGAAGGAGGGCTGCTTTCGGCAGCAGCACAGAGCAAATCGTCGGTTTATAAGCCTTGGAGTCATGGACAACTGAAAGTAAGTAAAGAGAACCGTTATCTGATGAATGCGGACGGAACTCCCTTTTTCTGGTTGGGAGATACGGGATGGCTGTTGCCCGAGAAACTGAATAGAGATGAGGCTGCTTATTATCTGGAACATTGTCGTCAGGCAGGTTTCAATGTGGTGCAGGTACAGACTATAAATGGAGTTCCTGCCATGAATTTCTATGGCCAGTATTCCATGATAGATGGTTTCAATTTTAAGAATATAGACAGAAAAGGAGTTTACGGGTATTGGGATCACATGGATTATATTATTCAGAAAGCTGAGCAGAACGGCATTTACATAGCGATGGTATGTATCTGGGGAGGGCTTGTGCGCTCCGGAAAGATGAATGTTGAAGAGGCCAAAGCGTATGGTAGATTTTTAGGTGAACGATATAAAGATGCCCCTAATATTATTTGGGTAATCGGTGGAGATACTTATGCTGACCGAAATACTGAGATTTGGGAGGCGTTGGCGAATAGTATTCTTGCTGTGGACGAGAATCATATAATGACCTTTCATCCGTTTGGTCGTACATCCAGTGCTACCCATCTGAATAATAAGGAGTGGATGGATATGAATATGTTCCAAAGTGGACACAGGCGTTATGGCCAGAAAAAAGGAGATGGTGATACTTCTGTTACGGGATTGGAGGAAGACAATTGGCGTTATGTAGAAGAGGCTTTGTCCATGACTCCACTGAAGCCTGTTCTGGATGCAGAACCCAGTTATGAAGGTATTCCTCAGGGATTGCATGATCCTGCCCAGCCACGCTGGCGTGACTGTGATGTGAGACGCTATGGATATTGGTCTGTTTTTGCGGGCTCTTGCGGACATACATACGGACATAATAATATCATGCAGTTCTTGAAACCGGGTACACCTGGTGGGTATGGAGCTGATGGAATAGAGAAACCTTGGTATAAAGCAATGCAGGATCCCGGCTTCAATCAGATGAAATATCTGAAGAATCTGATGTTAACTTTCCCTTATTTTGAACGTGTACCGGATCAAAGTGTAATTGCCGGTACGAATGGGAATCGTTATGACAGAGCCATTGCGACTCGCGGAAAGGATTATTTGTTAGTATACAATTACTCCGGAAATCCGATGTCTGTTGACTTGACTAAAATCAGTGGCGCAAAAAAGAAAGTATGGTGGTATAGTCCTAAAGATGGAAAACTTTCTTTTATAGGAGAATTTGATAGTAAAATTACTCCCTTTACCTATGACGGCAGTTATAATCGGGATAATGACCAGGTATTAATTGCTATAGATTCAAGCAAGAATTATATTTCTACCGAATGGCTGGAACTTCCTATGGTAAATCAATAGCATTTTTAAGGAATACAGCCAAAAAGTCTTATTAAGTCTTAATGAAACGGGAAAAGTCAATGCGGAAATTGTAATTTTGAAAAAACACATTTACAAATGAAACGCATTGGCTTGTTCTTATTCTTTTGTATTCTTTCCTTGCATGGCATAGCTCAGGTTGAAAATGACAAGGATACGCTCATCATCCGGCAAGATAAAATCAATGAGTTTATCAATGAGATGAATGAGGCTGATAAAAGTATGGATTTTATAAACGAACCTCCTACGTTGACACCTCCCGTTTTATCTGATACATTGCGGATGCCAAAATTTGATTTTACTTCCCGTGAAGAAATGCCTAAGATATCCCCTTATACTTTTTCCGGAAATCCTTTCGGACATGATTATATAGATGGACGTGCTTATCAGATTAATAGTACAGGGATTCTGAGTGGTTATCATTCCTTTCAAGGGTTGCCTTCTATAGGTGAGGCACGTAATGCCGGAGTGATGTACACACAGCGTCTCAATGATTTTATAACCGTGACGGGAGGAGTATATGCTGCTAAATACAATGTATATGGAGTCCGCTTTAATGATTTAGGTGCTAAGGGAAAGTTGTCTTTTCGCATTAATGACAGAATGAAGATCAATATGTTCGGCACATACTCGGTGTATAACGGATATGGTATGACTCCCGCTTCACAGCTTTTTATGAACCAGAATTCATACGGAGGCACTTTGGAATTTAAAATATCGGATAGTTTCGGAATTGAAGCGGGAGCAGAGAGGGAATTTAATCCGATGACCCGTAAATGGGAAACCCATCCTATTATTATGCCGGTATTCTATAAATAATAATTTGTGTATCTTTACGGCATGAATGAAGAGATAGAAGAGTATTACGAAGAGTTATACAGGCTTTATATAGATGAAAACCAGCCATTGGAACGCCGTTACAGGCAATTGCGTGAATCATTGGAGCGTGTGGTGCGTGAAAAGATACAAGGGAATAGTTTGCAGACCACTGATTTGGCCGCCCGTATTAATTATGTAGCCACTCAATATGGGCTGGATCTGAAAGAACAGAATCAGTTACATACCTTTCGTCTGACTTCCAATGATATTTTGAACCATCGTAAGTCTCCTGTAAAAGAAGAGTTCCTGTGTGATTTGCGTGCAGTGGCATACGCATATAGGAAGATGTTTGCACAGGATATTCCATTGAAGTTGTTCTCAGTTCTTCCCAAGCAGGAAATAGCATCTTCAGGGAAAAAAGAAAAGATGGAATACATCCGCCGCATCCGTGTATGCTTTGATTATGCCGATGATACCTATTTGTATGTACATCCTGTAGATGTAACAGCCGATGAACCTATACGGGTGGTTTATAATAAACCCGGTATAAATCATGAATTTGAAGAAACCATAAAGGAACTTTGGCGATATGCCCAGCTTAATCTGCTGGATGTTTCTGTAGATAGGGATGGAATTTATACCCCTTCTTTTATCGTATTGGAACCGGATTATTTGATAGATATCAGCTCACTGGCGGAATGTTACAAGGATTATGGCAGCCATCCGGCAAACTATTTTTTGAGCCGGCTGGTGCCGATTGATAATGCCCGCCCTTTGCTGTTGGGAAATATAGCCAATCTGTTCCTGGATGAATGGATACATGCAGGTGAGGAGGAGCCGGACTATATAGACTGTATGAAGAAGGCATTCCGGCAGTATCCCATTGAACTGGCTGCTTGTGCCGAACTTCGTGATCCGTCCAAAGAGAAAGAGTTTGCCAAGGATTGCCGGATGCATTTTGAGCATATACGGGACGTTGTACAACACACTTTTTTGGAGCCAGGGTATAATCTGGATAAAAAGGAGGCTGTGCTGGAACCGTCCTATATTTGCGAGGCGTTGGGCATTCAGGGACGTCTGGACTATATGCAGCGGGATATGAGCAGCTTTATAGAAATGAAATCGGGCAAAGCGGATGAATTCTCCATGCAGGGAAAAGTGGAACCCAAGGAAAATAATAAGGTTCAGATGCTGCTATATATGGCAGTGTTGGAATATAGCATGGGACAGGACCGGCGGCGTATGCATCCCTATTTGCTTTATACCCGTTATCCTTTATTGTATCCGGCCAGAGCATCGTGGGCTCAGGTAAGGCGGGTTATCAATTTGCGTAACCGTATTGTTGCTGCCGAGTATGGGGTACAATTCCATAATCATCCTGATTTTACACGCAACTTGTTGGCACAAATCAATCCGGAGGTGGTGAATGAAAGAAAACTGAGCGGCAGATTCTGGGAACAGTATTTGAAGCCCTCTATCTCGCGTTTCCGGGAGAAGCTGTCGGCGTTGGAACCTTTGGAGCAGGCCTATTTTTATACGCTTTATAATTTCATTACAAAAGAACTTTATACCTCCAAATCGGGAGATGTGGATTATGAAGGACGTGCAGGGGCTTCAGCTCTTTGGCTGAGTACACTGGATGAGAAACGTGAGGCGGGAGAGATATTATATGATTTGCAGATAATGGAAAATAGGGCATCACAGGCTCATAAGGCTTATATACTTTTGTCTATTCCGCAATATGATGAAATGTTTCTTCCCAATTTCCGTACAGGAGATGTGGTTGTGTTGTATGAGCGTAATAATGACTTGGATAATGCGACCAATAAAATGGTTTTTAAGGGTAATATTGAGCAGATTACAGATACAGAATTGCGTATTCGTTTACGTGCTACCCAACGTAATGCTTCCGTTTTTTCTCCGGACAGTCGTTATGCTGTAGAACATGATACGATGGATACTACATTTCGCAGTATGTATTTGGGACTCTCCGCTTTTCTGGATGCGAATACGGAAAGACGGGAATTATTGCTGGGACAACGGCCTCCCCGCTTTGATTCGTCTTTTGATGAAGCTATAGCGCTGACCGGTGATGATTTTGAGAGGGTGGCGTTGAAAGCTGAGTCGGCCCGTGATTATTTTCTTCTGGTGGGACCTCCCGGAACAGGAAAGACTTCGAGGGCGTTGCGTAGAATGGTGGAACATTTCTATGCAGCATCATCTATGCAGATATTGTTACTGGCTTATACCAACCGGGCTGTTGATGAAATTTGTCAGTCACTGTCCTCTATCACCCCCTGTATAGATTATATACGGGTGGGAAGTGAGCTTTCCTGTGATGTACGTTTTAGAGGACATCTGTTGGAGAATATATTGGCGGAATGTAACAGTAGGAGAGAGGTGAATATCCGTATGGCAGATTGCAGAGTATATGTTGGAACCGTGGCCTCTATTGCGGCTAAAGCTGAACTTTTTAAATTAAAACGTTTTGATGTAGCCATAGTGGATGAAGCCACCCAAATATTAGAACCCCAATTGTTGGGTATTCTGTGTGCCAAGTTTGCCGATGAAAGAAATGCAGTGGGTAAATTTATCCTGATAGGTGATCATAAACAGTTGCCTGCCGTTATTTTGCAGAATAGCGGACATTCTGAAGTGCATGATGAGGGACTTAGGGAAGCCGGACTTTTTAATTTAAAAGATTCTCTGTTTGAGCGGCTTTATCGTTTTCATTTAAAAGAAGAATCTCCTAAAGCGATAGATATGCTTTGCCGTCAGGGGCGTATGCATCCGGGAGTGGCTTTTTTTCCCAATAAAGCATTTTATGCCGGAAAATTGGAGGCTTTGGGATTACCTCATCAGTTGGAGCACATAGAGGCTCCGGTACGTTTTATCCCTTCGAAGCAAGATTTGGAGAGCGTTTCCGGAAAAACAAACAGATATGAGGCACAGATTGTCGCCGGTTTAGCCAAAGAGGTGTATCTGGCTCATGAAGAGGAATTTGATCCGAATCGAACGTTAGGGGTCATTACTCCTTATCGAAGTCAGATTGCTTTGATACGTAAAGAGCTTCAGGCATTGGCTATTCCTGCTTTGAGTAGGATTTCCATTGACACTGTGGAACGGTATCAGGGCAGCGAACGTGATGTCATTATTTATTCTTTTTGTGTGAATCACCTCTATCAATTAAGGTTTCTGCCCAACCTGACAGAAGAGGACGGTGTACAGATTGACCGTAAGCTGAATGTCGCTTTAACGCGTGCACGCAAGCAGCTTTTTATCACAGGAGTCCCTGAAATATTAAGTCATAATTCTATCTATCAATATCTTCTGAAAACTATTTATTAGGGAAAAAAATACCACAGGCTACTTAGGTGTGTAGTCTGTGGTGAATTCTTTAATTAGGCATCAACCGGTTTGTATTTGGGGACCAATGCTTTCATGATAATCCAACCAACCAAATAAGCTACGGCACATACACAGAATATGATGAAGTAGCCGGCAGGTTTTCCTTCGAATCCCATAAAAGTCATATTCGTTTCTGCTGCATAGTCAAACAGTCTGCCAGATCCCATATTAATACAGAATGAACCTATACCACCTGCCATACCACCAATACCTACGATAGTAGCGATGGTGCTTTTGGGGAACATATCACCTACTACAGAATAAATATTGGCAGACCATGATTGGTGTGCAGCACCTGCAATACCGATAATAATGATAGGATACCAATATGAATAATTGCCTAAAGGTTGGGCAAACAATGCCAGCAGTGGGAACAAGGCAAAGATAAGCATAGCCTGCATACGGGCTGCATATGGATTCTTACCTGTTTTATTAATGATAATAGTAGGTAACTTACCACCATAAATAGATAACATGGTAATAGCATATAATACGAAAATCAACATTTGTGCGGTACCCGTATCTGAAGCGAAACCGTATACATCCGAAATATATGCCGGAGTCCAGAACAGGAAGAACCACCATACGCCATCAGTCATGAACTTACCGACAAATACAGCCCATGTTTGGGGAAATTTGAAACATTGCAAGAATGAAATCTTCTTGTTGTCGAAGTCGTTGGCAGCAGCTTGTTGTTCTGCTGATTCTTCAGGATTGTTGTTGTCTTGTTCGATATATTCCAGTTCGGCAGCATTCACGCGAGGGTTGACATTGGGTTTCTTATAGAGGAACATCCAAAGTCCCATCCAAATGAATCCTAAACCACCGATAACGATGAAAGCCATTTCCCATCCGTTGCCCACACCAATACTTTGGAAATAACGTGCCAAAGGAGGAATAGTGATCGGAGCGGCTAAAGCACCTACTGTAGAACCTGCATTAAAGATGGAAGTGGAATATGCACGGTCCTTTTTCGGAAAATATTCGGCTGTTACCTTAATAGCTGCTGGGAAGTTTCCTGCCTCACCTACACCTAATACGATTCGGGCAGCGATAAAGTAATAAACGCTGGTAATAGCGATAGTTGAAGCGACGGCTCCTGTTGCAGAAAGCATCTCTTCTGCGTTATGAATACCTAATGTTTCTTCGGTTGCCCAACCGCACAATGCATGAAGACAAGCTCCTAAGGACCAGACAAAGATAGCCCAGAGATAACCTTTTTTAGTTCCCATCCAGTCAATG
Source organism: uncultured Phocaeicola sp. (assembly GCA_948566455.1). Lineage (GTDB taxonomy): Bacteria > Bacteroidota > Bacteroidia > Bacteroidales > Bacteroidaceae > Phocaeicola. Next base: position 86,420 of record CAOYQO010000003.1, read on the forward strand.
AAACGACCGGCGAACAGGTTGGCAATGGCATACACTATAGAGAAAATAGCTGTGATATCTCCGTAATTCGAATCCGTCCAGTGAAATTCCGGAGCAATGAAGTCTTTCCAGGTTAGTGAAAGCACCTGACGGTCGAGGTAATTGACTGTAGTGGCAAAGAATAGCAGACCACAGATTATCCATCTGAAGTTTGTCATCTTCTCACCTACTTTTTGAAATGTACTCATGATAATAGATTTAATTATGTTTTTCTTATTAGACGCAAAAATAACCATTCTGTACCTATTCTCTATGCAAAAATTGGTGGAAAGCCTGTATAAATCGGTACAATGGTAAGATTTCTAAAAAAAATCATTCTGAATGTCGCAAAAAAACTGAAAACGAGTTGATTTCTTGCAACATTCAGAATGACAAGAGTTAATGAGTAATGGTGTGTACCATTCTACTTATCTCATATCTGTGTATTTTATTTCATCCTTGTCACTGTATTTCAGGTTTTCACCTCCCATACCCCAAATAAAGGTATAGTTGCTGGTACCTGCAGCGGCATGGATAGACCATTCGGGAGAAGTGATAGCTTGTTCATTGTGTAACCATACCAGACGCTCTTCTTGCGGTTCGCCCATCAGGTGGCAAATGGCATTTCCTTCAGGCAGGTTGAAATAGAAGTAGGCTTCCATACGACGGGTATGTGTATGGGCCGGCATGGTGTTCCATACAGAACCCGGAGCCAGTTCAGTAAGTCCCATCTGTAATTGGTTTGTACCACCGTTTTTCACTCTTTCCAATACATCTTTTACAATTAACTGGTTTACAATACGGTCGTTGCTATCTTCCATTTTTCCATAATGATCTGAGATAGCTAAAGCATACTGTTTAGGATTTGCTTTTTGAAGCTTGGCGTCGGTAGTGATCAATTGAGTAACGTATGGCTTGTAAGCCGGTGCCGAATTGATATAGAATTTAGCCGGTTTGGCAGCGTCATTACTTTTAAAAGTAACTTCTTTATTCCCGCAACCTACATAGAGGGCTTCCTTGTATTTCATAGGATATTCTTTACCGTCTACAGTAACTACGCCATCACCGCCTACATTGATGACTCCTAGTTCACGCCGTTCAAGGAAGTAAGTGATTTCCGGACCCAGTTCACGGAAAGTTTCCAGCTTCAAAATTTTGTTTACCGGCATAGCTCCTCCGTAAATAAGACGGTCGTAAAGGGTGTATGTAACATTGATCTCATCCGGCGCCATCACCTTTTCCATCATAAATGAACTACGCAGACGTTCTGTATCATAGTGTTTCACATCTTGCGGATGGCAAGCGGTCTGTACTTTGTAATTTACTTGAGCTGAAGCTGCCAAGGCAGAAACACTCAGCATCATTGCAATCGCTAATTTTTTCATAATCATTATCTTTAAATTTTAATTTTTCATTGTTTTCTGGTATTTAATGATAGAACGACGGTTCAGCACCATTAAGAATAGTGTTATCAGTACTAAAATTCCGGAACCAATCCATTTGAATGAATAAGTCAAATGGAAAATAGCCCATGAGAAAGGACTTGAAGCAAAATCCAACGCACCACCTTCAAAACCAGACGGGATGTTTACGGCAGCATCTTGTGTCTTGGCGTATACATCATGTGCTGCTTTGGTGAAATAAGGAGCCAGATCTGTTACAAAATACAGACCGATGGCCAGCACAACAAAACCAATGATGAAAGTCTTTACTACATTTCCTTTTGTGATAGGTAATATCAATGGGAATACATAGAACATGCCAGCTAATGAAGCCAATGGTAAGAATTCATTGCCCGGAAGCACCACTGCCAATAAGATAGTAACAGGGATTAATAGTAATGATACAACCAACGTGGCCGGATGTCCGATCACCAAGGCAGGACTCATACCGATATTTAAGCCTACAGCACCCTTAAACTTCTTGGCGATCAGTTCGCGGGTAGCGTCCGAAATGGGTTTCAACCCTTCGATGAACAGGCTGGTAATACGGGGAATCAACTCCATTACCGCTCCCATCTTGATACCTAAACCTAGAATATAAGGAATCTTGTCTACTATTTCTTGTCCGTTCTTGCAAGATAATGCACCGATGCCACATCCTACCAGGATACCCAAGAAGAGAGGTTCGCCTAATAAACCGAATTTCTTTTTCATACCTTCCGCATCAATGTTCAGCTTTTCAAATCCGGGAATTTTGTCCAATACCTTATTTATAATGAGAGCGAATGGTACGAAACCTGCACAGAAGGGCTGCGGAATAGAAATACCTTCCATTTTATCATAGAAACCTTGAAATTTGTCTGCTGTGTAATCTGCTAAGATTAATGTGATGATATAACAGATAACAGCTGCGAAGAATCCCCACAAAATACTATCTGTTGCAAAATAAACTACGGCTCCGATAAAAGCAAAATGCCAATAGTTCCATAAATCAATGTTAACCGTACGGGTGGTTTTAGTCAATAACATTAAGATGTTAACGGCCAGACATACCGGAATAATGAATGCCCCTACGGAAGTGTTATAAGCTACGGCTGCAGCAGCAGGCCATCCCATATCGAATACTTTCAGTTGCAGGCCATATATTTCGACCACTTTGCTTAAGGCCGGACCCAGACTGCTGGTCAGAAGTGCGGTAACCACTGATAGACCAACGAAACCAACACCTACCAACAAACCGCTTTTTAATGCTTTGCTGAATTTGATTCCGATACAAACGCCTAAGATTGTAAAAATTATAGGCATCATCACCGCTGCTCCTAAACCGATGATATAACTAAAAACTTGTTCCATTCTCTTGTGAATTAATAGTAAATGACTGTGTTTTCTACAATAGTATAAATTAAAAACTGCCCCAAAAATAAAACCTTTTCTCAACTTATCAAACCTGAAAGACATAATAATTAGTAAAAAGACAATTTTTGAACGATTTTTATCGTTATCGTGCACAAAAATAACCGTTTTCGCACACGAATACCAAATAATACACTTAGTAGGTTGAAAAGTGCACACTGCTTTTCGAGGAAAATACTACTTTTGTTTCATAAAATAAATAGGTCTAATACTAAAAATAAATGTCTTCATGAAAAAGAATTCTATTTGTAAAATTATTGTGTCCGGTTTGCTTGCGGTTGTTCCTTTGATGGGCATGGCTCAGCAGGTTTGTGGTAATAAGCCTTGGTCTGTACGTATGGCGGAATCAGAAATGGTGCGTTGTCCCGAATCTTGGCAATTGGATTTTCAGACCCGTTTGAAGTGGGATTACTGTCATGGCCTGGAACTTCAAGCTATGCTGGATGTATATGATGCATACGGTGATAAAAAGTTTTTTGATTATGCTGTGGCTTATGCCGATACGATGATTCATCAGGATGGTTCTATCGAAACTTATAAACTGGAGGAATATAACATTGACCGTCTGAATTCCGGCAAGATGCTTTTCCGTATTTACGAGCAGACTAAGGACGAGAAATACAAAAAAGCATTGGATTTATTGCGCAGTCAATTGGATACGCATCCCCGTAACGCCGATGGCGGTTTCTGGCACAAGAAGATTTATGAGAACCAGATGTGGCTGGACGGGCTTTATATGGGACAACCGTTCTATGCGGAGTATGCTTACCGTAACAACCGTGTGAATGATTATGCTGATATTATCAATCAGTTCGTCACAGTGGCCCGCCATAATTATGATCCGAAGACTGATTTATACCGTCATGCATGTGATGTGAGCAAGCGTGAAAAGTGGGCGGACAAGACTACCGGATGGTCACAGCATTGCTGGGGACGTGCCATGGGATGGTACGCGATGGCTTGTGTGGATGTGCTCGACTTTATACCGGAACACGAAGCCGGACGTGAGTCGGTTATCGAAATATTGAATAAACTGGCTGCCCAGATTAAACGTACCCAGGATCCTGCAACAGGAGTCTGGTATCAGGTGATTGACAGAAGCGGGGATGAAGGGAATTATCTGGAATCCTCTTGTTCTACCATGTTTGTATACACCCTGTTGAAGGCGTTGCGTAAGGGGTATATCTGTCCTTCGTACATGGAAGTGGCCAAGAAAGGGTATGAAGGGCTTCTGACCCAATTCATAGAAGTGGACAATAAAGGTGTGGTTTCTATCACTAAAGGGTGTGCCGTTGCCGGTTTGGGAGGCAAGCCGGTGTATCGTACCGGAGATTATAATTATTATATAACTGAAAAAATACGTTCTAATGACGCGAAGGCGGTAGGCCCGTTCATTATGGCCAGTCTGGAATGGGAGCGTTTGTTTCAGAAAAGCAGTTGTGGAACTGCATGTAAATAACAGGAGGTGAGATGATGAGAAAAGTTTTAGGATTATTGCTGTTGTTAGTCGCTGTTAGCGGAACATGGGCTCAGGAACGCCGGGATACCCTTGTTGTTTCACGCGATGGAACGGGGGATTTCCGTACTTTGCAGGAGGCTGTGGAAAGTGCTCGGGCTTTCATGGATTATACTGTTACGATCTATGTGAAGAACGGAGTATACAAGGAGAAAGTGATTGTTCCTTCATGGGTGGAAAATATAGATATCATAGGTGAAGATCGTGATAAGACGATTATAACTTATGATGATCATGCGAATATAAATAAAATGGGTACTTTCCGCACTTATACGGTGAAAGTGGAGGGCAGTGACATCACTTTTAAGAATCTGACTATTGAGAATAATGCGGCTCAGTTGGGACAGGCGGTGGCTCTGCATACGGAAGGTGACCGTTTGAAATTTATCAATTGCCGTATTTTGGGTAATCAGGATACTATTTATACCGGTGCTAAATTTACCCGCCTTTATTTTAAGGATTGTTATATCGATGGTACTACAGACTTTATTTTCGGTCCTTCCACCGCTTTGTTTGAAAATTGTATGATCCACAGCAAACGCAATTCGTATGTAACGGCTGCTTCCACTCCGAAAGAAGCTAAATATGGATATATTTTCAAACACTGTAAGCTGACGGCAGAACCGGGAGTGGATAAAGTGTATTTAGGTCGTCCTTGGCGTCCATACGCTTATACCTTATTTATAGAATGTGAGTTGGGCAAGCATATTGTTCCTGCCGGATGGCACAATTGGGGCAAGCAGTCCAATGAAGAAACAGCCCGTTATATGGAATATAAAAATACCGGTGAGGGCGCAAATGTTTCAGAAAGGGTAGCGTGGAGCAAACAGCTGACAAAGAAAGAAGCGGAGGCGGTGACGGTCGATGCTATTTTTGGTACTCAAAGTAATTGGAACCCAATAGACTAGATTGAATTTATAATTGCTTGAAGAGGAGACTTCTACGTTGGTGGAGGTCCCCTCTTTTTGTTGTGTTGAATAATTGGAAGTCGTGAAAAATGCCTAATAAATCCACATAAAAAGATAAAAACTACACATGAAGGTAATGTTATATTCTTAATTTTGCAACGGTGAAACTAAGGTCAAAACCTTAAAAAAACATTTTAATAACTATAAAAACACATCTTATGAATCTAAAAGAATTAGCTAGAAAAGCTGTCTCAACTCTCTTTTTGAGTATGCTTTGTTTGGTTGCTTTTGCCCAAACCGCAACAGGTTTGGTGAAAGACAAAACAGGCGAACCTATGATTGGTGTGAATGTACTGGTAAAAGGAACAACCAATGGTACAATCACAGATTTCGATGGTAAGTTTTCAATTCCGGATGTTCCGAGTAACGCTACTTTGGTGGTTTCCTATATCGGGTATCTTACTAAAGAGGTGAAAACCGGAAAAGACTTGGTTATTGTATTGGAAGAAGATAACAAGACTTTGGATGAAGTCGTTGTTATTGGTTATGGTACAGTAAAAAGACGTGATTTGACAGGGTCTGTCGCTTCTGTTACCGGTGAAAAATTAGCGGCTAATCCGGTTGCCAATGTTGCACAGGCTTTACAAGGACAATTGCCCGGTGTGAGTGTGACTTCACAAGACGGTCGTCCGGGTGCAGGTATGTCTATCCGCATTCGTGGAGGTGGTTCTATCACTCAGTCTAATGATCCCTTGTTTATTGTAGATGGTGTTCAAGTTAGTGGCATTGATGATATTCCTGCTGACAATATCGAAAGTATTGATGTGTTAAAGGATGCTGCTTCTACGGCTATTTATGGTGCTCGTGGTGCTAACGGTGTAATATTGGTTACTACAAAGGGCGGCAAGGATGGCCGGGTCTCTGTCAAGTATAATATGTATTATCAGATGAAGGAGAATCCGAAATTATTGGAGACTATGGATCCTTATGACTATGTGTATAATACATGGGCATATATGAAGAGTCTGGGAGATTCTTATGGTGATGGAGTTGCCAGATATTTTGGATTAGGATCCAAGTACGGAAATCATTTGAATGAATATAAAAATATGACCACTCATAATTATATAAATGATTTGATGCAGACTGCGTCATCTTGGAATCATGATGTATCTTTATCTGGTGGTACAGATAAAACTAAGTTTTATTCATCAGTGAACTATATGGATGATGAAGGTATCCGTGTGAAGTCTGGTTTCCAGCGTTGGAATGCGAATTTCAAATTGACGCAAAAGATTAATAAAAAGTTAACTGCGGATTTTGACTTGCGTTATAGTGAAATAGAAGTAAATGGATCTGGTTTTGGTAATGCAACCTCTGCTTACACTTATCGTCCTGTGGATAATCCTTTGGGTGATGCTTCTTTTACTGCTGGATTTGGTCAAGGTGATACAAATATGGAAGAAACTAGTAATCCTTTGTATTACTTGAATACTGTAGATTATATAAAAAACATGTACCGTATCCGTGCAAAAGGTGCTTTAACTTGGAATGTTATTAAAGGTTTGACGGCAAAGACGGAGCTATCGTTAAATCGTAATTGGAACCAAGAAAAGACATGGAATGCAGGACAGACAGAAAAAGATAATAGTTCTGCTAAATTGAAGAAAAGTGATGGTTACGGTGTGCGTTGGGCAACTACTTTGAATTACGAAGTACAGGGGCTTGGAGATGATCATAGTTTGTCTTTCTTGGTTGGTAATGAAGTCTTGGCATCAAAATCGGATTATACTGAAATCTATGGTGTAGGGTATCCTAAAGGATTTACTATGGATGATGCGTTTGGTATGATTAATATGACTACTCCTTCATTGGGACAAGATTATTTTAAAGGTGAGATAGGTACTCCTAACCATACTTTGTCATGGTTTGGCCGTGCTAATTATTCTTATAAAGGCAAGTATCTTTTGACTGCTACATTCCGTGCCGATGGTTCTTCTAAATTTGCACCTAGTCATCAGTGGGGATATTTCCCGGCAGCAGCGGCAGCGTGGAGAATTTCAGATGAAGCTTTCATGGAAAACACAAGAGACTGGTTGGATAATCTGAAACTTCGTGTATCGTATGGTACTTCTGGCTCTGATAATATTGATGCTTCTTTATGGAGAGAGACCTGGAAGACCAAACAGATAACAGTGGATGGTGAAAAAGTAACCACTTATGTACCGGGTGACATGAAGGAAAATCCTGACTTGAAATGGGAAACTACTATCAGTCGTAACTTAGGTGTTGATTTTGGTTTCTTTAATAACTGGGTTCGCGGTAGCTTGGATTATTATTGGAATACGACAAAGAATATCTTAATGAAAGTGCCTATCGACGCAGCATCCGGTTATAGCTATCAGTTCCAGAATGTAGGTAAAACTTCAAATAAGGGAATTGAATTGGCTTTAGGCTTTGACATTGTTCGTGGTAAAGATTTTAATTTAGGTGTAAACTTGACTTATAATTATAACAAGAATAATATTGATGAACTGATGGACGGAGTCTTGGCGGATACGAGAGCTATGAATGATTGGGGTTCATCTATGGCTAAGCCTGCTTATGATTATATTATCCGTGAAGGTCAGCCTGTAGGTACGATCCAAGGTTTTAAATCAGAAGGATATTATATGATTGATGATTTTACTTATGCAGATGGTAAATACACATTGAAACCGGGTGTTCCTGATATTCAAGGTATTGTGAATTATCCGGATGGAGTTAAAGGATTGGCAGCGGATGGACAAACTGCTATACCGGGTATGCCTAAATTTGCAGATACAACAGGTGATGGTGTTGTGGACGAGGATGACAAAACGATTATCGGTAAGGCTATGCCACAGCATACAGGTGGTTTTACAATTAACGGTAATTGGAAGGCAATCGATTTTTCTGTAGGCTTTACTTATCAGATTGGTGGCGATGTGTACAATGCCAATGCAATGCACTCATTGATGGGAAATAAAGACAATTCCGCTGGTCAGAACCGTTTGAAGTTTGTTTCTGAAACTTTCAAATATTATGATGTTGATGCAAATGGTGACTTGATGCTGGTGAAAGATCCTACAGCTTTGGCGGCTCTTAATGCGAATACAAACTACAGTTCTTTCTTCTCTGAATATGGAATCGTAAGTTCTAAGTTTATTGAAGATGCGTCTTATTTGCGTCTGAATACATTGACAGTAGGTTATACTTTCCCGAAAAATTGGATGAATAAGATTGGATTGCAGAATGCACGTGTGTATTTTACAGGAAGCAACTTGTTCTGTATTGACGGATACTCTGGTATAGATCCGGATGTCAACACGAAGACCGATGGTAAGGATGGCTTCCCTACACCTTATTTTGATTACCAGTCTTATCCTAAGGCTAGAACTTATACCTTTGGTGTTAATTTAACTTTCTAATTAATGGAGATGAATCGTATGAAAAAAATAGTATATTCAACACTTTTCTTTGCTGGAATGTTTTTGACTACAGCATGTAGTGATTATTTGGAGGTTGGCTCTCCTTCTATTGTAGATTCGGATTTTGTCTTTTCTAATCCGACAACAGCACGTGCGGCATTAGACGGTGCTTATGAACAGTGGAGGGATTGTGCGCAGAATAAGGTTTTTGGCGATGGATTGTTTTATGCTGCTGATATTGCCGGGTCTGATATAGAACGTCACCCGGAGTCTTTCTCTAACCAGCTGGGACGTCACTATCCGGAATGTCTTTATCAAAACGGTACTTATGCAGGTAGCTATGGATTGACTTCATATTTGAAGGAGAATGATATTTATGCTAGCTTGTATTCGGTTGTGAGCAAAGCCAATGCGGTGATAACATCCATGGAAAACGCATCGAATTTTGAATCGATCATCAATGGTGGACAATCAGAGATGGGGCAAATGTATGGTGAGGCGATAGCTATGCGTGCTACGGCTTATCGTGAACTGTGCAAGAACTTCGGGGACGTACCATACGTAGGTGTTTATGGTGTTGTGCCTAAAGGTTTGGTTTCCCGTGATTCTATTTATGATGTATGTATTGAAGATTTGCAGAAAGTGGAACCTTTGATGTACACCATCGGTTCCATTCCCGGCATTGCTGCTGCCAATAAAAATTATTTTTCTAAAACCTATGTGCAGGCTTTGATTGGAAGAATGTGTTTGGATGCAGCTGGATATCAGACCCGTCGTGGCGATATTAAACGTGTAAATGGAAAAGGGGAAAGCATGACATTTGAAAACAAGGGAAAAGAAAATAATGGAGCTACTTACGGACGTCGTTCTGATTGGCAGAACTTGTACACGATAGCTAAAAAATACTATGAGGCTTTGTTGGCTGATCCGGGTAATGCACAGTTTCATTTGACTGATCCACGGGGTGCCTCGGATAAATCCGGACGTACTTTCAATAATCCTTACCAGTATTTCTTTGAACAGATGCATATGGATGATGCTATTTATGCGGATGAGTCTATTTATGAATATCCCATGCAGCAAGGTGGTGGAAATGATGGTCGCCCCTATTCTTTCGGCCGTCCTTCATCTGGTGGCTCAAAGGCAGCGTATCCATGTAAGAGCTATGGACAGGGACGTATAAATCCTGCTTATTTTTATGGAATCTTTGATCCGAATGATATGCGTCGTGACGTGAGCATTACTATGACCGGCAGTAATGGTAAAGGGGTTGAGAAGTTGATTCCTTTTGTCCCCAACTCAAAAGCTGAAGGCGGTGGCTTGACATTGAATAAATGGGATGAGAACCGTCAGGCTAATCCATGGGTGGCTGCACAGCGTAAATCAGGTATCAATGGTCCGTATATGCGTATGTCTGAAGTTTATTTGGGCTATGCGGAAGTATGTGCGGCATTAGGTGATGTGGTTACAGGTAAACAATATTTAAAAACAGTTCGTGAACGTTCGTTCCCGCAAGGCTTGGCTGACACAGATGGCTTTATTGCATCTTTTGGCAATGATCTGGTTCGTGCGATTATTGAAGAACGGGGTTTTGAATATGCAGGTGAAGGTGATCGTCGTTGGACATTGATTCGTTCTGGTTATCTTCCGGAAGATATAAAAAGAATCAAAGACATGACTAAAGCTATGATGGATGGTCTGGCAACTAAAGGTTATTATGAGTTTGAAAATGGTAATATCATTTCTGCTTATATATGGACAAAATTAGTTGATGCAAAAACTATATATGGTCATCGTTTGACAGCGCAGTGTCCGATGGACAAGGTCAATGATCCGGTGCTTTATCCGGGATGGCGCGGACAAAAGGATAATTGGGAAGAAATGGGATTGAATTATGGAAATTCGGCTCCTGCTACCAATCTGGCAATAAAAGGGTTGTTTGAAATCGTGTCTGAAGAAGAGGCAGCATCTCTTGAAAGCCAAGGATATGCCAAAGTTAATTGGGGTATTGATTTGGTTGATTATAGAGATGAATATGATAAGTATCTGTTTTGGGATTATGATTACGTTTCGGCTCCTATCTATTTGTGGCCGTTTACTCCTAATGTAATGGCTGCCGGTGGCTTTACGAATGGTTATGGCTTTAAACAGGAATAATAATTCATTCATCAAACGAGAAAATAAACGTATGGGGGAGAGGGCGTATGGCAAATGCTCTCTCCCCTTTTTTGGGGTGTCTCTTAAGAATGTATTTCTAAACAGCTCATCAATACAACTGTCGCATTTATAATTTGAACTCGCCTCCTACCATAGAGTTTTGCAAAACTGCTGCCACTGCTACCACCATTTTAGCAAATCTCTTATGAATAGGGAGATATAGGGGTGGTGGCAGCACATTTTTTTATGTATGAAATACGCCTGCTGCCACCACTTTTTCTACTTTTCTCATATTATCAGTATGTCTTTTCTACTTTTTACGGAAGTGTTGTCCCGCACATACGTATTATCTCATAAGTAAGATGAAGGAGCAGTCAACCTAAAGCGTCAAGCTATATTGTGTCCATGAAAAGACTGGGAGTTTCAAACAGTTACAAAAGGACGAAACTGTAGTTCCAACCCGATAGAACTGTAGTTTCAACCTGATGGAACCAGAGTCTTAGGCTGATGAAACTGTAGTTTAACGCTTTAGGTTGACTACTCCTTCATCTTACTTGTAAGGATGGTTGACGGAATTAATACTTAGTTATAATATCAGTTGACTCTTTCAAGAGCTATTTCTTTGTCGGGTTGAAACAATCATGACTTACGGTCAAGATGGATGACAGTTGCCACCAAGTTTACCAATACTACGGTAATCATAGCAAATCGGCATAGAAGGCATACGAATTTTACCCAAACATCTTCCTCTTATGGAATAAAAAAGGGGATAAGTGGTGGTAGCAGGCGTATTTCATACATAAAAAAATGTGCTGCCACCACCCCTATATCTCCCTATTCATAAGAGATTTGGTAAAATGGTGGTAGCAGTGGTAGCAGAAATTACAAACTTTAGAAGAGGGGGCGATAAGAAAGACTGAAATCTTTTTTTGATAGGTTTGTTCGCCTGTTGCAAAATTGTGCACATAAAAGACCAATTTTTACCTTGTTCTTCTTTGATAGCCTGTTACTTTTGTATCAAGACATATTTTAATCAGATACGAAATGAAATTGAAGTTTTTAGTAAGTACAATAGTTAGCATCATGATATGGCCGGCAAGTATTATGGCACAAAGTGAATTGATTCCAATGATAGAAATACCTGCGGGAAATTTCTATATGGGGACTTTGGGTGAAGATGAAAATTATGATGAAGCACCTATGCATAAGGTGCACATATCTAAACCGTTTAAAATGGGACTGACCGAAGTGACTAATGCGCAATATGAATTGTTCTGTCCCGGACACAAGTTGTTGCGTGGTAAAAATGGTTTCTCAAATGAAGATGACGAAGCGGTGGTGTTCGTAACTTATCAAGATGCCGTTGCCTTTTGTGACTGGTTGACCCGGAAAGAAGGAAAAACGTATCGTCTGCCTACCGAAGCTGAATGGGAATATGCATGTAAGGCAGGCCGTTACTGGAACTTCTATATGGATGACAAGCTTCCTGCCGCCTGGCAAAAGAATCAAGTGATAACGGCTTCTCTAAAACCCTTGTCCTTGAAAGTGGCACAAACTCCTCCCAACGAATGGGGGTTATATGATATGTGTGGAAATGTGGAGGAATGGTGTCTGGACTGGTATGGGCCCTATATAGACAAGGAACAGACTGACCCTGTCGGCTATTCGGACGGTATGGCACGGGTGACCAGAGGAGGGAGTCATAATACACCGGTGAAATATCTCCGTTCGGCAAATCGTATGGCTATGTTGCCGGAGGACAAACATGCAATGACAGGCTTTCGGGTGGTACAGGCAGAGTATCCGCAGACCGCTCCGCTTTCTCAGCCAAAAGATGAGTATGTCGTGTCTCAGATAAAATGGAATTGGGCCTCTCAATGTGTCACGGAACCAGTCTTCACTGCTCCTTTGGTTTATGTGCATGAACCGGATGCGCATAGTGGAACGCCTTTTTTCAAGCATAATCATCAGCCGGCATTGACTTGGTGTGATAATGGAGACTTGTTGGCTGTGTGGTTTTCTACCAATGAAGAAAAAGGCCGTGAGATGGTGGTGCTCTCTTCGCGCTTGCGTGCCGGAAGCCGTGAATGGGAAAAGCCTCGTATGTTTTATCAGATAGCTGATCGTAATTTGACCGGAACTGCATTGTTGAACGACCGCCAAGGGACTCTTTACCATATCAATGGAGTGGAAGCGGCCGGACATTGGCAGAATTTGATGATGACTTTGCGTACAAGTACAGATAATGGACAAACTTGGAGTAAACCTCGTATGATTGCTCCAGAGCATACGAGACGCCATCAAGTGATAGCCGGAACCTCTATTACAAAGGAAGGCTGGTTTGTTCAGGCTTGTGATGCCGGACCCGGTGGAAGAGACGGGGCTGCTGTTCATATCAGTAAGGATAAGGGAAAAACTTGGACGGACCCGTGGGATGGAGCGCCCTTGCCTGATTTTAAAGAGGGAGGGACAGGTACCACTATTGCCGGAATCCATGCCGGAGTGGTGCAATTGAAGGATGGCAGATTGATGGCATTGGGACGTAACAATAGTATTCGTGATAAAGAAGGACGTCTACGTATGCCTATGAGTGTATCTGATGATATGGGCAAGACCTGGCATTATTCCGCTTCGGAATTTCCACCCATTGATGGAGGACAACGGCTGGTATTGATGCGTTTGAATGAAGGTCCTATTTTGCTGATTTCTTTTACTGAGCATCCTTATCGTACTCCGAAAGAGGAGCGTGGAATGATGTTTACTGATCAATCAGGAAAGCCTTTTAAAGGATATGGCATGTATGCTGCTTTGTCATACGATGAAGGTAAGACCTGGCCTGTAAAACGCTTGTTGACTGATGGTATTTATCGTTTTCTTAATGGTGGGGCTTGGACCCAGTTTTTTGAAATGGATGAGAATCATGCTGAGCCTCGTGGCTACTTGGCCGGAACACAAACACCTGATAACATGATTCATCTGATAACAAGCCGCTTTTATTATAAGTTTAATTTAGCTTGGCTGAAAGGAAACGAAAGTACACTCTTCCCTCAAATGTTGTTTGATTGAGAGATATATAGTATATATATTTAATGATTTGTATTGATTGTTTTCTTTTGTGTGATTATATATACAAGAAACGAAGTAAAACGAAATTAAATAAAAAAGAAAATAATGCGAAATAATTTTTGTTTTCCGAAAATATTTCTACTTTTGCAATGTGTGATTTAAGATACTATGATTATGAAACATACTTAAAGAGAACACAAAAGGAACTATTAAATCTAAAAATGATTATTTGTTAACCCAGGAAAGTATGGAAAATGTTCAGAAAACAAGGCGTTTGTTTGCAAGCGCATACGGTTGTAAAGCCAGCCGTTCTTTTCTTATTTGGAGCTTGTCGGCCGCAATGTCCATAAGTGTCGCACCGATGATGGCTGAGGTTTCTGCCGATGTTAGGAACTTTGGCACTCAACTTGTTACTCAGGTGAAAAGGGTCACCGGAACCATTATTGATGAAACAGGTGAGCCTATGATTGGAGTATCAGTCTTGGTTCAGGGAACTACTACAGGGACGGTTACGGATTTGGATGGGAAGTTTGTATTGGAGATTCCCGCAAATGCTACATTGGTTATTTCGTATATCGGATATAAGACTCAGAACATAAAAGTCGGTAGCCAGCATGCGTTTGCTATTAAAATGGAGAGTGATAATGAGGTGCTTGACGAGGTAGTTGTAATTGGTTATCAAACAATTAAACGAAAGGATTTGACAGGTTCAGTTGCTTCTGTCAGTGGTAAGACTGTATCGGTCATGCCTGTTTCTAATGTGGCGCAGGCTATGCAGGGTAAACTTCCCGGTGTGAACATTACATCACAAGACGGGCGTCCTGACGCGGCTATTTCTATCCGTGTGCGAGGAGGAGGCTCTATTTCGCAAAGTAATGAACCTCTGATTCTGGTAGATGGTGTAACAGTGAATTCTTTAAATGATATTCCTTCCGATCAAGTGGAAAGCATTGACGTCCTGAAGGATGCGTCTTCTACTGCTATTTATGGTGCACGTGGTGCCAATGGTGTAATCCTTGTGACTACAAAGGGAGCGAAAGAAGGGAAAGTTTCTGTTTCTTATAATGGTTATGTTAAATTTAATACGCCGACTAAATATTTGGAAACATTGGATCCTTATGATTATTTATCGTTTGTTTGGGCGAATGCTGCGGCTAGTGGCGATGCATATCGTCTGCCATTCGAAAAATTGTATGGCATCGGTGATTATTCTGGTAGTAATACGGGAGGTATAGAAAGTTATCGTAACACCAAGAATTATAACATCCAGAAAGATGTGTATAATAGTTCTGTGTCCCATAACCATGATTTGTCTGTTAGTGGAGGTACAGAAAAAACAAAGGTTTTGTTTGCGATGAACTATATGGATGAGGAAGGCATGAAGCTGAACTCTTATGCCAAGCGTGGAGGGATTTCGTTGAAGGTCAATCAGAAGTTACGTGATAATCTGGATATTAATCTGGATACCCGTTATAGTGATATGCGTACTATGGGAGATGAAGGGACAACTAATGGCTCTGGCTCATTGCTTTCATCTTCTTACCGTTTTCGTCCGATTGCTACCGGTGATATCTTGGGGGATTTGAATGCTTTGCGTGAAGGAAATATGGAAATGTATGGGCGTCAGTCCACTTGGGACACTTATAGTCCGGTTGCCCGTATCGGTGATTATGATCCGTTATATATCAAGCAAAGACTTCGTGGAACTTTGTCTTTAAATTGGAGATTGTTTGACGGCTTTGCTTATCACACTGATTTTACTTTAAATCAGTCATGGGAACAAGATAAAAAATGGGGAGGAGCTATTTATAATAATTATTTGGATGACGAAACAGGCGCTAAGCTGTATGCGGGAAATGTGGAATATACGAAGCGTGACAGCTGGGGGCTTCGCTGGACGAATACAGTGAGTTATGATTTTAACTTCTTACCCAAACAGCATCGCCTGAATATTCTGTTGGGTCATGAGGTTACAGATTCAGGTGGTAGTAAAGTGTCGATTTCAGCTAGTCACTTCCCATCTAATTTCACAAAGGACAATGCTTTTGCTATGATTAACCAATATGATGCGGAACATGGAACAAGTAAATTCTCTTCTGGAGTAGATATTCCCGGACGTATTCTCTCATTCTTTGGTCGTGCTAATTATACATTGATGGACCGTTATTTGTTTACTGTGACATTCCGTGCCGATGGTTCTTCTAAGTTTTCGCCCGAACATCGTTGGGGATATTTTCCTGCCGCTGCTTTCGGATGGCGTCTTTCTGAAGAATCTTTCATGGAAGGAACGAAAGACTGGTTGGATAATCTGAAAGTTCGTTTGTCTTATGGTACGGTAGGTAATGATGGCATCAGTTCTGATTTATGGTCACAAACTTGGACTTCTGAAACTGATTTGCGATATCAATATATATTGAATAACCAGTATTCATCTTCATACGATCTTTCAACGGAACAGATGGCAAATAAAAATCTAAAATGGGAAACAACTATTACACGTAACCTTGGTTTCGATTTCGGATTTTTAAAGAATCGTTTGTGGGGGTCTTTGGATTTATATTGGAATACAACGAAGGATTTGCTGATGTTGACTTCGCTTCCCGGAATTACCGGATTCACCTCTACGTATGATAACATTGGCCAGACTAGTAATAAGGGAATTGAGTTTTCTTTGTCTGGTGTGATTTATGAAAATAAAGATTGGAATATCACGGCTGGTATGAATATAAATTTCAATAAAGGCAAGGTCGATAAATTGGCAGAAAATGTAACAGGTTTATATGGCTCTAGTTGGTGTGGCAGCAGCAGTTTCCCTGGTGAGGATTATATTTTGCAGGAAGGAAAACCTGTGGGCATGGTCAGAGGTTTTATATATGACGGCTTTTATACCACAGATGATTTTAATTATGTAAACGGACAATATATATTGAAAGAGGGTGTGGCGGATTTAGGTTCTTTTATTAATCCTGTACATGGGGTGGACCGTCCGTCCGGACAAAATGCTTATCCGGGTCTTCCAAAATTTAAGGATATGGACAATAGTGGCGGCATTGATGAGAAAGATGTTACCATTATTGGTGATATGAATCCTGTTCATACAGGTGGTTTCAATATCAATACAACTTATAAAAATTTTGATTTAGGATTGTATTTTAACTGGAGTTATGGTAATGATGTGTATAATGTGAATAAAATCGCTTCTTTATACGGTGCGAAAGAAAAGGGAGTATATGAGAATAAACTTGGTTTTATGAAAGACTCCTATAAGATTTATGACGTGGTAGATGGGAAATTGGTTCGTCTCACTACTCCTGAGCAATTAAATGCAGCTAATGTAAATGCTAATTTGCCATTACCTTATAGTGAAAATGGGGTTACTTCCAGTATTGCTATCGAAGATGGTTCTTATTTGCGCTTGAACACACTGACATTGGGATATTCATTGCCCGATAAAGTTTTGCATAAGGCTGGTTTGAGCAAATTGCGTATTTATGGAACAATTTACAATTTGTTTACTTTGACCGGTTACTCAGGCTTGGATCCTGAAGTTAGTGCCAATACCTCTCAGAACAAGGCGAAATATCCTACAGTAGGATTGGACTGGGGAACTTATCCTAGAGCACGTTCGTTTGTGGTAGGCTTGAATCTTGCTTTCTAATCAAAAAAACAAATCATTAAATTAATTATTATGAATAAATTAGTAACATATATATCTGCATTGGCACTATGCTGTTCTTTTGCTCAATGTAGTGATTATCTGAATACTTCTTCACCGGAGAACACAGGAGATGAGTTTGTAACCTCTTCTACTTCTGAAACTTTTAAAATTCTGTCTTGGTGTTATGCTAATTATCGGCAGAATTGTATTATGGGGGCTTATCGTTGGAATGATCCTATTGGTTCAGACTCTGAAATATATCCGGAAATAGGTTCTTTGAATAATGCCAACGCCAGACTTTTACCAGAATTGTTAAGTGTAAATGCGGGCGGTTCAGGCTTCAACGGGCTTTATACTACGATTGCACGTGCATCTAGAGTCGCAGAATTGGTAGCTGGTAAAACTGCATTTCAAGATGCTGTGGCTGCAGGAAAAGTAAATGATTGGACTCAACTTTATGGTGAGGCTTTAACAATGAAGGCTTTCTGCTATTTCGATTTGGTAAAACATTATGGTGATGTACCTTATGGATATGAAAATAACAATGTGGAAGATTATTCATTAACTTCCCGCTTTGAAATTTATGATAATCTTATTGAGATATTGAAGGAGGCAGAGGCATTGATGTATCCACTGGGAGAAGGTGGCATTACTGCAGAACGTTTTTCTAAAGGATTTGCTGAAGCGTTGTTAGGACAAATAGCTCTTTATTCCGGTGGATATCAGACAATTCGTACAGATGTGCCCGGCTTGTATGGTGACGTGCAGTTTACGACAAAAGGAAAAGAAGAATTGGGATGTGTCTATGCTCGGCGCAATGATTATCTGGATTATTATAAGATTGCCGAGAAATATTTTCAGGCTGCTTTGAATAATAAAGGAACGGCTGCTTTAGTTACGGTTGATGACCGGAGTTATGCGAATAATCCGTTTCAGCGTCATTTCCAATATACTCATGATCTGGCTCTTAGTCCGGAATCTATTTTTGAAGTAGGTAATATACAAGGGGGGCAAAGTGGGCAGACTACTACCAGTGAATATTCTTATGCTTTTGGACGTCCGTCCAGTGGTGGTAGTAATCAAGCTGCGCCTTGCAAGTCGTTTGGGGCATTACGTATTATCCCTTCTTTTTATTATGGTGAGTTTGAAGCGGGTGATATGCGTAGAGATGCTAGTGTGACTGTAACCGGTAGCAAGGGGGATGGCAATGAAGCTTTGTTGTCTTTTACTCCGGGTAATAAGTTGGATGGGGGAATTGCGATTAATAAATGGGATGAGAATCGTATGGATCCTCCTTATACCACATCTCAACGTACTTCAGGGATGAATTGGCCAGTGTTGAGGCTTGCTGACCTTATTTTAATGCAAGCTGAGGTCAAAGCGGAATTGGGAACGGAAGGAGAAGCAATCCAATTACTTAACCAAATCCGTCAACGCGCTTTTGGTAATTCCGATCATGCCATTTCAGCTTCAGGTGAAGTTTTGAAGGAAGCTATTTTACAGGAGCGCAAATTAGAACTTTTAGGTGAAGGTACTCGTCGCTGGGATTTGATTCGTTCGGGTAAATTTGTGGAAAAAGCTTTAGCTGTTCGTGCAGAAATGACGGATATGGTTCATGATTTGCAAACAAAAGGATACCATGAATTTGCTAATGGTAATGTGATCTCGAATTATGTATATACTAAGAAAGTGCATTTAAGTTCACCGTTGACTTTTGATCCTGATGAGTCGGATCCAGCTCTGTATCCAGGATGGAGAGGACAATATGATTATAGTACCACTTCGGTAAAAGTTACTGGAACAGACCATAACCTAGCTATTGAGGGGCTGTTTAATTATATAGATCCCGATGGTGCTGAAGCAAAGAAACTGCTTGACGAGGGTTATGCAAAGGTTG
This sequence comes from uncultured Phocaeicola sp., assembly GCA_948566455.1. GTDB lineage: Bacteria > Bacteroidota > Bacteroidia > Bacteroidales > Bacteroidaceae > Phocaeicola. Next base: position 105,944 of record CAOYQO010000003.1, read on the forward strand.
ATTGGGGAGCAACATTGGTGAAATATGCTGATCATTATACGAATAGTAATTTGTTGCCGGGAGTAAAGGACGGTAATGTTCCTCCCAGATATTACTGGCCTATTCCATTCGAAACGTTGAGCAAATCTAAAGGCAAGATAACGAATGGATATGGTTTGGCACAAGAATAAGAATTATATATGAAAAACATTTTATCTGTTTGCGCATTTTTGCTAGTCTTTGGGGCGCTCCCTTTATGGGGGCAGTCCCAAGATCCTTTAAATGAGGATCAAACTACTGTACGTATTTTGGAAGGTGATAATTCGGATCCTTCTATTGTCCGTTATGGAAAATCTTATTATCTGGTCCATTCCTCTTTTATTTATACTCCGGGACTGGTCGTTTACCAGTCGGATGACCTGATAAACTGGACTCCCTGTTCCACTGTCTTGTCTACTTTTACCGGAGACATCTGGGCTCCGGATATTGTAGTCCATAACAAGCGTTTCTATATTTATTTCCCTACTCGGGACGAGAAAGGAAAGAAAACCAATATGGTAACTTGGGCGGATACTCCGGAAGGTCCGTGGAGCGCTCCGGTTGATTTGAAAATAGGGGGAATTGATCCGGAACATGTGGTTGGTGAGGACGGAAAACGATATCTGTTGCTCAGCTCCGGTGCTTTATATCCGTTGTCGGATGATGGATGCTCTATTACAGGAGAACCGGTTCGGATTTATAAGGAATGGGAAATACCGGAGGAATGGGATATAGAAGGAGTTTCCATGGAAGGTCTGAATGTGAAAAAAGTAGGAGAGTATTATTATTTATTCGCGGCCGAAGGGGGTACGGCAGGTCCCCCCACCAGTCACATGGTAGTACAGGCACGTAGTAAAAATATAATGGGTCCTTGGGAGAATGCTCCTTTCAATCCGCTTCTTCGTACGGAATCGCGTAATGAAAAATGGTGGAGTAAAGGGCATGGCTCTATTGTTGATACGGAAGATGGACGGTTATTCATGATTTTCCATGCTTATGAGAACGGATTCCAGACATTGGGGCGTCAGACCCTTTTACGTGAACTGGTTCAGAAGGAAGATGGGTGGTTGCATTTGAAAGAAGGAGTCATTTCTTTTCCTGCACCGGAACGTTTGAAAGTATCCGGTATAGAGGATTTTGTATGGCAGACGTGCCGGGAACATAGTTTAAATGACCGGTTTCGGATTACTCCTGATAAAATCAGTATAGATGCAAAAGGGAATACTCCTAAAGAAGGCTCTCCTTTGTTGGCGCGTACCAGTGCTCATAAATATGAAGTGGAGGCTTGTTTCGAACTGAAAGGTGAAAATACATCTGCCGGATTGGTAGCCTATTATGATGAGAATTATCATTTTGGATTTGGTTTTAATCATAAGCAGCTGCTTCGTTACCGGCGTGGACAAGTCAGCCGTACGGAATCAAAATCTCCTCAAGCAAACCAATGTGGAAAGATGTGGCTGCGTTTGCGGAATGATGCGAATGTATTATCGGCCTGGTATAGTGCCGATGGTAAAAAATGGCATAAGTATCCATGGGGATTTGAAATATCGGGGGTACATCATAACACGGTATATGGTTTCTTGTTTGTCCGTCCGGGTATTTTTGCCGGTGGTGACGGACAGGTGGAAGTGACGGACTTTGTTTTGAGGAACCTTGATTGATACGTTGTTTTAACTGGAATTTAATGATTGAATGGCTTATGAAATATTGCTGCTTTCTTTTAATAATATGGTTTCTGGGAATTTCCGGTGGATTTGCTCAGGATAAGGTGGAATGTTGGGGACGTTATGAAATCTCCATTCCTGCCAAAGTGAAGGGTAATCCTTTTGATGTTGAACTTACAGCGACGTTCAACGGGCCGGATACCACATTGACAGTACGTGGGTTTTATGATGGAAATGATACTTTTAAAATTCGTTTCATGCCTGTGAAGCAAGGAGGATGGTATTATATAACACAGAGTAAAATCCCTGCATTGGATGGAGTAAAAGGTCAGATAGAATGTATTGCTCCGGGTAAAGGAAATCATGGCCCAGTCAAAGTGGATGGAACTTATAACTTTAAATATGCTGATGGGACACGTTACTATCCGGTTGGAACGACTTCTTATGATTGGATGCATGTGGCCGGTAACCAACCCGATCAGACTGTAAAATCATTGGAACTGTCCAAGTTCAATAAGATCAGGATGCTGTTTTTTGTGCAAAACTTTGATCCGGATTATCCTGAACCCTCCATGTTTCCTTTTGAGATAAAGAAGATAACAAAGGATGAAAAGGGAAAGCCTGTGTATGAATGGGATTTCACCCGCTTCAATCCGGCTTATTTTGCTCATGTGGAAGCATGTGTGGATAATTTGGCCGGAATAGGGGTGGAGGCTGATTTGATTCTTTTCCACCCTTATGATGGTGGCCGTTGGGGATTTGACAGGATGCCTTTGGAAGCCGGTGTCCGATATTTGAAGTATCTGACAGCCCGTATGAGTTCATTTCGCAATATTTGGTGGTCGCTGGCCAATGAATATGATTTTTTGAGAGAATTAAAACCGGAATATTGGGATACCTTTACACATACGGTAGTAGAGAATGATCCTTATTCTCATTTATGTTCCATTCATACTTATACAGCTAAGTATTATAAATATTGGGAACCGGAATATACCCATGCCAGCATACAGGACCAGGCACCTGTAGAGGGTTTTGGAAGAGCGGCTACGGTGAAGAATATTTATAAGAAACCGATTATTTTTGATGAGGTATGTTATGAGGGCAATATGGATAACCGATGGGGAAGCTTGAGCGGTCAGGAATATCTTTATCGCTTGTGGCAAGGGCTGATTGTGGGGACTTACGTAACTCACGGAGAATGTTATATGGATAATCCAAAAGATTATTCCCGTGATTTTCTGGCTGTAGGAGGAACTTTTCAAGGGGAGTCCTGGAAGCGCATCGGCTTTACAAGACAGATTTTGGATGCACTCCCCAATCCCTTGCATTTATGCGATAGTAGTTGGGACCCATATACTTCTACTGCCGGAGAAAACTATTATATGATTTATCTGGGCAAAGAAATAAGACCGGAATGGATATTTGATTTACCGGTAAAAAACGCTTTTTATCCACGTTTGAAAGAAGGAGTACGTTTTAAAGTGGAAGTCATTGATACTTGGAACATGACGATAGCCGAATGGCCTGTCGTTTTTGAAACGACTGCTCCTGTAAAAGATAGGGTGTATGATAAAAATCAAGGAAGAGTAAGACTGCCTGCAAGTCCTTATCTGCTGCTAAGGATAACTGAAGTAAAATAATTAATGAATGTGTTAATTTGCTAATAGGCTGATTTGCCGTTTGGTTCCGCTATGTTCGCATGTCAATTGGCCTATTAGCAAATTGGCAAATTAGCACATTATTCAAAATTTGCACATAATAGACCAATTTTTACCTTTCTGTCCCCTGTCTCTCGTTTACTTTTGTAGTAGAACAAATCTTAATCTATACAAAATGAAACATTTACATTTCCTCGCTTTTGCCTTGTGCTGGCTTGTATGGGGACATCTGTTAAAAGCACAAAGTATTGATCATTATAGTTCGTTAGATCCTTCGCAACCTATAGAATTTAAAGGAAACTGCCTTCGTTATGCAGATAAAGAAATTATTTTAGGTCCGAAAACATTTTTTGTTGATGGGCAGTTGTCCGATAGGGAAGTGGCGGGTAATCCTTATGTTTTTAATAGTTTCAATAAAGCTGCCGCTAATTTTTCAGCTGGTACGGAAGCGGAACCGATGAAAGTCTATCTGGCTCCATACGTTTATTGGATTGATGATCCTGACGATCCTGCTATTCGTGTTGGAAAAGACGGTCGTGAACCGTTCGGCTTGGTTGTTAAATGCCCTTATCTTCATATTATCGGATTGAATAGCCATCCTGAAAATACAGTCCTGGCATCCAGCCGTGGACAGACACAGGGGGCTGTCGGTAATTTCACCATGTTTGATTTTTGGGGAGACGGTCTGTTGGTTAAGGACTTGACCATGGGGAATTTCTGTAATGTCGATTTGGAATACCCTCTGAAGAAGGAATTAAGCAGGAAGAAAAGAATGTCTGCCATCACTCAGGCGCACGTCGCTTATTGTCATGGCGACAAGATTGTGGCGGATAATGTACATTTCATCAGTCGCTTGAACATGAATCCGCTGAATGGCGCCAAGCGGATACTTTTTAATAAATGCCACATGGAAAGTACCGATGATGCGTTGACCGGAACAGGGGTTTATCTGGATTGTACACTTCATTTTTATGGTCAGAAACCTTTTTGGAGAAGTGATATGGGCGGAGCTGTATTTTTGAACTGTGACTTTTATGTATGTCATGAGGAAGACCGGCAATATTTTTGTAAGTCGGTCGGGCCGTTAAGTATTGTCGATTGCCGTTATCATTCGAAGAAGCCGGTTTATGCGGGCTGGACACATGATCCCACAGATTGGTTGCGTTGTTACCAATATAATGTGAAGCTGAACGGGCAACCTTATGTAATAGGGGCTGACAAGCCTTATAATACGGTTTGCATGGATCAGCTGAATCAACTGAAAACTTTCCGGCTGGAAGAGAATGAAGAGGTAGTTTATAATACTTACAATTTATTGAGAGGAGAGGATGATTGGGATCCTCTTCAGGTGAAAGATCGTGTCATTGCTATAGGTAAGCGGGATGGAAGGGATTATACCCGGATGCCCTCCTGTCTTTCTGTAGAGCCTTTAACGGCTTCCATCCAGACTGGTGGCCAGCCGGTCAGACTGGTTGCGACGGTGAAAAGGCATTGCAACTATGTACTGAATAATGTTCCCGTGAAGTGGAAAGTACAACAAGGTTATGAAAAGGATGTGAAATTATCTACTTCCGAGGGTTATGAATGTGTTGTCGAGGCAACTAATACGGAGGATGAAACAAAACATTTCACTGTGATAGCCTATACAGAGGATGGTTTGGAATGTGCGACAGAACTTACGGTTGCTCCCGATTATGTACCGGCTCCCTCGTTTACGGAAGAGCCGGAATTGAATATTGCTAAAGGAGTAGCTACTGTCAGTTATGCTTTAAATTTGAATGGGCGTAAGGATGAATCATTGATAACCTGGTATAGATGTACGGACAGGAACGGGACTGATAGACTTCCGGTTTCTGTATCCCGCTTGAATGAACCGGAATATTCCTATACGTTGGTAAAAGAAGATGTTGGTTATTATCTGATGGCAGCTATCGCTCCCAAGCATCTGCGTTGTTTGCCGGGGGAAGAACGGATTGTTGTTTCCAATTCTCCAATAAAGAAAGGGCAAGTGAATATCACTCATATATTTGAAACGGATTTTCAGAACTTTCCATGTAAGAATCAACCACAACTTTTACCGGGATTTTGGACGATTGGTGGATATAAGCCTTTGGATACGGCAGCATACGATTGGCAGGTAGTTCCGGATAAGGATTATTGGATTTATGGACCTGGAATGAATGGTTCTCACGGAACCGGTTTGTTGCAGGATCAGAAAGGAGCCCGTTTGCTGTATACTCCACTGGATGGCAGCTATGGAGATATGGCAATCACATTGAATGTGGATGCCAGTAAAACAGCAGGACAAGGTTTTGGTAGTGCTACAGGACAGTATTTGGATTTGTATATCAAGTTTGATACCCGTACTTTAACGGGATATGCATTGCGTATCATTCGTACGACCAAGTATAGTAATGCGGTTGATTTTATTTTGATGAAATATGAGAACGGGGTGGCTGAAGCCATCAGTCAACCGGTGTCTTCTACCTGCTATCGTACAAATTGTACTCTGACATTGACTGCTAAAGGAGGAAAATTGACAGCACATGCTTCAACAACGACTCCGCTTCCGGCGCCTGTAACTGATCCGAATTTGAAACTTTCGGTAGATTTGGAGGCGGATATAGCCTCGAACACTTTTGGGGGCACCGGTATCCAGCATACGGGCAGTTGTGGTGAAAGTACAACGATGCTGCATTATATGAAGGTGGAATGGGAATAGAATGATTAAGACTTGAATTTAATACTGATGAATCTATGGTTACATTAAAATCGTTTTTAGGTATGATTGCCGCAGTTCCTTTTATAATGGCGTGTAATCAGACAGGGCAGGTCAATGCAACACTTTTTCCTGCTTCCGGTTCGGAAAATGTCAATCCGGACACTCATTTGGTTCTTACTTTTTCCGAGACTCCTGTCCTAGGAGATTCCGGTATGATACGGGTTTATGACGCAGTTACTGACCAAGTGGTGGACAGTTTGGATTTGAGTATTCCGTCTGGTCCTACGGAGAGCCGTACGTATGGTCCGGAATGTGATTATACAAAAGTGCCTTATGACTATACTCGTACCGTTGTGCCTACCAATAAAGATACTCGTCCGGGTACTCCTTCGGGAACGGCGGAACCTACTCCTCCTGTGTACCAGCTTACTATCATAGGGGGATTTACGGATGCCTTTCATTTTTATCCTGTCATCGTGCGTGATTCTATAGCTACTATTTATCTACACAATAATATGCTGGAATATGGGCATACTTACTATGTGACTATAGATAATGGTGTGTTAAATTTAGCTGACGGCAGTTTTCAAGGAGTCACTAAAGAAGATGAGTGGACTTTCACTACTAAATCTGACATGCCGGAACTTTCAGATACATTGATTGTGGATGCTACAGGAAAAGGGGACTTTAATACAGTTCAGGGGGCCTTGGATTTTATTCCTGATTTTAATGAACAGCAGACTGTGATTTTAGTTAATCCCGGTGATTATGAAGAATTGGTCTATACAAGAAATAAATGGAATGTTAAAATTAAAGGAGCAGGAATGGCCGATACTAAAGTACATTATGCAAATAATGAAGTCTTTAATCCTCATCCGCTGACTGTGAAAACCAATGAGTGGCCCGGTACATTTCCTTCCCGTCGGGCGGCTTTCATGCTTGATAATTGCAAGGATATAGTCATTGAGGATATGACCATTGCTACAGATTTAAAAGGTCAGGCAGAAGGGTTGTTGATTAATGGAGAAAGGATTGCTTTATACCGTGTACATATTATAGGTTCAGGAGATGCATTGCAGGCGAATGGAACAATCTATATGGAATCTTGTGAGTTGGATGGTGGTGGTGATACTATTTTAGGACGTGGCAGCTTGTTTGCTTATAAAAGTAATTTCCGTAATGGTGGCGGCCCTTTCTCATGGGTAAGAAATACGGCAGGCAATCATGGTAATGTATTTGTTGAATGCACTTTTTCTACGGAGGATGGTAAACAGGCGGATTACGGACGTACTAAAAGTAACCACGGTTCGGCCTACCCTGATGCAGAGTTTGTCTTGATAGATTGTAAAGTGAAAAATATAATTCCTGAAGGCTGGAGTTCTATTGGAGCGAAGACTGCTAAAATGTACGAGTATAATACTTGTGATATGGTGACGGGAAATCCGGTTGATGTATCCAAACGTCATCCATATTCCCGCCAGTTGACAAAAGATAAAGATACAGAGATGATTAACAATTATCGGAATCCTGCTTTTGTATTGAAAGGGTGGTTGCCGGATAGTTATATGAATGAAATAAAATAAATGAGATTAGCTATAACAGAATATTGGTTTTACCATCTATGAGAGCATGGAGTCATGTATTAAAAGCGAGAACAGGGCTAATGTAGTGGGCCAACAGTTATTATTGAATTTAATAAAAGAAAGTAATAGATAATTATGAAGAAGAGTATTATTGCCATAGCATTTTTGTTGTTATGTCCATTTTATGGGGTGAGAGCACAGGAGAGACCGTTTTTTGATTTGTCAGGAAAAGGATGGCATTTATGGCAGGATAAAAATGCAGCTTGGCAGACAGAGGATATTTATTTGACATTGGAAGAGGCACAGAAAGTTCCTGCAACTGTTCCTACAGCGGGATGGGATATATTGACTTCTGCCCAGACTCTTTCGGTACAGGTTCCTGGAACAGCTGAAGAATATCTTCAAACTCAGTCCGGACCCGAAGGAGATATTACAGGAGTTACATGGTGGAGTCGTACAATGGATATTCCGGTATTGAAGAAAGGACAAAAAGTCTTTTTGAATTTTGGCTCTATACGTTCACGGGCGGAAATTTTTATTAATCAGAGATTAGTGGATTATCAGATTGTGGACAATGTTCCTTTTGAAACGGATATTACTCCTTATATAAAATCAGGAGAACAGGTACAATTGGCTGTACGTATAACGGATGCGGGTGGTAACCATGATTGGCGTGACTCCAGAACTATTCCGTGGGGAGATAAAATGTTGCCTCCCGGTCATGGCTTTGGAGGAATAACAGGAAAAGTTAGTATGAAGGTATGTAATTCTGTTTATGTGGCAGATATTTATATGCAGAATACTCCTCAGATAACTACCGCCAACGCTATTCTGACATTACAGAATGAAAAAGGAAAGACTGCGAAGCAGGATCTTCGTATAACGGTGTACGAGTGGAAAAATAAAGAAAAAATAGTTTATTCTAAAGAGATAAAGGGTATCTCATTAAATAAAGGTATGAATGAGCTGAAGATTCCTGTATCAGCTCCGGATGCGAAATTATGGAGTGTGGATGATCCTAATCTGTATGTATGTGAGGTGGAGTTGTCCGAAGGACAGAACTGGGTGGATAAAGATTCCCGCCGTTTTGGATTCCGTTGGTTCGAGGCTTCCGGTATAGGTGATGATGCTGTTTTTCGTTTAAACGGAAAACGTATCATGCTTCGCTCGGCCATCAGTTGGAGTTTTTGGCCGGTCAATGGTATTTTTCCATCGGAAGAATTGGCTGAAAGGCAAATTCGCATCGCTAAGGAGTTAGGATTGAATATGTTGAATTTTCATCGTTTTATCGGTAATACTGACGTAATGAATTATGCTGATGAGTTGGGACTGCTCTATTTTGAAGAGCCTGGCGGCTTCCGTCTGGATGTGAGACAGCCGTTTATGAATGCTGTTTTGCATGAAAAGGTCATCCGTATGGTAAAGAGGGATCGCAGTCATCCCTGTCTGGTTATCTATAATATGATGAATGAATCGGGAAATGCTGCTCCTGAAAAGTTAGAATTGGAAATTCAAGCGATGAAGGATATGCGTGTATTGGATCCTTCCCGGTTGATTCTTCGTACCTCGGCTTGGGCTAAGGGAGATGATATAGAAGATCAGGCTAAAATTCATATTCGTCCTTACGATGAAAAAGTGTATTGGAGTGGTTGGTATGATTATCATCGTGCCGGAGGACCTGCTGTTTGGAATGAAGGTTTGTACAAAGGCCCTGACGATTATTATAATGATACCAAGAATAAGCGTGAAATTGTATTCTTTGGTGAGGAAGGGGCTTTATCATCACCTCCTCGTTTGGAAAAGAATAAAGAAGATTTGGAAAAATATAACTATAAAGGATGGGATGGCAGAGAGTTTCTACGTTGGTATGATGAATTCAATAAATTTCTGGATGCTAAACAGTTAAGGACTGTTTATCCTACCGTGGATGATTTGTGTGTGGCTATGGGAACTGTATCCTATGAACATCAGGGACGTAAAATAGAATCGGCCAGAATGAATAATTTGACGGATGCATACGTTGTTAATGGATGGGAATCGGAATTGACGGAGAATTATTCGGGAATTGTCGATTGTTTTCGTTATCCCAAATCAGATCCGGCTATCATAGCTCGTTATAATCAGCCTTTGTATGTAGCGGTAAAGACCAGGCAACAGGTTGCAGCCGCAGGGGGAAAGGTGGCCGTTGATTTTTATCTGATTAATGAGAAGAATGTCCGGGGAAACCATCAATTGAAAATCTCGGTGACAGACTCTCAAGGAAAAGTGATGGAGGTAGGGACTTATGAAACGGAAGCCGCCGGAGGTGAGGTTTATGGTCAGTTGTTGGTGAAGGATGTAAAAATACCAGTTCCTGCAGTTGGGGGACTTTGTAGGATTGAAGCAAAACTGTGTAAGGAAAATTCTGTTGTTACAACTGGGTATGATGATATATTGTCTGTAAATCTGGCATCCAATATGTTGGATGGTAAAGGGGCCGTTTGGGAAGATGGGAGTGCTTTACAGAATTTCTTGAAGGGTAAAACGAAAGAAGCGGTTGCAGCTTACGAGGATAATTTAGGAAAGTTGGATTGGATTATGGTGGCCCGTCCTCCTAGGAAAGATCAGTTGACAATGGTGCCGATGGAAGCGTTACGCTCTGCCGATGGCAAACCGGGATTGGATGTGGTCTATTATGAGGATATGGAATTTCAGAAGGAAGTTTATCATGAAGTGGCCAAGGTGGTTAATCTGAGTGCTATTGAGGGAGCTACACCAAGTCCTTTTGTGTATATGCTTGATGGTTATGGTATTAAATGGAGTGGTAAAGTACTTCCTTCTGTCAGTGGTGAATATACGATTATTCCTCAGAGTAATGATCGTAGTATGATTGAAGTCTTTGTCAATGGTAAGAAAATATATGAAATTACCAGGAAGAAAGAGCATTTGGGCGATGGAAAAGTCTATTTGGAAGAAGGCAAGTCTGCCGATATAGAGATCCGTTTCAGACATCCTCGTAGTAACGCTCGTTGTCGTTTGGATTGGGCTGTTCCTAATGATAAGATGCCGGATGCACAGCGTTTAATGGAACGTGCCGTAAATGATGGAACCAAAATCTTCATTATTCAGAGTGCTGATGAGTGGTCGGAATTTATAGCAGCTAATAGTAAAGCGGTGTTTAAGGACAAATTCTTTGTTGGAACCAATTGGTTGGGTGGAGTGATGTTTAATAAGCCGCATGATATTTTCAAGGAACTTCCTGTCGGAAATGCTCTCAACTGGCCTTATCAGGCATTGATACATACAGGGGTGGAGCGTATGGGATTAGTGATGGAAGGTGAGGAATTGCTGGTCGGAGCCTATCATACTTATCCTATGGCTATCGGAACTGCTATGGGGATTGTACCTATGGGTAAGGGTAGTGTTTTGTTCTCTACATTGGATATCTATGGGAACATCATTAATGATTCGGCTGCCGGACTTGTAGCCAAAAAACTGATTTTCAATATGATTGATTTTAAATAAAATAACAGATACCATGAAAAAACGATTCCTATGCTTTTGTTTATGCCTGTATTGTATAGGACTATGGGCGGCCAATACTTCTTTTAAGAAGACAGGAAATGATTTGTTGTTTCTTTTGCCTCAGGGAAATGTGAAATTGGAATTTTGTACAGATGATATGTTCCGTGTACGTCATTCTCAAGGTACCGTGTTCGCTGAAAATGAGCAGTGGATGGTTCGTAAATATGATTTTACTCCTGTACACTATACAGTGGAAGATAAAGGAACTGCATGGTTGATTACGACCGGAAAACTGATTATAGAGGCTACCAAGAATCCGTTCTGTCTTACTGTTTCTGATAGAAACGGTAAGATGCTTTATACGGAACTTGCGGAACAACGTTTTTATAAGGATTCTGTCAAGACAAAAGCTGTTCTACAGCCGGATGAACATTTCTTTGGCTTTGGGGAACGTATGGATTTCATGGATCAGCGAGGGCGTAAGGTCTATCTGAATGTAGAGTTGGGAAGAGGGATAAAACCGGCTGTAGGAGGAAAAGATATTTTACGTGCCAATTATTGTCCCGTACCTTTTATGATGAGTACCAAAGGATATGGTTTGTTCTTTCATACTCCGTTTGCTACCGAATGGAATATGGGATGGGACAGTAGTGACTATTATTCATTCAAAGCTTTTGGCGGTGATTTGGACTATTATTTTATTTATGGTCCCGATTTTTATACCATGGTTGACAGATATACGGAATTGACCGGAAAATCCCCCATGCTTCCTCGTTTTGCAATGGGGTTGCATGTCGGTACTTATTCCGGTGGAACCTGGAAGAATGAAGAGATGACTTCCGATAAATATCCGCCTGCTTTATGTAAACGTTTGCGTGAGGAAGGAGTGCCTTTTGATTTGCTTTGGCTAGATTCTACCTGGAGACTGTTTAATACCACTTACGGAAATGGTGGTTGCTGTTTTGAATGGCGCAATACGTTCAAAGATCCGAAAGCTATGTTTGACAGTTGCTATGCGCAAAATGTAAAAATGGTGGGGCTTCATATCCGTTCTATATTAGATAATGGTCCTGAATATCATCTATTGGATAAGGCGCGTGAACAGGGAAACGTGCTGTATCCAGGAGCCAAGACAGAAGGGGTAGTGAATTTCTTTGATCCGAAAGCAGTAGATTGGTGGTGGGAGAACGGAGTAATGAAAGTCGCTTCTATCGGGGCTAAGTTTGTGAAAACGGATGTCGGAGGAACGATGGACCTGAAAGGACTTCATAATATTTTTCCTTTAGCTTATGCGGAGGCTCCCTATCGTAAATTTCAGGAATATAATAATATGAGGGGGTTGACACATACTCGTGAAGGTTATGCGGGAATTCAGCGTTATCCTTATATCTGGGCCGGAGATTGGGGGAGTGAATGGCAGTGGTTTGAACCGGTGATACGTGCAGGACTTAATATTGGTATGAGTGGTGTGGGTAACTGGACTCATTGCATGGGAGGATTTGAACAATATTCTCCTTACGATACAGAATTATATACTCGTTGGGTACAGTTCGGTATGTTTTCACCTATCGCCATGGTGTTCGGTATGGACCATCCCCGTTACCATGAACCTTGGACTTATGGTCCGGAGGCTTTGGCCAATTTCATCAAATATGATAGTTTGCGTTATACATTGATTCCTTATATTTATAGTAATGCCTATCAACTTTATAAAACGGCACGTCCCATGATGACTCCTTTAGTGATGGACTATCCTCAGGATGAGAATACTTATCAGCTGACACGTCAGTATATGTTCGGGCCATGGATGATGGTTTGTCCTGTCACTACCAAAGGTGCACTGAGCCAACATGTTTATTTTCCCGGTGGAGAATGGTTTGATTATGAAACCGGTGAGCGTTACGAGGGCCGTCAATATAAATCTTTTCTTACTCCGTTGGATGTGTTGCCTATCTATATAAAAGCCGGAGCTATTATTCCCATGCAACCTGTTATGCAGTGGGTAGATCAGCACCCTGTAGAGATGATAACATTGGATGTCTATCCGTCAGGCATTTCTTCTTATGAGATGTATGAAGATGATGGTATATCAATGGATTATCAAAAAGGGATTGGTTCATTGACCCGTTTTACCAGCAGGCTTGCTGATGATAGTTGGACGTTTACTGCAGATAAACCGGTAGGGAAGTACAAACCTGCCAAGCACACTTATCTAGTAAAGGCTTATTTGCAGAACGTTCCGCAATCTGTGATAGAAAATGGTAAATCGTTGCCCGTTCTTTCATCAGTTACAGATGCAGAGCGGAATACAGGCTGGTTTTATGATATAGAGCATAAACGTTTGTATGTGAAGACAGCCGGAGATAACCGTCAGAAAATTGAAATTGTGGTACAATAACTTAAAGGGATGATTCTATGAGAAAAATTATCGGTTTTCGCACTTTATGTGTAGGTTTGGGAATATGGGTGGGGACTGTTGTGGTTTCTGCTCAGGGGGAGTTCAAGGCATTACCTTGGAGTCAAAGTACCGCTTATAATTCTTATCTGATGCGTGATGTACATCGGCAGTTTGCATCCCGGCAGTTAGCCATTCAGCAAGCATTTACTTCTCCTGCCGGGATGCAGGAGTACCTGGAGGGTTGCCGTGAACGATATAAACAAATAGTAGGTACTTTTCCTGAAAAAGAGAATTTAAATGTTCAGGTGGTGGGGAAGATACAAGGTACCGGCTATCATATAGAGAAAATAATTTTTGAAAGCAAGCCTGGCCGCTATGTCACAGCACATCTTTATATGCCGGAGAACATGACTGTTCCTGTTCCGGCAACATTGGAACTTTGCGGACATGGATTGAATGGTAAAGGTTCTTCGTCTCATGCCGCTATGCTGATGGCATCCAATGGTATTGCTGTACTAGTGGTAGATCCCATAGGCCAGGGAGAACGGTTGCAACTTATTGATAGGGAAGGAAAACCACTGACACGGGGGGCTACCACGGAACATACCTTACTGAATGCGGGCTTTAACTTGCTTGGTACTAGTTTGGCGGCACAGGAATATTGGGATAATCATCGGGCTTTGGACTATTTATTGACTCGTAAGGATATTGATCCGGAGCGTATCGGAGTATATGGATCTTCTGGTGGTGGTACTCAGACCGCTTATTATATAGGTTTGGATCCCCGTGTAAAGGTAGCGGCCATTTGTAGTTTCTTTTCTACCCGAGAACGTACTATGGAGTTGCAAGGTCCTTCCGATGGTTGCCAACATATACCATACGAAGGGCGTGAACAACTGGAAGTACCTGATTTTGCTTTAATGATGGCTCCACGGCCTTTATTGATTTTAAGCGGTAAATATGATTTTGTCGATTTATGGGGTGCACAACAAGGGTTTGCTGAATTACAACAGTGCTATAAAGTATTGGGAGTTCCCGAAAAGGTGGATATGCTGACAGTAGAAACAGGGCATGGACTTGGAACTGAAAAAAGGCAAAAGTTGGTCAGTTGGTTCAAGCGTTGGCTGAAAGATGATCAATCTCCGGTGAAGAAATCGGCACAAGACCGTTTCCGGTTGTCTGATATGCTTTGTACGACTAAAGGACAGGTGAATGTATCTATGCCTGGAGCACTCAGTATTATGCAGGAAAATGTGAATCAGCTGGATGAGTGGGCTTCCAAGCGTGAGGCGTTTCTTTCGAAAGGAAAGAAAACTGTCCAAGCAAAGATGCTGGATTTGTTAGGTCTTAAAGGTCTTCCTGACCATAAAATAAGAATTGAGGCAACCGGACATGATTCAATGCGTGAATATGAACAATATAAGTTTCAGCTTATAAGGGAAGGGGAGATGCCTGTTCCTTGTATTCTTATCATGCCGTCCAGAGCGAATGCTGATTCTCCTGTTGAGTTAAGGTTACAGGAAGAGGGAAAAGGAACTTATTTGAGTGAATATGCGAATTTTGCTGCTGCCTTGACGGAAGGAAAAATCTTGTTGTTGGCAGATTTGCGCGGATTTGGGGAAACAACGGATCCTGCATTCTATACGGATGCTAAATATTGGAACCGTGAGTATCGCAATGCAATGGTCAGTATGCATATAGGGCGTCCTATTATGGGACAACGTGTTGTCGATATTTTGACTTTGCTTGATTTTTGTTCAGAACACGAATTTCTGAAAGGACACCCCGTCAAGGTATTTGCCAATGGTATTTATGGTCCGGTTGCAATTCATGCTGCTTATTTGGATGAAAGAATCAACAGTGTGGAGATAAAACATAGCGTGAAGACTTGGAAGGAATACATTGAGAGGCCTATGCAGTGGGATATGTATTCTAATGTGTTGTATGGTGCTTTGAAATATTATGATTTACCGGATTTGATAAGGTTAAGCAATTGTCCCATTTGTTTTGCAGATTAAAAAATAGAATTCATTTCCACTGTAGGAGCATATTAAATGCCCAAAGGAGGGCACAGTAATCTGCTCCTGCAGTGGATGGAATATATGGCTTGTCTATTTCTTTTCCAGGAAATCAGCACGCATCGGACTGAAACAATCTATCAGCATACCCGGTTCCAGACATACACAACCATGCACAGCATCCGGTTCCTTATACAGACAGTCGCCGGCCGATACAATTTTTTTCACACCATTGATGATAAACTCAAATTTTCCACTTTCCACATAAGTCACTTGTGAATGGATATGATGGTGGACAGCTCCTACAGCTCCCTTTTCAAATTTTACTTTAACAACCATGATGTCATCATTGTAACCCATGATCTGGCGCACTACACCTTCGCCTGCAGGTTCCCATTCTTTGCCTTCTGCAAAAATGAAGTTTTCACTACCTGTTTTCATAACCTTTTTTTCAGTGTTTTTGTTTGTTTCTTCAGTACACTCTTTGTTGCTCTCTTTTTTTTCACTTTGTGCATTGCAGCTCTGCAATAGTAGTGGTGCCATCAAGGCGCAAGCATACAATGCGGTTCTTACCTTACGATTCATGATCTTGCATTTAATATAAAATGAATAACTAAAACTTTTCTTCAAATATACTTATAATATGGGGAGGGTAGTTCGTCGTGATTAAAATATACGAGGAAAAGACCAAATATTACAAATCCAAGCTCCGGAAAATGGCTTATTTTGCTTCATAATGATATTTAAACTTGAATCAAAACACTAAAACAACAATGAAAAGCACATTAAAGAAGAACTGGGAAAGAATTGTCCTTTGCCTGTGCATGGCAAATTTTGCTTGTATAGGTATAGCCCAAACTAATAAAAAATTAGATGACCAAGTTATAAATACGATGAAAACCGCCACTCGGTTTATGATGAACAAAGTGAGTTATAATGGTGGCTTCGTATGGAATTATTTGCCGGATATGTCCCGCTCATGGGGAGAAATGGAAGCCAAGAGGACAATGGTATGGATTCAGCCGCCGGGAACTCCTTCTGTCGGTCATTTGTTGCTTGACGCTTATCATGCTACAGGAGATGAGTATTATTATGAAGCTGCGAAAAAAGTGGCTAACACCTTGATTTGGGGACAGCTTGAATGTGGCGGATGGAATTATGTGTTCGATTTTGCAGGAGAGAACTCCTTAAAGTCCTGGTATGATACCGTTGGTAAAAATGGCTGGCGTCTGGAAGAATTTCAACATTATTATGGAAATGCGACTTACGATGATGCGGGTACTATGGAGGCTGCCAAATTTCTACTTCGTATGTATGTGGAAAAAAATGATCCTGCTTTCCGTCCGGCTTTGGAGAAAACCATTGATTTTGTCTTGAAAAGTCAATATCCGGTGGGTGGATGGCCTCAACGGTATCCTTTGATGTATGATCACCCTTTTCAAGGTAAGAAAGATTATTCGTCTTTTATTACTCTGAATGATGATGTGATTCCTGATGCGACCGAGTTTTTGATTCAATGCTATCAGGCAATGGGGTTGCAAGGGGTAAAGGAGCCTATTATGCGTGCTATGTACTTGATGATTTCCCTTCAACAAGGGGAACCTTATGCAGGCTGGGCGGACCAATATACAGTAGATGATTTGAAACCGGCTCATGCCCGTTCTTATGAACCGCGCAGTGTGAACACCGGTACTACCGTCCGTCTTGTTAATTTAATGATGGATTACTATAAACTTACAGCTGATACTCGTTTCCTGTCGGGGATTCCTGCTGCAATTCGTTTTTTGGAATCAATGAAATTACCGGAATCGGATGTGAAGAAATGGAAGAGTCAGTCGACTAATCCGGAAGCTATTTTGGTTCCTCGTTTTGTAGATCCTGATACTGGTAAACCACTGTATGTCCATCGTAAGGGAAGTAATGTGAAAAACGGTACTTATTATATAGATCAGAATATAGAAAATACAATAGCTCATTATAATTCGGCAACTTTTGTGAATCCTGGTGAACTGCGTCGTCGTTATGAGGAAGTGAAAAAACTTCCTGTATCCGAATTGGCGAAGAATTCACCTTTGCTGCAGGATCATTTGGTTCCTTTACCTAAATATTATACTCGTTTACGTGGAAAAGCTACGGAAGAAGTTGCCCGGAAATTGGTGAAATCACTGACTAAGGACGGTTGCTGGCTCTCTCCTTTAAAGTCAACCTCGAACCCGTATAAGCCATATACTGTTTCAGGACCTAGTGAGGAAACGAAATATATAGCTACCTTTGTAGGGGACGAGCACGATACATCACCTTATCCGTGTACCACCGGAGAATTGTGCATCTCTGTTGGAGATTATATTGATAATATGATAAAATTAATTAGTTACCTTGAAAAGTAAAGTTTGTTAGGTATAGGTTTATGAAGAATACTGTAATTTGTTTATTGTTGTTCGGGATAAGTCTGACGGCTTCTGCTCAAGAAAAGGTGGAAACAGTTTCTATGCGTTATGAAACGCAGAATGATATGCCGCTGTTCTATCAGAAGATGAAAGAAAACCTGACTTATCCTATGGCATGGGGAAATTCTTCCATCCGAAATTTCGAAAAGTGGCGTGAGGAAGCTCGAAAAACGTTATTGGATTGTATGTTGCCTGCTCCTCCTGCTACGGCTTTTGATAAGGAAGTGATAGATACCGAGCAACGGAATGGATATAGGGCGGAGAAGATTTTGTTCAGTGTTTCGGAATATTCTCGTGTTCCTGCTTATCTGTTGGTTCCTGCCGGGAATGGCCCGTTCCCGGCAGTATTGCTGCTTCACGATCACGGTGCACATTTTTCGATAGGGAAAGAGAAGATGGTACGTCCGTTCGGTGTGGAAGCATCTGTACTGGCCGATGCGGACGATTGGGCGGAAAAATGTTATGACAAACAGTATGTAGGTGATTATCTGGCAAGTCACGGATATGTAGTGCTTGCTGTGGATGCCTTGTTTTGGGGGGAACGGGGACGTAAGGAAGGAGTACGCTATGACTCACAGCAAGCGTTGGCGGCCAATATGTTACAGATGGGAATGTCTTGGGGAGCCTTGATAGCCTGGGATGATATTCGTAGCGCGGAATTTCTGGCCTCATTGCCCATGGTTCATAAGGAAAAGATAGGTACTATGGGATTTTCTATGGGAGCACATCGTGCCTGGATGGTCAGTGCCGCTACAGATGTGGTGAAGGCAGGCGCTGCTGTGTGCTGGATGAATACTACAGATAGCTTAATGACACTTACCAATAATCAGAACAAAGGTGGGTCTGCTTATTCCATGATTATTCCCGGAATACGGAATTGGATGGATTATCCTCATGTGGCATCTATCGCCTGTCCCAAACCGATGTTGTTCATCAATGGCTTGCGGGACAAACTTTTTCCTGTAAAGGGCGTTGAAAGCGCTTTCTCTACCATGCAGGATGTATGGAAGAGTCAATCGGTAGAAAATCTGTTGACCACCAAGTTCTATGATTTGCCCCATTTTTGCAGTAAGGAGATACAGGATGATATACTTGAGTTCTTTAATCAAAATTTAAAATAGAAAGCGATGAAAATTAAGATGTTGATGGCATTTGTTGCCTTGTTATTGTTTTCTGCTTTTACGGCAGACCGCACAATTACTATCTTTATGATAGGTGACTCGACTATGGCCAACAAACCCTTAGAGGGAGGTAATCAGGAACGTGGATGGGGCCATGTGCTGGGAGGATATTTCAGTGAGAATATTCGTGTGGAAAACCATGCTAGAAATGGTCGGAGTTCTAAAAGTTTTATTGATGAAGGATTGTGGGAGGTAGTAATTAATAAAGTAAAGCCGGGTGATTATGTTTTTATTCAGTTTGGGCATAATGATGAGAAGGCCGATAAGAAACGTCATACTGATCCCGGATCTACTTTTGATGCCAATCTACGCCGTTTTGTAAAAGAAACACGTGCTAAAGGGGGAATTCCCGTGTTGTTCAATGCCATTGTCCGTCGTAATTTCCGGAATAATAAAAATGCGGTAGCCGAAGATGATGTGCGCAAGGATTTGTCAAAGGGGAGTGTTTCTCAAGATGGAGAAGTGTTGATTGATACTCATGGAAAATATTTGGAGTCTCCGCGTAACGTGGCAAAAGAGTTGGATGTGCCTTTTGTGGATATGAACAAGATAACGCATGATTTGGTGCAGGAGATGGGGCCGGAGGCTTCAAAAAAATTGTTCATGTGGATTCCTGAAGGTGTGTGTGCAGCTTGTCCGAAAGGGCGTGAGGATAATACGCACCTGAATGTATATGGGGCGCGTACTATTGCTGGTTTGACAGTGGATGCTATAGCTAAAGAGGTTCCTGCATTGGCGCCTTTTGTACGTCATTATGATTTTGTAGTGGCAAAAGATGGCAGTGGTGATTTCTTTACCATTCAGGAAGCGATTCATGCTGTCCCCGATTTTCGTAAAGCAGGACGCACTACTATTCTAGTCCGTAAAGGGGTATATAAAGAAAAAGTGGTTATTCCTGAAAGCAAGATTAGTATTTCTTTGATAGGTGAGGACGGAGCAATTCTGACAAATGATGATTTTGCTTCTAAAAAGAACTATTTCGGAGAAGAAATGTCTACCTCCGGTTCATCAACCTGTTATATCTATGCTCCCGATTTCTATGCTGAGAATATCACTTTCGAGAATAGTGCCGGCAGAGTGGGGCAGGCAGTGGCCTGTTTTGTTAGTGGAGATCGCGCTTATTTCAAAAACTGTCGTTTTTTGGGAAATCAGGATACTTTGTACACTTATGGCAAAGACAGTCGTCAGTTTTATGACCATTGTTATATAGAGGGTACGGTGGATTTTATTTTTGGCTGGTCTACGGCATTGTTTAAGGATTGCACCATCCATAGTTTGGGTGATGGGTATGTTACCGCTCCTTCTACAGATCAAGGCAAAAAATATGGCTATGTTTTTATAGGCTGTAAATTGACGGGTGTGGCTGAGGCTCAGAAGGTGTATTTGTCCCGTCCTTGGCGTCCTTATGCACAGGCTGTTTATATTCATTGTGATTTGGGAAAGCATATTCTTCCGGTGGGTTGGAACAACTGGGGCAAAAAAGAAAATGAGGAAACCGTATTCTATGCTGAATACCGGAATACGGGAGAAGGGGCGGCTACCGCTTCGCGTGCTTCGTTTGGAAAGCAGCTGAACGATATCGGTAATTATAATGAAGCACAGATTTTGGCAGGTGATGACGGGTGGAATCCGGTGGAAAATGGAAATGTATTGTTGCAGAATTTAAAGAGATAAGCTGTTCTTTCTACCAGTAATAATACTTTGTCACTGTAGGGAGGAATTCTATTTGTTCCTATGGAAAGTGTCAGGGAAGAGTAGAATGATAAAGGGGGGGATTTAACTTTTCCCCTTTTGTTTTTTTAGGAGCTTGTATATCAGTATCTCTCGTTTTTTATGTATTTTTGCCTATTAAATATGAAAATCTACGAAATGAAAAGACACATTCTGTTTATACTTACTTTGCTGCTCTTTTTTCATGCAAAAAGTCAGCCTAATTGTATCTTTACTCATTATTCTTCGGAAAACGGCTTGTCTCAGAACTCCATCATGAGCATGGTACAAGACCATAATGGAGTTTTATGGTTCTCTACTTGGGATGGAATCAACCGGTTCAACGGTTATGACTTCAAAGTTTATAAAGCCAGACAAGGGAATAAAATTACTATGACTAACAACCGGGTAGACTTATTGGAAGTAGACCCTTATAATTATATTTGGCTGCAAACGTATGATTATCGTGTGTATCGTTTTGACCAAAGAACAGAGAAGTTCGAACAAATTCCTGCCGAAGGTGAAGAGGAGGGCATGCGTTTCTCTTCTATTAAAATATTGCCCGACAGTGTCATTTGGCTACTTTCTGAAAATGAGGGGGCTGTCCGTGTGAAAACAAACCCTAAAGATTACAGTATAACTACCCAAGTATATGCTACTCATAGTCGTGGAGGAAATGCCGTTCATATTAATCAGGTTTTTAGCGATGCTTACAATCAAGAGTGGTTGCTTACTGATAACGGTCTGCTGAAGATTACGAATGATAAAGAAGAGCCTGTCTCTTATTTTGTGAATATCCAGTCAGGCAAAGATGAACCCGTACAGGCCTTCTACTCTTTTTGCAGTTATGGTGACGAACTTTATTTTGGATCTGACAGAGGACGGATATGGTGCTATTCTTTGCAGAATGAAATCTTTCGTCTTTGGGAATTGCCGGTAAAGGATAAAGTGATTGCTATAAATGAAATAAAAGGTACGGGGCTGTTGATAACAACTGCCCATGAAGGATTGATATTGTACCATTCGGATACAAAAGAGTGTAAAGTCTATAATAAGTCCAATTGTCCCGAATTCCCGGCAGACGCTTTCCGTTCTGTTTATGTTGACAGTAAGCAGGAAGCATGGTTTGAGATGACCGAATGGGGAAAGGTTTGTCATTTCAATCCTTTGACAGAAGTATTTAAGCAAGAAAAGATGCAAGTGGAGCCTCGTGGTGCCGATCGTTCCTATCCCAGTTTTCATATTTGTGAAGACTTGAACGGTAATTTGTGGGTACATCCGCAAGGAGGAGGGCTTTCTTGGTATGACAGAGAGGCAAATCGGCTGTTACCTTTCTATAATGACCCCGATTCACCCGATTGGCACTTTTCCAATAAATTACATTCCATGTTATCCGATAAGCAAGGCAATCTTTGGTTATGTACTCATTCTAAGGGGTTGGAGAAGATTACTTTTTTAGGAAGCCAGTTCCATATTTATCCCCGCATGGGTCACAGTTATGACTTGAATTCCAATACGGTACGTGCGTTGTTTGAAGATAGCGAACATCGCATCTGGATGGGAAAACGGGATGGTCAGATTGAAATTTATTCTTCTGATTTAGATTTTCAGGGTATTCTGACCGAAGAGGGGGATATAGCCAAATCTGGCAGGTCGTTACGGGGAGTTCCTTATCATATCATGCAAGATTCTCACGGAAACATTTGGATTGCGACCAAAGGGGATGGTATTATTCTGGCAGAAAAGGAGGGGACCCGTTTTAAGTTTACTCGATTCAAATATGATGAAGATGATATTTATAGCCTGAGTCATAATAGTGTTTACTGGTTACATGAAGACAAGCATGGACGCATTTGGGTGGCAACTTTCGGTGGAGGGTTAAATTATATTCAGAAAACTCCTGAAGGGAAATATGTGTTTATTAGTTCTAGAAATAACCTGAAAGGTTTTCCGTATGACCGTTGTTACCGTGTACGCCATATCACTTCTGACAAGAAGGGGAATATATGGGTGGGGAGCAGTGATGGCGCGCTTAGTTTTAAAGAGGATTTTAAAGATCCGGAGTCGATTGTGTTCCATCTTTATGCACGTATCCTCGATGATATGAATTGTCTGAGCAACAATAACGTATATCGGATTGTCACCACTTCACAAGGAGAAGTTTATCTGGCTACATTTGGGGGAGGACTTAACCAGCTTGTTTCCATGAACGGGGAAGGGAAGGCGGTATTTAAATCCTATACCGTGAAGGATGGTTTGCCTTCAGATATCCTGTTGTCTGTAGAAGAGGATGACACGGGGAATCTGTGGATAAGTACGGAAAACGGATTGAGTAAATTTATTCCGTCCGAACAGCGTTTTGAAAATTATAATGAACGGGATTTTGGGGGCAAAATACGTTTTGAGGAGGGGACATCGCTGAATCTTAGTTCCAGTACCCTACTCTTTGGTACCAGTCGTGGTATGCTTTATTTTGAACCGGAACATATCAAGAAAAGCAATTATGTTCCATCCATTGTTTTCGGAACGTTGAAAATATCCAATCAGGAGGTGATTCCGGGTGTATCAGGCAGTTTGTTGCGACAGTCTCTTGATAATACAGAACACCTGGTACTTTCGCACAAGGAGAATATTGTAACTTTGTCCTTTGCAGCCTTGGATATGATTTATCCTGAAAATATCCGTTATGCTTATCGTTTGCATGGATTTGATAAGGAATGGAATTATGTGGATAAACAACGTACCGCTACATACACCAATCTGCCGAAAGGGGATTATGTATTTCAGGTTAAATCGACCAATAGTGATGGGGTTTGGGTAGAGAATGAGCGCAGTTTGAGAATCACCATTCAGCCTTCGTTTTGGGAAACGGCTTGGGCTATGGCAATTTATATTCTTGCTTTTCTGTTGATTCTGTTTTCAGGAGTATATATATTGTTTACTATTTATCGTCTGAAACATGAAGTGTCTGTGGAACAGCAGGTTTCTGATATAAAGCTTCGCTTTTTTACAAATATTTCTCACGAACTTCGCACTCCGCTGACATTGATTGCAGGTCCTGTGGAATATGTTCTGAAAAACAAGACTTTGCCGGATGATGTACGTGAGCAATTGCATGTAGTAGAACGTAATACCGACCGTATGCTTCGCTTGGTGAACCAAATTCTTGATTTCCGCAAAATACAGAAAAATAAGATGAAGTTGCGTATAGAGCAGATAGATATTGTTCCTTTTGTACGCCATATCATGGATAATTTTGAATCGCTGGCCGAAGAGCATCATATTGATTTTGTATTCGAAAGTGAAATGCCTTCCTTGAAACTGTGGGTAGATGCGGATAAGTTGGAAAAGATTGTCTTCAATCTGCTTTCCAATGCTTTCAAGTATACTCCACAGGGTAAGATGATTACGCTTTTCATTCATGAAAATGAACATAATGTGGCGATTGGTGTGCAGGATCAAGGTATAGGAATTTCTGAAAGCAAGAAAGCTTCCCTTTTTGTCCGTTTTGAAAATCTGTTGGACAAGAATTTGTTTAATCAGCAAAGTTCTGGTATCGGTCTTTCTTTGGTTAAGGAATTGGTGGAACTGCACAAAGCGACTATCCGTGTGGATAGTAAAGAGGGGGAGGGCAGTTGTTTCACGGTTGAGTTTTTGAAAGGCAAGGAGCACTATACGGAGAATGTAGAGTTCATTCTCTCTGATTCTGTCGAAATGAGGCCGGAAGAGGTGGAAGAATCTGTTCAGGGACATGAAGAGAAGAGGAATGAAAGCAAAACGATGTTGCTGGTTGAAGATAATTTGGAACTTCGTTTCTTTTTGCGTAGTATCTTCATCTCAAATTTCAACGTCATAGAGGCTGTCAATGGGGCTGAAGGTTTGGATAAGGCTTTGAAGTTTGTTCCGGATATTATTATTAGTGATATCATGATGCCGGAAAAGGATGGTATTACCATGACAGAAGATTTGCGTGCTAATATGGCGACCAGTCACATTCCAGTCGTTTTACTGACGGCTAAAACGGATATGGACAGTAAGTTGGAAGGTATGGAACTGGGAGTTGAGGATTATATAACGAAACCGTTCAGTGCTACTTACCTGAAGGCCAGGGTGGAGAATATTCTGACACAACGTGTCAAGTTGCAACAGTTGTATTGTGCGAATCTGATGAATATTCAGCCTGTTGCGGAGGAAGAACAGCAAACACAGCCTGAGATGTCTTCCCATGACCGTAAGTTTATGGAGAAACTGACGGAATTAATGGAGAAGAATATGGATAATGGCGATTTGATCGTGGATGATTTGGTACAGGAGCTTGCGGTGAGCCGTTCTGTCTTTTTCAAGAAACTGAAGACCCTGACAGGACTTGCCCCCATTGAGTTTATTAAAGAGATGCGTGTGAAACGTGCCGCACAATTGATAGAGAGTGGTGATTATAATATGACGCAGATTGCTTATATGGTAGGTATTAATGATCCTCGTTATTTCAGCAAATGTTTTAAACAACGTTTTGGTATGACACCTACCGAATATAAAGAGAATGCGAAAAATAAGCGATAACTTTTGCTGCTATTGGTTGGTTTTTGCAGCGTTTGTTTTTTTTGATTTCTTGAACGATATGTTTAAATGTAGGGTGTTTCTTTTGTTATGTGAGTGAGTTGCTCATGTTATTTTATTATTTTTCCGGATATGCAATGGGGGTTTTTCTGAATTTTTAGTCTTTTACATAGATAATGAACTAAAAAGAAGAAAAAGATGAAAAAAGTAATTTTATTTATGGCAGGTATTTTGGCGAGTATGATGTTGAACGCTCAGTCTCGTTGGAGTGTTACGCCGGAAGCCGGCTTGGTAGTGAATAAGGAAAATGAAGGGACATCAGTTACATTAGGTTTTAAAGCCGGTGCCGGTGTGTTGTATCAGTTAAAGGAAGGGGTGGGAAAGAAGCCTTCTTTTGGCTTGAAGTCCGGGGTTTATATCTTAATGCAGAAAGGTGGGTATCATCCTATGAGCTGGGGAAACATATCAACAGGGGGAGGATTTAGCATGGATTATGAAAAAACGAATGTTGAGTCCACGCGTTATTATTTGCAATTGCCTGTTATGGCTCATTGGGGTTTTAAACTTTGTGATGATGTGCGTCTTAAATTAGCAGTAGGACCTTATGTAGCTGTAGGAATTGGTGGACGTACTAATGCTTATGTTTCTTCCTCAAAATATAATATAGATGAAGAAACAGGTGTTGGACAGTACGAATACCGGAATGATTATTACCGGTTTGGCACATTTAAAGGAAAAACAGTAAATGAGGAATTTGGTTTTGAAGCGTCCCCTCGTTTGGATTGGGGAGGAACGGCTTCTGTCGGGATTGCTGTTAAACGGATTTCATTTACTGTCGGGTATGATTTGGCTTGGGGAAAATATAATAAGGAGCAGAATGATTTAAGGATACGGAATCATATGGTTAGTTTTACTTCAGGGTATAGTTTCTGATAAGAAAAGGATAAATGAAACAAACATACACAAAATTCTTTGTTTAAGATTGTTAAATGAAGAATTTTGTGTATGTTTGTTTTTTATAAACACGATAAAAGTTCAATCTATGAGGAAAATGCTATTCATTACCCTTTTAATGGGCGGTTTGTGTACGACAGTTTCTGTTGCAAAAGCGCAGGAACGCTTGCCGGAATATCTGCAGGCAGAGAAATACACACAAGAAAAATTGAACACCATGTTGTTTTCTACTGTGGTGGATCCGCATTGGTTCCAGAAAGGTAATAATTTCTGGTTCGAGTACAAAACAAGTGAAGGAACCTTTTGGTATGTGGTTGATCCGGCTGCCCGGACAAAGAAGCTTTTGTTTGATAGGGATGAATTAGCTTCCCAGCTTACCGAAATTGTAAAAGATCCCTTTGAGGCACGCCATTTGCCAATCACAAATCTGAAAGCGGAAGAAGATGGGCGTACCTTTACTTTTGAAGTAAAGTCTACAAAAGATGCGACACCAAAGAAAGATGGCAAGGATAAGAAGGACAAGAAGAATGAGAAGGAAATCTTTTATTTTTCTTATGACTATCCTACCCGTAAATTGACCCATCTGAAAGATAAAGAAGACGACCTGAAGAAAATCTATTGGGGATCGGTTTCTCCTGATGGTAAAACGGTGATTTATGCCAAGGATTTGAATTTGTATCGCATGAGTCGTGAAGATTATGAAAAGGCGAAAAAAAATGAAAAGGATAGTACGATCGTGGAAATCCAGCTTACTACAGATGGCATGAAGGATTTTGGCTATGGTATTCCCTATAGTATGTTGAATACAGATACTTTATGTAATGGCAAGCGTCGTCGTGTAGGTGGAGTGTGGTCTCCGGATTCACGTTATTTTGCTATGACAGTTTCTGACGATCGCGCTGTGAAAGAGTTATGGGTAATAAATTCGATGGCCCGTCCACGTCCCACGTTGGAAACTTATAAATACCAGATGCCGGGAGAAAAGGAAGCTCCCATAGAACACCTGTACTTGTTTGACTTGGTTGATAATAAACGTAAGGAAATTAAAGTCGCAGCTTATAAAGATCAAAGCATTGGCCTGGAATACAAACCAATGATGCAAAAACAGCGTGGTATGGAAGATCAGGCTGCCGTTTGGCAGGGTGATAACAACCGTTTCTTCCTGACCCGCAGCAGCCGTGATTTACATCGGATTGATGTTTGTTCCTATACGATAGGACAGGATTCTGTTGTACCAGTAATAAAGGAACGGATGAATACCTATCAGGAAACTCGTCCTTTAAGAGTCTTGAATGGTGGAAAGGAAATTATTCAATGGAGTGAGCGTGATGGTTGGGCACACCTTTATTTATATGATGATCAGGGTAATTTGAAAAATCGTATCACAAAAGGTCCCTGGCACGTGGAGGAAATCTTGAAAGTAGATGACAAGGCGCGTGTGATTTATTTTACTGCCAATGGAATGAATGCGAAAGAACATCCTTATTATGAACATTTGTATCGTGTGAATCTGGATGGCAGCGGTTTGAAATTACTGACCAAAGGGGATTATTTCCATCGTGTGGAAGTGGATGATGATGCTCGTTTTGTGGTGGATAACTATTCGCGTGTAAATACGGTGCCCTGCGCCATCCTGCTGGATACTAATGGCAATAAGGTAATGGATATTCAGGAGAGTGATTTTTCACAGCTTTTTGCTGCCGGTTATAAATTTCCGGAAATATTTAAGGTAAAGGCGGCTGATGGCGTGACAGATCTGTATGGTGTGATGTATAAACCTTTTAATTTTGACTCAACTAAGGTTTATCCTATTGTGGATTATGTTTATCCTGGGCCACAGGTGGAAGGTGTTTATTATCCGTTTACCCGTATGAGTCCCCGTACCGACCGTTTGGCACAGGCCGGATTTATTGTTATTTCTGTGGGACAACGCGGCGGGCATCCTAGCCGCTCTAAATGGTATCATAATTATGGATATGGAAATATGCGTGATTATCCGCTGGCCGATCATAAATATGCTATCGAGCAATTGGCGCAGCGTCATCATTTTATAGATATAGATAAGGTTGGTATTCATGGACATTCGGGAGGTGGATTTATGAGTACGGCGGCTATGTGCCAATACCCGGATTTCTTCAAAGTGGCTGTTTCTTGTGCCGGAAATCATGATAACAATATCTATAACCGTTGGTGGAGTGAAACGCATCACGGCGTAAAAGAGGTGGTGAGTGAGAAAGGGGATACAACTTTCGTTTATAAGATTGCTACTAATCCTGAAATAGCGAAGCAATTGAAAGGAAATTTGTTACTGATTCATGGTGATATTGATAATAATGTGCATCCGGGCAATACCTTACGGGTAGTTGACGCTTTGATTCGTGCCGGGAAGCGTTTTGATATGCTGATTCTTCCTCAACAGCGTCATGGATTCGGTGATATGAATGAATATTTCTACTGGAAACTGGTTGATTACTTTTCCGAACATCTGAAAGGGAAAAGTGAAAAATCGGTAGATATACCGAAACGGTAGATTTAGGATCATTGCCGGACGAATATGGAAGGAGCACAGAGGGTTCGTGTCATTTTAAGATACCTTTGTGCTCCTTGTTGTTTTTATATTATAGCAGACTGTTGATATAAGCCTTCATGTCCGGTGTAGCGGATTTTGCTTCCAGATACAGTTTATACTGCGCTTTGGTGCGTACCAGATTATGGTCTTTATACCGGGTTTGATAATACGTGTCTCCGTTTATATAATCTGCTAAAAAGCGTACAGCTTGCATATAGGGGAACAGGGTGGCAGCGTAAGGTAGCATTTCTATTTCGAGAGGAGTCAGGAAAGTCCGGGCCGATTCAATATAACCTTTGGTAAATGCTTTGAAGATTTCCATGTTGAACTTCACCTTATTTAAATCAGCCTCATCCTCCTTGCCGGTATTGGCTGCCGAACGGAGGAAATCACCGAAATCGGAGAAAATGAAACTGGGCATTACCGTGTCCAGGTCAATGACACACAACACTTTTCCGTTTTCATCAAATAACATGTTGCTTACTTTTGTGTCACAGTGGCAGATGCGTTTGGGCAATTTGCCTTCACGGTAAAAACGTTCAGCGCTGCACATCGTATCAGCATCTTTTTCTATTGCGTCCACTATGTCCTGTACTTCTGCCAAACGGCCGGATATGTTGGCGGATACGGCTTCACGTAATTGTTTTAAGCGGAATTCCATATTGTGGAAATCGGGGATGATTTCTCCGAGTTGTTCGGGTACATCAGCCAGCATGGCCTGGAATTCACCAAACTTCAGTCCTGCCAGATAGGAAGATTCCGGTGTAACTGTTTCCAATGTTTGTGAACGCGGAATAAATATTGAAATTCGCCAATAACCTTCTCCATCATAGAAATAGGTCTTGCCATTGGTGGAAGGTAGAAAATGGAGTACCTTACGTTCAATGTCCTCTTCGTGTCTGGCTTCCAGCTTTTGGCGGATGTGTCTGGTCACTACTTCTATATTGTGTTGCAGCATTTCAATATTGGTAAATATTAAATGGTTGATTCGTTGCAATACATAGTCAGGCTCTTCAGGAGATACCGATTTTACCAGATAAGTCTGATTGATGAGGCCGGATGTCAAAGCTTTGATTTCTTTCACTTCACCCACTTTGGGGAACTGTTTGATAATTTTTTTGAGGTTTTCCATAGGTTTGTTTAAATAATGTCTATATATACGAAACAAAGATAACTTCTTTCCTTCAATTGGAGGAAAGAAGTTATCTTAAAAAACATATAATAGGAATATAAATCTTTTTATTTTTTCAAATCAGTCTGGAACATACGGTCGGCGCGTAACAGATGACGCCAGTAGGAAACCAATTCTTGTGATTCCTGCAATACATTGAGGTACACCATGGAAGCTTTTACATTGACATCCCGTTCTTGTATGCGGTCCATCTGTTCTTTGCGCAAGGTAGAGATCTTGCCTTTCAGAATGGCGCCTTCACGTAGCAAGGCATCAGTCTGATCGTAGGCCTTGTTGGCAAGTACTTCAGTAGCCTTGGTCATTAATGCGGTCATCTCATCGCGGATAGGGATGAACTCGTTAGTGGCACGTTCCGATAATGGGGTGAACTTATTGTCCACATGTTCTTTACAAGGATCGCAGATACGTTTCAGACAGTAAAGCATTTGTTCACAACTGTTGCTTCCCAAGTGGAACCAAGTGTTTTTCTCGATAGCAGTAAAGTTGTCTATACGGCGCAGACCTAGTATTTCTTTACGGCGTATCTTTTTTAACATTTCTTTCTGATTGTCGGTATTGTTCACGGCCTTGCGCAGAGCTTTCAGATTTTCGTTGATGAAACCGTCGGTTATCTGCCGGTAGGTTTCATTGGTGAATGCCATTTCGGCTACCAATGTGTTATTTACATGCTGGCGGAGTAATGTCCAACGCTCTTCTTTGTCTTTACTGGCAATGAGGCGGGAGAATATGTCGTCTTTGCCTTTATCCTTCTGTTTCTTGCTGTAGTGTATGTTGCTGCGAACCAATAGGAAGATGGCAAGTGCAATAAGGGCCAACATGGCGAATGTGCCTCCATAATACATGATGAGCGTAACCACAAAACAGATCGTGAAAGCGGCTCCGGCAGTGATGAACCATCCACCGATAACAGAAAGCACACCGGTGATACGGTATACGGCACTGTCACGGCTCCAGGCACGGTCGGCTAATGAACTACCCATAGCTACCATGAAAGTTACGTAAGTGGTAGAAAGAGGGAGTTTCAAAGAGGTTCCCAAAGCTATGAGCAGACCGGCCAGTACCAAATTGACAGAAGCGCGTATCAAATCAAATGCTGCCCCGTTCTCCATAATCATCACATCTTTGTTAAAACGGCTGTCGGCCCATCGTTTCAGATTGTCGGGCAATATTTTGGCTATACTTTCCGAAGCGCTCATGGTAGAACGGACAATACTGCGTGCTACAGCGGAAGAACCAAACATTTCGTCACCTTCATCCTGACGCGAGAGATCTACCGAAGTCTTCACTACATTTTGCGCTTTTTTTGAAGTAATCAGCGCATATACCATAATGACGCCTGCTAAAAATAAAAAAAGAAATGGGGTTTTAGCCGGACCATTCAGTGAGTTCATCAAGTATCCCATTGGTTCACCGTTTCCATTAGCCATGAAGTCTGTATAAGCTGAGAAGCCTGCCAAGGGCACACCGATGAAGTTTACTAAGTCATTGCCTGCAAAAGCCATAGCTAAGGCAAAAGTACCTAACATTACCACCACCTTGAATACATTTATCTTGCACCAATGCAGTATTTGCATCAGAATGGTGAAGAACACAAAACTGCAACTTACTAACATCAAGGTGTTTTCCTGAATCCAATGTTTGTTTTCGGTGGTCATGAAGGCGGAATCTTTCAGACCTTTTATCAACATGAAGTAGATAATGGCCGTAACAGCAATACCGCCGAACAGTCCGATAGTGTATTTCAGTTTCTTTGTATAATTAAATGTGAAGAGAAGACGGGAGAGATATTGTACTAATGTGCCGAAGAAGAAAGCTACTGCTACTGAGAGGAAGATACCTAAAATGACGGACAATGCCTTTTCCGTATTCAGCAGATCAGCAAATCCTAGCATTCCGGTTTCGTCTCCTGCTATTTTGATAAGAGCTAGAACGAAAGTACCTCCCAATAGTTCGAATACCATGGATACGGTAGTGGAGGTAGGCATTCCTAAGGAATTGAAAATATCCAATAGGACTACGTCTGTTACCATAACTGCTAGAAAGATACACATTAACTCCTGAAAATAAAATTGTTCAGGCCTGAAAATACCGTGCCGTGCGATTTCCATCATACCGTTGCTCAGTGTGGCGCCGATGAAGATACCGAAAGCGGCAATGGCGATGATGGTCTTGAATGACGCGGCTTTAGCACCGATGGCGGAATTCATAAAGTTCACTGCGTCGTTGCTGACGCCTACTACCAAATCGAATATGGCTAGCAGAAAAAGGAATACGACGATTCCCAAAAACATTGTTTCCATATAATTTTGTCTCTCTATTTTATTGGGCGCAAAGGTACGGGAAGTATATTATGATAAAATGTCATATATGTTACATTTGTGTTACAGGCGTTTTTTTGTTCGCCACGGATTGCACGGATTCACACAACTTGATTTTTAATTTATTATTATCCATATTTAGTGGCGGATCTCTTCTTTTTTGAAACAAATATGAGTGGATAAATAATATTTCACGTTTATGTGTGGAATTTATAGAGTGAAAATTTATACCTTTGTAGCCCAAATACTTAATCTATAAAAAATGTCAGAGGCTAAGAGAATTAAAACCGCATTGGTGTCGGTTTATCACAAAGAAGGTTTGGACGAGATTATAACCAAACTACACGAAGAAGGAGTAGAGTTCCTGTCAACAGGAGGTACAAGACAGTTTATCGAATCTTTAGGTTTCCCTTGCAAAGCGGTGGAGGATCTTACTACTTATCCCTCTATTTTGGGCGGACGTGTGAAGACACTGCATCCTAAAGTCTTTGGAGGTATTTTATGCCGTCGTGGTTTGGAACAAGATATGCAACAGATAGAAAAATATGAAATACCCGAAATAGATTTGGTCATCGTTGACCTGTATCCGTTTGAGGCAACTGTGGCTTCGGGGGCCGAAGAACAAGCTATCATCGAAAAAATTGATATAGGTGGTATTTCTTTGATTCGTGCTGCTGCTAAGAACTTTAATGATGTGGTGATTATCGCTAGTCAGGCACAATATAAGCCGTTCCGTGATATGTTGCTGGAACATGGCGCTACTACTTCACGCGAGGAACGCCGTTGGTTCGCAAAAGAAGCGTTTGCTGTTTCTTCTCATTATGATTCTGCTATCTTTAACTATTTTGATGGTGGTGAAGGTTCGGCTTTCCGTTGCGCGGTGGAAGAACAAAAACAACTTCGTTATGGTGAAAATCCTCATCAGAAAGGTTATTTCTATGGAAATCTGGATGCGATGTTCGACCAGATTCATGGAAAAGAAATTTCCTATAACAATTTGTTGGATATCAATGCGGCCGTTGATTTGATTGATGAATTTGATGAGGTGACATTTGCCATTCTGAAGCATAATAATGCCTGTGGATTAGCTTCGCGCCCTACTGTGCTGGAAGCATGGAAAGATGCGTTGGCAGGCGATCCGGTGTCGGCTTTCGGAGGTGTGTTGGTTACTAATGCCGTGATTGATAAAGAAACAGCGGAAGAAATCAATAAACTGTTCTTTGAGGTAATTATTGCTCCGGATTATGATGTAGATGCATTAGAGATTCTGGGACAGAAGAAGAACCGTATTATTTTGGTTCGTAAGGAAGCTAAATTGCCGAAGAAACAATTCCGTTCTTTATTGAATGGGGTTTTGGTTCAGGAAAGAGACCTGGACGTGGAAACTCCTGCCGACTTGAAGCAGGTTACTGAAAAAGCTCCTACGGCGACTGAAATAGAAGATATGTTATTTGCAAATAAGATTGTGAAGAATAGTAAAAGTAATGCTATTGTACTGGCCAAGAACAAACAACTGCTGGCTAGCGGTGTAGGTCAGACTTCACGTGTGGATGCATTGAAACAAGCCATTGAAAAAGCAAAATCATTTGAGTTTGATTTGAATGGCGCAGTGATGGCCAGTGATGCTTTCTTCCCTTTCCCCGATTGTGTAGAGATAGCGGATAAGGAGGGTGTGAAAGCTGTTATCCAGCCGGGAGGCTCTGTAAAAGACGAGTTGACTTTCCAATACTGCAATGAACATGGCGTAGCTATGGTCGTTACAGGGATTCGTCACTTTAAACACTAAGATCATTGCAATTTACCATTTGCGGCTACAATCGGACTGTTTATACAGCATTGTTCAGGTAAATGGTAAATTGCAAATGTCAATTGTAAATTGCTAAATTGTAAATGAATTTATGGGATTATTCTCCTTTACACAAGAGATTGCGATGGACCTTGGCACTGCCAATACCATCATTTTAAATAACGGGAAGATTGTAGTGGACGAACCTTCGGTCGTTGCGCTTGATCGCCGTACCGACAAGATGATTGCCGTAGGCGAACGGGCTAAAATGATGTACGAGAAGGAAAATCCGAATATTCGTACTGTACGTCCGCTACGCGACGGGGTTATTGCCGACTTTAATGCCTGTGAACAGATGATGCGCGGTTTAATAAAGAAAGTGAACATGGGTAATCGTTTCTTTTCTCCTTCTTTGCGTATGGTGATCGGAGTTCCCTCGGGTAGCACTGAAGTAGAGCTTCGTGCGGTACGTGACAGTGCTGAGCATGCGGGAGGACGGGATGTTTATTTGATTTTTGAACCTATGGCCGCGGCTATTGGTATCGGTATTGATGTAGAGGCTCCTGAAGGTAATATGATTGTTGATATAGGTGGTGGTTCTACAGAAATTGCCGTGATTTCATTGGGTGGTATTGTTTCCAACAATTCGATACGTATTGCCGGTGACGATCTTACAGCCGATATTCAGGAATATATGAGCCGTCAGCACAATGTGAAGGTGAGTGAACGTATGGCCGAACGTATCAAGATACATGTAGGCGCTGCCTTGACTGATTTGGGAGATGATGCTCCCGAAGATTACATTGTACGCGGGCCTAACCGTATCACTGCTCTTCCCATGGAAGTTCCGGTGTGTTATCAGGAGGTGGCGCATTGTTTGGAAAAGAGTATTGCAAAAATTGAAACAGCTATCCTTAGTGCATTGGAACAGACTCCGCCTGAACTTTATGCTGATATTGTTTTGAACGGTATTTATTTGGCTGGTGGTGGTGCTTTGCTGCGCGGTTTGGACAAGCGTCTGACAGACAAAATCAATATTCCGTTCCATATAGCCGAAGATCCTTTGCTGAGTGTGGCGAAAGGTACCGGTATTGCACTGAAGAATGTAGATCGTTTCTCTTTTTTGATGCGGTAAATGATTTGCTAATGAGGCAGTTTGCTAATTTGCTAATGCCATGCGGTATGGATAGCGCAGTACATTGGCACATTGGCAAATTAGCACATTGAACAATTGGTATTAATGAAAAATCTGCTGAATTTCTTTTTAAAGTATAACTACTGGTTTCTCTTTGTCCTTTTGGAGATAATCAGTTTTGCTTTATTATTCCGCTTCAACAGTTATCAGGGGAGTGCGTTCTTTACATCTGCTAATTTTGTTTCGGGAGCTATGTATGATGCAGCCAATAATGTTACCGGATATTTTCATCTGAAAACGATCAACGATGAGTTGGTACAGAAAAATGTGGAACTGGAATTGCAGTTGGAGAGTATCCGTAAAGCTTTGATTGAAGCGACGGAAGACAGCAGTGGTGTAGAACAGCTTAAGCAGGAAGCACTGGCAGGATATGATATATTCAAGGCTAGCGTGATAAATAACAGTGTGACTCATGCTGATAACTATATTACACTTGACAAAGGAGAAGCGGATGGCATTCGTAGTGAGATGGGAGTGGTAAATGGAAGCGGTGTGGTTGGTATTGTTTATCTCACCTCTCCACATTACTCCATTGTCATTCCGGTATTGAATTCCAAAAGCAGTATTAGCTGTAAGATAAAACGGAGTGATTATTTCGGCTTCTTGAAATGGGATGGCGGTTCATCCGAATTTGCTTTTATAAAGGATATGCCCCGTCATTCATTATTTTCTTTAGGTGACACCATTGTAACCAGTGGACACAGTGCTGTTTTCCCTTCCGGCATTCCGGTGGGTACGGTAGATGATATCGCCGATAGTCACGATGGCTTGTCTTATTTGCTGCGGGTGAAACTATTTACGGACTTCGCCCGTTTGAATGATGTGCGCGTAATTGCCCAAAAAGGGCAGGAGGAACAATTGGAGTTGGAAAAGCAGGTAAAAACGACTAAGTAAGAAGGTTGATGTTGACTTATCTACAAAGAATAGAGTGGTTTATCGGACTGGTACTGTTGCAAGTGCTGGTGCTGAATCATATGCATATCAACGGGTATGCCACTCCTTTCTTTTTTATCTATTTTATTTTGAAGTACAATTCGGGAGTTAGCCGTAATGTCCTTATGATATGGGCATTCCTGTTGGGATTGACAGTCGATATATTAGGCAACACTCCGGGGATGAATGCGGCTGCGGCCACTGTACTGGCTTTTATGCGTGAACCTGTATTACGATTAGTCACGCTCCGCGATAGCGTCGAGGATTTTGAACCGGGTATCAAGAGTATGGGATTCTCGCCTTTCTTCCGGTATATCTTATTGTGTACTTTCTTATTTTGTACCATTTTACTTGTCATAGATACTTTTTCATTCTTCAACCTGCCTGTCTTATTGTTGAAAATATTGACAGATGCCTCAATAACCATCATTTGTATATTGTGTGCTGAGGCGATCAGGAGGAAAAAATAGTGGAAAGAGATTATAATCTGGAGAAGCGGAAATATGTAATCGGTGCATCGGTGATCGTTATTGTGCTGATTTACCTGATACGTCTTTTTACCTTGCAGATTATGAGTGAGGATTATAAAAAGAACGCCGATAGCAACGCTTTTCTGAACAAGACACAATACCCTAGCCGTGGGGTGATGTACGATCGGAACGGTAACCTGCTGGTGTATAACCAACCTGCCTATGACGTTACGATGGTGATGAAAGAGGTGCACAACCTTGATACGCTTGATTTATGTAAAACATTGAATATTACCCCCGACTATTTTAAAAAGCGTATCCGCGAGATAAAGGACAGACGTTCCAATCCGGGCTACTCTCCATATACTCATCAGGTATTTATGACCCAGCTTTCGGCAGAAGAGTGCGGAGTCTTCCAAGAAAAACTGTTCAAGTTTCCCGGTTTCTATATTCAGCGGCGTACTATCCGCCAGTATAATTACAATGCGGCTGCTCATGTTCTGGGAGATATTGCAGAAGTGTCCAAGGGGGATATTGAAGCCGATGATTACTATGTACGCGGTGACTTCATAGGGAAACAGGGGGTAGAACGCTCATACGAAAAACAGTTGAGGGGCGAGAAAGGAGTGGAGATATTACTGCGCGATGCCCGTGGACGTATTCAGGGACGGTATATGGACGGGAAATATGACAAGACTCCCGTTCCGGGGAAGAATCTGAAACTAGGTATAGACATAGAGCTTCAGATGTTGGGAGAGCGTCTGTTGGAAGGGAAGATAGGCAGTATAGTGGCTATCGAGCCATCCACAGGAGAAATACTTTGTATGGTATCTGCTCCCACTTTTGACCCAAGATTGATGGTGGGGCGCCAACGGGGTAAAAATCATCTGGGACTGGCGCGTGACAGTTGGAAACCATTGCTGAACCGTTCTATTATGGGGCAATTCCCACCGGGATCTACTTTCAAGACTACTCAGGCGTTGACTTTCCTGCAAGAGGGGATTATTACTCCTCAGACAGCCTATTCTTGCTATCATGGCTTTGTGTATGCCGGTCTTAGGGTGGGCTGCCACTCTCATGGGTCGCCCCTGCCTTTGGTGCCTGCCATTGCAACTTCCTGTAACGGTTATTTCTGTTGGGGGTTGTTTCACATGATAGGGGCGAAGAAGAAGTATGGTTCTGTACAGACTGCCATGAATACATGGCGTGATTATATGGTTTCTATGGGATTTGGTTATCCTTTGGGAGTAGACCTTCCGGGTGAGAAGCGTGGGATGATCCCGAATGCTGCTTATTATGATAAGAACTATCGGGGATCATGGAACGGACTGACGATTATTTCTATTTCCATCGGCCAGGGGGAAGTGACGGCTACTCCGTTGCAGATTGTTAACCTTGGGGCTACTATTGCTAACCGGGGCTATTATATTACTCCGCATGTAGTGAAAGAAGTGGAAGACGAGCCGTTGGATACCCTGTATACGACCAAACGTTATACTAAAGTAAGCCGTGAACATTATCAGACGGTAGTCGAAGGTATGCGTTCGGCAGTATTGGGAGGAACTTGCCGTAATGCGAATATTCCGGGAATTGAAGTGTGTGGCAAGACAGGTACGGCGCAAAACCGTGGAAAGGACCATTCTGCTTTTATGGGGTTTGCACCAATGAATGATCCTAAGATTGCCGTGGTAGTCTATGTAGAGAATGGAGGTTGGGGAGCAACCTATGGTGTACCTATCGGTGCATTGATGATGGAGAAATATTTAAAAGGCGAACTTTCACCGGAAAGTGAGGCGAAAGCGGCGGAAATACAAAACAGACGAATAGATTATGGCATACACGAACGATAGTATATGGAAATCAGTGGACTGGATGACTATCTGCATTTATCTGATGCTGGTTATCTTTGGATGGTTCAGCGTATGTGGAGCCAGCTATGATTATGGTGAGATTGATTTTTTTAGTTTCGACACTAGGGCAGGAAAACAGTTTGTATGGATCTGTTGCTCTTTGGGGCTCGGATTTATCCTGATGATGTTGGAGGATAAGTTATATGATATGTTTGCTTACATTTTATATGGAGGCATGATGCTGCTGTTGTTGATAACACCTTTTCTGGCAGAGGATACTAAGGGATCTTACTCATGGATAAAATTCGGACCTGTAAGTTTGCAACCGGCGGAATTTGCTAAATTTGCCACGGCGCTGGCTTTGGCTAAATTTATGAATGTCTACGGGTTTACAATGAGTAAGTTAAAGTATTCATTGCCTGTGGTAGGGATGGTGTTGCTGCCCATGCTGCTTATTATTTTGCAACGGGAAACGGGGTCGGCTTTGGTTTATCTGGCTTTCTTTTTTATGCTGTACCGGGAGGGGATGCCGGGTTCTATTTTGTTTGCCGGGATTTGCGCCGTGGTCTATTTTGTAGTTGGAATCCGTTTTGGCAATGAATTGATGGCGGATGACTGTACTTCCATCGGTGAATTTTCTGTGTTGCTGCTGATAGTCATCCTTTCTGCTTTATTAGTTAATAGTTATTGCAAAAAAGCATCGGTAGTGTGGTATATCGGAGGGATTGGTGTTGGTGGTACCTTGCTGGCTTTATTATTTTCGTATTATGTTATCCCTTTTGACATTACTTGGTTCCAATATGGATTGTGCGTAGTTTTATTGTTCTATTTGATCTTCCTTTCTATGCATGAACGTATGCGTAATTATTTTTATATTGCTCTATTTGCGATAGGTTCGGTGGGATTTCTTTTTTCTGCCGATTATGTTTTCAATAATGTGCTGGAGCCACATCAGCAGATACGTATTAAAGTGGTGCTTGGTATGGAGGAAGATTTGGCGGGGGCAGGATACAATGTGAATCAGAGTAAGATTGCTATTGGGTCGGGAGGCTTATGGGGGAAAGGCTTTTTGAATGGTACACAGACTAAACTGAAGTATGTGCCTGAACAGGATACAGACTTTATCTTCTGTACGGTAGGGGAAGAAGAAGGCTTTATAGGTTCGGCGGCCGTATTGTTTCTTTTTACCGGACTTATTTTGCGTCTTATTGTGGTGGCGGAGCGTCAGCATACTCGTTTTGCCCGTGTTTATGGATATTCGGTATTAAGCATTTTCTTATTCCATCTGTTTATTAATATAGGTATGGTTTTAGGACTGACCCCCGTTATAGGCATACCACTGCCTTTTTTCAGTTATGGGGGATCTTCTTTGTGGGGATTTACGATCTTGCTTTTTGTATTCTTGCGTATTGATGCAGGGCGGGGAAAACGTTAGAGCTTATTGGTTTTCCGGTTTGCGCAACCGGATACCTATATCGCTGATTCCCGTCAACGGGTTGTCCGTCATGATATGGACGATGCGGAAAGTACGTGCGCTTCCTTCTGTACGGATAGGAATAGATGCTTTATAAGGCAGGTCACATTGATATAATCCACAAAGACCATTTCCTGTTTTATTTCCAGCTTCGTCAACCAGAAAAAGTTGTAAAGTGTCTGTGACGTAAGTCAAAGTATCCTTTGTGTTATGGCTGACTTCTAGCCAAATATCTCTGTAAGGATAAGATTCTTGATAACGGATACCGATTTCTGCTTCGTAATTTCCGGCAGGGATAGAATTGGGCAGGGTATAAACAAGAGTATCACTTTTATCCCATCCGTCAAGGGGGACGGGGGCGTAAGAGTGATAGATGATATTGTTTTGACAGGCTGCCAATATGAGTATTGGCAGCCATGTCAGTTTATTCTTTAGTTGATACAGGAGTTTGTGGCTTTTCATTCGGGATTTGGCTATTGTTTCCGTTGTTCTTGTTGTCATTTTCCTTTCCTCCTCCGTTATTCCGGTTTTCACTGTCTCCTTCATTATTACCATTATTGGGGCGGCGTTTATTGCGGTTCCGGTTTCCGTCTTCCCGATTTTCACGACTGCGTTCTTCCCGGTTGCGACTTTCCCTGTTGCGATTTTCTTCTTTAGGGCGGTTTCCGTTCTCTTCGCGTGGCTGCTGAGCCTTGTTTTCTTTAGGCTCTCTAGGTTGTTTGGGACGTCCTTCTCTAGGTGGCCGGTTTTCTTTGGGTTGTTGTGACCGGTTCTCTTTAGGTTGTTGCGGACGTCTGTTTTCATTGGGAGTACCTTCTCCGTTATTACCGTTATTTTCCGGCTTACGTTTTTTCTTTCGGTTGCTGTTGTTGCCTTTTCGTTTGTCGAATCGGGTTAAGCTTTCTTGTTCTACTAAATCAACGGGCTTTTGAGGTTCGTTCTTTTTGACAGATTCGGTTAAGCTTTCCGGTTTCTCACCCCGTCGGTTCATATTAATAATTTCAAAAGCACGGCGTGCGGTGATGGTTACAGCATTAGCTATGAAGTTTTTGTCAGTAGAGTACATGATAGTTCCCTTCAAAATATCCGCTTTGAAAAAATAGAATGTACCATCTGTCGTTTCTAAAGTCATTTCTTTGCTTGGAAGGCGTTTTTGGGACTCTACATAAGCGTCTACCTCATAGTTTAGGCAGCATTTCAGCTTGGCACATTGTCCGGCTAACTTTTGGGGATTCAGAGAAATATCTTGATAACGTGCCGCACTGGTAGATACAGATACAAAATTTGTCATCCAGGTAGCGCAGCACAATTCACGTCCGCAAGGTCCGATACCGCCAATGCGTCCGGCTTCTTGACGGGCGCCAATTTGTTTCATTTCTATACGTACACGGAAAGCTTCGGCCAGTACTTTGATCAGTTGGCGGAAGTCTACACGTTCGTCCGCGATGTAATAAAAGATAGCTTTGTTGCCATCGCCTTGATATTCCACATCACCGATCTTCATGTCCAGGTTCAGATTCTTGGCTATCTGGCGGGACCGGATCATTGTGTCATGTTCTTTGGCTTTTGCCTCCTCGTATTTTTCCATATCTACAGGTTTTGCCTTGCGGTAGATACGCTTGATTTCGGCATCGGGTTTGATGTTTGCCTTACGCATTTGCAAAGGTACCAATCTTCCCGTCAGGGTTACTGTACCGATATCGTGTCCGGGGCTTGCTTCTACAGCTACTATATCCCCTTTTTCCAGCTTCAGTTTGTTGCTGTTCTTATAATACCCTTTGCGGGTATTCTTGAATTGAACTTCAACCATTTCCTGTTCCTCGGTGTTGCCGGGAATATCAGCCAGCCAGTCGTAGGTGTTCAGCTGCTTATCCTGTCGTCCGCAGCCTTTGCAACACAAACAGCCGCTTCCGTTCTTTAATTTGAATTCATTGTCCATAATTCTGTTTTAATTGAGAATTGAAAATTGAGAACTAAGAAATAAATGCCATGCGGTTCTGTTATTTTTTAATGCTCAATTCTCAACTTTTAATTTTTCAATAGCACAATCATTTTTAAAGAGAAATCAAAGAACACCATTTTGGGATTCACATTCTGTCCTATATGTAATTGTGCTTCACTAAGTTCGTCCATTATGCCCATCACATTCCGCTCGTTGACAAACGGTGCGAAACGGGTGGAAAAATTTTGTTCTTCGGGATTCATATACACTAAATCACGTTGATGAAAGTTGTATATGAAGTTTTCTCGTATCATACGTTGGCAGTAGGCCAGAAAATTCTTCTGACGTTCACGCCCCATGGAGGCTACCGCATCGCTCCATTGTCTCATTTCGCGTATCTTCCGTTGATAGGAAAGGCGCATCAAATTTATAAAGAGTTCAAAGAACAGTTTGTTTTCCTCGCTCAGATGTATGGTTTCCAGTGCTTTCAGAAAATTGCCTTCTGAGCGGTGTGCTATATCGTCAGCATCTTCCGGTTGTAGTCCGTATTTGGTTTGCAATACTTTTGAGATCTCAGGTTCTTTGATCCCATGAATGTTAAATCGTTGGGTACGGCTTTGGATCGTTTGCAAAATGGCATCAGGCTCTTCGGATACTAATAAAAAGACAGTCATGGCAGGAGGCTCTTCCAGTAACTTCAGCAGTTTGTTGCTGCATTCCACGTTCATCTTTTCGGGAAGCCATATAATCATGATTTTGTAACCGCCTTGACTGGATTTTAAGCTGAGCTTTCGTACAATCTCATCGCTCTCTTTTACAAAGATTTGCGCCTGTTGGTTTTCTGCTCCCATCTCTTTCAGCCAATGGTTCAGATTAAAATATGGGTTCTGCAGGACAAAGTTGCGCCAGTCTGCTATGAAATCATCGCATACGGTATCCTTTCCGGCTTTTTTCTTGATAACAGGAAAAACGAAATGCAGGTCGGGATGTATCAGCTTATTGAATTTCACACAAGTGGGGCAAATTCCGCAGGCATCTTGTTCACCACGGTTTTCACAGCAGATGTAACGGGCATAAGCTATTGCCAAAGGCAACTTTCCTGTACCTTCGGGACCGCAAATCAGTTGTGCATGAGGGATTCTTCCTTCTTTTACCTCGGC
The DNA here is from genome assembly GCA_948566455.1 of uncultured Phocaeicola sp. Lineage (GTDB taxonomy): Bacteria > Bacteroidota > Bacteroidia > Bacteroidales > Bacteroidaceae > Phocaeicola. The sequence goes on from CAOYQO010000003.1 coordinate 149,250, forward strand.
TATGAGCCGCTGTTTTGCTTCCTCTTGTCCTATTACATCTTTAAATAACATTGCTTTTTATAGTCATTTATTTACTGTTTAATAAATTGCTTTTGCAACTTCCTTTACACTGTTCACGGCACTTACGGTATAGAAATGAATGCTGGGAACCCCACAGGCTATTAATTCACGGCACTGGTGTATGCACCATTCTATGCCAAGACTTTCCGCTTCTTCATCTGTTTGACATTTCATCGCTTCGCCTGCCAGTTCTTGCGGCAAGTCTATCTTGAACGTCTTGGGTATCATGTTCAGCTGGGATAATTTGCGGAAAGGCTTGATACCCGGAATAATAGGTACATTGATTCCTTCTTTTCTTACCCTTTCTACAAATTCGAAATATTTGCGGTTGTCATAGAACATCTGTGTCACAGCATATTCAGCTCCTGCTTCAATCTTTTTCTTCAGCCAATAAATATCTTGTTCCATATTGGGTGATTCCTCGTGTTTTTCAGGATAGCAGGCTACTCCATAACTGAACGGAGTTCCTGTTACCTTGATGGGGGAACCGTCTACAAATACGCCTTTATTGAAATCATTGATCTGCTCTTCCAGTTCTATGGCGTGGTTGTAACCGTTGTTTTCGGGTACGAAAGCTGATTCGTGCTTTGCCTTGTCACCACGCAGTACCAACAAGTCGGTGATGCCCAGGAATTGTAGATCTAACAATACATATTCTGTATCTTCGCGGGAAAAACCGCTGCACAGGATATGTGGCACTGTCGTTATATTGTATTTGTTCTGCAAAGCGGCGGCAACAGCAACTGTTCCGGGACGGCGGCGCTGGCGTGTACGTTGGTACAGCCCGTTTCCCAGCTCCTTGTACACATATTCGCTGCGGTGGGTTGTAATATTGATATATTTAGGGTCGAATTCGCGTAGCGTATCAACCGTTTTATACAGTTTTTCAATACCCGTTCCTTTCAGCGGAGGGAGAATTTCAAAAGAAAAAGCCGTATTGTCCGTGCTTTTTATTAAATCAACTACTCTCATCGTTCTGTCTCGTTCTCTTATGCCTTATCGGGCGGAATTACATATTTGGGCAAAAATAAGAAAAATATCGTAGTTTATGGGGATGAAAAAGCGATTTATTTTATCTTTGTTCTATAATAAAGTGAAACATACGGAGAGAAAAGCGTTTCCTTGCAGCTAAGCCGTGGTTTTCCACACTTGTCAGGGATACCGTCCGTGATGGTGGAGTAACATTTCTCCTGCCTACAGGCATTGCTCTCTTTGATGATGACCTGTCAAGCTTTACTGCATGGAGCATACTTGCGGATGGGATAAGCCCCGTCCTTGCAGGAGATGAAATAATCTGTAAACCTTTGTTTGGGGAAGTAGCGGAGGTTTATAGGAATGGAGTGAACAGATTGGCGAACCAACCGACGAAGCGTTTCCATCCGGAGCGTTTTTTATATTCTTCCTTGGTAAACAGGGTACTGTCCAGCTTGTCATGCTCGAACATGGTGTTCAGTTCATGTGTGGTTTCTTTGTCAAAAATGAAAGCGTTGACCTCATAGTCATAGCGTAGGCTGCGGCTGTTCAGATTCGTACTTCCCACAGTGCAGAACAGGCTGTCCACCATCATGATCTTAGAGTGGTGGAACCCGCCATTGTACACATAAATCTTTGCTCCTTTCTTACGCAGCTTGTTTGCTGTATAGAACGCGGCATCGGGGGTAAAAGGAATATCCGATTTGCCCGGTATCATGATTTCTACTTCAACGCCTCGCTTCAACGCACGTTTTATGGCTTTTTTAATGCTTGGAATGGGAGTGAAATAGGGATTCACTATTTGTATTTTATCCTGTGCGGCATCAATGGACTTGATATAAGTCTGCCTCATCAGTCTGGGTTCTTTTTTCGGAATGCGGTCTACAATGGCTACATTCTTATTTCCCTTGAAAGTAGAATCGTTTCGTAGGGGATAGTATTGGCTTCCGCTTACGTGTTGTTTAGTGCTTTTGTTCCACATGGCCAGGAAGATGTCCTGCAATTCGTTTACGGCATTTCCCTCTATACGGATATGCATGTCGCGCCAGTCGCCTATTTCCGGCAGACCCTTTATATAGTAATTGGCTATGTTCATGCCACCGGTATATCCTATTTTTCCGTCTATGACTACAATCTTGCGATGGTCTCTGTGCAGGGCATGATTGATATAGGGGAATTTGAAAGGGTCGAACTTGACAATTTCGATTCCTTTGTCACGGATTGCTTGTATGTGTTTCTTTTTCAATGGCTTGTTGTTTGACAAATTGCCGAAGGCATCAAACAAAGCTCTGACTTCCACTCCTTCTTTCACTTTTTCTCCCAATAAATCAAATAGTGCGTTCGCTATGGAATCGTTACGAAAATTGAAGTATTCTAAGTGGATATGATGTTTGGCATGCCGTATTTCTTCAAAGAGATCGATGAATTTGGCCCGACCGCTTTTTAATAATTTCAGTTTGCTGTTTTGGGTGATAGGAATGCCGGCATCCTTTAAGAAATTGATAACGGCAGAGTCGCTGGTATAGGTTGGCACCGTATCTGTCGCTGCTATATGGATGTTGGTAACTTCTTGTGACTGAGCTGTCTCTACAGTGAAAGATAAGATGAATAAAAGTATTAAATAAATATGTTTTTTTATATCAAACTTCATTGCTTTTTTATTAAGGCTGCAAAGGTATTTATTATTCTAGGAATGAACAAGCCATCGGTATTATTTATGTTTAAAAGGGAGAAATAGAACAGTGTGGCCATTTGTTTGAACAGTTGGTAAATTGAGGTGGTAGAAATTTAATGAAGGTTGTTTTTATTGTTCCATTCATATCTTTTTTCAGGCTCGGTATAAACATCTGTAGTGTGTGTGAAAGAAGTTTGTCGGTCCGGTTTTTCTGCTGTTGTGACATTCAAGAGGAGGAGATACGGAAAAATAATAATCCGTCGGCGGGATTAAAAGAATGCATATCGCATCCAGCCCTGTTGCCTAAGCCTTTTCTATCTCCAGATTAACCCTTTTTATGCGGATGTATTCTATCTCCATAGCCTTGGGAGTTAACTCCATAGCCTTGGGAGATAACTCCAAAGCTTATGGAGATAACTCCAAAGGCTTGCGGAGATAAAACAGACGGGAAGAAAACCTTTAATCATACGGCGGGAAAGGTTTGGGGATACAGGTAAAATCTTTTAGTGATGAATCCGGTGTATGTACAGGGTTATACATATATTATATTCATTCTTATATGTATGTATATGAACTTCCATACGTTCAGAATGAAAATCCACATCAGGGCAGGGGTGTTTTTTATCTCTGCCGATGCATCGTAAGCCGTCATTCCTTGGAGGTACAAATCTTTTATGGTGCTTTTTCATTGAAAAAGACTTGGAATGCTCTACTTTGTGTCAAGCTGGAATAGTTTATAAAAAAGAGAGTATATGATTGATAAACAGTATGCTATGTGAAATTTTCCTTGAAAATGTAGTGAGGGCATGAGGGTATGAGTGAGAGCAAGTATTTTTACCATTGGCGTATAAATGGTTTATAGTTAGCTTGTTATGTTTGCAGTGAGGGCATGAGGGCATAAATGCTTCGAACTTTCTAGTGGGAGCTGAAGGGAAAGGCTGATACGCCAAGAATATTTTGGAAAACTGATCCGGAAAATCCATTCTTGGTTTAACTCTCGGTTTAACCGAACCATGTAAACCGGCGCGTTTAAGGCATAAAAAAAGAGAGTTACTTTGGTGTAACTCTCTGATTCTTTGGTGATCCGCTTGGATTTTGTACCTTTCGGTTATTTCCTTGCGTTATCTGTTTCTTTTCCAAGGCCCTATGCCCTGTCATAAAAGGGTTCATTATTAGGATGTAACACAAAAAGTGTAACACATTAATTAACTCGCATGTGGTTTCGATGTTATTCCTAACCACAATGCAAAGGTACAAAATAAATTCTACTCATGAGCAACAAATGGAATAAAACATCTACAAATGCAATAAATGTTTTATTTGATGAACATTTTAGTAATTATTCTGTTAACCAGATATAATATTAACTTTTAAAAAGAATAGATATGCCAAACTGGAACAAAATCTTAACAGAGGTTGAAGCCTCAAACCAAGTAAATGCCCTTGATAGAATGCGTAAAGAGTATTTCGAGATTATTCATCGTGAGACTGGCCGTAATGTGATTTCTTATTATTCTGGGTGGCTGAAACAACCTACAGTTCATACCATGATTGATGAATTGGATAAAAATGCTTTTATGTCTATAACTCATTCATTAGACAAAGGTATGGGTTTAGACATAATAATACATACACCCGGAGGTGATTTGGCTGTAATGGAAAATTTAATTAATTATCTACATAAAATTTTTAATGGAGATATTCGTGTTATTATTCCACAAATTGCAATGTCTGCAGGAACTATGATTGCATTATTTTCTAAAGCAATACTAATGGGAGAACAATCTTGCTTGGGGCCTGTTGATCCTCAATATAACGGTGTCGCATGCCAAGCCATTATTGATGAGTTTGAAAAAGCAAAAGAAGAAATTGCAGAAAATCCAAATACCATAGGTTTGTGGCAAACTCTCATTGCAAAATATCCAGGTGCTACGATTATTCATGAATGTGAAAATGCGATTAGGTGGTCTAATGAATTAATGGATAAATGGATTCCCAAGGTATATCCAAATATAGATATAGAAAAAATTAGAGACAAGTTTTTAAATCATAAAACGACCTACTCTCATGCAAGACGATTATCAAAAGATGATTGTAAAGAAGTCGGTTTAAATATTATTGATTTGGAAGACTTCCCTTCATTAAACGATGCAGTTTTGAGTCTTCATAGTTGTTATACGATTATGATAGATAAATACTCTTATTCTAAAATTGTCGAAAATCAAAATGGGGAAACCTATTTTTATAGAGACCCTTGCAATAATTGAATTGCATATTAAAAGTAATAATCGAACCAATCTCAAACGGCTGTTTGGGGTTGGTTCATTGTTTTACGAGTATGAAATAAGAGTATGATTTTTCGCCCAAACACAATAAAACCTAAATTCTGACTGATTTTCTTTTGTACTTTCGTCCATTTGTGTCTTCGTCTGTAACTTCGCAACACAAAATTTCAAAAATTAAGCGTATGAAGACATTGACGAAGAAACAAAAAGAAGCGAATGGAGAGAATTTCTCTCGCATTGTAGATGATGCTGCCATCCTTTTACAACGGAAGGCAGATTACGTGATGAATATAAAACAGGTTGCCGATTATCTTGGCATATCTACAGATGCCGTGCGCAAGCGATGTCAACGGGGACAGCTTCCATTTCATAGAAGTGCCAGTCGGTTGTACTTTAGTCGGATGGAGATTGACGATACAATTCTTGACCGTGAACTGTTGACAAAGTTTGCATAAAAGAGGGTCTGCTTATGACGTATATTGACTACATGAACCAATTTTGGCGACTGGCGGCCTACGAATCCTTTGCTGCAAGCGAAGTCGCTCTTTATGCCTTTCTTGTCAACGAGTGCAACAAGTTTCATTGGAAAATGCCTTTTTCTTGCCCTACCTTTCATGTTTGCAACCGACTTCGGATGTCGAAACAAACATTGGTAACAGCCAGAGAACGATTGGCGAAAAGAAAACTGATAAGTTTTACCAATGGAACAACTCGCTTTCAACCGTCCAAATATTTGCTACTTGAATTGACGGAGGACTTGTCTGTACACTTGACGGAAGACTTGACCCTCAATAATAAAGAAGTAGATATAGACAAAGAAGTTATAAGTCAACGCACACACGAAGAACATTCTATGCTTTCTATTGAAGAATTGGAAGAAGTGCTTTCGCTTGATATGGAATGGAAGGGAAAAGTAAAAGAATACTTGTCTGGTAAAAATATGGTTGCATCATCAACCGATATGGCAACCTTGTTGGCACAATTCTTTCGTTATCTTCACGCAAGTGGTGTCAATCGAAAAACAGAGGAAGACACCAAACGGCATTTCGTTAATTGGGTATGCAAACAAGGAAACTGTAAGCCGTCTATGTCGCTGCGTAAAAACACGTCGCAACAGGGACTTATACTTGCAGATGATTCATTAGATAAATACAAACCTATCGAACAATGGCAATGATGAGATTGACAAGAGAAGATTTTCAACATGCTATTTCAGAGGCACGGAAGAATGATGATGACTATGCATCAATACCTTTTCGTTTTGGAATCCCTAATGCCAAAGAAGCTTTAATTGCTGGACTTGAAGAAGTCATGCACCACAAAGTGGAATGGCTTGCTGATTATGACCAAATAGTAAATTGGCTAACTGACAATCAAGGAAAAGGTCTATTGCTGATTGGTCCACCAGGAGTCGGGAAATCCGAAATCTGTATGAAAGTTATCCCTTTAATATTCCGAATGGCATTACACAAAGTCTTTTCACGATACCAAGCAACAGAACTTTGCAACGAAGCGACATATCGTAGTTCTTTGCGTCAACGATTCATTGCCATAGACGATTTCGGTATTGAAGGAACATTCTACGATTATGGAAATTCTCACATCGTTTTTTCCGAAATTGTCGATGGCATAGAGAAACACGGGACTCTACTTGTTACCAATACCAACCTGACTTTGGAAGAAATCAAAACCAAATACGGACTTCGCACCTTTGACCGTCTAAGAGCCAACATGCATGTTGTGGTTATTCGAGAGAAGTCGTTGAGGGGGAAGTATGAGAAGGATATAAACATAGATATTCAATAAAATGATACTTCAAATATAACATATTCTCTCATTTCTTCTTTTTATCGCATTATTTTTCATATTTTTGCATTCACAAATAAGTAATAAATATGAATCGGATAAAAGAAGTACTTGAAGAAAAAGGCATTAAACAAACTTGGCTGGCAGAAAAGATAGGCAAAAGTTTTAGCCAGACCAATGCCTATGTCTGTAATCGCAGACAGCCAAGTATTGAATTATTGTATGAGATTGCTTCCCTTTTAGGGGTTGAAGCGAAGGATTTATTGGTTGATAATATTGAATTGAAGAAATAATTATGATAGAAGTCAACCAAATCATTAAGAATCTGATACCAACTGAGCCTGTAACTGTCATTAAAGTACAGGCACTGGGAAACATGTATTCTATCAAATACACGGGTGTTACTACCAACAAGACTAGTACCAAAGTGATTACCAAAGAGCAGTTCGAGTATTTGGAAGTATTGACATCCGAAGGGGAATTTAACTTTAAGGGTAATCCTGAAAAATTTGTGATGTTTGCTGAGGCCGAGCGTATACATTCAGCATATCAGTTCGACCCGTTGTTTGCCATCAACTGTAGTGTGGTTGACCCTCTTCCCCATCAGGTGGAAGCTGTTTACAAGTTCTTGTTACCCCAGCCTAAGATTCGTTTCCTGTTGGCTGACGATACCGGTGCAGGAAAAACGATTATGACAGGCCTTCTTTTGAAGGAACTTATCATGCGTGGTATTGTTGAACGTATTCTGATTATTACTCCTGGTGGCTTGACCAAACAATGGCAGGAAGACGAAATGGGTGTCAAGTTCAATATACCTTTCACACTTGTCAATCGCAGTCTGTTTACTGCTGATCCTAATATTTTCCGTACAGCCAACAAAATCGTTACTTCTATCGACTTTATCAGTCGGGAGGATGTACTTTCTGTAGTAAGCAATACCAGTTGGGATATGGTTATCTTTGATGAGTCGCACAAATTGTCGGCTTACGAATATGGACAGAAAACCTATAAATCCAAACGCTACGAAGCTGCTTACGTACTTTCTCAACAATGCGAGCACATGTTGTTGCTGACTGCTACTCCACACCGAGGACGTACCGATACGTTCAAAAAGTTACTTCAGTTATTGGATGAAGATATATTTGCTACAGACGATGTGGCAACAGAACGTGTAAAGGAACTTAGCAAGGATGGACTGAACAAGTTCTTCATTCGTCGTTTGAAGGAGGATATGAAAGACTGGAATGGTAATCCGCTTTATAAGAATCGTTTTACCAAAACCATTTCTTACCAACTGACTCCCGAAGAGAAATACCTGTATGACCAAGTGACCAATTACTTGACACAACGCAAGGAAGAAGCCACCGAGGAAAAGAATATTCATGTAACTTTGGCCTTGGCCGTGATGCAACGCCGTTTGGTCAGTTCCATCTTTGCCATCAAAAACACACTTTTCAAACGTTGGAATGCGTTGCAGGGTATTGTGGATGAAGTCAACAAGAATCCGAACATTTGGAAGCAGCGTCAGAAGTTGGAATTGGTGGATGTGGATAACATGGACCAGTACGATGACTTGGAAGATGATGAAAAGGATGCACTTGACAACATTCTTTCTGATCCGAAGAAGTTCAAACTCTTTACGACATCAAAGAGTTTGATTGAGATAGCCAATGAAGCCCAAGAGGTTAAACGTCTGTATGATATTGCCAACCAACTTTACAATCAGAATCAAGAAGAAAAGAAATATATTCAACTCAAAGAGTTGCTGAAAAGTCAAGGTGTCATTGACGGACAGAAACTCGTTATCTTTACAGAGCATAAAGATACGCTACTCTATTTGCAAGAACGCCTCACCAATAACGGCTACAAGGTGGCAGTCATTCATGGAGGTTTGTCGGTCGATGACCGCCGTGCCGCACAATGGCAGTTCATGGCACCCGATACTCAGATATTGATTGCAACCGATGCTGCCGGCGAAGGTATCAACTTGCAATTCTGTCGATTGCTTATCAACTGGGATATACCATGGAATCCCAACCGTTTGGAGCAGCGTATGGGACGTATCCATCGTTATGGACAAAAGGAGGATGTGCTTGTATTCAATATGGTTGCAGACAATACACGCGAAGGTCAAGTGCTCTCCAAGTTGCTTACCAAGCTGGATGTTATCCGTGAGAGTATGGGAGATGACCGTGTGTATGATGTGATTCAAGATGTATTGAAAGATGTAAGCCTTGAAGCTATCATTTCTTCTGTATTCGATGGTAAGGAGTCCGACCTCGACCTATTCCTGAATCAGAACAATCAACAATTGGAATCTGAGTTCAAGAATCGCATCGAAGAGCAACAGAATGCCATAGCACATAGTGAAGTCGATTACAAGGATGCCCGCATACTGAAAGAGGATTCTGATGAAAAACGGTTGCAACCTATCTACATCCAATTGTTCTTTGAACGGGCATTCTGCTATTTAGGTGGTCAATACGAAGCTGTGCAAAAAGGAATCTACAAGATAACATCCATTCTTGACATCTTGAGCAAACAGTTGAAGGAAAGTTACAATATATTGGCCGATAATCTCAGCCAGCTGCTATTCTGTTTCGACAAACAGATATTCCTTGACTATCAGAATACGGCTGCCATCTTGGGCAAAGTACATTACATCAATCCAGGTAATGCTCTATTTGATGCTTTGGTGGATTGTGTGCGTAAGGAATTCAAGGAAGAGATGCTGAAAGGTACCATATTGGTGTCACCGGAAGACACCGAAGAGTATTTTGCCTTCTTTGTCAAGAACCAGATTACAGACAATCGTCCCAACAAGGGAGACGACAGTATTGCCAACGAACTGTTAAGCTTCATTTATCAGACGACTGACGGTTCTTACCATAGCACTTCTCCGGCCAAGTTCCTCGATTTGCATGCTCCATCGCAATTTGCCAAGGAGATATTGCCACCCGAAACAGTACAAAGTCATGAAGTGATGAGTTGGGCGTTCGAGAATATTACCTTACCTTTGTTTGAAGAAACGAAAGTGAAGGTTGGGGAAGACTCAGCCAAACGTCAGGAATACCTCCGAACGGCTTTCAGTCAAATCATCATGGACTTGGATATTGCCATCAATGAAATGCAGATGAAGGCATTCATGGGGGATATGAAGTTGCAAGAAAAGTTACAGCATAAGATTGAGCGGAAAAAGGAGTTGATGCACAAACGGGAAGAGCGTATTGCGGAAATGGGTCAGATGACCGAGGTATCACCCAAAGAACCTGAAATTATTGGATGTGCCTACGTGGTGCCGCTTTCGCAAGTGGAATACGAACAACATTTCCACATGAAGCGTGATGAAGAGGTAGAAGCTATTGCCATGCAATTTGCGATGGAATATGAAACGAGTCAAGGACGTACTCCCGAAGATGTGTCGGAACAGAATTTGGGCTACGACATCAAGAGCATCGATGCTTACGAAATGAAACGCTACATCGAGGTGAAAGGTCGTGCAACTACCGATGGTGTCATACTTTCTGAAAATGAATGGAACCGTTTGGCTCAATTGGGAAACAAAGCATGGCTCTACATTGTCGTGAATTGCAAAACCACTCCTACACTATATCGCATACAGAACCCGGCCGAACGTCTATCGTTTGAAAAGATGTCGAAGGGAGTTCAATATTACTTGCCATTGGAAGAGTGGCAACAAAAATACATAAAGGAATAAAAGAAAAACATCATACTATGACAAAAGCCAAAAAACTCATAGAAGTTGCCTTGCCGATTAAGGAAATCTCGGCAGAGAGCGTGCGAGACAAATCTATCCGTCACGGACATATATCAACTTTGCACCTGTGGTGGGCACGCCGTCCACTGCCTGTATGTCGTGCGGTCATATTTGCCAGCTTGGTACCCGACCCTTTGGACGCCAACTGTCCGAAAGCTTTTTGTGATGCCGTACAAGATATGTTGGCAAACAATTTGCTCTATGCACCTTATCCTGATATTCCTTATACTGCCATCTATGACCCGATGCCGGATACACTTCGCAACCGTCTATTGATGTTTATTGGTAAGTTCTCACACCAGTGTCAACTGAATATGTTGGCTGGAAAATCAACACCATCCAAAGACCAAATACAAGAAGGCTGTTTGATCAAATGGGAAAGCAAGAACGACCCAGTTGTGCTTCGCTTGGCCCGTTTGCTGATATGGGTGGCTTATAATGCCGAGCGTCATCCGGAGGCATCTTACAAAGAACTGGCCACAGAGTTTGATTTGGCTTTCAATGCTATCAAAGAAGCTGAAAATAATTTGTATAACACCCCTAACCGTCATCTTGCTTCGGCAGATGTAGAAGTTAAAGAAACGGCCTTGCAAGCCGCTATAGAGAGTTTCCAAAATCGGATGCCAAGCGTATTCGACCCCTTTGCTGGCGGTGGTGCCATCCCATTGGAAGCAGCCCGACTGGGATGTTGTTCGTATGGTAACGACATTAATCCGGTGGCACATATCATAGAGAAAGGTTCTGTAGAATTCCCGCAAAAGTATGGCAAGCCCATCACTTATACCCACGAAGAGTTTATGGCTCTTTACGGTAAGGAAGGAGTAAAGCTTTATACAGAGAAGTTTGGCGTTATGCCTACAGGTAATGTGGAAATACCAAACCGCCTTTCGTTTGATGTGGAATTTTATGCCAAGAAATTATTGGCTACGACAGAGGCTGAAGTAGGTCATCTTTATCCTGCAGATGAAAAGGGTAATAAACCTGTCGCTTATTATTGGGCACGTACTGCTACTTGCTCCAATCCATCTTGTAGGGCAGAGGTGCCTCTTTTGAAACAATTCTATTTGGCCAATACCAAGTCAAAAAAGGTATATCTGAATCCTATTATCAATGGAACGGACATTCAATTTGAAATAAAGCATGGGAAATATGATGAGAAAAATTTACCTGGATGGAATAATCGTTGTGTTTTAACTTGTCCTTGCTGTGGAAGTGTTACTACAACGGAACAATTGAAAGAACAGTTCAAGGCAAAAAAGACACGTGAAAGACTTCTTGCCGTTATAACTGAATCACCAATAGGAAAAGATTATCGTTTGCCTAACAGAGCGGAATTTGAATCTCTAGAGTACGTTCCTAAGAACCAAGAACGGCCAACAGAACGTATGGAGGTTGGTAATAATCGAAACTTTAATACTCCTGGTTGGGGAATTGAATTGTATGGTGAAATGTTTTCTGAAAGACAAATATTTTTCTTGAACAATTTAGTTCGTCAAATAAAACTATTATCCATACAGAGAAACACATCTTACGATAAAGCTTTAGCCACTCTATTAGCAATTCTTGTAGATAGAATAGCTATAGCCAACACATCTTTTGGTGTGTGGCATATAGGAGGTGAAAAATTAGAACGTCCAATGGGAAGACAAGCTATTCCAATGGTTTTTGATTATCCAGAATCAAATCCTTTTTGTTCTAGTTCTGGAAGTGCATTGAATCAATTAGAATGGTTAACACGTTATATTGAATCTGAGTGTGATTATCCTTTTGCCGCTATTTTGAAAAATGCATCTAGTGGAGAGAAATCACAATTTGAGAAAAAATCATTAAATGCAGTCGTAACTGATCCGCCTTATTACGATGCGATAGCATACGCTGATATATCAGAATTTTTCTATGTATGGCTTAAAAGAACATTAGGAACTTTGTATCCTTTAAATTTTGCAACTCCTCAGACTCCCAAAACCGATGAATGTACGGCCTTAAAGCATCATCACGGTAATAGCATTGACAAGGCAAAAGAACATTTTGAAAGGAAACTGACGGATATATTTAGAACTATAGAATATCAAACGAATGATATTGTGAGCATTATGTTTGCTCATCAAAGTACGGAAGCATGGACAACTTTATGTAATTCCATCATTGGTTCTCAGATGAATATAACGGGAAGTTGGCCTATGGACACAGAAATGACAGGAGCATTAAAATCGCAAATGGCTTATCTGGAAAGTTCTGTCACGGTTTCATGTCGTCCTTCTGAACGCAATGGCTTTGAAAGTTTTAAACGAGTAAAAAAAGCTATTGAAGCCAAAGTTACCGAAGAAGTAAATGCACTTTATGAACTTGGTTTCCGTGGTGCAGACTTGCTTACCGCTTGCTTTGGTCAAGCTGTAAGCGAATTTGGTAAATATGAAACAGTAGAAAAAGCTGACGGCAGTGAAGTTACAGTGGGTGAGTTATTAGAACTTGCTAAATTATCCGCTTTCAATGCTCTTTTGCGAGGTTTCGAAGGTTTGGATGAATACACCCGTTTCTACATCGGTTGGCTACAGATGAATGGCATGGGCGATACAGATTTTGACGATGCCGCCAAATTTGCTCGTGTGGGAATGAGCGTAAATATCAGCGACATCTTTGACAAGCATCTACTTATCCGTACAGGCAACAAGCAACATTTAGCAACCTACAAAGAGCGTGTAGTGAAAGACAAACTCGGTATAGAAGCCAGCGACCCATTGATTGACCAAGTACACCGGGCTATGGACAATTGGCATAGTGGTGACCGAGGCAAAATATTACGACACATCAAGATAGTTGGCAGCGAAGCAAGCAGTCCTTTCTGGCGAGTATTGGCATCATTGAAAGAACTGCTTCCCGAAGGTGATGATTTGACACAAGTACAAGGATTGATTTCCAACTCTGCCGACTTGATACAGCATTGTAGTGACGAAATAACCTATACCCAAGGAACATTATTTGAATAACCCGTTAATACCTGAAAGTTATGAATGACAAGATACATAAAGCATTAGGCATATTTTTGGATGCCATGCGTCCATTTGTGGTAAGTTTCTTACAGCAACATTTCCCTAATGAACCATGGGAAGGATTGTTTTTTGCCAGATTAAAACCGGCAAGACAAACTACTTGGAACCAAGCCATGAGAGCACAAGGCGAAAACCAATCGTGCATGTATTTCATTGACTACAACAACTTGCCGGATTTCGCCATTGGATTCAAACGGGAATTAGGATTGGAATTTGAAAATCTCGACAAAGCCAACAAGTTCATCAGCTATTTGCAAGAACTAAAGGACATCCGTAACAAGTGTAACCATTACCAAGCCTTGGACAACGAAGAGATAGAAGGTGCCTATCTCTACATCAAACAAGCCGCCAAGTTAATGAAGATGGACGAACTGGTGACGGAGATAGATAACATCAAGGGACAGACACAAACGATAGTCCAACCAACCGCGACTATACCTCAACCTGTCACCAACATACAGGTAAATGCATTGCGTGAGGATGCACCTATCCCAGCCTGGTTTACCAACGTATATCCTCACTATGATATTCGTAACAGTGCTTTGGATGAATCGGTATTTGCAGCAAACCTGAGCGAAGTGGCCTTGGGAATCGGTCAGGAAGTCTATAGCAATCCTACGATGTTCTTTGAAAAGACTTACGTTACAGCCGGACTTCGCGATATTGCAAACCGGGTTATTCGCGCTTTGAATGGTGAAGAAAGTGAAAACCGGGTTGTATCACTCCAAACGGGTTTTGGTGGTGGTAAGACACATACCTTGATTTCACTCTTTCATATAGCCAATGCAGGACGTTCATTGCTGAATTCGGCCTATACTGCCAATTTGTTGCAAGAGGGTGTAGTTCCCAATTTTGATAACGCCAAGGTTGCTGTATTCACGAACAATACAACCGACGTAGTACAAGGGCGCACTACCAACGAAGGTATCACCATCTATACCCTATGGGGAGAACTCGCCTATCAGTTGGGAGGAGTGGAAGGATATAATAAGGTACGTGCCAATGATGAAAGCAGGACGGCTCCGACATCTTCCATTTTCAAACCTATCCTAGAACAGCATACTCCTTCGCTGATATTGGTGGATGAGCTGGCCGACTATTGCAACAAAGCCAATGGAACGATTGTGGGCAAAGGAACACTTTATACACAGACTGTAAGTTTCTTGCAGACATTGACCGAATCGGTTGCAGCAGTTCCCAAATGTGTATTAATAGCAACCCTGCCAGCCAGTGCAACTGAAGTGGCATCATCAGAAATCGGACAACAAATTCTTTCGTCCCTTGAAAACCGCATTGTACGTGTGGGTACTGGTATAAAACCTGTAGATGACGAAGAAATCTTTGAAGTGGTTCGCCGTCGCCTATTTGAAAACGTTGGTAATCCAGAGGTGATAGAACAGGTATTGACACGATATAAGAATACGTATCATAACAGACGTTCGGACTTACCAGTCGAAGCAGACCGCACGGATTACATCAACAAAATGCGCAAGGCATACCCGTTCCATCCCGAACTGATAGATATGTTCCGCTTGAAATGGGGTAACGACTCGCGCTTCCAACGAACTCGTGGTGTGTTGCGCTTGTTGGCGTCTATCATCAAAGACCTTTGGAATCGCAGAGGTTCATTGAGTGGTTCACAAGCATTGATACATACTTCTGATGTCAACTTGACCAATCTGCCTACATTGACGAGTACAATTACCAGCTTGATGGGAAGCCAGTGGGAAACGGTGATGCATGCTGATATCATCGGAACATCAAGCAATGCGTATAAAATTGACAATGAAGATCCACAAAGCAATACTTTCAAATACAATTTAGCACAAGGTATCGCAACAACACTATTAATGGGCAGCATCGGTGGCTCACAAAGCAAAGGATTAAGCATCGAACAATTAAAACTTTGTATGCTTCGTCCATCAGCATTCCAGCATAGTGAAATTAATAATGCACTCAACAAATTGGAGCGAGTCGCTTATTATTTATATGCCACAAACGTTGGCACTAAGAGCTATTGGTTCCAAGCCAAGCCTAACATTAATATATTAATTAATAGTGCCAAGTCAGAAGTTTCTGCCAACGATGTAAAGGCCGAAATACTGAAACGCTTGAATAGCCAAATCAATGGAAACAGTCAACTTCGAGTATTGATAAATCCGTCCAGTGATGTTCCTGAACAGAAGACGTTGACATTGGTCATATTGAGTCCTGACTATGCCACACAAGCGACTTCCATCAGCAAGAAGGTTGAAAACCATGTAGAGCAGATAGCTACGAAGAAAGGTACAAGTCAACGTATTTTCCGCAACACCATTTTCTATTTGACTTGTTCGGAAAGCCAACTTGGATTGTTGCAATCCAAGCTGACAGAGTATTTGGCTTGTGAACGGGTGCAACACGAATACAGTGGTCAGTTGGATACAGATCAGAAACGGGACATTGCAGATAAGAAGAACGAAGCCAATGCACAAGCCAATGCACAGCTCATCTCTGTCTATAACATAGCCATGCGCTACTCAGTGACAGACGGATTGGAAGCTGTTGAATTGCGTGACTTTGCTCGCGATATGCAAACGCAAATCACTGAAAAATTGCTGGATGCCATTATTGAAGAAGAATGGCTGATACGTTCTATAGGTATAGGAACACTGAAAACGAATCGTCTGTATCCGACTATCGACAGCCCAATCAATGTAACAGCATTGTACGAAGCATTCCTGCAATACGATGATAAACCAATGATAACAAGTCGTGATGCTGTTGTCAACACGATTCAAAAGTATTGTTACAATGGGGAATTCAACGTAGCATTCGGTGAAGAAGGAAACTATTCACGCATCTATCATCGTGAAGATGTCTTTGGATTGAATATTGAAGACCGTCAATATTGGTTGGTGGATAAATCCGTTATGCCTAAGCATGAAGAATTATCTAACACTGAGGCTGACACTTCTACGGGTAGTGAAATACCCGCAACTGATACTGCGGAAGGACAATCAGGCGAGACGCCAGTTCCTATTGTTCGCAAGTTCAAATCTATCAAAGTTTCCGGTAAAGTACCTGTTGAGCAATGGACGCAGCTATTCTCTAGTTTTGTTGTTCCATTAAGCCAAAATAATTTGGAAATAGAAGTTTCATTTAAAGCAAAATCAACTTCATCCAAACCGCTCGATGAATCTGCACAGATTTATAAAGTAGTGAAGGAATCTGCCCAACAATTGGGGTTGAAGTTGGAGGAGGAATAAAAACGTTAATAAAATGAGCGAACTATTGTCTAAAATATCGTCTTATAATTTATACAATTATCTTCTTGTAGGTTTTGTATACAATATGTTATTATGCCATTATACCCAACTTGGATATGTGGACGAGAGTATTTTAAAGACTCTCATTGTGTGCTATGTGATGGGATTATTTATTGCCAAATTAGCATCTCTTTTTTTGGAACCACTTCTTATTCGGCTTCATTGGAATAATAAGAAGTTCTTAAAATGGAGAAATAAAAATGAATATTTGGAAGCATCATTTAAAGATGCAAAAATACCTATTCTTTTGGAGGAAGCTAATGTTTGTAGAAATATTGCTATGGCCATATTCGTGTTTTTCATATGTCTCTTATATGATAAATACGTTTCAATATATATATCTATGATAGTTGCAGAATGTTTGTTTTATGTCATAGCTTTTTTCATTTGTATTTTTTCCTATAAAAAGAAAATTCGACAAATTAGTGACCGAATAGATAAAAGCCGCTCTGCATAGTTTAGAGCGGCTTTACAAATTACGATAAAAAACGATTTATAACATCAGTTATATCAGTTAGCACCTCAACATCACCATTCTCGTTTATGTAAATATGACCATTACTAGTCTTTCTTTGATAAACAGGTTTATCTTTAGTAGATAGATTATTGTTACCTTTACAATATTCAGAAGTACTATAGCGACTATCAACTGTTCTTACATCATCGCTTGACAGAGACTTTTCGGGGATGATATTCAATTTATTTGTTTTTCCATCCTTCATCGATGAAAACAAATCAACAGAAAAGGATGATTTCAAACCATGATGAGGGCAAATAAGAAAATCTACTCCATTTGCTAACTCTGTTCTAATGGATTCTGCATAAGAATTTCTTATGGATGTTTTTTTATTAAGAAATTCACCCATTGCCAACTTCTGCAAATCTCCAGGTAAGAAAACACGATAATTCCCGAATGACAAGAAGGATACTATACTTACGTTATTTGTATAACTCTCATTGAGAAGTTCTGAGTTGTTTTCAACATCTAATGGCCATAAATAACCTATTTTAAGATGTTCACTATCAAAACTTCTTAACGGTAAATTTCTTCCTATCTTCATTCGTTTTAAATATTTCACATCAGGATCGTCAGGAGTTGTAATTTTTCTCCAATTAATATTTTGAGGATTTCCATTCGGTGATTTAGAATTGGGCGTTGTCAACAAATGTGCATAAAAATTTTTATCAAATTCCTGTATATCAGAAATATGATCTTTGTGTGGATGACTAACAATTAATTGACTAATACCATATCTATTATTTCTATTTTTCAATCTATGCTCTCCTCTTTTTTCATATAAAGGTAAAAGAAAATCATTAACTGGTGAAAAGTTATTTCCTTTCCCAATATCAAATACTATTCGAGTTGTTTGATGTTCCGCATAAACACAAAGTGCGCTTCCGACATTAAATACTACTAATTTCATATATTTACCCTCTTGGTGGAAACGGATCATTGCCATAAGAATCCTTTTGGCGAATACGACCATCTTTTCCATGAATTACTAACTCTGATTGCATATTCCGTGCAATCGTACGGGCTACAACCATAGCTTCTCTCTGAGTATCGGTAACCTTTGTATATCGAGAATTACCCTCCCCTTTCACTCCCCATTTAGTACCAACGGGGACAACATGCTGATTTTTCTTTATCATAAGAAAACTTTTAGCATTAATAAATTGTTAATGAAATACGGCGACAAGAACTTGCCGGAGGGTTGTAGATAGGCAACAAAGGAGGCTGAAATTTGTAAAAACCAAATAAAAGCCTTACCTTTGCAGCGTATTTGTAAGAACGACAGGTGACTATTCTGTCGGAAAATATTACAACCATATTAAATTTTCTGGAAGGAGAGGTTACTTGGCGGTGCTTTCTCCTTCTTTTTTATAGTCACAGTACTACTATTTCATCGGCCTAATCTATATTTACGTTCAACAATGTTTCAAGTTCACTCAATGCTGATTTGCGGCATTTGCGGATTGGTGTAAAATCCATTTCTCCAACAAATCCTTTTATACTTATGCCTTTCAAGTAAACTTTGTTAGCCCGTTTGAACAGAGTTTGGATTTTGTTAAAGGCATTATCACCTGATAACTTTGGAACTTCATTCAGTTTCAAATATCTGGAAAGTCCTGCTATGTCATCCAAAATCCAGTCCTCTATCATACGTTCCACTTTAATCTGGCAGAAGTTCTGTATCTTCAATGCTTTTACTTCACGTTCCACCTTCTTCCAATCAACGATGGGGCGTTCTGCAAATTCAAAGACATCGGTGTCGTAGCTGCAACAAACTGCTTTCACTTCCATACCTTTCTTGCGAGCCTTAGGACAAATCTCATTTTTAAGCTTGCCTATAACCTTGCTTGTATATCGGGACACACCTTTTAAATTCTTCACTTCACATGAATGAACGGGAGTAGAAGAATGATTCCGATAGTATTCCAACAGGCCTTCGAAGAATATCTGGTCCGTGTCTCCTTCGACGAATATAACTATATGTGATTTTGATTGTCCTTTTCCCATTACTTGAAATATTCGTTAATCAACTCATCGTTACAATCCATGTCAAGTAACATCTCAAACATATATTCACCCACAGAGACTTCTTCCGCTGATGCATTCTTCAATACCTTGGCTACCTTATTGGGTTTGAGGCTTCGAAAATCGGCAACCCCCAATTCGGTAGGAATACCAAATTTCATCTTAGTCGGCTCCAAATACTTAATCAAATAAGGTGAATGGCTTGTAATCAGCACTTTGGTATCGCCCGCTAATTGCACAATTGCCGTTAACAGGTTCTGCAATAGTCTTGGATGTACGGAATTCTCCAACTCTTCCAACAAAAGCAATGGAATCTTATTTATTTCCGCAGCTATCACCAAAGTTAGGATAAAGAATATTTTCTTTGACCCTGAAGAAATGCGACTGATGGAAGTATATTGGTTATTGTATCTTTCCTTTACACGAACATCGTAAAAGGTTTCCGGTAAACGGAAAGGCAAATCTTTCGTTTCCTCCTCTTCTACATCTTTACGTAAATCTATTTGTACAGGTTCAAAATCCTCAATTGTTACCAATAGTCCCGTTACTACATCTTTCAGTAATTCGTATTTATTGGGAGCAAGTTTTTTCAAACTATTTAGATAATAGCCAACTTTGGACTCACGAGGATAATCCAAACTTAACTCATTCACATCATCGTCCGGTGCTATCATGTTAAACAAGCTATCCGGATGTTGCAAAGTGCCTATTTCCCGAACATCCAATCTGTTCAATTGACGAATAGAGTCAATATAGAAAAGGTCATCAAAATTAGCCAATTTATTTAATGCCAATATATTGTTATCGACAAGAAGTTGTTTGGAACAACGGCCAGTTGGTGAAGCCAAATAATAAGCAACATTCGTATCTTCACGATTGATATAACTTCTGAACTTCAAGTCATCATCTGATTTCATTCTTAAGTATTCACCTATAATTCTGGCGCCATCATCTTTTGAGGTCTTCCACCACTCAAAAGAATAGCCGTAAACAAAGCTGAATGTTTTCTCTCCATTAGAAAATTCTCCTTCCAATTCAAAAGAAAACGGAGTACCTTCCAAAGCTGTATTAATGGGTATGAGAGAACGATTGCGCATCAATGATAACTTTCTCTTTAAAGAAGCCTCCATAAAAAAGACACCGAAATCAATGGCACGAAGCACATTACTTTTGCCATAATTGTTAGGCGCAATCAATGCACTTAAATCATCCAAAGATATTTCGACATCCTTCAGATTGAAAATACCCGAAATTTTTATTTTATTGAGTTTCATGCTTCACTTATTTTAAGTTTGTGCAAAGATAGATATATTTTTCAACACAACAAATAATATGGTAAATTTCTTTTCGTTTTTTATTTTATTTAGAGCTAATCACAAAATATCTGCCTTTTTCAAGAAACATTTCTTTGCGTAATAACACACATCGATTTTACATGAAAAGATTTCAGAACTTGAATATAGAACGGATGGTTTACTTGTTTAGATTACATTCAAACGACCTAATGCATCTGCTAACTTAGTCACCAACTTAGGCACTAACTCAGACACCAACTTAGACACTACCCAGAAAACTACCCAGAAACTTTCCAAGATGCAGAAAGATATTTTGGCTTACTTGGCGATAAATCCTGCTGCATCTCGTAAAGATTTGGCCTTACATATAGATAATTCAACAGAGGATGGTATCAAGTATAATCTTGATCGCTTAAAGAAATTAGGACTTATACAACGTGAGGGTGCTGCCAAAGGTGGACATTGGAAAATTGTAAATGGTAATGAGTGATTGCTGAAAATAAGCAAGATTAAAAAAGGTCACAAAAAAAGGTCACAGTGATGACCTTTTTTATGACCTTCTTTTCGATGTTTATAGATGGTTTGTCTACATAATCCTCTACTCAGCTTGCTGATTCCAGTGTACACTCCACCCGTGTGATTTATCACTTCGGGGAATTAGGCTACCCAACTATGTTTTTGTGTGGATAACGGGCAAGCCCGAACGTAGAAATGGGATGGAAAAAGAGATACCGCATTGACCTCTCGTTTCAGGTGGTGCAATGCGGCTTTTCTTACGCTTAATAGGAAGTGTTATCCCCAAATATGGAAAAGCTTTTTGTCAAGATTACGGGTGACGAACTCCATGGGAAGCTTGGCATAGAGTTCGGTTGTTCTGATGGAAGAATGTCCCATCATTACCTGCAAAACTTCCTTAGGGATTCCTTCGCCTAAACTGATGGTACAGGCAAAGGTGTGGCGGGCCACATGGGTGGTCAAAAGAAAACTGCAACCGAGAGCCAAACCGACACCTTTCAGGAATTGGTTGTACTTTTGGTTGGAAGTGATGTGAAGTTTGTAGTCGTTCCGTTCCAAAATCTTTTGGGTATAGGGAAGGATTGGGGTGATGAATTCCTCTCCTGTTTTCATTCGATGCCCATCAATGTAAGCATGCCCATCTACCGTGATGATGTGCTGGGTATAGTCGAACGACTTGGCATCGCTATACGCCATGCCCGTAAAAATTTGGAAGAGGAAGAAGTCAAGGTATTTATTGGCTACTCTGTCTGCAGACTCTTCACGAATGGCAATCAACCGTTTTATCTGGTCTTTGGTGAGATGTGGGCGTTTGCCCTTCTCACCACGTTTGTCTTGGAAGCGGTTGTATGGATTCTCTTTGATAAGCCCCAAACGGAAGGCTTCGCTGACGTAACTCTTGAATCGTTTGTGATAATTGTGGATGGCTGCCTGACTACGTTCAATGAGCTTGCCTGTAGATGTGTAAGTCTCTTCTTCACGAATGAACATATCAAATTCATAGATGTGAGTAAGGGTTACATCATCGAATGTCTTGAATTTGCCGAAACGCTGAAGGGCTTTATAAGTGGTCAAATGTCCCTTGCGCGTTCCTTCTCTCATTTTGCGGGATTGAATACGTTCGCGCATCCATGCCATGAAGTTGCGTCGGTTGCTGCCATCTGATGACAGATAGGTTTTGAATTGTTGGGTGGTCATATCGTCACCATTTACTTCCATAGCAATGATGATACGTTCAAACTCCGTTACCTTCTTTTGAATCTGTTCGTTGAAAATGGCTGCCTTGGGATGGTTGATTACCTTACCATCCAGCCATTGAGTGGCATTCAGAAAGATACCGATTGAAAAGTAGAAACGTTCACGACCCAGACAGACAACGATTTCTACGGCTGCACAAGTGGTATCACTTGCTTGTTTTCGTCTGTTGAAAGGGTCAATGTAAAAAGCTGAGGGGTAAATTTATAAATTGTTATCTTTGTCTCCAA